>PSLO01000007.1:0-24406 GCA_040289665.1 Leptolyngbya sp. ERB_1_1 | reverse complement strand
CTCGGAGCCGGATCGAGTCGAGCAGGAGGAAGTTCATACGGTTGACCTGTTTGAATCGGGCGCACACTTGACTGATTTGCACTAACTTGATGGGCTGCGGTGACGATCGCATTGTCTTGATTCACCAAAATCGCATTGCTGTATTGACCCATCACCTCGATATAGAGATGCCACAAAGCAGGCTCCCCCGGACGATTGGCGAACTGTAGATCGATCGCTCTTTCCCAAGGCGAAACAGGCTCGATCGCAACGAGCGCGAGTCCACCTAGCTGATGCCGCAACTGCTGACTAAAAGTGAATGTATCTGGATCACGGGGCGGCGGATCGCTCAAATGAATTCGTGCGGCTTGTGGATGCCACGAAAGCGTTAGCCAGCCGCGCTTCTTTAACGTCCGCAGCGCCAGCAATACGGTATATCGATCGCGCTGATATGCCTGCTCAAATCTGGCAGGAAGCCACTGCGATCGCAGTTCTGCACAAATCGCCATTAGCGTTGTGTAGTCAACTGGCTGCATCTTTCACCCCCTTACTTAACTCTATGATTTGCAATTCTGCGATGAGGTGCAGGCTCAAACCGAACGGTAGTATAGTCCATAATCATGAAGACCTGTGCGCGTATGCTCCACCCGCTCTCTAATGATTTTTTTCTTTCTCACATTCTTACTGCTGCGACTTGTCTTCTGGTTTGCAGCATTCCCCAACTCGGATGAAGCTTACTATTGGCTTTGGGGACAGCATTTAGATTGGTCTTATTATGATCATCCGCCCCTGCAGGCTTGGATACAGGGGATTTTTACAGCGATTTTTGGACGATCGACGTTTGTGCTCAGGTTGCCAAATTTATTTAGCAATATTGCATTTTTTTACACTTACTATCTCATTGTACGCTATCTTCACAGGGATTTGGATGTGCGGACTGTGGTGTTGTTCGTGTTGGCATCACCTCTATATTTTGTATTTCTGGGGCTTGCTTGGCATGATCATTTATTAATTGCGTTTTCGTTAATCTCTGCGTATTTATTTATTCGATTTCTTGATCGCTATTTAGCCGATGGATACGGAGAAACTTGGCGATTATATGGAAGTGCGATCGCGCTTTCATTCGCGCTGCTCTCAAAATACAATGCCGTTTTCGTAGCGCTCGGCTTTTTTGCAACGTTGATGACTGATGCTAGATTGCGTCCTCTATTTCGCGATCGACGGCTTTATTTTGGAATTGCGATCGTGCTGACTGCACTGATTCCAATTTTGATCTGGAACGTTTCTAATGATTTTCAATCGTTTCGATATTATGTCGATCGAAGTGTTCATCCCGTTAATCCCGGTATTAAATTCGGTTCATTTCTCGGATTCACTTTAGTTTCATTCTTTGTAATTTCCCCTTTCTGTTGGATTGGTTTTTATCGTTTACTCAAAACTCGTTTACCATTCCATTCTATTTATCCAATCGTTGCGTTTTGGACTTTTGCGATTTCTTCGGTCTTACTTACAGTCATTTCGTTAATCTCTGCTGCGTTGTATTACTGGAATATTACAGCTTACTTGCTGCTGTTTCCTTTATTACCGTTTGCGCTGAAAAAACTAAATTCTCATGCAATCTATGGAGCAATCATCGCGACCTTACTGGTCATTCATTACACGGTATTACCGCTATCTGCATTAATTAGCCAAGACATTGATCCAGATTCTCGAATGCTGTTTGGTTGGAAAGAAGTTGCCGCGATCGTACAATCTGAATCTCAAGCACTGAACAATCCTTTGCTCGTGACATCAGATTACCGCTCTGCCTCAGCTTTAGCCTATCAGCTAAACAATCGAGACGTGATTGCAGTTAGCGATCGCCTTGATCAATTTGACTTTTGGTATCGCGATCCGAAACCGCTACAGGGAAAAGATGCGGTGATTCTTTCAGATGATTGGTATCCTGCTGAATTGATGGTACTCTCAAAATTCGATCGCACTTCCGAACCCGTCACTGTTCCGATTAAACGCTTCGGAGTTTGGATCAAAAACTACTACATTCGCAAAGGTTACAATTTCAAACCCTAATGGACTGCATACATTTAACTCAGATTCGCGGTTATGGTTATACAGGCGCACTGCCAGAAGAACAAGTTTTAGGTCAATGGTTTGAGGTGGATTTAACACTCTGGCTTGATCTGGCAACAGCAGGACAAAGCGATCGCTTATCCGATACTTTGAACTATTGCGATGTGATTGAAGTAACTCAAAAATTAATCAAAACCTCACGATTTAGTCTGCTAGAAAAATTAGCAACGACGATCGCAGAATCAATCCTGCAATTTGATCAAGTTACTCAAGTACAAGTGAAGCTCACAAAACCTGCGGCTCCAATTCCAGATTTTGGCGGAAAGATTGCGATCGAGATTGTGAGAAAAGCTCAAAATTCCGATTCCAAATCTATCTGAAGAACGTTTATTTTTATCTACCAAATTCGTATTGATAGTCTTGTCGTCACGGATTCAAGCATGAGTGACTTTCTTTCGGTGCTGGAGCAGTTTTCTCGATCGCGCATTTTAGTGATTGGGGAAGCGATGCTCGATCGCTATCTTCACGGCGATGCAACTCGCTTATGTCAAGAAACTCCCGTTCCAGTCGTAACGCTTTCTCATACGATCGATCAACCCGGAGGAGCCGCGAATACTGCGGTAAATCTACAGAGCTTGGGCGCGGATGTTACCTTGCTTTCGGTGATTGGCGATGATTGGGAGGGAATGCGACTTCAGCAAGTTTTACAACCCATTGAGGGGATCGTGAAAGCAAGCGATCGGACAACACTAACAAAACAGCGCGTCATGGATGGCGATCGCTTATTACTCCGGTTCGATCAAGGAAGTACGGAATCATTAGCTATAGAATTAGAAAATAAACTGATTACTAAGTTAAAAACACAATGGAATGATTATGACGCTGTAATCATTTCGGATTATGGATATGGAATCTTAACCGATCGCATCACCGATACAATCAATCAACTTCAGCAACATAGTTCTAAAATACTGATTGTTGATGCAAAAAATTTACTAAAGTATCGATTTTTGGATGTAACCGCAGTCAAACCAAATTATCAACAGACATTAAATCTATTAAATCAAATCGAAAATCTGAATTTATCCAGAGTGCAGCATATAAAGGATAATGTAGAGCAGATTTTAGAGAAAACAGGAGCGAGAATAGTAGCGGTAACACTCGATCGAGAAGGTGTAATCCTGCTTCAACGCGATCGCCCACTCTATCAAATTCGTGCAAATCCCGCTTGTCCGACTCAAACGATTGGCGCAGGTGATACCTTCACGGCTACCTTTGCGATCGCGCTCACGATCACAGATGAACCCACGATCGCAGCGGAACTCGCAGCAGCAGCAGCGGCGATCGTGGTGCAAAAAACAGGCACAGCCCGCTGTACGCTGGAAGAACTTAAATCAACGTTTAACTATGTCTTGGAACCAAGCTAAAAATTTACTTTGCATTCGTCTTGACACGATCGGTGATGTTTTGATGACCACTCCCGCTTTTCGGGCGCTCAAAACGACAATCCCCGATCGACGATTAACGCTGCTCACTTCTTCTGCTGGAGCCGCGATCGCGCCATTCATTCCAGAGTTAGACCAAACGATCGTGTACGATTCTCCCTGGCTCAAAGCAACCGCCCCCCGGGAAACGCCCCGTCCCGAATACGACATGATCGACCTGCTCCGACAACAACAGTTCGACGGAGCCATTATTTTCACCGTATATAGTCAAAATCCTTTACCTTCCGCCTTCTTGTGTTACATGGCAGAAATTTCACTAAGATTAGCCCACTGCCACGAGAATCCTTACCAACTGCTCACTGATTGGATCAAAGATCCGGAACCCGATCGCGGTATTCGTCACGAAGTCCAACGGCAACTCGATCTCGTTGCTCAAATTGGCGCAACGACGGAAAATCAGCGACTGTCGATTCGGGTAGAACAGAAAGACCGCGATCGTGTCTCTGGGCTACTTGCCTCGCTCAATCTTCCAAAGCGATGGGTTGTGATGCACACTGGAGCAACGGCTCCTTCGCGAAGATACTCGATCGAACAATTCGCGATCGTTGCCGATCAATTAATCCTAGAGCATAATTACGCGGTTGTTTTTACCGGAACTACACTCGAACTCGATATCGTCGCCCAGATTCAGGCAAGAATGCAGGCGACTGCTCATTCACTCGTTTGTCAGTTGAGCCTGGGTGAATTAACGGCATTGATCGAACTCGCGCCTGTTGTGATCTCAAATAACACCGCTCCTGCTCATCTTGCTGCTGCCGTGGGAACTCCGGTTGTCGATTTGTACGCCTTGACCAATCCTCAACATACACCGTGGCAAGTTCCCCATCGCTTGCTGTTCCAAGATGTGCCTTGTAAGTATTGCTACAAAAGCATCTGTCCAGAAGGACATCATCACTGCTTAGCACAAGTTGCGCCTGAAACCGTCGTAAAAGCAGCCTGTGAGTTGATCGAAGAAGCTGCACAAACATTAAAACTTCTGGCTTAAAGCTAAGTTGAATTCAGCAGATTTCAATCGATTTAACCCATTCTTAAAAGCAAGTCTTCCTTGAGATTTTTTTGATTATCACTTCGGACAGATGGGTAACTACGAAACAACTTGATATTCTCTAATTATGAGCTAAAAACTTTAGGAGAAATTGATTATGAATCTTATCGCTTGGATTATCTTAGGTCTGATTGCAGGTGCGATCGCGAAAGCAATTTACCCCGGCGACCAAGGTGGCGGCATTCTTGGAACAATTATTTTGGGCATCATCGGTGCATTTGTGGGTGGCAGCCTCTATACCTTCTTGACGACAGGGGCACTGAATTTGACCGCCGCTTCCTTGAGCTTTGGTGGTATTTTGATCGCTGTTTTGGGTGCAATCGTTGCAATCTTCTTGTGGGGCTTGTTGACTCGTCGTGCAGCGTAGTTAATTCAGCGCGATCGATTAGCTCTAAGCTAACAACAAAAGCTTTCTCTGAACCTAAACAGAGAAAGCTTTTATCATATTTAAATTGTAATGTTTGACCAACACAGGCTAGAGCATAATTGAATCAGAGGCTTGCTCTCGACCTTGTATTCATGCTTTTTGTTTACTCTCCCTTCGGTTTCGCTTTATTGACTCGAAGCTGCCGCCCCATCCATTCCGCTCCGTCTAATTCGGTGATTGCGGCTTCTTCCTGGGCATCTTGTTCCATCTCAACGAAAGCAAAGCCCCGCATCCGTCCTGTTTCTCGATCGGTGGGAAGCACAACGCGCTTCACCGTGCCATATTCGGCAAACACCGATTTCAGGTCGTCTACAGTCGCTTGGTAAGAAAGATTTCCAACGTAAATGGTCATGGGAATATCCGAAACGAAGAGCAAAACTGGATTCTAACTGCGATCGTTCTAAAGAAACTGCTGCCTATGACGCTTTATGCGATCGGTCTCTGGTAGAGATGATTCAGAAGCAATGTTGTCTTTACGCTCGAATTGTCAGAAATCCAATTTGATCATCCCTCTTTTTACGTCATTAATTTTGTTTTGCTCACTACAACTTCATAAAAAAAATCGATTCTACGTATTAAGTTTCTTATTGCTTAGATAAGGTGAATTCGCCTTTTTAGGGCGAATTCATTCACTAAGCTTGAAAGATCTCCAGCGATTTAGTACTTGAAAAGTCCAACTCCCCTAACTTTATATCCCGTTGGTTCAAGAATCTTCTGAGCCGCTTGTTTTCCTGAAATGGTCGCACCTTCCATGCTGTCAATGTAGTCTTGCTGAGTATAACTTCCTGCTAAGAAGAAATTCGCGATCGGCGTTTTCTGTGAAGGGCGGTACGGATCTTTACCCGGTTCTTCACGGTAAAGCGATTGAGCCAGTTTTACGACGTTATACCAAGTCATGTTCAATTCCCGCGACGAGGGGAAGAGGTCATGGATCTGTTTTAGGGCGTGTTTCGCAATATCTTCGTTACTCATCGGCACAAAGGGATCGCCCGGTGTGAGAACGACCTGCATTAATGAACCTTGTCCCTCGCGGTAATAGTCTTTGGGACTGGTGAGCGCCAGATCCGCAAAACAAGAGAAGTCCGCATCAGAACTATACAGCAGGTTGTCCAATCCTGCCGATCGCTCAACTTGATGCCGCGCTTCGGGATCGTTCATCTCGGTCACCCAGCCATCAAACCGCATTTGTACCGTCGCAACTGGAACCGCTTCTAGCTTGTAGATGTTGTCAAATTCCTTGATACTCCGCCATTCTTGCGGCAAGAGGCGCTGAATTCCAGGGACATCACAAGCAGCAAGATAAGCATCGGCAGTGATAATCTCTTCGGTGTCACCATTCGCAATCAGCAATCCGGTAACTTTCGCGTTCTGTCCTTCGCCTTCAAACAAAATCCGGCGTGTTTGTCTACGAGTGTGAATCTTTGCGCCTCTTACTTCGAGATATTCGACGATCGGTTTATGCAAATATTCTGCAGGTGATCCCGACAGCATATTCAATCTTGATGCTTCTGTCTTCGCCGCAAACATCATAAAGATGGTTAACATACAGCGAGCAGAAATGTTTTCAGTATCGATGAATCCTAACGCTAGAGCGATCGGGTCCCACATCTTCTTTAGACTATTTTGCGATCCGCCATGACTGCGAAACCAGTTAGCAAAGCTGACATCATCGAGTGCCCGAATCATTTTCATTGCAACATCGAAATTGACTAAGCCCGGAACGATCGGACTTGTACCTAGCGCGATCGCATTCTGCAACTTATCCTGAAGCGTTAACTGTTCGGTGGTGAAAAACGCTTTGAGTCCATGAAACGGCGCACCGAGCAGGAAGCGAAAATCGAGCTTGCCCAACTCTCCGCCTCGATTGACAAAGGTATGAACGTGTTCTTTTGCCAATAGTTCATCGTAAACGCCCACTTTTTTCATCAGGGCGAACAGATTCGCGTAGTTGTTGAAGAACACGTGCAAGCCCATTTCGATGTGGTTGCCATCGGAATCGATCCAACTGCCGACCTTTCCGCCCACAAACGATCGCGCTTCAAAAATTTCGACTTCGTGACCCGCATCAACTAATTCCACAGCAGCAGCTAATCCTGCCAATCCCGCCCCAACGATCGCAACACGCATTCCGACATCTCACATTTCGCGACTTTCTTAAGAAATTTTAACGCTCTTGTGTGATCGAAAACTGAAATCGAGGCATTCTAACTAGGTCGATTTTGTTCCAGGTTGTATGGTAAGAGGCTGCTGTTTACTCAGAGGATTCTCGATCGCGACTTCTCTAATATTGCTATTGCTAGTTGGCTGTGAGCCGCTTCCGACTCGCATTATGCAATATGCTTCACCCCGCCCCGTTGATCCCACTCCCTACGAGAAAAAAGGCTATGTTTCGGGGTTGCCTGCTGAGCGAATCGCACCGAAGTCTGAAATCAAAGTTCCACATACAGTAGTTGCAAAACCAGGTCGATTGCTTTCTGATGACGATTTAAGCACTTTGTTAACTCAAGCAGAAGATAAAGCAGTGAGTGCGGGAAATTTAGCACGATCGGCACAATCAAAAGACGATTGGAATTTAGTAATTGAGCGGTGGAGATTAGCGATCGACATTCTCAAGCCAGCCGCACAATTACCGCGTGTTCGTCGATCGCTCACAGACTACGAGCGCAATCTATCCGAAGCACAACTTCAAGCGAAAACGAACCCTCGCCAACTTGATACAACCGCACGATCGACCAGCAATGGAATTCCGCTGACGGTTAGATTGCCTGAGTCCGCGTCTCCCTCACGGTCAGCATCTCCCTCACCGTCAGCATCTCCCTCCCCTTCGGTATCTTCTTCACCTTCAACTTCTCCCTCACCGTCAGCATCTCCGTCACCCTAATTTTGTCGATTTCAATATCCTACGTTCAACCTGCTTTGCGATCGCTAACATAAGCTATAGTGCGAGGGCAGATTTTAAAGCAAGAACGCAATGAGAAGGTTAAAACAACTCGTAGGCTTGTTATTGATAAGCCTAATTTTATTTAGCTGTTCTTCTCCAGTGAAGGCAGATCCTAAAATTGATCCAAATTTTGAAGCGCAAGTTTTACAAGTGATTCGGAAAAATCCAGAGGCGATTCTGGACTCAGTGCAGGCATATCAACGCGCTCAACAAGAAACGCAACGCAAAGCACAGCAATCTTTTATTCAAGAGCTACAACGAAATCCAAAAGCAGTGATCGGGCAGTCACCTACTAAGGGAACTGGAAAGACTGTTTTGGTCGAGTTTTCTGATTTTCAGTGTCCTTATTGCCAAGCCGCAGCGGGAACAATCCGTCAGTTTGTGACAAAGCACCGCGATCGCGTCACACTGGTTTATAAGCATTTACCGTTAACGACCATTCATGCTCAAGCGCTTCCGGCAGCAAAAGCAGCTTGGGCAGCCGGACAGCAAGGAAAATTCTGGGAGTTTCATGATGCTCTATTTGAGCAGCAGAAGCAGTTAGGTGAGCCGCTGTATTCCAGTTTGGCGAAAAGCCTCAAGCTGGATGTGGCACGCTTTGATCGCGATCGCAATTCCAAAGCAGCGGAAAGCGCAATCCTTCAGGATGTGCAACTTGCAGACAAGCTAGGCATCAATGGCACACCCTTCTTTGCGATGAATGGTCAGGTGTTTTCGGGGGATGTGGATTTAGCTGCGTTAGAGCAGGTTTTAGACCGAGCGCAATAGAAAGTGAGAAGTGAACATGAAACGATGGATGTCTTGGCTTTGCGCGGTTCCGATCGTGATTTCAACGACTGCAATGGCACAAACGCCGAATCGAAACTATGCGCCGATTCCGCTAACACCGGGAAAAGAAGTCAACGATCGTTTATCCGATTCAGATATTCCCACCGGGCAGGGCAATTTTGCGCGGGATTACATCGTGCAATTGCAGGCGGGCGATCAAGTCTCGATCGATTTGTCATCGGATAACTTCGATACGATCGTGACATTGATGACGACGCAAGGGGCAACGGTTGCCGAGAATGATGATGGTCCAGATGGAACGACAAATTCGCTCTTATTTACGCGGATTGCGCGGTCTGGAAACTACATTGTGCGGGTAAAAGCGTTTGGAGAAACCGCAGGCGGACCGTTCAAACTAAAACTGACGCGATTAAAGCCTGTTCCATAAACAAAAGAGGCAGCCCATTTAGCGTTGCCTCTTTTGTTTAGAATCAACTCAAAGATTGTTGTCGTTAAACCGCTTCAAAGTTTTTCTCACCTGTGCGAATCCGAACAACCTGATCAACAGGAGTAATGAAGATCTTACCGTCTCCGATCTCTCCAGTTCTGGCTGCCACAATGATTTTGTCAACCACCATATCAACCTGGTCATCTTCGACCACGATTTCGATTTTGAGTTTTTGGAGAAACTCTACCGTGTATTCAGATCCCCGGTAGCGCTCGGTTTGACCTTTCTGCCGTCCAAAGCCTCGGACTTCAGAAACCGTCATCCCCACAATTCCAGCATTGACTAATGCAATTTTGACTTCATCAAGTTTAAATGGGCGAACAATCGCTTCAACCTTTTTCAAGCGCTTACACTCCTTAATCCTAATCTCTAAGTTCGGGCATGACACTATCTATCATTGTTCACAAAAGAAATTTTGTAACGATCGATACGATCGTTCATTAGGTCTGCCCGATCATCGTTCTGTCTCCGAGTTTCGCATGAGCAATTGAAATTCGGAATTGCTTAGTTGCAATTCGTAATTTCGAGATTACTCTGCATTACGAATCAAAAAATTACTTAGCTGAAGGGGTGAGCAAGGGACGCACGAGTAGGAAGCCTGCACCAAACGCACTGACCACAATTAACCCGATCACAACAGCGAGCATCCAACCGTTTAGCTCAATATATGACTCTTTTTCAAGTTTGACTTTGCGACGGGGTTGGCTGTCTTGCTCGATGATCAGTTTGTCGTTGATCGGTTTGAGTTCAAGATGGGGTGGGAGCGGTTCGTCTTTCGGCTCTACAGGCATCCGAGACGGCATCGCGCCAATTTGAAACGAAACAGGTTCAGTTTCGAGTGACAGGTCGAGACGAGGGGGTGCAGGGGGAGCAGACTGGATCGGTGGAACAACATTGGAGAATTTACGAAGCTGAAGTGCTGACTGCACGACTTTTTCAATTTCCTGACGCAATTGCTCATTTTGCTGTGCCAACTGCTGATTTTGGGTTTTCATTGTCTCCATTGCGGTCTTCGTTGCTTGAAGTTCGGCAACGACTTCGCGATACACCGAGATTGGGACAGAAGGAGAATACCCTATCGAAGGTGCTTGAGGGAGCAAATTAACCGATCGAGGAGGCGTTTTCTGCGTCATGGGATTCATAGCCGTAAAGTAATCTAATCGAAGCGAATCTGTGATGCCCACAGAATAGCTGCAATTGAAGCAATCAACACAGTTTTAGTCAAGATTTTTTCAGAAAAATCTTTATTTGGGGATCAATCTCGGAGATTGCCGAGCGAATTGTTACAGAATGCTTGTAGCGAATCGCGATCGCCGTGTAAATTCCATTGCTAAGATCGATCAGGTTATTTTCTCTCAATTCAACATGACACAAGCGCAAGAACGCCCGGAAGTGAAGTACGGGGAACGCCTGATCGAAGAAGGTAAGTTAATTACGTTTCCAAATCCCCGACCGGGACGACGCTATACAATCTCGATTACACTGCCAGAATTTACCTGCAAATGTCCGTTTTCGGGCTACCCAGATTTCGGCACAATCTATGTGAACTATGTGCCGAATCAGCGCGTGGTGGAACTCAAAGCGATCAAGCTGTACATCAATAGCTACCGCGATCGCTATATCTCTCACGAAGAAGCCGCAAATCAAATTCTCGATGACATTGTAGAAGCTTGTGATCCGCTAGAAATCACGATCAAAGCCGATTACACTCCTCGCGGCAATGTTCATACCGTTGTCGAGGTTACGCATACGAAGACGGCTTAAATCGCCGCAAAATTCGCATCCAAAGCCAACCCGCAGCGCTTCCAATCGCATAAGGCGGAAAGTCTGACCACGAAAATGTATTTCCGAGAATTAATCGTCCGGGGAGCGTGGCGCGGATGGCTTGGAGAAAGGGAGGTTGCCAGAGTTGCAGAAATTCGATTGCACAAGAAAAGAGAAAAACACCGATCGCAGTTTTCGCGATCGACCATTTCGGAAAGCAAAATTGCACTAGAGCAATAAAGAAAACCTGATAAGCAATGCTACCGAACACATCGCTAAACCAGTCTGGGAAGATCGGGGAGAATCGCACAAAATAACCGATCGGAACGATAAGAACGATCGTGATCAGCAAAGCAACACGGTACGGCATTTACGCTCCGTGTCCTTCACTGCGATGGCGACGAGATTCGGAAGTTAAAAGCTCGGCATCTCGCTGATGAATTTGCGCGATTTGTAGTAGTGATTCAACTGCTGATCTCAATTCCGTTGTTTCTCGACGTTGAGTTTCAACCGCACTGTTGAGAATTTCAACTGAGGTTCTGAGTTCAGCGTTTAGAGCAAATTGATTATTGATCGCAGCTTCAATACGATCGAGGCGAGAATTGTTTTCGCTCACGATGGCGTACTCCTTACGTTTGTGCAAGTTGGCTAGTTGGAGTGGATTCAGACTGATCGTGGTCGATCGCGTCTAGAATGCCCAGAAATTCCCGCTCAAACGTGACTTGAGCGCGGTTGGTTCTTCCTCCAATATAAATCGCGCCATCTTTCTCTAAGCCCCAAATCTGAGAGTGTGAGACGTAGCTCATGACCACACCCAACATCAGCAAACCAAAGCCGAGGTAAACAATGGGAATTCCCGGATCAGCTTTGATTTGGAGTCCGGTGCTGCCAATGAGATCAACGATCGACAATCGCACCCCCTTAACCTCAACTGCCATTCCTTTGCGAACGGTTGCAATGAGCTTTCCATCCATGTCATAAATCAGCAGCAAGCCTTGTAAATCCTTAGCAACAAGGGAAACACCATCGCTCATATCCGGTTTTAGTGGCAGCCAAGTGCCCCAAATTCGACCGCCTACGGTGTTCAGCTTTGCCATTGGCGACTGGAGAACTGGACTGTTATTGAGCCGGACTTGAATTGCAGCGATCGACCAATCTGCTTGATAAAGGGTAACGCCCTTATGCTTTAGCGGTTCGTTAACGTGGATGGTTTTACGATCGATTTCCTTGCCATCTTTGTCTAATACAGAGAGATCCGAATAGAACTGATCAATCTCTCCAGTCGGTAAGTAGTCAATCCAAAACCGATTCACTTTCACCGACCAATCTTTAGGAATCTGTGGAGCCGACCAAATTCCAGCATCGACGACGTTATCAATCTTGAACGTGCCGCCGCTTGGAACCATTTCTTGAGCAATAAAGCCTGTCGTCGCTCCGATAACACCTCCAACTAAAACCAGCAACATTGCGGCATGAACGACGATCGGGCCAATTCGTCCGATCAGTCCCTTGTGTGCATAAAGCCTTTCGCCTTCTCGAAACAGCTTATAGTTCCGTTGTTCGAGCAGGGTTGAAAGTTGATCTAAATTGCCTTGAGGAAATTCTGCGCTCAGGGCGAACTTACGAAATTGGCGCGGTTGACTATAGAAATTCCAAGTGCGTGAGAACCAACGCAATGCAGGTAATTGGCGTGTAAATGTACAAGCCGTTAAACTTGCACCAAACAAAATCAGCAACGATAAATACCACCAAGTCCGATACACATGGTCGAATCCTGCGGTTAATAGCACTTTCCAAGTTAGAAATCCGAAGAGCGCAGGATGTTCAGGATAATTCGCTTGGTAATATGCGATCGATTGACCTTGTTCGATCACAGTTCCAGCAATACTAAAGACCGCGATCGCGAGTAGAAGAACGATCGCAAGTTTCAAATCTGCCAAAACCGGAAGTAATTCTTTTCTAAAATATCGTTTTGGAACGCTCACTAATTCTGTAAAAGTCATAATCTAAAACGCAAATCGCGACATTAACGAAAACACACCAAATCCAACCAATAAAGCACCACTGACAGGCGTAATCCAACCCGACCAACGTCGCAACTCTAATAGTTTCTTAATCGCTGCTGTAAACGTTCCTGCTAATATCAGTGGTGCAACATAACCAGCGGTATAACATAACAAGAGTGAACCACCAAGAATTGGATCTTTTGTCGTTGCAATCCAAGTCAAGATCGTTGCCAAAACTGGCGTACTACAAGGCGAAGCGACTAATCCGAACGTTACACCTAACAGATACGATCGCACTCCCGCAGGCAGTTCTTTAGAAATCCATTCCGTTCCCCCGCTCGACGGCATCGCAAACGGTAACGCCTCCAATAAATTCAGCCCCATCAAAATCGCGACAATGCTAACGACAATCGGCAATCCAACTCCAACCTGTCCATAAACTTTTCCCAGCAGCGTCGCCCCAATTCCCAAGCCCGCCAACGTCGTCGCCAACCCCAGCGAAAACCAAGTCGATTGAGCTGCCGCCTGCCAGCGAGATTTCGCCTCATAGCCGCCAATGTATCCGATCGTAATCGGCAACATCGATAACGTGCAGGGCGTTAAACTCGTCAGCAGTCCCGCCGCAAAAATCACACCAATACTTACAGGCGTTAGGTGCGCCAGTTGCGTCGAAACTAAGCGATCGGCAAACTGCGACAGTTCATAAAGTTGGGTTTGAAGCGTCTCGAACATAAGGCAAACCTAGAATATTAAGCGATTTGAAGCGCTTATCATATTCTACGAGTTAGCGGGACGGTCTGGGCTTGATTCGTCGGGTTCGCGCTTCTGCAAACGAAACGATCTTGGGTTGCTCGATCGACATCACACTCGCTTCACTACTCTCTCTTGCCACTCGAATCAACAACGCCGCACACACCAAACTCGAAATCATCGAACTTCCGCCATAGCTAAACAACGGTAGCGGTAATCCTGTCGTCGGCAATGCTCCCGTTGCAACGCCGATATTGAGCAGCGACTGACCGACCATGATCACCATCACCCCGATCGCGACTAGCCGATGAATCGCATTCTTTGCCTGACGCGCCACAATCAGCGCCAAAGTTGCATATGCAATCAACATCACCATAAACAACAGACAGCCGATTAAACCGAACTCCTCAGCAAACACGGCAAAAATAAAATCGGTGTACTGAATCGGCAAATAAAACAGCTTTTGTTGCGATAAACCAAATCCCGCTCCGGTAAACCCGCCAGAACCGATCGCTAATAAGCTCTGAATTAGCTGATAACCATCCTGAAGCGGATCAGCCCACGGATTCAGAAACGACATGACCCGCCGCCGCTGATATTCGCGAATACTGATACTCAACGTTGCTAAAACCAAACCCGCTACTGCTGTTCCACCCAAGTAGATATAGGGCAACCCTGCCGCCAGTGCGACCAACCACAACGTCATGCCACAAAGCGCCGTCGTACTCAAATTCGGCTGAAGCAAGATTCCCACTAGCATCAAGCCAAATAGACTAATCCAAGTCAAGCGCACCCGCCAAGTTAGCCGCTCCCACTGTCCAAAGATTCGGGCACTCTGCAACACCAAAAATGGCTTAATCAACTCCGAAGGCTGAATCAAAAACGGTCCTGCCTCAAACCAACGCTGACCCCCGTTTACTTCTCGCCCGATCAACGTCGTCAGCAAAATTCCGCCCAGCAGTGCGATAAATCCAAAACTTGAGATGCCCTGGACATAGCGCAACGGAGCATGAATCAGAAGATTAAACAGAATCATCCCCAGCGCGATCGCGATCAGTTGCCGCTTGAAGTAGTACAAGCCATCCCCGATCGCGTCTCCCACGGGATACGACGCACTAAACATCACCGCCAATCCGACAAACAACCACACAAACGTCAGCCAGCGCAACAATCGGGGAGTCACTGCCCAATTCATTGCAGTTGTGTCAAAAAACGGAATGAAGTGCCGCCAATTCATCGATTTGCTAACTCCGATCGCATTTTTTCCAAATCATCCAGTAAAAACACCGTCAATTGTCCTGAGTAAGCTCTGCCATTGTCAGCTTGAGCAACCTCAAGCCAGTAGGCAAAGCGCTCTCCTCGTCGCAATTCTCCTTGCTGTGCGGCGATTTGAGCATTTTGCGTTGTCACCGCTTCTTGCACTCTTGCCGCAGTCGGGTAGGTTTGAACGATCGCACTTTGAGCAAAATCCTGTGCAATATCGAATCCGTAGATCGATCGCACCGATTCCCGTAGTCGATTCAGCGTCACTCCGTTTCGCATATCAAACAGCGATAGCGTTTCACTGCGAATGATACGTCCTCCAAGGGCAAATCGAGTCAATTTTCCAGGCGGCATCAACGACGCATTAAATGTAAGCTGTTGTGCCGATGTATTCGCCCGTCGTACTAAAAACTTTTCATTCTGACTAGGGCGAATGGTCGAATTCGACTGCATCCAAGCAGCAACTTCGTCGATCGTTTGTCCGGGGATCGCGTGTACGGGCGTTGCCATCAGCATTAGTCCACCCACGATCAAGCCAATCTTTTGCATTGTGCTACTCCAAAGAAGACAGGCTTATCATTCACCGTCTATTCGGCTCAATTGCAACCTTGATCACTTTGCGCTGTTTCATGTCCTGAAAGACTTGTTCTAGGTTTTGCAGCGGTTGGCAATCGCTGATCAGTAACTCAAACGGAATGATTTCACTCGCTAAAAGATTTAATGCCGATCGCACAAACTCCGGCGTATTGTGAAACACTCCTTTGAGCGTCAGTTCATTGTAGTGGAGTTGATCGGTATTGACGGAAATTGTTGTATCGCGAGGACACCCCCCGAATAGATTGACCGTTGCGCCCGGACGAGCACAAGCGATAGCGGTTTCCCAAACTGCCGGAACTCCCGTCGCTTCGATCACAATATCCGCGCCCCATCCGTCCGTTAGTTCTTTTACCAATCCTGAAACATCGGAAATTTGTCGATAGTTAAACGTTTTCGCTGCCCCAAATTTTTCAGCAATTTTTAATCGAGCATCATTACCGCCAAAAATGTAAAATTCGGTTTTTGGAGCCATTGCTGCTACGAACATTAACCCGATCGCACCATCACCCAGTAGAACCACGCGATCGCCTGATTTGTAATTCGATCTTGCAACACCATGCAAAACACACGCCAACGGTTCTGTCATTGCTGCGGTCGCGTCTGAAAGATGATCTGGAATCGGTAAAAGATTGTGCTGAACGATCGCGCTCGGAATTCTTAAATACTGTGCAAAGGTTCCATTGTTAAAACTTAGATCGGTACAGAGTGAGAACTCTTGCCGTTTGCAGAAAAAACAAGCCATACAAGGAGCGGAATTGTTAGCCACCACACGATCGCCAACCTTCCAATTTTTGACGGATGGATCGATCGCGACAATTCGCCCTGCGGCTTCATGCCCAAACAAAGTTGGCAACTTCAACATCCTCGCGTGTCCACCCCGTCGCCACACTTTCAAATCTGTTCCGCAAGTGGTTGCGGCTCCGACTTCGATTACGACTTCTCCGGCTGCGGGCGTGGGATCGTCCACTGTTTCCAATCGCAAATCTTGTTGTCCGTAGAGTAAAGCAGCTAACACAGTGACCTCGCTTATTTAAACAAATTCGGTGCTGCGGATTGAAACAGCGAGATCACACCATCCCCGATTAACTGAACTGCGATCGCTAAAATAAAAAATCCAAACACCCGATTTAGCGCCCCAAATCCATTACGACCGAGCACCGAAAGCAACTTCTCACCCAGCGCGAGACAAAGATAAAGCAAACCACCGAATAAGGCAATCCCTACTAAACCACCGAGATAGTCGCTCCATTGCGTCATTCTCGTTGCTAAACCGATCACTACCCCGATCGATCCCGGTCCCGCGATCAAAGGAATCGCCATCGGTGTAAACGACACATCTTCTTTTTCCACTCCCGCCTGATGCTCTGAATCCGTCAGTCGGTGCTGACTTGTCACCATCTGCCAAGCAGCATGAGCGATCAGTAATCCTCCGGCAATGCGTAACACATTTAGCGAGATTCCAAAAAACTGAAGCACCGCTCGCCCCGCAACCAAAAATACTGCCAAAATCAAAACGACATTCAGCGCGGTTCGTTTTGCTTGTTGTCGGCGATCGCTGCGGCTATCTGCTTCGGTCAAGCTATAAAAGACAGGTACAGCTCCGACCGGATTCGCGATCGGAAAGAGTGCAACAAATGTGCCGACTGCATAATTTAAGATTCCCTCTGTCATGCCGAATTAGTTGCATCCAACGCTCTTTGCATTATTACGGATGGCAGAGCGCAATGGAATAATTTCTGTTGCAAAGCTCAAAGTTGGCAGATTGACCAGCTTGATCTGGAAAATCTGATTGACGCAACTTTAGAGGAAGCCTTCTGGAATGGGAATTGCAATCGTTTTTTAGCGCACTGACTTTATACTGCTCGATCATACGGGCGCATTTGTGTGCGCTGATTCTGATTTGCGATCACTTAACGAAAAAACTCAGCAACAACACAATCGAATTCGGGAAGCAGTGGAGAAGTGAGCCTATCTTGAGGAAATAACGTAGAAACGAGTTTTAGCAGTGCACCTTGACGACGGTAAACTTCTAGTTGCTGAGTTCGCCAATCCAGAATCCAATACTCTTGCACTCCGCGTTCTGCATAGAGTTTCAGCTTAGTTTCTCGGTCTCTGCGTTCATTCTGCGTTCCTGGCGATAGCACCTCGACGATGAGTTCTGGCGCGATCGTAAAATGTCCTTCTTCATCAACTCCCGCCGCTAGTCGCTCATTGCTGATCCAAACCACATCAGGAATCACGTTATCTGCATTGTCAAAAATCACGCCAGGAGTTGCGACTGTTTCCCCTAATTGGCTTGCTTCTGACCAAGTATCCAAAATTCTAGAAGCTTTAACGATCGCTTTCTGGTGCTTCCAATGCGGAGCGCGGGTCATGAGCAAATGTCCATCAATAATTTCGTAGCGATTGCTGCTTTCAGGCAGAAGTTTAAGATCTTCAGTCGTCCAATAGACTCGATCAGAGGCTTGAGACATAAGGACAGGAATTCGAGGAATATTGGTATTGTAGGCGATCGAACTTCTCTATTTTATTGAAGCAATCGATATTTAGCATTACTACTAAAGTCTCGAAAGCTTTTGACAATCACAAGTTTCACTAAATTTTAAATCGTGTCTGCATTAGCTTTAGAAGTCCGGCAATAAAAAAGGCAGGCATTCCGCCTACCTGAGAATTGAGAGAATTTGGCGATCGCAAAACCCAATCCTACGATCGCTCAATTCCTATTCTTCGTCCAACCCTTCCTCATCGTCGGTGTCGTGTTCATCCACCTGACCAACTGAATTTGCTGACACTTGTGCGCCCATTTCCAATTTCTCGCGCACTTGAACTTCGACTTCTTTGGCAAGTTCTGGACGCTCTTCCATGTACTTGATCGCATTATCGCGACCTTGGCTGATATTCTCACCCTTGTAGCTGTACCAAGCACCCTTGCGAACGATCACATTTGTCTCTTCTGCCAAGTCAACGAGACATCCCAGCGTCGAAATTCCTTTACCGAAGATGATGTCGAATTCTGCAATTCGGAACGGCGGCGCGACTTTGTTCTTCGCAACCTTCACTTTGGCGCGAGTTCCAAACTCTTCGGTTCCCTTCTTCAGCGTTTGAATCCGGCGAATGTCGAGTCGTACTGAAGCGTAATACTTCAACGCTTGTCCGCCTGTCGTCGTTTCTGGGCTACCGTAAGTCACGCCGATCTTCTGCCGCAACTGGTTGATAAAGACCACCGTACAGCCCGATTTGCCAATGTTGCCCGTAATCTTCCGGAGCGCTTGGCTCATCAGTCGAGCTTGCAGACCCATGTGAGAATCGCCCATTTCCCCTTCGATTTCAGCACGGGGAACGAGTGCCGCTACAGAGTCTACAACCACGATATCTACAGCGGTCGATCGCACTAATTGATCCACGATTTCAAGCGCCGATTCTCCGGTATCCGGTTGCGAAATCAGCAAGTTCGCAATATCTACACCTAAAGCAGCCGAATAACTCGGATCGAGGGCATGTTCTGCATCGACATACGCTGCAATCCCGCCGCTCTTTTGCACTTCTGCAACCGCATGAAGCGCCAGCGTCGTCTTACCCGAACTTTCAGGACCGTAAATCTCGATTACCCGACCCTTCGGCAACCCACCACCTAGCGCCAGATCCAGCGTCAAGGCTCCCGTCGGAATCGTTTCTACTTTCATTCGGGTGGCATCGCCCAGGCGCATGATGCTGCCTTTCCCGAAGTTGCGCTCGATTTGAGTGAGAACGAGATTTAGGGCTTTTTGCTTATCAGTCGTTTCTGTTGTTTTAGTTGCCATTAGCGCCTCAGAAAGTTGTGTAAAAAAGAGAGTTGGGGGCAGAACGGACGGTGCGATCGATCCGAACGGCAATTGTAGCCGAGGCGCGATCGAACGAACACCTTATTGCCAAACTTTGTAGCATGGAGAGGATTCTGCTGCATCCGAATCACAAAACAGGTCTGAATTCTGTTTATTTCTTCTAGGGTAACGAGAATGACCTCGAAACTGCCGAATCCGTTGGTTCCGGATACCGCCCTGACGGTGGCGGGTCTTACGGCTTACATTCAGTCGTTGATCGAACAAGATGATCAACTGCGCCAAGTTTGGCTCACCGGAGAAGTGTCGAGTGCGACGCGATATCGCAGTGGCTTGTTTTTCACCCTGCAAGATCCCGATGCGAAGGCTGCAATCCAATGTGTGGTCTGGAATAGTCAGTTGCATAAGTTGACGACGTTACCCGCTCCGGGTGAACAGTTGATTTTGCTCGGTCGTGTTCATGTACAGCCGCATCGTGGCAGCTATCAGCTCATGGTCTGGCAAGCACTTCCAGCGGGGGAAGGCTTACGCGCGTTGCGATCGCGGCAACTCAAAGACCGTCTCGATGCCGAGGGATTGTTTGATCCCGATCGCAAACGCCCGATTCCCACTCATCCGCGAACCGTGGCGGTCGTGACTTCACCGCAAGCTGCCGCTTGGGGAGACATTCAAAGAACGCTGAAGCGACGATATCCAGGTTTACGGGTGCTGTTTTCGCCTGCATTGGTACAGGGTGATCAAGCACCCCCTTCGATCGTGGCGGCGATCGAACGAGTCGAGCGAGATGGCAGAGCGGATGTACTAATTCTATCACGAGGAGGCGGTGCGATCGAAGATATGGTCTGTTTTAATGATGAAACTGTGGTGAGAGCGATCGCGAATTGTTCAATCCCTGTGATTGCGGGAATTGGACATCAGCGCGATGAGTCGCTTTCCGATTTGGCGGCGGATGTGGTGGCGCATACTCCGACCGCAGCGGCAGAACAAGCGGTTCCGTGCTTGGCAGATCTGTATGAGCTTCATCTCGATCGCGTACAGTCGCTCAATCTAGCGATGCTGCAATACATGAGTGTGGAGCACGATCATTTAAGTCAATTGCGCGATCGAATGTCTCGACTGAAGCTCGATCGTGCCTTGAAACAGGAAGCACAGGTTGTATCTTGGCTACGTCAGCGATTGATTCAATCGACGCAAAGACGCTTTCAAACTGCAACGCAGCACTGTCAAATGCTCCAGGAGAAATTAACCACGCTTGACCCAAAAGCCGTTTTGCAGCGCGGGTATGCGGTGGTACGTTCTGAGGCAGGAATTGTACGATCGAAGGCTGACGTAACGATCGGTGAAAATTTAACAATCGAGCTAGGACAAGGACGGCTCGGCGTTACCGTGACCGCCGTATCCGACGCATCAGCCCAGACCGAAGATTAGACACTATAAATAAAGAAATCAATGCTCGGATTTTGCCGATGAATCACGCCTCTAATGCGAACCCTGAAAAGTTGTCTCGTCTCTCTACCGAGTCTTGGAATTACGAAGCGACAGTGGCGAAGGTCGAGGAGATTTTGACGCGGATTGAATCGGGAGAATTGGAATTAGCAGATGTATTTGAGGAGTTTTCTGCTGCGGTCGAATACTTGCGTCAATGTGAATCGTTTTTGGCTCAGCGACAGAAACAGGTTGACTTGTTAATTGAAACGCTGACTGATGAATCAGAATTTTAAAGATTATTCGAGACTAGATAATTCAGCTTCTAAAACTTCATCGATCGAGTAAGGACATTCACTCGGAAAATGTTCGATCGCCAATCCAGTTTCAGCACTCGCTTGTTGAACTGCACTTCGATAACATTTATCAAGAATTTCTGCAAAATATCGCTTGAGACTCGGAGAATCTTCTAGCGCTTCTTCGATTCGTCTACGATGTTCAACAATGCTTGATTTCCAGCTTCCTGTTCGATGGTCGGGTTGATATTGCCACTTCAGTAAATGCAATAAAACAATGACTAAATTACTTGATAAGCTTCTACGTTCGCTTTTTGCCATATCCTCAATCTCATCCAATAGATTCTCCCAGTCAACCTGGCTATAGTTTTGATGTTTTAGTTTTTCAAGCGTGTCTTGAATCCACAGGTAATAATCCGATTCATAGAGTTCTGACTGGCTGACTTTAGACTCTGTGTTCATGTGAACCTCCAGTAATTTGATTTTGAAGCGCAAATTTTAACGAGCGAATACAGACAAACCAGACTGGCTGACCGTAAGTTCTGTATTCATCTGAACCTCTTACAGCGTTGTGATCTCTTTATTCTATGCAATGCTGCCGCGTTTCCGGGCTTCTTTGTAAGAGGTTCCCACGTTTCGCAAGCCTGCTTTAATCATTTGTTGTTCGAGCAGGGCAAAAAACCGAGCGCGATCGCCTCCTCTCACAACCGCCTGATTATGCGCCTCTGCTAACGCAACTGGATATCCATATCCTTTCTGCACCTGAGCCAATACTAAACTCAACGCAGAGTTTAACATCACCGGATTGCTCGCCACCCAAGCTGGAACCTCAACCCGCGCGATTTCACTGCCCACATTCACATAACAAAAATGAATTGCATGATCACCATAAAACTCCTGAATCCGCGCCGAACTCCGCCATAGAGGACTGCGTTGACCCGGTTGCAACAACATTCCCCAAATCGCCGCGTCTTTAAGCGGGTCTAATACTTGACAAGGCGCTCGGTCAACCACTTCACTACAATGAGTTGCACAATCCGGAGCGAGATAAGCACAACTTTGAAGCCGTAAGAAGTTCATCGCTTCTCCGCTTCTGGATGCACTGATATAGCCCACCAAAGGAACCTCGATCGCTTTCAATTGATCCCAAGCTGCAAGGATGGGTGTGAGAATGCGATCGCGTGCCTCTGCTGGCAATTGTTCCAAAAACCAATAAATGAGCGAACCATCCACCAGCGAAATTGTCGGCTCACTCATCTCATCCTTTAACGCCTGCGCTAATTCTGCAAGCATCTGTACTTCTAGCGCCGTTCGCTGATAGCCCATCCATTCTTCAGTCCGAATTCCCCACTGCCGCGAAACATACAGATCTTCAGGACGGTAGAACACCTCTGGCAAGCTATCTAACAACGGTAATTTACTTTGTCCGTAATGCAGAATGATTCGACCGACATTGATCAAATAGCAATAAGCGATCTCATGATGGCTCGGTGCAATTTGAGATCCATCGGTCGCAATCACAGTATGAGCAGTGGGAGCAGAATCAATCTCAATTCGTGTATCTAGGGGTTCGATCGGGATCGCTGCGGTGAAATTTAAACGATCGCGCCACAATTCCTGCATCTCAATCAGTTCGGCTTGTCGATCGTGTGCTTGAGCCATTAATAATGTTGCTCGATCGAGTCTTTGCCGCGTCGCGGTTGCTTCTAGGGTCAACTGTTGGCTAATCCCCTGCATCTGTTGAGCAAGTTTCGTCAGATCTAGCATAAGAGAGCAGTAACTGTGAACTACTCCTAATCCTAGAGCTAATTTGCAATTAAGTTGGAAGTTTCAGCACATTTAAGCTAATCGTGATCAGCGTGAGGAAGGTGATAAAACCGATCGAATCCAGTAGCGTTGTCACCAAAGGACCACTAATCAAGGCTGGATCGAGCTTCAATCGCTTCAATCCCATCGGTAACAGCGTTCCGAGCGTGACTGCGACTAAACTATTCGATGCCATGACGATCGCGGCAACAACCCCGACCCATCGTTCCTCTGGCTTCGTCCAAATCGGCGACAACACAAACATCGTCAGTCCCAATGCCAGCGCGGTTCCGAGTCCGGCTAAAAGTTCTTTCTTGAGAATCCTCAGTGTGTCTTGTGAAGTCACTTCTCCGATACCCAGCGATCGAATCGTCACCGTCAGAGCTTGAATTCCAACGGTTCCGCCTGTGTTGGAGAACAACGGCATAATCACCGCTAATACTGGGACGGCTGCGATCGTCGATTGAAACGGCGAAATCGCGCTAGAGGCTCCGATGTAGAGTGCCATAATCCCCAATAACCAAGGCAAACGATTTCGCAGTTTCTCAGTGGGAGTGGAAAGGGATGATTCATCACCACCACCACCACCGAGTTTTTGAATGTCTTCGGTCGCTTCTTGTTCGAGAATGTCTACAACATCATCAACGGTGATAATTCCAACGAGGCGATCTTCTCGATCGACCACCGGAACTGCAAGTAAGTCATAACGCTTCATTAGTTGCGCTACTTCTTCTTGCTGCATTTCGGTGCGGGCTTTAATTACGCGATCACTCCCAATGTCTTCGATTTTGGCATCGGGGATCGAAAAGACTAATTGCCGCAGAGACACCACCTGTTTGAGTTTGCGGTTATTGTCCGTCACATAAGCGTAGTAAACCGTTTCTTTGTCTCGGTCAGCCAGCCGAATCTTACTTAGCGCTTCGCCAACGGTTAAACCTTCACGCAGTCGAACATACTCGGTCGTCATCACACGACCCGCCGTTCCTTCTGCGTAACCCAGAATCGTCGCGGTGGCTTGTCGTTCTTCAGGGCTGAGTTGTTGAACTAAGCGCTTGACGATTCCAGCAGGCAACTCATCAAACAGTTCTGCTCGATCGTCCGGACGCATCGATTCAACAATTTGACACACCTGAAGATTGTGCAGCGAACCGATCAGCGTTTCTCTGACTTCGGGCGGCAAATACTCGAAGACATCCGTTGCTTGCGTTTTGTTTAATAACCGGAAGGTGAGTGCCTGTTGTTCGGGTTCAAGTCCGGCAATATAATCGCCTACATCGATCGCGGGCAGCTCATTGAGTTCTAGCTTCAGGCGGTTAAGATCAGAAATACCTTCGAGCGTTGCTCGACTGTCTTGAGTCAGCATTTAACTGAATCTTTGGGGTAAGCCACTGGTTCTACCAGTGCGACTCGATGAGCTTTGAGCGATACGGCAGTAAAG
>PSLO01000106.1:0-13854 GCA_040289665.1 Leptolyngbya sp. ERB_1_1 | reverse complement strand
AGCTAGCATAAAGTCATTTTTAACGCTGTTTTAGTCCTCTCTATACTCTCACAACTGACCTGGGATTGCTATAGTACACGTTGAGATAGAGGAAGAAAAACCGAAATGTGACAGCCTGCTGCGGGTGAACTTTCGATACTAAACTGACCACCGAGCGCGATCGCCCGTTCTCGCATTCCTTGAAGACCAAAGCCTGTCGTGTTTTGAGTGGGATGAAAACCGATGCCATCATCCTCGATCGTCAAACCAACCAGACCGACCTGCTGCCATACTTTAACTGTAACGATCTTCGCTTGAGCGTGTTTCGCAATGTTCGTCAATGATTCTTGAACAATGCGGTAAAGCGTCGTACTCACCTCACTCGATAGTGCAGCAGAAAGTTGAAACTTTTGGCGAACTTCTATCCCAGTTGTGTGTTGAAAGTTCGCTAAAAGTTTCTGCAACGCGGCTTCGAGCGGTAGACCTTGGAGGGGATTCGATCGTAGCACCGAGACCGATTTGCGAACTTCTAACAATGCTTCAGCCCCCAGTTTTTTCGCCTGCTGAATTGCGGTTAAGGCTTTATCTTCATCGGATTGCCAAAATAAGATCGCATTGTTAATTTGAATCGTTTGAGCGGCTAAAGTATGTCCTAATCCATCATGAATTTCGCGAGCAATACGGTTGCGCTCTTGTAGGGTCGCTTGGTCTTCGATGCGTAACGCATACTGCCGTAATTGTTGATGAGTGTCTTCTAGTTCTTGATGAGCGCTTTCTAATTGTTCGCGGCTTTGACGTTCAGACAGCAACGCATTGATTAATAAAAGCGCGAAGACTAGCGTTAAGGTAAATAAAAGAATATTGTTGAGTCGCCAATCCCATGCGGCAGCTACACCTTTTGTCGGTGGAAAAGGCTTAGAAAGCAATAAGCTTGAGTAAGTAAACAGCGACAAACTTAGAACAATAAACTGTCCGAGTTGTTTAAACAGCAAACAACTCCGCATGACTAAAACCAGGCACAGCAGAAAGACTGATCGACTCGATAAGCCATCCTGAAGGGCTGCGACTGCAATTAAACCAAACTCTAAAGCGGTATAGAGTACCTTTGAAATCAGCGTTCCGGTGGGCAACCGTAAACCCATCAATCCGAAGATCGCGATCGCTACCACTCGCGCAACCACCGCCCAAGATGCCTCAAACGGAAGCAGTACTTCCATAAAGGTTGCCGTTGCGAGTAAAAGCCACTCTAGATTCAGCAACAATCGAAAGGATTGATAAGTGAGGCGAGTCATAGAACTTTTCCACGTCGAGAACTGAAACGCCGAAATTTGCCGCTGCGTTTTCCTGATTCTAAAAGGGAATAAATTCTCGAACAACATAGAAGAAGTCCATCACATCGACCTGTTATCGGTATAGCGAATCGAGTGGGAATTTCACCAGAGCCGTTCTCACTAATCCACCCCTCGTCAGTAGGAAAAAAGTCATAACTTTCTGAGTACTTTCTAACGGGTTAAACAGGACTTTATTTCGATGTAGAGGAAGAGGCGATTTTTCTAGAATGGTCTTTTAATCTAGAGAATTTGATTGAAGTTGATATGGCTATGACACGCGATCGCGCTGACTCACAAGCACAGGGATTTTTGAAGTGGGCGATCGCCTTGACTGCTTCGCTCGGAGCCATTCTAGAAGTAATTGATACCAGCATCGTCAATGTGGCACTGACTGACATTCAAGCTACGCTTGGTGCAACTGTGAGCGAGGTGGGATGGGTCGTAACGGGATATGCGATCGCTAATGTGGTTTTGATTCCGCTGTCTGCCTGGTTAGGTGATGTGTTTGGCAAGAAAACATACTTTGTGTTTTCGATGGCAGGATTCACCTTGGCTTCGGTGCTCTGTGGCTTTGCGGTGAATCTGCCAATGTTGGTTGTTGCTCGAATTTTGCAAGGATTGTTTGGCGGTGGATTGTTGGCAAAAGCGCAAGCGATCTTGTTTGAAACCTTTCCACCCGCAGAACAGGGATTAGCCCAAGCGGTATTTGGGGTAGGCGTGATTGCAGGTCCAGCGATCGGTCCGACATTAGGCGGCTACCTCACGGATAGCTTAGGATGGCGCTGGATTTTCTTTATTAATTTACCCGTTGGCATTGCTGCGGTGGTGATGGCGATCGTATTTTTGCCAGCCGATCGAAAGCTCGGTAAAAAAATCCATCAGCGAGTCGATTGGCTTGGGATTGCTTTGTTAGTAATTGCAGTAGGGAGTTTACAGACCTTTCTAGAAGAAGGTGAGCAAGACGATTGGTTTAATTCCCAATTCATCACCACATTAGCGATTACAGCAGTGCTCGGGCTAATTCTATTTATTTGGCGCGAGTTGAGCACTAAAAATCCAGCCGTAGATTTGCGAGTGTTGCGACATCGATCGCTAGCAGCAGGTAGCCTATACTCTGGCATTTTGGGAATGGGACTTTACGGTGCATTGTTTGCTGTGCCATTGTTTGCTCAGAGCGTACTGCGATTTACAGCAACGCAAACGGGTTGGTTGCTGGCTCCGGGTGCGTTGGCATCTGCGATCGTCATGGTGATTTTGGGTAAGATTTCGACCAAGGTAGATGCGCGGATTTTGATTGCGATCGGAGCGATCGGAACCACATTGGTGATGTTCCAACTTTCTAACATCACACCGCAGACCGGGCAAGATGATTTGTTTATTCCCTTGCTCTGGCGGGGAGCGGTGACGGTGTTGATGTTTTTACCGCTGAGCTTAGCGACCTTGGGATCATTGCCGAAGCAGGATATTTCTGCGGGATCGGGCTTTTACAACCTGACGCGCCAACTCGGAGGAAGCATTGGAATTGCGATTTTAACGACGCTGTTGGCTCAAAGAGAAGCATTTCACAAAGCAACCTTAGCAGAGAATCTAAGTGCTTATGATCCACAAACGATCGAGCGGCTAAATGCGCTCACGGGTGCATTGCAAAGTCGTGGATCAGATGCAGCAACCGCTTCTCAACAAGCCCTGTCCTCATTAAATCAATTGGTGAATTTGCAGGCAGCAATTTTATCTTATGCTGACATTTTTCGATTTGTTGGGGTTGTGTTTCTCGCGTCTCTGCCGTTGCTGCTGTTTTTGGGAAAAGGCGGAGGAAAACCATCGATCGGGCATTAAGGATTTACAGGGCGCTTGAAAAGTATAAATCGTGCTGTTCGCTTCTACTGTGCTACGATAGCTATTCTGGGAAGTATGGCAATTTTGAGCCATATCACTTTGTAATTACCAGTAAGGAGTCCTCGGTTCTAGTTATGCTCAAATTGAGATTAAAGCGTTTCGGTAAAAAGCGCGAAGCCAGCTATCGGATTGTGGTTGCTCAAAGCACCAGTCGCCGCGACGGTCGCCCCTTAGCAGAAGTCGGATTTTACAATCCGCGATCGGATGAAGTCCGGCTTGATGTGCCTGTGATTCTCGATTGGTTAAAGAAAGGCGCACAGCCGACCGATACCGTTCGCGACATTCTCTTCAAGAACAACGTGATTGAGCAAGTGAAAGCTAAGTCAGTCTAAGCCTGTGAAACCTGCAACTCCAGATTATGCCGGACTGATCCGGTTTCTCATTCAACCCTTTCTAGAAACGCCCGATGCGCTGCGGATCGATTGTGAAGTGTTAGCCAATGGATCGCGCGTGTGGGTGCGTTTGGCATTTGAAGGGACAGACAAAGGGCGCGTGTTTGGGCGCGGTGGGCGAAATGTTCAGGCGATGCGGAGCGCGATCGAAGGCGTTGCCAAAGCTGCGGGACAGACTGTGAATCTAGATATTCACGGAAGCGGTCAGCAGCGAGAGAATGGCGATGACCGTCCGCCCCGCGATCGTCCTCAAGGTCGTCCCTCCCCCCGTGGAGATGCGCCAAGACGACCCACGAGAAATTAAACGCCTCAAGGCATCTTAATCAATAGATGCCTTTTTCATTTAGACAATTTCACCAAGACAATTTCACCAAGACAATCGCAGGCGAAAACCCTAGACTAGAAACAGAACCCTTCTTTGGTATTGCATGGTCGAAACATTTACGCTGCCGTTACCGAGTCCTGAAAGCGCGATCGCACTGTCGGGAATTCAGGAAGACAATCTGAAGACGCTTGCCCGTCAAACCGGAGCTACGATCGTGTTGCGGGGGCAGGAGTTGTTGATTACGGGAACGCCGAATCAGATTGAGTTGATCAAGCGGTTGATTGAGTCGCTAGAAGCATCTTGGAGTAAAGGGCAAGCGATTTCAAGCGTCGATATTCTCACCGCGCGTCATGCGTTGGATACGCATCAAGAAGGCGAACTGGAGACGATTCAACAGGATGTGTTGGGGCGGACACGACGAGGTGAAGCGGTTCGGGCAAAAACGTTTCGGCAACGGCAGTATATTCAGGCAGTTCGATCGCATGATTTAACGTTCTGCATCGGGCCTGCCGGAACCGGAAAGACTTATCTAGCAGCAGTTTTAGCGATTCAAGCCTTATTGTCAAACCAGTATGAGCGGTTGATCTTAACTCGTCCGGCAGTGGAAGCAGGAGAAAGACTTGGTTTCTTACCTGGAGACTTGCAGCAGAAGATCGATCCTTATTTGCGTCCGCTTTATGATGCGCTGTACGAATTTGTAGAGCCTGAGAAAATTAGTGGATTGATGGAACGTGGCGTAATTGAAGTGGCACCGATCGCATATATGCGTGGTCGAACCTTAAACAATGCGTTTGTGATTATTGATGAGGCACAAAATACAACACCTGCACAAATGAAAATGTTACTCACTCGGATTGGGTTTAAATCCAAGATGGTTGTGACTGGAGATTTGACCCAAACGGATTTACCGATGCAACAGGAATCTGGATTAGCAATGGCACAGAAGATTTTGAGATCGATCGATACGATCGCATTTTGCAATCTCTCGAAAGCCGATGTCGTCCGTCACCCATTAGTGCAGAAAATTGTGGAAGCCTATGAACGCTACGAGAATTAACATGGATACATTAAATGTGATTCTCAAAGTGATGGGCTTGTCGTTGTTGTTGTCGATCGCGATTAAATACCTCGCTCCTTTTGCAACGATTGAACCCACAACGGTTAATGTATTGTTCGCAGTATTGTCACCTACGTTGATTTTAGCGATCGTGCTTTTAATCAATGCTTCTCGCAACTCAGACCAAAATGGCTAGCTATCAGTTTCCAAACGGTTTTCAATGGGGCACAGCAACTTCGGCATATCAAATCGAAGGGGCAGTCAACCGAGACGGACGTAAACCCAGCGTGTGGGATACGTTTAGCGCAAAGCGAGGGAATACCTTTCAAGGACAAACAGGCGCGATCGCTTGTGAGCATTACGATCGCTACAAAGAAGACATCAAGCTGATGGCAGAGTTGGGTGTTAAGAATTACCGCTTCAGCATTTCTTGGTGTCGCATTGTGCCTGATGGACGTGGAGAAGTGAATGAAGCAGGAGTCGATTTCTACCGTCGCTTAGTTGATTGTCTATTGGATCACGGCATTACCCCTTATACGACGTTATTTCATTGGGATAGCCCGCAAGCACTCGAAGATCGATATGGCTCTTGGCGCAGTCGGGAAATGGCACAGGATTTTGCCGATTATGTCAGCGCGATCGTATCTCGATTGGGCGATCGGATTACCCATTGGATGACGCTGAATGAAATCACTTGCTTTACGCACATGGGATACGATGTCTTACAAAAGCCGAAACACGCTCCAGGAACGCGGGTTCGTTCTAGAAAAGAAGTTTGGCAAACCTCGCATCATGCTTTGTTGGCACACGGATTAGCGTGTCAGGCGATTCGATCGAACTCTGCTCAATCGACGATCGGCTTAGTCGATAATTTCGGCGTGACCGTTCCGTTGAGTGAATCGGCTGAAAATATTCAAGCTGCAAAAAAAGCGTTTCCGTATCACTGTGGTAATGGTGGAATTATCTATCCAGCGTTGACGGGAGAATACGATGCAGCATTTCTAGAGCAATTGAAAAATGACACGCCAGAGGTTCAACAAGGTGATCTTCAAACGATCCATCAACCGTTAGATTTTTTAGGGCTTAATATTTACACAGGTACTTACATTCGGGCTGCGGACAATTGGCAGGGCTGTGAATGGATTGATTTTCCGAAAGGGTATCCAGCATTGCATATGCCGTGGTTACAAATTGTTCCAGAGTGTTTGTATTGGGGGGTTCGACACGTTAGCGAAACGCTAAATCGTCCTGATCTGAAAATTTTTATTACTGAAAATGGTTGTGCTGCTCAAGATGAACTCAAATCATCGGGAGAAGTATTTGATCTCGATCGCATTTTGTATCTTCGTCAGCATCTCCAGAGCGTTCACCGAGCCGCGATCGAAGGTTATCCGATCGTGGGCTATTTTGTCTGGAGTTTTCTGGATAACTTCGAGTGGGCGTGGGGATACGATCGACGATTTGGCATTACCTATGTGGATTACAAAACTCAGCGTCGAATACCCAAATCCAGTTATCACTGGTACGCTGAATGTGTTCGCCAAAATCGCGTCGTCTAGCATTTTTGCTGTATGAGAAGATTTCCCTGGTTGACAGCTTCACTGCTGTTTGTCGCTTATGCCACATTCGGTAAAATCGTAATCTCAACCGCCCACCTTTGGACATCTCTTGCCTCTGCCGCTGGACTGAGTGTCGTGCTCGCGATTATTTTGATGCATCCGCTCACCAGTTCTCAAAAAGTGCTGGCACAATGGTTTCGATCGGATACGGTTGCTTTTGCTTCGCTGTTGGCGGTCGCGGCATTTGCTTCAATTTTGCTCAACTGGTTCAAAATCTTTCTGCCGATCATCATGGTTTTGGCTGCGGAAGCGCTAGTTCGATTGGATTTGCAAACCGCAGAATATACGCAAACCCAAGCCTTAGCAATTCTAGTCGTGGTCGCTTGGTTAGGATTAGCAGTTGGTTGGGCAGTGACAGCGTTTGCTTGAATGACACGAGCAATCTGAGTCAGATGAAAGTGGCAGAAGACGGTATTTCTCGTCCTATTAGTTTCATATTGTCTTGTTTTATTGTATAAGACAACACATTTCAGTTCTCTCTGCAAAATCTGCTGAGAGGAACGTACGGTGCATCATAGATTAACTGAATTTAAATCACAGCAAGAGCTAACTTTGAATTCAAAATAACTTACTCTGGGACACTATCGATGACAGACAAGATCACCCAGACGATCGCTGCTGGACTGGCTGGAATGACCCTAATGATTGCTGGTGCAGGTTGCTCTTCTACACAGTCAAATACGGCTCAACAGCCAACTCCACCTCAACAGACAACTCCTCCTCAACAGCCAAATACGGCTCAGCGGCTTTCCTGCACTGGAACGAAGATGAACGGCTGGAATTATGATGCAAAATTTGCGGATGGTCGCTTTACCCAAATTACCTGGACGCGAGCGGGACAACCGACACATGTTTCGCAACTGACATTCGATCGTAAGAATGACCAAGGACAGCCTATCTATCGAGGATCATTCCAAGGTGCCACTGCGATTTCGCTGGTAGATTTAGGACAAGGCAATGTGCGTCCAGGTTCACAAGTCTCGGTTGGAACCGAAGAATGGGGTTGGGCGAGAGGAACCTGTGCGATCGCAACTGCGAGTGGAGCTAGCTCGAAGAACTGATTTGCCGATCTGCTGTATTCGCGATCAAGTAAATATGACTCGATCGCGAATACACCGAACACTACTGCCTTGCCTGTCGTTGCCGAGCTGTTAAATCTTGATACATCTCTTGAGTCCCGAACTGACGCGCTAAATCGATCGCTTTTTGCGAATCAACTCGCGCAGCTTGCATTTGTCCAACCTGCTCATACGCACGAGCACGATACTCATATGCTTTTACATAAAACGGATTGAACCGAATTGCTGTGGAAAAATCGCCGATCGCCGATCGATAATCCTGCATCCAAAAGTAGGCAACTCCTCGATCGATATAGGGTCGGGCTGATCCAGAAGGCAGCAGTTCGATCGCCTGGTTGAACGAATTCAGTGCGGCTCGAAAGTTTCGTGCATCAATTTGTCGATAGCCTTGCTCAATCAGTTTCCACATATCGGCTTTCGGAGTCTGTCCAGCGGTTGCGACGGCAAGTTCAAGGAGACTCAGTTGGCTCTGATATAAATGTCGAGTGGTTTGTTGAGCCAACAAAGACGCGCTCTTCTCAGTATCAAGTTTCGCCTGTCGCTCGTCCCCTAATCGCGATCGTACGAGCGCCAAACCCGAATAAGCGATGGCAGCTTTCGGATCGATTTGCAAAATGCGGTTGTAACTGTCGATCGCTTGTGGCAATTGACCGTTTTGCAGTTGTGCAAATCCTCGTCCGCTGTATGCTTCTTTGAAATTCGGATCAAGTTGGATCGCGCGGTTAAATTCTGCGATCGCGGCTTGATAATCTCGGTTCTGTAGCTGTCTCATTCCCGCTTCAAACGCACTGTGACTTGGGGCGTTCTCTTGCACCAGAGACGGCGGATTCGGTTGAGCGAGAATTCTGGGCTGTCCTGCCAGGAATGGAATGGAGAAAACAATCGAAAGCCAAATCTGAGCGGGCGACTTCATAGCGGAATCTTAGTGAGGATCGACAGTCCTGTAATTTTTTTACAGAATCGCCGCGTGACCTCTTATTAGTGCCCAGTCATACTGCGTCCGATCTCATTGAAATCCGCATTGTCAATTGAACTTTCGTATAAAAACTTTCCGCCGCTGATCACAAGAATGCGATCGGACAGTTTCAGCAGTTCGTCTAAGTCTTCGCTGACGAGAAGAACCGCAACCCCGCGATTGCGTGCTTGAAGAATTTGGTTATGAATGTCTTCGACTGCGGCAAAATCTAGACCAAAGCAGGGGTTTGCAGTGATCAGAAGTTTGACGTGATCCGAAGAAAGTTCACGCGCTAAGACAGTTCGCTGAACATTGCCACCCGATAAATCTCGTACTGGAGTTTCTGGAGACGGCGTTTTGATCTTGAACTGTTGAATTAACCCTTGAGCCGCTTCACGAATCGCTTTGAAGATTAGCAATAAGCCCTTAGATTGAGGGGGACGATCGAAGGTTCTCAGCGCTAGATTTTCCGCCACGCTCATATAGGGCACACAGGCATTTTTGAGCGGTTCTTCGGGTAGGAGAAACACACCATGTTCGGTCATCTGCGATCGAGCCGCATGATAGCGTTCCCCGTTGACGCACACTTCGCCTGATGTTGCGGTTCGCTGTCCGGCTAACACTTCGACAAATTCGCGCTGTCCGTTGCCCGAAATCCCCGCAATTCCTACAATTTCGCCACTGTGCACATTCAGATTTACCCCTGAAACAGCTTCGAGTCCATTGTCTTTATCCGCATGAAGCTCACGAACTTCGAGGACAGGAATGGGCGTATCGTGTAGCACTTTTTCAACGGGTTGCGGTTCTCGCCGTTCGCCCATCATCATTTCGGTAATGTCAGGAACCGTTAAGTTTTTCAGACTGCCAGTGCCCGCTAATTTGCCGCGTCGCAGTACCGTGACTTCATCGGTAAAACCTGTGACTTCGCGCATTTTGTGGCTGATTAGTAAAACGCTTAATTGTCCGGCGCTCACTTGTTCCCGCAGCAATCCCAGAATTTCATCAGCTTCATTCGGCGTTAAAACCGACGTAGGTTCATCGAGAATCAGAATTTTGCTCTTGAGATAAAGCAGTTTGAGAATTTCGAGCTTCTGTTTTTCGCCTGCTGCGAGTTGCGATACCAGTGCATCTAGCGGTAATTGAAACGGCGAGGTTTGCATGAATGCTGAGAGTTTTTCAAGCTCCGCTTTCCAGTTGATTACCAAATCGCCACCCGATCGAGCAATCACCAGATTTTCTGCAACCGTCATCGCTGGAACTGAGGTAAAATGCTGATACACCATGCCGATTCCGTACTTTTGGGCATCACGCGGAGAAGCGATCGTACAGTCTTGCCCATCAAGTTGAACCTTACCGCTCGTAGGGGTGTAAAATCCCATGATGCACTTCACGAGCGTACTTTTTCCCGCCCCATTTTCACCGAGCAGCGCATGAAACGTTCCAGGCTTCAGCATCATCGTAACGTGATCTAGAGCGGTAAAAGTCCCGAAGCGTTTTGTCATCTCCCGGACTTCGAGCAGCGGCGGAGAATTTTGAATTTCTAAAGTTGAAGGCTCAGTTGCAGTGGTCATATTAGTAGTTAAGGTGTGAATGCGAGACAATTCATGTCGGATTAATTCAGTGTCCCTAGTGCCCCTGGAGCGTCAGAAATCGTGCGTTTTGGAGAACAAGTCACAATCATAATCAACAGCGTCAAAACATACGGTGCAGCATTGAACAAGTAGTATCCTCCATCAATTCCCACCGCTTGCAACGCAGGTCCGATCGCCTGCGCTCCGCCAAACAGCATCGAAGCCCACAAACACTGCACTGGATTCCATCGAGCAAAAATCACGAGCGCCACCGCCATCAATCCCTGACCGGACGAAATCCGCTCTGACCAACTGCCCGGATAATACAGCGACAAATACGCCCCGCCAATTCCCGCCAAAAATCCGCCAGCCATGATGCAAAACATCCGCACTTTGCGGATTGAAATTCCCATTGCTAGTGCCGCTTCAGGGTTATCGCCCACCGCTCGAATAAACAGACCCCATCGGGTTGTCTTAAAAAACCAAGACATCAAAGGCGCGATCGCAATTCCTATCACAAACAGTAAGTTAATCCGAAACGTCTGCTGCACTTGCGGAATCGAACTCCAATCGCCTAATCCAATTGAAGGCAATGCAGGCGCAGACGGCTGAATAAACGGCTTACCAAAAAAGAACGCCAGCCCGCTCCCGAAAATAATCATGGCGATTCCAACCGCGACATCATTCACCTTAGGTTGTTGAGATAACCAAGCATGAATTGATGCCAACAACATTCCCGCGACTCCAGCCGCAAGCACACCCAACCAGGGAGAGACTGCACTGCCAACCGTCCCTTGAGTGAGATAAGACACGGCGTAAGCGCTCATTGCACCTAGCAACAAATTGCCTTCTAAGCCGAGGTTGATTTTGCCGCTTTTCTCGGTCAAACATTCGCCCAAACTGACAAACAAAAAGGGTGCGCTTCCTCGCAGCGTTCCCGCCACGATCGCTAAAGGCACTCCCCACCATCCGATCGCTTCTCCTGCCATGTGTTTAACCTCCCTGAACGGCTGTCGATGCGGGCATTTTCGGCTCTGGCTCTTTGAAGATTTTGAACCGACCGTACAGCGATTCACTATACAGCACGACTAAAAAGACTAATCCTTGTAAAACATACACAGTCGCATCCGGTAGATTCAATCGCCGCTGTAGAATACTGCCACTAGCAAGGATTCCACCAAACAGAACGGCAATGATACAGGCTGCGATCGGATTATTCCGCGCGACAAATGCCACCAAAATTCCGGAGTACCCATAGTTCGCATTTAGAGATTCATTCGCTCGTCCATGCACTGCGGCAATCTCAACCATTCCAGCCAGTCCCGCAGCGGAACCTGCAAGAAAACAAACCGCCAGAGTTAACTTCCCCACAGGAAGCCCTGCAACTCTTGCGGCTTTGATGTTGCCTCCTGCTGTTCGCGCAGCAAATCCGAATGTGGTGCGCTGAATTAGAAAATAAGCAATCACACAGGCAACAATGCCATAGACCAACCCATAGTGAACTCTAGGTAACAGCGGAATTGTGCCTAATCGATCAAGATCCGGAATTGCATAGCTAGAGGGTTTATTCAATGAACTCGGATCGCGCATCGGACCGCCCACCAGATGATTGAGTAGTGCGATCGCAATATAGTTCATCAACAAACTACTAATGGTCTCACTCACTCCGCGATAGTGGCGCAAGGCTCCGACCGCTCCAATCCACAACCCGCCTCCGATCATTCCCGCAGTTGCCATTGAGATTTGAGTCACGATCGCAGGTGCTTGATTGAGAATAGAGAGTCCTACGATCGTTGCTAGAATGCCGCCGATGACTAATGCCCCTTCATTCCCAATAATCACCAATCCCAATCGGGCAGGCAGTGCGGTACAGAGCGAAGTTAACATTAACGGAGCCGCACGAATCAGCGAATTTTGAAACGCTGACCAGCTTCCAAAGGCGGCTTGATAAATTGCAGAGTAGACCTCGAAGGGATTTGTGCCGACAGCAAAGCAGAACAATCCAAACAAAACCAAAGAAAAGAGGAGGGCAGCGATCGGAATACAGATCGCCTCTAAGGTTTTGCGCCAATTTCCGACAGTGAGCATATCAACGACCTATGCTGAATCTCGACATTTTCGCTTTTCTATTAAACTAAAAATGTAATTCTGCTCACGAATTAATGATGTGTAACAGGGCTGATTTTCGTTATTAAAATCGCGCGTTACCATAGCCATTAACCACTTCACACTTCACGTTATGAATCTCCTCACTCAAGTTCTTCACATTGTTGGTTCAGGGGCAAGTGCCTATATTCTGTCGAGCAGCATTCGTGATCCCAAAACCCGTCCAAATGTGATCGCAGGTTTCCAAATGGCGGAGTCGGGTGCGGTGCCGTTTTTGCAGGCATTGCGCGATCGAGCGACCGCAGAAGGAGAAACTTGGCTGGCTGAACGGCTCGATCGTCATGCCAGCGATGAAAAGCGGCATGGTCAAATTTTTGCTCACGGTCTAAAGCAACTGAATCAGCGCGTGATGGATTTTAGCAAGATGCGCGATAAAAACCTCGACGGCAGACCCGACGAATCGAAGCGCAGTCCATTTTTTGGTGCATATTTTGAAGGCTATTCGCAAGAACAATTGAAGCCTGAAAACCTTGAGTGGAGCATGTTTCTTGCTAGTACTTATATTCTTGAACTCGATGCCAGTAAGGACTTTTTGAGACTTGCGAATGCGTTACCCAATGATGCAGTTAGCGCAAATTTGAAGAAAGGCATTCTGAGCGTGGCTCAAGATGAAACGGGACACGCGGCTTATTTGCATGAAGCGATGGAGCGGCGATACGGAGCGCGTGAAACTCAGATTTTGGTTAATGAATGGCGGACTCGCAAAGTGAATGCCATGCTTGCAGCGATGCAAAGCTTCATCAGTAAGGGTGGAAAGATGGCGCAGATGGTCGAAGAAGGTGCACCCGTTGATATGGGTGAAGCACAAAAAGACTCAGAACCCTTATACAGCGAGGTTAGAGCCTGATAACAGCAATTTAAGGCAATCTATGAAATGTCCTAAAATTGTTGCTATTTTCCAGAGACTTAAGCACAGTTTTAAGAATTCTTGCCTTCCCCTTCCTTTTTTCGGCTGAATTCCTGAATACTTACTCTAGAAAAGCGTCAACAATGTCAACAGTTTTGAATCAAATCACTGAAAGCCTTATGTAACGGTTTGTTGATGCTGTTGACAAAAACTGTTGACACTTTTTTGATGGTGTCAACAGTTGAGACTAAGAAATTGTTGACACCTTTACGCATCGGTAGTTTTTGGCTATTGACACGCTGTCAACAATTTTGTCAACACTTTCGATCGCGCTATGCCGAAACTCGAATATACGTACGAAGCTGTGAAGCAGCGACTCAAAGATAGGTTCTCGAAAGCAAGCTTATATCTCCGTGGAAATACAATAGGGCTTTGGGCGATCACTACCGCCAAAACCTGGTAGTGATCGCCCAAAGCCCTATCAACAGAAAATACCCTTGGGTGTTCCACAAAGCGAGGATAGATTCAAAAAGGCTGAAGCATCGGCTAACTTATTAAGTTCTCGGCTTTGTTGCATGAATAACTAGAAACGGTAACCTGTAGAACAGGAGAATTGTCAGACTTGCGGATGAAAACG
>PSLO01000105.1:0-13989 GCA_040289665.1 Leptolyngbya sp. ERB_1_1 | reverse complement strand
CCCTTAGCAAGGACATCCGCCCTTGGGGCGGTCACACTCATCAAGCCACCAGCTTTGCTGGGGGTGTCTGACTGTGGGCGATGTAGTGAGCGCAATTCAATCTCAAAACGTCGTCGTGGGTGGAGGTGCGATCGGCACGGAACCCTCCCCCAAAGGACAACGCTATCAAATTCCATTAAAGCTACAAGGACAGTTCAAAACCGCAGCAGAGGCAGAAAACATTATTGTCAAATCAGGCGACGGCAGTAACTTAGTTCGGTTGAAAGATGTCGGACATACGGAGCTTGGTGCTCAAAACTACACGAGTGATGCCAAAATCAACGGTAAACCAGGGGTTGCATTAGCCATCTATCAGTTACCGGGAAGTAATGCGCTAGATGTTGCCAAACAAGTCGAAGCCCGTATGGAGGAACTGAAACAGAGCTTCCCGCCCGGAGTCGTCGCTGTGCCTGTGTATGACACAGTAAGCTTTATTGAAGAATCAAACAAAGAAGTGATTCAAACCTTGGTCGAAGCGATCGGCTTAGTCATCCTCGTCATTTTTATCTTTCTACAAAACTGGAGAGCAACGATCATTCCAACGATCGCAATTCCCGTTTCGTTAATTGGCTCATTTATCTTTGCCAAAGCATTAGGATTTTCAATCAATAGCTTAACGATGTTCGGTTTAGTCTTAGCAACTGGGCTAGTCGTCGATGACGCGATTCTGGTGATCGAGGCGGTTGCCTCCAAGATTGAAGAAGGAAAATCTGCAAAGCAAGCCAGCTTTGAGGCAATGAATGAACTGACTGGAGCAATTATCGCGACCTCACTCGTATTAATGGCAGTATTTGTGCCTGTGGCATTCTTTCCAGGTGCAACGGGATTACTCTACCGCCAATTTGCGCTGATCATTGCGTTCTCGATCGCTGTTTCTACGTTTAATGCCCTCACCTTTAGCCCCAGTATTGCCGCCATTTTGATGCGTCCGCCGCAAGAGCCGCGAGGAGCCTTGGGCTGGTTCTTTGATAAGTTTAATCGCGGCTTTGGGTGGATACGCGATCGCTATCGATTTATTGCCGAACGGCTGATTCGATTGCGCTATGGTGTTCTAGCGTTGTTTGTCGTAGGACTCGCAACCACAGTACTTGTGTTTCGGATTGTTCCGTCCGGATTTGTACCTGGAGAAGACCAAGGTTCGATACAAGGGATTATTCAAGCACCTGATATTGCATCACTGCAATACACAGAAGACATTCTGAATCAGGCGCAGCAAGTGTTTCAAGGCATTCCTGAGATTCGATCCACTGCTACGATCGCAGGCTCTGGTTTTAATGGAAACGCTGCTAACCAAGGCATCTTTTTTGCGAATCTCAAGCCTTGGAGCGAACGAAAGAAAGCCACTCAAACCGTAACGGCACTGATCAAGCAACTCAATAGTAAGTTCTCGCAGACAATCACTGGAGCAAGCGTACTTGCATCGAGTCCACCTCCGATCCGGGGCTTTAGTCCATTGGGGGGCGTGAATATGCAGCTTCAAGACACAACCAACGGGCGCTATACCTTCCAAGAGTTTGCAGACAATGCTCGCGCGATCCTGCAAAAAGCGAATCAAAGCGGTATGTATTCGCCGTCAGCTTTTACTCAGTTCACAGCAAACACACCTAAATATGAGATTGATGTCAACCGCGATCAGCTAAGTGCCTTGAACGTGGACTTTCAGACGGCGCTGACTACACTTGGAACGAGTGTAGGATCAGCGTTTGTCAATCAGTTTGTCTTAGGGCAACGCTACTATCAAGTGTATGTTCAGTTAGATGGACAGTACCGCAGTAAGCCAGAAGATCTGAAGCAGCTTTATGTGCGATCGAAAGACAATAAAATGATCCCAATGGATCAAATCGTCACGATCAAGCCTTATACCGGACCTGCGGTGATCTCTCACTTCAACGGCTACCGCTCAATTCTGCTGCAAGGCGCTCAAGCACCGGGCTATAGTAGCGGACAAGCGATCGAAACGATGCGACAAAGCTTTGAAGCGACAAAACCTAGAGGGTGTTATGCACTTTGAAAGCGGAGTTCAACAAACTGCTTGACCATCAACATTGCAAATGCAATCAGGTGAAAGCCTGCTAATGTTTCAGCTAGACGCTCGTAATCTCGCACCAAGCGACGAAACCGCGACATCCAGCCAAAACTGCGCTCCACCACCCACCGACGAGGAAGCAGCACGAAGCCTTTCTTCGCCTCTGGTAGTTTTACCACTTCCAATTGAACCCCTTGTTCTGCCGCCGCCGCTGCCGCTGCCTCCCCGGTGTAGCCTTGATCCACAAATGCCACTTCAACCGTTTCTCCGGTCACTTGTTGTACCTGCTCAACTAAGACTTGCACTTGGTGACGGTCTTGCTCATTTGCGGGCGTGACGTGCAACGCCAACAGTTGTCCTAAAGTGTCCACGGCGATGTGAATTTTGCTGCCCTTTTTGCGCTTCCCGCCATCATAGCCTGCTCGATGTCCACTCTCAATCGTAGACTGCAAGGTTCGACTGTCCAAAATCACTGCACTTGGTTGCTCGTTGCGTCCCGCCAGAAGTCGTAACAGTTCGCGCAAGTCATGCACCATTGCTTCAAACACGTCAGCTTTCATCCAGCGTTGCGTTTGCTGGTACACCGCCGCCCACGGCGGCAGGTCATGCGGCATCAGTCGCCATGCTCCCCCGCTTCTCGCCACGTATCGCAAGCCATTGAACACTTCGCGCAGGCTGTGTTCTCGTTGGGGTGCGTCTTCGGTCATTAACGTTAAATATGGGGCGACAAATCCCCATTCTTCGTCGCTCACGTCTGTTGGATAAGGCTTTCGTCTCATCCTCCTAGTCTAACAAAAGTGCATAACACCCTCTAGTCCACCCGTCATTTCTTTAAGAGCTTCACCGACCTCGACTTCTGTAATGTTCAGCACTTCTGCACCACCGTCTTTTGCCATTTGCAACCGTTCGGGAACGAGATCGATCGCAATGACCCGTTCAGCACCTAGCAGAAAAGCGCTTCTAATCGCGAACTGTCCAACAGGACCACAACCCCAGATTGCAACCGTATCTCCGGGCTGAATGTCACAGTTTTCGGCTGCCATGTAGCCAGTCGGAAAGACATCAGTGAGAAATAGAACTTGCTCATCGGTCAGTCCATCAGGAATTTTGAATAAACCCGTATCAGCAAACGGAACTCCGCTTGTCCGCCTGCATAGCCTCCCGTAAGGTGCGAGTAGCCGAACAATCCCGATGGAGAATGTCCCATTTCGGCTTCTGCCATCCAAGCATTCGGGTTTGAGTTATCGCACAGCGACCATAACGTTCTTTGGCAGAAGAAACACGAACCGCAGGAAATCGTAAATGGAACAACCACACGATCGCCTATTTTCAAATGCTTATTCCGAATCGCAGGACCGAGTTCGACAATTTCGCCCATAAACTCGTGACCGAGAATGTCGCCTTTTTGCATCGTCGGGTTGAAGCCGTCATACAAATGCAAATCAGATCCACAAATTGCGGTTGAGGTGATTTTAACGATCGCATCGCGTGGATTAAGGATTTTCGGATCGGGAACGGTTTCGACCCGCATGTCTTTAGCGCCGTGCCAACAAACTGCTTTCATTGCTTTTCTTTCCTATATGTACCTTACATCGAGTAAACGTTTAGCTCTGACCTTTCGGTTGACCTTCAGTGGTGGCAATTTCGCCCGCTTCCATCAGCATTTTGAAGCGGCGTAAATCGTCGCCAAGTTGCTGTTCGGGTGCTTCGCCAAAAAGTTTGGCAATCACATCTCCAACGGCTCCCGCAGGCGGGCTATATCCCATTACCACTTTGACTTGGGTGCCGCGATCGTGAGAATTAGGCTTAAAGTGAATCGATCCAGAATGATCCACGTCAGCACCATCAATCGATCGCCAAGCAATCATTTGATTTTCTTGGTCATCGGTGATATCGGCATCCCATTCCACACTGCTACCTAGCGGGCCACTTGTAATCCAGTGAGACCGTTTCGCATCTTTTACCTCTACCGCTTTGAGGTGCTTCATAAAGCGTGGCAAGTTCTCAAAGTCATGCCAGAAGCGGTACAGTTCTTCGGGCGGCTTGTTAATCGTAACGGTCTTTTCAACTCGAATACTTTGACTCATCTCAATTGCGTCCTGAACGCGGTTTAATCTACTGCGCCACGAACAGTAAGACACAAAGGCTTGTTCGTGGACACAAGTTTATCGATGCACAGGGCTTACAGACAGATTGCTGCGGCTCTTCTGGAGTTGCGTGAATTGCCACCCACCAGTTTGCGCGAATTGTTGTTAACCCTGCAATCCTAGAGAGGTGATCAATGTGCTTGCGTCTTTCTAATGAAAGATTGTCGTTGAGTTAGAGTCGGCTTTCAGAGTGATCTGTCTTTAGATAGAATTCTTCTACTGCTTGTGTGTTGAGGAAGATGGTTTGGTCTAACGATCGAACTATAGCATCATGTTGTGAACCATTGCATTCCTTCACGAGCGATCGCGACCGGAACCGTATGAGCACCCTCGAATTCCCGATAAAGCACGTCATAACCCGACTGTTGTAGTCCTAGAACAATTCGACGACTGCAACGCTCGATCGGCAACACTGTGTCGCTTTTCCCGTGGGAGATAAAGCATCGCGGTTGACCGACTTGATCCGCAGGGGCAATGAATCCAGGTGAAAAAGCCAGGATGTGGCTAAACAGATCCCCATTCGTCACGCCCACAGAAAGCGCGTAGGAGGCTCCGTCGGAAAAGCCTGCGATCGCAATATGATTGGGATCAAATATGATTGGGATCAATGTTATAACAACTAAAAGTTTGTGTCAGTGCTCGATCGATAAGAGCAATGTCAGCACCAAAGCGACTCACAATCACATCCCAAGTGCGCTGGCTTGAGTCTACTGCTAACACGATCGCTGTAAACGCATTTGCCCATTCTTGAATCATGTTTAACGCACCTTCAGCGTTACCTCCTGCACCATGCAGCATAAGGACGAGAGGAATGGGTCGATCGTCTCGATAGGTTGCAGGAACATAAAGCAAACCATCACGCTGACCTTCTAAATTGAGAGAATGCAGTCCAGGTGCTCCCGCTTCCGTAGGTGACATCGGGCGCGAGTGTAATCGTCCTGCTGCGGCTGAAATTGTTTGTTTTATTGCCATCATTAATCTATTCTGCTGGTAAAAGGATCGAGAATAAGAGCGATTCTTTTCTTCCATCAATAGACTGAAATCCTGAATTCGGGTCTCTAGGTTAAGAATAGATTCAAGCAATTAACAAGTTCGGAATACCCAAAATGAATAGCTATCTGTTAATGCAGTAGATCCGAGCGGAAGCGCCCATAAGTCAAATTCCAGCGATCGCGTTGTCTGCCTATGCTGGAGAATTCGATTGCCAACAGGCTCCAAAAGCGGGATTTCACCACCATTTAGCGAAACTGATCGATCCCGCAGAGCTGGTGAGAATTGTTGCTCACTTATATGAGCGAAAGAAATACATAAACCTGACCTTTAGAGCGATGCTGCTTTGGGCTAGAACTTGCACGATCTCTGGCAGATCTCTTGCATAAATGTCCAGCGAATAGAATTCGCGGCTATGCAAACGAAATCCGCTGATGCGGATTGACTGGAAAATTGGCTGTTAGTGTACGAAGGTACACTTTGTCTATGTAGTCGCGAATTCCATTCCTCAAGGCGCAACGATTCATACAGGAGGTCTGCTGTACCTTAAATTGGAGATTGATCTAATGTTTGTGCCACCTGGATTTGGATCAAAATCGCTGATGACCTCATTGGGGCGAGTTGTCTACTACACCGCAGAAGGAACGCTCTGGAACCAAACCAATACCACTCCGGAAAGCTTGGTGTTTCTCCACGCGCTCGGAGGGGGTTCTTCCGCTTATGAATGGTCAAAAGCGTATCCTGCTTTCGCGGCAGACTATCGCATTCTGGCACCAGATCTCATCGGTTGGGGACGATCGGATCATCCAGCTCACGACTATCGCGTTGAGGACTATGTTCAAACGATCGTTGAGTTTATCAAACAGACGTGTGATACTCCCGTAACAGTGATTGCATCAGGATTGACTTCAGCATTCACCATTCGAGCCGCAGTAGAATCGCCTCACTTATTCAAATCCTTAATTCTTACAACTGCCGCTGGATTAAATGACTTCGGCAAGAACTATAGTGATAACTTTTTTGCTCAAATCATCAAGACCCCAATTCTAGATCGACTCTTCTACAGTGCTGGCGTTGCAACCTCCGCAGGAATTCGCGGATTCTTGGAACAGCGGCAATTTGCGAAGCGCGATCGCATCTATCCCGAAATTGTCGAAGCCTATCTTCAATCGTCACAACAACACAACGCAGAATACGCAGCACTGGCATTTGTGCGCGGCGATTTAAGCCTTGATTTAGCTCAATACATTCCTAAATTAACAATCCCGACTGCATTGATTTGGGGACAGAAAATTGAATATGCCGATCCAGAGTTGGGGCGGCGGTTTGCTCAACTGAATCCATCCGCGATTCAAACCTCGATCGCGCTTGATGATGTAGGAATCACGCCGCATCTTGAATTGCCAGCAGTGTCGATCGGGCTGATTCGGAAACTCTTACCCTTGCTTAACTCATAGAAGGAGATAACTATGTGATCAAGTACAGCATTTTCGCACATGACTCAGCAAGCTTTTTGCCTCAAGTTACAAAGCGGTAGAATTCTCTTGGCTTAATCGATCGCAAGCAGTTCTAACACTTTGTGCAAAGTGTTAGAACTGCTTGCGTGATCGGATTATCGAGGTCTATGGAATGTTGTGAAAATAAGTTCCATATTGCAATCCCGGAAAGAAATAATTCAGTTCGATAAGCAGTGTTGAAATGGCAACTAGCACGATCGTTGCCATTACTGGTGCAGCCGTTAAGTATTTCAACAAGTATTGCATGATTGCTCCTTATCGAGGCGAAACTGAGATTTCAGAATTTTTGGCAGCGAGTTCACCTGTAGAGAGTTCCTTCAGTGCCAATAGGGGCCACAATAGACCTTGAGCCAGAGATCGGAGGGCGATTGGTAAGTTGATAAAGATCTCCAATTGTTCTGGTGTCTTCGATCGATTTGCAGCGAGTAGATAAGCCCGCCCTGACCAGCCAATAAATCCAGCAATGTACAGAAATAGAGCGATCGGGATGACGACATCAATGGCTCGGTCAGTGCTGATTGGTAGATGTGGTAGACCATCATCCTGACCACACAATAGCTCCGAAGAGTACGCCTGAAATGGCTTTTGATAATAGTAAGTATCTGGCGCATGTTGTCGGCGTTCTTGAAAAGCTTGAGATTGGCTGCAAGGAACTAACAACTGATTCACCGCATTTGCAGCAGGATGAACACTAAAGACAAGTCCTAGCATAGCAACGAGAGCAATTAAAAATCGTTTCATAGTGCCTCCTAAGCTTCTTCTTCGCGCTCAATCCAGAGAAAGATAATGGCAAAAATCGGAAACGGCAGAATGTAAAAAATCAGTGGAATCAGCAGCCACGGCAACCAAGGAAGCGCATAGTGTCCGGTGAGTTGTGACATATCTGCCATAATTCAATCTCCTTAAAATAAATAACTAACATTTACGCCACCACGTAACATTGAATCAAGATCACCAAAGTTCTCTAGAAGTAGATAAGCAAACACGGCTCCGCCCATTGCTCCAAGAAACACACCGCCATTAAGTTGAAACCAGTCTTCTTTCTTCCGTAATGGTCTCAATTGATCTTGTGAGTACGCGCTGTAAGAGCCGCGTGGATTACCTTGGAACATTGCTAAGGCAAAGATAGAAATCCCTAAACAAGCAGAAGCCGTAATGTAAACCGCAGTAATCAAGCCACTCAGGTTCGCTCCATGTGCGGTTTCACGCAGAGGCCCAACGACCACTTCAGGACCCACAAGAAAGTAACCATGCGCCATACCAATTTCCAACCCCCGCATAAATGGGGTGAGTCCAGGACGATAAGCGGGAAGATTGCGAATGAAAGCACGCGCGATCGGAGAATCATTAATCGGTGTGGAAAGATTACCCCACCAGGGATCGCCATTGTAAGGTTTGACCCAATCATCGCCGACTTGAGTCGATGGATTGGTGGTTTGAGGGTTTGTCATGATAGTTCACTCATAAGAATATTGAGAGAAAAGTCCCAATCGGATAGCCCATCGATTGGGACTTCCTGAGACGAGAGGAGAGTTGTCTCAAGCTTTGCTATCCAAACTTGCCAGCGGTTGCACCAATCAAAAATGCCGCATAAGTGAAAATGTAGCCCACTGTAAAGTGAGTTAAACCAACTAAGCGACCTTGAATGATCGATAATGCAACTGGCTTATCTTTGGGATAACCAAACGAAAGCGGCGTATTCTCATGTGCCCACATCAATGTCTCGATCAATTCTTGCCAGTATCCCCGCCAAGTGATCAAGAACATAAAGCTCACTGCCCAAGCTAGATGACCAAACAGGAACATCCAAGCCCACACCGCTAGATTACTGGTTCCATAAGGGTTATATCCATTGATCAAAGGTGCAGAATACTGCCACAAATAATCGCGGAACCATCCCATGAGATAGGTTGAGCTTTCATTGAACTGAGCTACATTGCCTGACCAGATTGCAAGATGCTTCCAGTGCCAGTAGAACGTAACCCATCCCAAGGTATTCAGCATCCAGAACATTGCTAGATAGAATGAATCCCAAGCAGAGATATCACAGGTGCCGCCCCGACCGGGACCATCACACGGGAAAGAATAGCCAAAATCTTTCTTGTCAGGCATCAGTTTCGAGCCACGGGCATCGAGCGCACCTTTGACTAGAATTAATGTTGTGACGTGGAGACCAAGCGCGATCGCATGATGGACATACAAATCGCCAGGTCCAATCGTTAGAAACAGTGAATTTGTTCCGTTGTTAATTGCCTCTAACCAACCTGGAAGCCATACGTTTGCATGATTGGGCCAAGCTGTTGAAGCAATACTATCAGAGTTCGACAACAGCGTATTCATGCCGTAAATCGCTTTACCATGTGCCGACTGAATGAACTGTGCAAACACTGGTTCAATCAAAATCTGCTTTTCTGGGCTACCAAAGGCAACTTCAACATCATTATGGACATACAGCCCTAAAGTGTGGAATCCCAAGAATAAGGACACCCAGCTTAGATGCGCGATAATTGCTTCTTTGTGTTGCAGCACTCGATCGAGAACATTTCCCTGATTTGCTTCAGGTACATAGTCCCGAACTAAGAAAATCGCGCCATGTGCAAAGGCTCCCACCATCAAGAATCCAGCAATATATTGATGGTGCGTATACAGTGTTGACTGGGTTGTAAAATCCTTCGCCATGAAGGCATAAGGCGGCATCGAGTACATGTGCTGTGCAGTCAGCGAACTTACGACTCCTAATGCTGCTAACGCAAATGATAGCTGAAAATGCAAGGAATTATTCATCGCATCATACCGACCCTGATGCGGTAGATTGAATTGTCCTTGAATTCGTTTACCTGCAAAGTTCTTGGCATTGAGAATATCTTTGATGCTATGCCCTAATCCCCAGTTCGTGCGGTACATATGACCTGCAATAATCAGGATAACGGCGATCGCTAAATGATGATGCGCCATATCCGTCAGCCAGAGCGATTCGGTCTGCGGATGAAAGCCACCTAAGAATGAAAGAATCGCGGTTCCTGCCCCTTGCGATGAACCGAAAATATGGTCTGGAGTATCAGGATTGAGCGCATAAACGCCCCAATTACCCGTAAAGAATGGCATCAGTCCTGCTTCGTGCGGACGGGTAAATAGGAAGTTATTCCAGCCCACGTGCTGCCCGCGTGACTCAGGAATCGCAACGTGGATCAGATGTCCTGCCCAGGCGAGCGAACTGACTCCAAACAATCCAGCTAAGTGATGATTCAAGCGCGATTCTGCATTTTTGAACCATGCCAAACTTGGACGATAGCGCGGTTGCAAATGAAGCCATCCAGCAAACAGGAATGTCGCTGCTAACAATAGCAAGAACATTGAACCTGCAAATAAATCACCGACCGTTCGCATTCCGATCGTATACCACCAATAATACACGCCGGAATAACAGATATCGACCGGATTGAGTGCGCCTGCTTGGGTATAAGCTTTGATCGCAGGTGGACCAAACTGAGCATCCCAAATTGCATGAGCGATCGGGCGGATGTTGATCGGGTCTTTTATCCATTGTTCAAAGTTACCTTGCCAAGCAACGTGAAACAGAATGCCAGAGATCCAAAGGAATACGATCGCTAAATGTCCGAAATGGGTGGCGAAGATTTTTTGATAAAGCTTTTCTTCGGTCATGCCGTCATGGCTTTCAAAGTCATGCGCGGTCGCCATTGCGTACCAGATGCGTCGAGTGGTCGGATCTTGAGCTAAGTCTTGGCTAAACTTGGGAAATTTAGTCGCCATAAGCCAATAAGAAATGAGGGTTTAATCGTGATGAAATCGCTTGAAAAGTGGGGTAAGGAAGTCAGGAGGTAGGGAGACGAAAACAGCGGATTAGGTTTCTCTCTATCTCCCTTTCCCCTTACCCAAACGAAACCGTCCTTGCTAGGAAAAATGCCCAAGTTATGACAATTCCTCCTAACAGATAGTGTGCAACACCTACCGCACGACCTTGGATAATGCTCAAAGCCCGCGGCTGAACTGTAGGTGTAATACGTAACTTACTATGCGCCCAGATAATCGATTCAATCAATTCTTGCCAGTAGCCGCGACCACTGAACAAGAACATTAAGCTAAATCCAAATACAAAATGACCACCCAGGAACAATAAGCCATAAGCAGACAATGCAGATCCATAAGAGCCAATCACCTGACTAGCTTGTGCCCAAAGAAAGTCTCGTAACCAACCATTGTTTGTAATGGATGAAGTCGCGAAGTTGCCGTTCGTGATGTGTTGAATCGTGCCATCTGCATCGATCGTGCCCCAGACATCAGATTGCATCTTCCAGAAAAAGTGGAAAATCACCATCGATAGCGAGTTATACATCCAGAACAATCCGAGGAACACATGATCCCAAGCAGACACTTGGCAAGTTCCCCCGCGTCCAGGTCCATCACACGGGAAGCGGAATCCTAAGTTTGCTTTGTCTGGAATCAAGCGAGAACTCCGAGCAAACAACACCCCTTTTAGCAGTACCAACACTGTAACGTGAATGGTAAACGCATGAATGTGATGGATCATGAAATCCGCAGTACCGAGCGAAATCGGCATCATGGCAATTTTTCCACCAACTGCCACTACACCACCACCAAAGGCATAACTCACAGGTTCATGCAGTCCTGGTGCAGTCGCTCCAATGCCAGAGAGCGAGATATCTCTCAAGCCGCCGAACACATTACCCAGGGGATGGGCTGCGTTTAGAGCAGGATTACCGATCGCCATTGTGTGAATTTGCTGAATCCATTGAGCAAACACAGGTTGGAGTTGGATTCCAGTATCCGAGAACATATCCTGCGGTCGTCCGAATGCTCGCATCGTATCATTGTGAATGTACAGACCAAAGCTATGAGAACCAAGGAACTGACACACCCAAACTAAGTGAGAGATGATCGCATCGCGATGTCGCAACGTTCGATCGAGGACATTATTAAAGTTCGTAGCCGGATCGTAGTCACGCACCATAAAGATTGCTGCGTGAGCGGCTGCACCCACAATCAGAAAGCCACCGATCCACACATGATGAGTAAAGATGGATAGAGCGGTTGCATAGTCAGTTGCAAGATAGGGATAAGGCGGCATCGCGTACATATGATGCGCCACAATGATGCTGAGTGATCCGAGCATTGCTAAGTTAATCGATAACTGAGCGTGCCACGAGCTTGTCAGAACTTCAAACAGTCCTTCATGTCCAACCGGGCCAATAAAGCTCAAGAACGGCAGCATCTTTGGAGTTTTGGCATCATCTAGCATTTCTTTTAGACTATGACCAATGCCCCAATTAGTGCGATACATATGTCCCGCAATGATGAATAGCACTGCTAACGCTAAATGATGATGCGCTGTGTCTGTAAGCCATAGTCCGCCCGTCACCGGATTCAAGCCACCTTTGAAGGTGAGAAAATCAGTGTACTGTCCCCAGTTTAACGTGAAGAAAGGGGTAAGACCTTTAGAAAAGCTGGGGTAGATGTCTGCCATTAGTTGAGGATTCAAAATGAACTCATGAGGCAGGGGAATTCTATCGATTGGTACTCCCCTATCCAATAGTTCATTGATCGGCAAGGCGACATGAATTTGATGCCCTGCCCAACCCAAACAACCGAGTCCGAGCAAGCCTGCTAAGTGATGGTTCAACATTGCTTCCACATTTTGGAACCATTCCAGCTTGGGAGCGCGTTTGTGATAGTGGAACCAGCCTGCAAATAGCATTAAGCCTGCCATTACCAAACCACCGATCGCTGTACAGTAAAGCTGAAAGGTGTTAGTAATGCCTGCTGCCCGCCACCATTGAAACAATCCAGATGTAATCTGAATTCCGTGGAAACCGCCACCCACATCGCCATTTAGAATATCTTGTCCAAAGATATCCCAAACCACTTGAGCACTAGGCTTGACGTGAACCGGATCGCTCATCCAAGCGGAAAAATTGGAAAAGCGAGCGCCGTGGAAATACATACCACTGAGCCAGATAAAGATGATCGCAAGATGCCCAAAATGAGCCGAGAATATCTTGCGCGAGACATCTTCTAAGTCACTGGTATGGCTATCAAAATCATGAGCATTGGCGTGGAGGTTCCAAATCCAGGTTGTGGTTTTGGGACCTTTTGAGAGAGTACGATCGAAGTGTCCAGGCTCCGCCCACTTTTGAAAAGAAGTTGGAACCGGATCGCGATCGCTAGTCACTCGAACGGGTTGCCGTTGCTCTGGAGAATTTGTCGTCATAGGTTCTCCTATTGCAAGTAGAAAAACAGTTATTCGGGTTCAATCTCTTCGCTTAAAGTTAGTGGAAAAGCTTGAAGTGTATAGTCTCTGGTTGCCGCAATTCCCATTTCTGCAAGTGCGATCGAGTCAGCCCAGGTGGAAATTTTTTGATGTTGAACGGTTCTCGCAGGTTGAAAGGTTAGTTTGTCGAAGTTGAATGCGGCTAAATCAACTCCCAACGCGGCTGACCAAATTCCCGCTACAGGCAAAGCAGCTAAAAAGTAATGTACCGATCGAGAATTGGGAAACCGTAAACCTTTCCAAAACAGGGTTTGTTGATAAGCTTGCGTGTCTTTGAAGCTGTAGGTTTGTTCTCGCTGTCCAAAGACATAGCCATTGTTGATCGATTCATCTTCATTCGTTTTTTTGAACACTGAAGAAGTCACCAACGAACCATGAACGGCTGCAAGAAACGCACCGCCAAAAACACCTACCACGCCCATTTGATGCAACGGACTCAATAGAATATGATGATCCGCTTGAAATTGCATCATAAAATGAAACGTGCCAGAAATTCCCAAAGGCATCCCAGATGAAAAGCTACCTTGCCCGATCGGATAGATTAACAACACTGAGACTGTTGCTGCAACTGGAGCCGTAAATGCTAAAGAGATCCAAGGACGCATCCCCAATCGATAGCTTAACTCCCATTCGCGGTCTTGATAGCAAATAATCCCAATGATAAAGTGCAGAACAATCAATTGATACGCACCCCCATTGGTTAACCATTCTTGGATTGACGCAGCTTCCCAAATGGGATAGAAATGCAGCCCAATTGCCGCAGATGTGGGAACAACCGCAGCCGTAATAATGTTATTTCCATCCAGCAGTGAGCCAGAGATCATGGTATTCATGCCGTCACTATCGACAGCAGGAGCAGCAATCATCGCTAGTAGAAAGACGATTGCTGCTGTAGACATAACTGAATCTTTGGGGTAAGCCACTGGTTCTACCAGTGCGACTCGATGAGCTTTGAGCGATACG
>PSLO01000104.1:0-13990 GCA_040289665.1 Leptolyngbya sp. ERB_1_1 | reverse complement strand
CCCCTTAGCAAGGACATCCGCCCTTGGGGCGGTCACACTCATCAAGCCACCAGCTTTGCTGGGGGTGTCTGACTGAACCATAAACGTATTGACCAAGACGATGAAAAAAACGATCGTGCTGTGCAAGAAAAATCGAGCAGTCCGGCGCATAGAGTTTTGCTAGAAATGATAAGCGTGTGGATCGAAATCCTGCACCCAATGTTCCGTTACGGTTTTGCAGCCGTTTGACAAGCCGAATCAATCTGCACTGGCGGCATCAACGCCACAATATGCGGAACCGGACGCGGCGTATAGCTCATCATCGATTCTCCTTTGAATGCCAGCGATGCACTCGCCCCAGAATCTAACATCACCGCTTCTTTCATCCCCGCTTTTGCTAACGCTTCACCTAGCGCCACCGAATTCACATAATCGCCAGAGACTCCGACCACTGGACGATCAGCTTGGTCAATTCCCCAAAATGCCCGATCTCGCTCTGCATCAAACCCAAACAACCCGCGAAATGTCTCTGCGGATTGCGGTTGTCCGTCTTTCACAAGCCATGCTCCTGCCACAAACGCATCTTGCACATTGCTCATCTCTGACGCAATCCCCTCGCGCGTATTATGCTTCAGCGGATCGAATGGAACATATTTAATTGTGCGATCGCTAATCAATACGAGCGGTCGTCCTTCCAATTTTTGCAATGAGCCTTGAGGAGCCGGAACGAAGGTTCCAGCTTGAGCGCTCATCACGGGACCGATCATCTTATTTGAGTCTAATGATTCTAAAGAAAAGAAACCGCCATCTACGGCTGCGATCGCGGGAGTGCCTTTCATAATCTCCGCAACCTGATATCGGCTCTTAGCATGAATTGTAGTGGGTTTTCCGCCTGCTGCCATGATCAGCGGCACTTTGTTCACTTTTGTTTTTGTCAGTTCCACAGGCGCACTGAAATTCAGTCCATCTTTAATAAAGGCAACGGGCGGACCTCCATTCGCTGCTTCTATCACCGTCTCAGTCTGAGACTGTCCAATTCGCGAGATGTTGAACAAGTTCTCTGACTCAGCCGCAAACAGGTTTGCTTCATCGCTCATTGTCCAAGCCGCTTGATAGCCTGCTGCGATCGCGGCTTGCTGAACTCGCTCATCGTTCTTACCTTCTGGATAAACGAAATACTTGATCGGGATTCCCAAATTCGCTTCTAACACTCGCTTCGATTCGGTCATCTCAAACGCTAATTTTGCATCATCTTTGATCTCGCGCAGATCACGCGGATGATTCACACTATGAGATGCGATCGTGATTAATGGATCAGCCGAGACTTCTTTGATCTGCGCCCAAGTCATACCCGGACGACCTCTCGGTTTATCGATCTTGGCAGGATAAATCGCAAACGCTCCGGGATAGCGATATTTCTTTAATAATGGATAGACAAATTTGTAGTGTCCTAAGTATCCGTCGTCGAAGGTCAATACGATCGGTTTCGGAGGCAAAGGAATACCCGTCTTGAGATGCTCCACAAGTTGATCCAAACTGATCGGAGTCATTTTATTCTTTTGGATCAGTTGCAGATGCGCCTCAAACTCTTCGGGTGTCACATCAAAAAAAACTTCTTTCTGCGCCACAATGTCGTGGTACATCATGATCGGCACTTTTGCTAATCGCGCACGGGCATTGATTTGCGGAAAGGGAGCTTCTGCGAATGCTGTTTTCCAGGCTTCAGCAAACTGTTTTGATTCGGCGCTGAATGTGACAGGCTTAAAGTCAGCAGGAATCGAAGTCGAGGCTTGATACCCGATTTGCGTGCCTTGAGCGCAAACCGGAGCGATCGCAACATTCAAGCTCGATTTTAGCGTCGGGGGTTTCTCTGCGACATCAAGCAGGGCTGGAGGGGTCAAGGTTGACATCTGAGTTGGGGTTGTTCCCACACAAGCCGCGATCGACACCGTTGCAGCAAGAGATAAGCCGAAGAGCGCAAACCGTTTCCAGTAGGATCGAGGAGCAACCCGCTTTGAGAAGCTCAGAAGACGTGTCCAAGGCGACAATTTCATGGTGAGGGTGGGGGAGGGTCACTTGCTATATGTACTCGATCGAACCGGCATCCCTAAGTCATGCAAATTACACAATTAAAGAGAGGTTGTCAATCTCTTTCGCACTAACCCGTAGCAAATCCGGCTGAATTATTCGGACCTGCTCAATCGTTCCAATGCAATCTGCGCAGATTCCGCCACGTTTGAATTGCTGTCTTTCTCCAAATAGCGCAGGGCTGACATACTCTTGTCGCTCGGTAGATTGCCCAACGCTTCTGCGAGTCGTTGTCGTACCAGCCAATCTTCAGACTGAGCAAATCGCAAAATCGCATCAACCGTATCGACGGCTTTAATTTCTCCCAAAGCTGCGATCGCGGCTTGTTGTACGACAATTTCTTCGCTGTCTAATGCCTGCAACAGAACTTCCCGCGCCCGTGGATCTTTCAAATTTCCCAAGGCAACTGCGGCACTGAATCGCACCAGCCAATCCGTATCTTCGTAAAAGGCACGAACGAGCGGTTCAAAAGCTCTTATATCTTCGAGATATCCCAAAGCACCTGCCGCATCTGCCCGAATTCCGTAATCTTTTTCGGTTTCGAGGATGTTGAGCAAGATTGGAAAGCATTCATCGGTTTGCTTGATTCCCAGTGCGAAAACTGCCATCGATCGAATTTGTAAACTCTCGTCGTTCAGCACCTTTTTGATCAATGGCACAGCTTCTTCAGCAGGGATTTCACGCAGGTTCGCAAGGGCAACCATACGATCGCGAGTGCTATCACTATCGAGTTGTTGGGTTATCTGTTCTAAGCTGAGACTCATATTTTTCACAAATCTTAAAGGTGCTGATCTCATTGTGGCAGAATTGCGCGTTTACGGTAACTCGATCGAGCTTCATCGATTTAAGATCATCCGTTTGATACAAATGTTGTTCTTGCTCATAGCCTCGTCTGCGGTATTACCTTACCTCGGTGACAAAGCAACTTAGTATGAAGGTGAACCCCCTAGATCAATCTGCGCTGCTTTGTCATACTATCGCCGGCAATCTCAAGCATTTTCTGCTCAGTATCTCAGTGAATTACAAGGACAAATTTCTTCTTGTCCTTATTTTGCAGTGAATAATCTTAATCGAGACTTTGTAGGAACGAAAGGCTTTTCGATCGTCTTTCGTCGATCGCATATCGAAACTGTGATCAGCCGCTTCCCTTATTTCAAACCTTACCTCACTCAAGCATTACAGCCAGAATGCAATGCTTTTTATCTCAATCCATTGTTGTTACAATCTGGATCGCGAGTTGATCCACATATTGATCGATCATTGCGGTCTTACTGCAAAACTATTGATCCACCCCTGTTAGTCAGTGTTCTTTATGTAACTGTGCCGAATGATTTAGTCGGTGGGGAATTGGTTTTACGATCGCAAAAACATCAAGTCGGAAAAATAACTCCCCAAGCAAATCACCTAGTATTCTTTCAAGGCGATTTAACTCATTCGGTAAATGCTGTGACGAGTTCAAGTTTGCGCCTGAGTCTAGTGTGTGAACAATACAACTTAGAGGAAGATGAACTTCGCGAGATTCCTGAGTTTGTGCTGGAGTCGAGAGCCGTACATCGTGCAAAAGAACAACGTGCAAAAGCGCGATCGACAAAACGAAAATGACGGGAGGCATTACTTAACTCCCGTCAACAATTTGCAATTGAGACAATTTAAGACTTCGGCAAGTTAACTCGCTCTCCGCTGCCATCTTCGTAATACATTGGCGGTTCGACAGCAAAATTGTTAAGTTGACCGGATTCTGTGATCACATAACCATCAGTTGTTTTCAGATCGGTGTCAGATTCTGCCTCAACTGCGGCCTCAAGGTCATGAACGTTTCTTTCAACATCGACTCCAGATGGAATCCGTTCGTCAGGAGCATTAACGTTGGTCGGTTGGGCGGTTTGGACTGCCCAGTGATCATTACCTGCTGCACCTTTTCCAGGTTGTGCAGCTTTGGGATCTGATTGGTTTGCCATAGTTTTTCACTCTGAACGCTATCTATTCTGATTTCAACGATAGCTCGATCGACTTTTGCAAGATTCCCTCAAGCGAAATAGCTTGCCGAACCCAAAGACAGAATCGTTTAAGTTGCAACAATCTGCAATTTTACCGAAATGATCAAAATATAGGTCTTGAAAATTACCAGTTTGATAAGTAGTATCTTGTGGCGTTGAGAGAAAAGTAGCGTTTTGTATAGTTAAGTGCAGCGAGTTCAATCTAAAGTATGGCTGATCAAAATCGTTCCTCTAACGGATTTTTTTCATTCCTGTTGGGTGTAGCAGTGATGGCGATCGCGGGCGGAACCTTCTACTTCTTTAATCAACGACAAGCCACCGCACCAACCACTGCACCCATTTCAAATGCTCCAACCACAGTAGCGCCTGCGTCTCCTTCATCTCAATCGCCCAATACCAGTCTGCCCGCAACCGAAGCGCTACCTCCTGCACCTTCTGTCAATCTCCAAGTCAATCACCCGAATGGTTCGACCGCTCGTTTGACCCAACTTACCTTTGGTGATGACAATATCACCGCATCGCTTGCCGTGACGAATGGCTACAAAGAATCAATCAAACTCAACGGCTCTGATGATCTTGTTATTACAGACAACTTTGGCAATCAGTATAATCTAGCCGCTCCACCCGAAAATGCAGAAATTAACATCGCACCTGGAACAACGCTGAAAGGACAATTTGTCTTCAAAGGACGACTTGCACCCAATGCTTCGTCACTTACTCTCACAACGAACAGTAAGTTCGGCACAGATGCCAACTTTAGTCAAACGCCAAAAATGGTGTTTAATATTCCACTTCAAGGAGGCACGAAATGAAGTGGATTGCACTCGTATTGAGTCTAAGCGGTTTCGGTTTAGCCGCCTGCCGCACGATCGAATCTCCTCCTGCAACCACCTCACTCCAAACTTCGACCCCCGCTGTTACTCGCTTAGAAACCCCGACCCCGATCAAACCAACGCGCCTAGAATCAGGTGCAAACGCGCCAACCAGTACAACGACGATCTCAGTTCAGCAAGCAATCACCGATCTACAAGCACAAAGAACTTCCGAGGGATTGCGGGTTAATTTACCTGAAAATATTTTGTTCGATTTTGACAAATCAGACATTCGACCAAACGCTAAGCCAACCTTACAAAAACTCAGCGTATTGCTGAAGACGTACCAGAACTCACCGACGGAGATTCGTGGATACACCGATAGTAAAGGCAGCAATCAATATAATCAGTCGCTTTCAGAACGTCGTGCTAAAGCGGTTGAATCTTATTTAGTCCAAAACTTTCAAGTGAATGGCGATCGTTTAACGCCGAAAGGATTTGGTAAAACTCAACCGATTGCACCCAACACTAAGCCTGATGGCTCAGATAATCCTGAAGGTCGCCAGAAAAATCGCCGTGTCGAAGTCATCATCCGTAACACTGGTCCCTAGATTAACAGCGGTAAAATAAAGTCACTTCGATCGTGACATCGCAAAATTTCTAATTGTCGAATTTCTGAAACACTTTCCGATCGCACTCATTGCCTATAAAGACACTGAAATCGAGGTCAGCAGCAGTGAATGGACAGTAGAAGATCAAATTCTGCGCGGCGATGAGAAAGTTCGATCAACGATCACACCCGCCTTCGATCAAACCGTCAACCAAATCCTCAACGCGTCACAAATTTAAACCCATTCAAACCGGAAAAGCGTATCCTAAAGATAGTGTGAAGTTTTCTAAACTCCTAACCTGTCTATGAAATGTATCATCGATCGCCGCGCCCAGTTTTCGGCAAGCCATCGGTACTATCTGCCAGAACTAAGCGAGGCGGAAAACGTCGAGCGATTTGGGCTGTGTACTCGATCGCCCGGACATGGACATAACTATGTGTTGTATGTCTCGATGCTCGGAGATCTAGACGAATACGGTATGGTACTCAACCTGTCAGATGTCAAACATGTGATCAAGCGCGAAGTGACCAGCCAGCTTGATTTTTCTTTTCTGAATGATGCTTGGGCAGAGTTTCAGCAAACCCTGCCCACCACTGAAAATATTGCCCGATCGATCTGGCATCGGCTTGTACCGCGCTTACCGATCGTCAAAATTCGACTGTATGAACATCCCGAACTCTGGGCAGATTATCTAGGAAACAATATGGAAGCCTACCTCACCATCAGCACCCACTTTAGCGCTGCTCACCGTCTTGCTCGTCCTGACCTCAGCTTCGAGAAAAACTGTGAAATCTATGGCAAATGTGCTCGCCCAAATGGTCACGGTCATAACTATCACCTCGAAGTTACCATCAAGGGTGAAATTGATCCGCGAACAGGGATGATTGCAGATTTAGTTGCATTTCAGAAAGCAGTCGATGATTATGTCGTTGAACCATTCGATCACACTTTCTTAAACAAAGATATTCCATATTTTGAGCAAGTTGTACCCACCGCCGAGAACATTGCAGTTCATATTCGCGATTTACTCGAAGATCCAATTCGTCAGATTGGCGCACAGTTGTACAAAGTGAAACTGATCGAGAGTCCGAACAACTCTTGTGAAGTCTATGGTGCAACAGCAACAGATGCAATTGCATTACTGATGCGTGAACCTGCATTCGCGAATATGTAACCGTAACGTTTCTGAATCAAATACCCTCCGAACAAATCCGGAGGGTATTCTTCATAGTCCTAGCAGGTCATCTAGTTCGTCGATCGCTTCACACGGAACCGACTGACTATCGAGATCGACCTGCATTACAGATTGCGATCGCACAACCGTATTGCTTCCTTGCAATCGTCCATACAGATAATCATCCGCATATCTGCGAAACACCGCCTCGATCGCAGCGCGCGCATTCTTCAAGCCCCATTCTGCTGCAATCAGTTCTGCCTTTTCGATCACATCTTTGCTCAGCCTCACTTTGTTGTCATACATAGCTGCCACCCCTCAGCGATCGGGAACAATCCACGCACGTTAGCAAACTGCGGATCGGGTATGACGGCAAACAATTTCCGCCCCGCTAACCGCTCTGCAATCAAGTGTGAACTTCCACCCGTCACGAGAAATCGAGTCACACGCGGCATATAAGGAGTGTACTGTGCCTTGATCGTTTGGAAAATTCCTTTAAACCAAGGATCAAGATACTCTTCAAGCCACAGCGACCAAGATAATCCTGTGTCCGCATAAACATGACCCGCTTTAAACCCATCCATCACGATCGCAGGATCAATCGTGGTTCCCAATCCATCGATCAATCGTCGATCGAAACTGATCGCAGTTGCAAGCTCATATGATCCGCCTCGATCCATCACATTTTCATCGATCACATCCCCTTCAGCATCGATCAAGCGAGTCAACCACGTTCCGCCACCGATATCAACGACGATCGTATAACCACTATCTGGGATGAGTCCTAGCTGTTGAGCATAGCGATACGCTCCAATTCCTTCTCGCTCCACCTCAACATTCTCAACAGTAATCCGATAAGGAATACCATTGCGTTTGAATTCGTGCATTCCAAGCAGTTGAGATTTGATCGCATCTGCATTGCGACTTGGATCAGGCGTTGAAGCATAGACGTGTAGCGGAAACTGACTGATTTCTTCATCTCGCTCAGGCTCCAAACACGCATACAGATGCAAGCGTGCCAAATCAACCTTGTTTTCCACCACGGTTTGCTGTTGGCGGCGATATTTGTACGCTTGTGTGCCAAAATGATAGCGGGTTCCGTCTGGCAACTCGATCAGCGGCGACTGGTCGGAATAGCGTACCGGATCACGTCCTTGAGGTAGCTGGAATCTCACCGATCGAATCGCTCTTGGATGTCCTGCACCGTTCCAAAATTTCAGGTCGTAGTTTCCAGCATCGAGTGCGATCGTGCGATGGTCAATAGTTCCGATTGTCTCTTTCCGAGGTCTGCTGCGAGTGCCTAATCCGTTCATGGCGTTTTCCTCAACAAGATAAGGGCAATACAAATGCTCTAGTACGTAGGTACTATATTCGGTTTTACTCGCAGTGTCAACCTGGGGACAAACAAATTTGCAAAACTTGATTTCGGTCGATCAAGGTCGATCAACCGGGGTAACTTATGGTATGGTTATAAGGAATTAGGGCGATTAGCACAGTGGTAGCGCACATCCTTCACACGGATGGGGTCACTGGTTCAAATCCAGTATCGCCCATAGGTTTAATTTGTTCTACAACGCATTGAATTAGCGATCGCGCAATTTTTAGTGATTAAACCTGTGTCCTTCACCGAGACGCAGGTTGACTCGCTGGGCACTGTGCGAGAACAAGACAAAATTGTGCAAGAGTTCTTGGAGGCGACCAGGGGTAAAGGAACATTGAAGTAAGAACAGCGATCACCTCATGCAAAGATTGAGTCAGATTTCAATCCCAAGAACTGAGTTTCCGATTCGAGCAGGTACAAACGGCTCGATCACGTATTTCAAACCCTGCTGCCCCGACGTGATGTCATTCTTGCTACGATTCATTGAGAACGTTCATGATGCAAGTTGCTCCTCCTTCCATTGCCCTCGAAAAAGCATTTTCCACAGCTTTGCGATCGCGCCACGATTGCAGGATCTTGATCCAAATGTTTTCGATCAGCTCCTGGTTCATGCCTCAATTACCCTGCAAGGGGACGAAAAAAGAAGCACGATCGCGCTTCACCCAGTAAAATTGTCCTCAGTTGTTGCTTGCACGAGGTCAAGCGATGCCCCGTCGATCGAAATCCCCCATCCTGACTTGGTCAGCCGATACCGAACTGGTGGGCATCACCTTGACTCCCCAACCCCAAGCCGATATTTTTGCGCCCACTCACTACACCACCCAACTCCATTCCTGGTTTCTCGACCAAATTCGCCGCATTGATCCGCATCTTTCCGCCTATCTGCACGATGGACAATCCGAAAAAGCCTTTAGTCTGTCGAGTCTGAGCGGGGACATCCAAAGCCAAGACAGAACCTTGCACTTCCGGCACGATCGCACTTATCAATGGTCGATCGCGGCTTTATCCAAATCCGTTTGCGACGGCTTGCGAGCGTGGTTAGCTCATCCGCCCCAAGTGATGCAATTACATAGTGGAGATCTGGCAATTCTGCACTGGGACATTCGTTTACCTGCAACGAACTATAAGACAGTCTGGGAGAGTGCGATCGACAGTCCCTACTTAGAACAAGGCTGCCTCGCCTTCGCCACACCCACCAGTTTTCGCAAACGCAGCAACCATCTCCCTCTGCCCATGCCCGAAAATGTGTTCCATAGCTATCTCAGACGCTGGAATGATTTCGCATCAATCGCAGTCGATCAAGCAGCGTTTCTCGATTGGGTGAATGAGTGTGTGGTGATTTTGCGGCATGAAATTCGATCGCAGAAAACCCAAGCGGGAAAACAAGGGTCAGTCACAGGCTTTGTTGGATCAGTACAGTTCGGACTTACGCCAAAAGCTAAATCCAATCCTGAGTATGTGCAATTGTTTTATGCGTTGTTGAGGTGTGCGCCCTACTTTGGAACTGGGCATAAAGTGACCTTCGGGTTAGGGCAGACGCAGCAAGGATGGTCAACTGGGTTATCGATCGCGGCTTCTCAACACCCGCCGCTTGATCAAAGCATAACGGTTCTAGACCAAGACGATCGAGCGTTGGGGAAGCGCGAGCAATCTCACTCGATTTCTGATGTGCGAAGCAAAGGGCAAGCTGAAGTGAACCTTTTCGACGAAGCCGATCAGAACTTGGAGAAACGAGATGGGAGAATACGTACTCCTGTAGCGGAGCGATCAGAGTTGTCGCTTGATGGTTCTGAGGGAGAGGTGCGAAGTAAACGGCAAGCTGAACTGAAGGCGTTTTTCTTGAGCCGGAAGAAGCGCCAAGGTGGAGAACGGGCTGAGAAAGCAGCAGAAGTGTGGGCAGCGATTCTGGTGGGTCAGGAATTTGGTGAAACTTTGAAAGCGATTGCAGCGGAGTTAGAACTGCCTTATGAAAGGGTGAGACGATATGCAAGTCGGGCGCATCAGGAATTGAGTCGCGCTGAGGAGCGATGAAAATCTGCGCTAGATTTGAGCGATCGCTTTATAATGGAACGAGCTTTTGGCAAAGCGAAGCGAGGGCGAAAACCCCGGGAGGTTTGCCAAATGGCTAGAACCAAGACAACACAATAGGTTTAGGCGATAAGAGAAGTGCCGCAGCCGTAGAATAATCGCTAGGATCGACCTTCGGGTTGACCTTTGGCAAAAGCGGTTGTGAAACCCTATGTCAGTAAGGGTTCTGGCTGGCGGACGATCAGCTAACTAAATCCCGGCAACGGGACTGAAACATGCAGTTGGTCGATCGCTTTGCCCTCCCTACGCATCTGCTGAATCTTCTCCTGCTTGCGATCGTCAGATGTTGCGAGTGATGTCTTCGATCGTCTCGATCTTCCGCATCACTTCCCTTCGCTTGTCCAGATTCTCGATAAGCTCGATCAAAACTTTATGGGCGGGTCGCTGATCCTCCACAAGCGCCGTTACTCCAGTAGCGGTGGTGGGTAACTGGGCAGCAGACGCAGTCTCGACAAATAGGTCTTTAACGGACACAAATTCTTTTACTCTGACTTCTCGCAGAACTCAGCAATGACTTGAGCTTTAACTGCATCCAGTGGAAAGCTTTCGAGGTAGGTTGAATACATCAGCATAATGCCTTGTAAGGTTGAGGAAAAATAGAGCGATCGCTGTTTCGGATTCTTCACGCCTAATGCGTCAAACATCTGCGTTTGGACTTCAAACTGTCGGGCTTGCTCGTCCATCAGTTTCTGACTTGACTCTGCAACGAATGGATCAAGCTTGGGCTGACTAAACAGATGCAGGTAGAACCGAAACACTTCCGGTTTCTGTCGCACGTCTTCTAGTGCCCCTTCTGCAATATGGCGAATTTGTGCAGCGGGCGATCGCTTTCTTCTTGCGGCATTCATCACAATTAAAACATCATTGATCCGAATCTCGACCAAGGCAGCTAAAACGGCTGCTTTACTCTCAAAATAGTGATACAGCAATCCTTTTGAAATTTGAGCTTGTTTCGCAATGTCTTCAATCGACGTAGCATAATAGCCCTTTTCGCAAAACAGGCTCAAAGCGATATTGAGGATTTGCTCAGTGGTGGCGCGACGAATTTGATCATTAGCTTCAGGAGTTCGGGGCATTGTCGTTATCCTTGCACCAAATTACGCAGGTCAATTCTGCCAAGGTCTCTTTCACCTGCGTCATACCGCTCGATTGGTTCTTTCACGTCCATATTATTTCCTCCTGATAAGCTCAAATTCTGCGATCGCTTCACCAATCATCTACACCGATTCTGATCAGTCGTACTACTAACTTATTGCCCAATGATACACATATCACACCACCTCAAGGACAAGGACGCGGAACCCTGAAAGTGCTTAACGGCAACCCATCTGATGCAGCCGTTAAGCTTGTCGATCGCACTTCTGGTCAAACCCTTCGCTTTGTCTATGTTCGAGCCAACCAACAAGTCACAATGCGAGGAATTCCCCCCTGCACCTGCATCCTCAAATACAGCACTGGCAGCAACTGGAATCAGAACGATCGCAGATTCACCCAGAACACCGCCTTTTATCAATTCCAACCTCTTCTGTACTTTCGAGAACAGCGCCCGATGATCTATACCGCCACTCTCTACCGCAGACCAGATGGTAATGCTCGCACTTCTGCAATCTCTGAACGCAATTTCTAAAGATTCACTGCCGAGGCAATCACAATGAAAACAGTTCCTACCTCGATGCAACAGCAGCAACCTAAACAGCAATTTGCCACTCCCCAAGAGTCCTTATCTTATGATCTGGGCATCGCACGTCAAAATCCGCTACCGCTCTACACCCGTCTTGTCGCAGGTGGAACTTGTCTGCTAGTTGGAAGTGCGATCGCTTGGTCTGCCTTTAGCAAAGTCGATGAAAATGTCAAGTTGCCAGCGTTTACGAACGCGATATCAGCACGATTGTTCTACTAGCCTAGTCTTTCTCTGGGTAGACTAGACCTCTTGCGTGAATCCTCAATGTCCTTTCGATATAGGTCGATCAGATGCATGGCACTACCACGACTTTTTATCGATTCTTGCGCTGTTCGAGAATCATTTTTGGGGTGACACCCAGCGATCGCTTGATATGCACGGTCAGATGCGCCTGATTGGCAAATCCCACTTGTTGAGCAATATCTGCGATCGAATCCTTACCAGCTAACAGTAACGCCTTAGCTCGTTCGACTCGGCAGCGAATCACAAATTGATGTGGTGTTACTCCAGTTGATTGTTTGAACAATCGCGTAAAGTAGTGAGGGCTAAGATGAGCGATCGCAGCAAGTTCCGCTAATCCTAATTCTTGGTCAAGATGAGCATGAATGTATTCGATCACCTGCCGCAGTTTGGATTGCGATAATCCATCCGCGTATTGCTTGAATTCTAACTTTCGCTGATTATAGTATTGCAGTAAGTGAACTGATAGCGATGCACCCGATGTATCCGTCTTCTACGGACGCACCCCGGAATTGAACCTGCTTAGACAGTGGGTGATGCAGGACAACTGCCGCCTGGTAACGCTGTTGGGTATGGGTGGAATTGGAAAAACGATTTTATCGGTGACGTTGGCAAAGGAAATTATCGGGAACGGGCAATTGGCGCAAGATTCTCCTTCCTCGACTTCGTTCACGCATGTCATCTGGCGATCGCTTGGACGCAATTATATTTAGGGGTACATTTTCCTAGCGATATTGTTACGGGTTGGATGGTCTCGTCGGCTTGGGCGATCGGGGTAAGTTTGATTGTTCGACCGCATTTTAAGCAGATGTCGCAAATAGAAGAAACATCACTTTCAACTAATGAAGCTTTGCACCTGTAACAGTAAGGATGGTAGCCCTTGAACATTCTGGAATTTTCGCTACTGGTTTGGTTAGGAGCATTTGCGGCTGGATTTTTAGGAGCATTAACTGGACTCGGCGGCGGAGTCGTGGTTGTGCCATTGTTAACATCGATGTTTGGAATCGATATTCGATATGCGATCGGTGCTTTTCTCGTTTCAGTGATCGCAACTTCTCTCGCAGCAGCTTCAACCTATATTAAACAGGGCTTCACACTCTATCTGATTCGGCATGGCGGCGAAACGGTAGATTATCGAGTCTTTCGAGGAGAACCAGCGATATATTGCTCTCCCATTGGCATTGTTCAAGCTGTGTTAGAAGGTCGTCGGGGAATGATACAACTTGGCTTGTTAGTGTTAATTGCAGTACCAATCTTACGAGTCTTGCTGTCATTCGTAACTTTTCTGCATTGGAAAGATTTTACCTATGTAGGCATCACTGGACTGGTACTCACTGGATTGATTGATAGCTTTGCGGGTGCTTATTTTTGAGGTTGCACGAATTGTCGTAACTCTAAAAGCTTTTGTCCACCATCCATCACGATCGGCAAGCTTCCATTCCATTTTTCGATCGCTTGTCGCTGCAATAATTCTGAGGTTAAATTCGCTTTTAATAATTGCTGAACTTCTGCTTCTCCTCGCGCCAGATTCACTTTTGCTTCTGCTTCTTTGATCGCTTTAAGCGCCAAAAACTCCGATCTCTTTGCTTCTTGTTCCGCAATCTGTTTCGCTTCGACCGCATCCCTAAATCGCTCTGAAAAGTGAACGTGAACTAGAGATAAGTCATCAACAGCAATGTGATACGGCTTTAATCGCTCCGTTAAGGCTTGATCAACCTCAGTTTTAACCGTTCCTCGTTTAGTAATGATTTCTTCAGCAGTATACTTTGCCATTACTGCTTTGAGGACTTCTTCGATCGCGGGACTAATAATCCGTTCAATCACGGCTCGTTTGTTGCCAATTTGCTGATACAACAAATGCACTTCTTCTGGAATGCTATGCCAATTTAGCGCTACATCTGCATAAACTTCCTGAAGGTCTTTAGAAGAAGCTTCGGCA
>PSLO01000006.1:67406-83735 GCA_040289665.1 Leptolyngbya sp. ERB_1_1 | reverse complement strand
TCGTTTTCATCCGCAAGTCTGACAATTCTCCTGTTCTACAGGTTACCGTTTCTAGTTATTCATGCAACAAAGCCCTAGTAGATCATCAACTGCGTAACTGTGAAGCGTTAGACACTACGTTTGTTGTTCATACAAGATTGTTATTCACGCAAGATTGTTGTTCACGTAAGTATTGAAATTGATTTGCTTATCAACTCAGTATTGCAAAAATGATTCGCGATTTCTGCATCAGTATTGATTCGATCGTCTAATTTTTGCATTCTGTTCTTTCTCTCAAATCTCCAGGAGTTATTATGGAAGCCTTTGACAACAAGTCACAGCAAGACCCAACCCAAGCCGCTGCAGCTGATCCCACTCGTAGTTCTGATGGTGATCAAGCGAACAAATCAAAAGGGTCTTCAAAGCAAGGGAGCGAACTCGAAAAATCGCTCAACGCATCTCTTCCTGCCGACGAGAGCCAAAAGCTCCAATCTAAACCAGATGACCATGACCACGCACCAACGGTGGGCAGTTTCCAGTTTCATGTTGACTTAAATCAAGTGGCTTCTGCCAGGGAACTTGATGGCGGCAAAGTGGCGCGTGAAACGAACCTTCGAGATGACTTTGGTAGTAAAGGCGATTACCTGAACCCCAAAGAAGGCAACAACGTGGTCATTGGTTCGGGTGACAGTGATGTGATCCGAGGAACAGGCGGCGGTTTCAATACCGTTACCACGGGTACTGGCAAGGATACAATCATCCTTGGAAAAGAAACAACAAACCGGGTTCTGGATTTTGACCCTAACAACGATCGTTTCGTGCTGCAAGAAAACCTCAACCCCAAAAACATCATCATTGCTCAGGGCAAAAACCCCGGTAAAGGAGGACTCGAACAGCCGCTTGATTCCGTCAACAATGCGTTGGTTATCGACAAAAACTCACAACACATTCTTGCAGCACTGCCGTTTGTGAAAATCTCGGACATTTCTGAGAAAAACTTTGCTAGAAACAGCGATGAAGCAGACAAGAGCCTTCAGAATTTGAAGGACATTGGCTTTAAATCTCAGAAGGGTGACGGTAAACTCACAGGCACTCAAGGGCACGATCGCTTAGTTGGTGGCGGCGGCGATGATTTCCTCTATGTGGGTGATGATGGCTTCAAAACCAACACTGCTAAAGGCTCAGGTGCGACAGAGTTTCCCTTCAAGGTGGATGATACACGAGGGACTACAGAACTCAATACAGAGTTGAAGAATGGCGTTCTGAAGGTCAATGGCAACTACAAGGATCTTGAAGCTGCACCATTGTTTAGCAAAGGAGAGAAAGAGATTGATCCCAAGGCTAAGATCCTCAACGGATCTGATCCAAAAGCATTGATTGATGGCTTTTTGAAAGTTCCAAAGGATGTGGAAGGCAACCAAATTTCTGGGACTCACCTCCACTTTAGTCCTTCGGGCGATAATCGTGGAAGCTTTGCAGATGCAACAGTCGTTCGCTATTTCACCAATACTCCGACTGATGACCGATCTGGCACAATTTCAGGTGAATTTGAACTCACTCCAACCGAGCAAGCTGCATTCTTAGCGGGTGATCTCTATGCCAACCTTCACACCAATATTGATGGGGATGGGGATGGCAAAGCTGGATTCCCAACTGGCGAGAATCGGATTAACTTCAACCGCGACGTTGTGCAGTTTACATAATCTGTAGGACTGTGAAGTTTGCTGAGAATTGAGAAGGCTAAACCTCTCAGTTCTCAGCAATGTCCTTGATCACAATGTAGGACTCAGCTCATGAATGAAACTATTAGCCAAATTCAAACAGTCGTCACGCTAGCGATCGCGAGTACTTTGATAAATGTATCAACAGTTGCTCAATCTCACGATCCCGCTTCCTCAACAGACTCACTGAATGCCACGCTCATCAGCAGGAACTACAATAACCTAGCTGCAACAACCCGAAGTTCCGCAACCGTTAACGGGAATTCCTACTCCTTTACGATGACCTTACCGCAACGTTCAGGAAACCGTTTCGCGAAGCTGTCTTTTTCTTTGACTAATCTCGATCGAAGAAACGCGATCGTGCCCCTTCCGCTCAATCTACGGAATACCGTTGCTCAGGTCGGCACAGGCAATACGAATCAAGTGAAAGATACCTTCATTGATGAAACAGGTACAGTCTGGGTAGAGTTCAATTCGCCTGTACCTGCAAAAACAATGCTTACTGTAACCTTCAAAGCGCGAAAGCCACTATTAGCTGGACGGTATTCCTATAGTATTGCTGCCTACCCAGAGGCTAGGCGCTCTGGAGCTACATTTGTGAGTGATGGAACATTTGTTGCACGATAGACGGTTTGTTACACAGGGTAGGCGATCGTTACTCCCGTTCCGCCGTCTGCTCGGTCTGCCAGTTCAAATCGCTGCACTCGCGGATGACGTTTGAGAAATTCGTGAACGCCTTGCCGGAGTTTGCCTGTTCCATGACCATGAATGATCCAGATGGGTGTTTGTGCTTCTGAAATCGCTTTATCTAGAACAATCTCGGCATCGGCAACACGGCTACCCCGGATATCAAACGTATTGCGATCGGTACGAATGACGGGCGCAGGGACGGCAGGGGGTGGAGTCGGTTTTGGTTTCGATTCGGGCTTGGGTTCTGGTTTTGTCACCTTTTCACCCGTGAGCGATTCGATATCATTGATCGGAACTGTCATTTTCATTAAGCCAAATCGCACTGCTAATTCATCGTCTCCTACAGGTTCGAGAACTTCCGCTGTTTGACCTAGACGTGGAATTCGGACGCGATCGCCCACTTCTGGACGATATCCCGATTTTGGTTTGATCGGTTGTTGGCGCGAGGGAAGATGCTTTTCACTCAGTTGATTGAGGGCATCGGTTGCTTGTTGAGCGTCTTGAGCCATAGCATTTCCTTGCTGGAGTTTGCGGATGACTTTGGCGATTTCGGTTTTTGCTTGGGCGATCGCGTCTTGAACGGCGCGTTCTTGGGCTTGCTGTAAGTCGCGTTCTCGATCGCGCAAACTTGCCACTTTTGCCGACACTTCCGCATAAAACCGCTCGGCTTGCTGTAACAGTTGTGCGGCTTCTTGTGCTTTGGTTTCTTGGGCGCGACGTTGAGACTCTAGACCTGCAATCACTTGGTTCACATCTTCGGTTGCGCCACCAACTTGAGTTTGGGCGCTTTCGATGATTTCTGGTTTCATGCCCAATCGACGCGCGATCGCTAACGCATTTGATCGTCCTGGAATGCCCCAGAGTAATCGGTAGGTGGGCGAGAGGGAGATATCATCGAATTCGACAGAAGCATTCTCAAAGCGATCGTCTTCGTATTTCAGGGCTTTCAGTTCGCCAAAGTGAGTGGTCGCGATCGACAACTGCGCGTGATCCGCGAGATAGTTGAGGAGTGCGATCGCTAAGGCACTTCCTTCGGTTGGATCAGTTCCTGCCCCAACTTCATCGAGTAGGACGAGAGAATTTGACACATTTTCTAGAGCTTCGATGATGCGGCTGATGCGGCGAATGTGACCTGAGAAGGTTGAGAGGCTTTGTTCTAAAGATTGTTCGTCTCCGATGTCGGCTAGAACTTGTTCAAACCACGGCAATTCGACAGGTTCGCGTGCAGGAATAAACAATCCGACTTTTGCCATTAGCATTGCCAAGCCCATTGTCTTGAGCGTGACTGTTTTTCCGCCTGTGTTGGGTCCTGTGATGGCAACGACGCGGATGTGTGGCTGAATCACTAGGTCAACTGGAACGACCGATCGACCTTGTTCTTGTTGCTGCTGCCAAACCAGTAACGGATGGCGCAATTGTCTCAAGACGATCGCATCGTTTGTAAATCGTGGGGGATTGGCTTTGAGCCAGTAACTATAGCGCGATCGTGCTGCGGCTAAATCAAGCGTTGTACAGATCGCGAGTAGGCGTTCGAGGTCATCTTTCGCGATCGCAACTTGTTCGGTGAGGATGCGTCGGACGGCTTCCTCCTCGGTTTGTTCTTGGCGAAGTAACTGTCGCAGTTGGTTGTTGAGTTGCACCGTCGGATGAGGCTCGACATAGAAGGTCGCCCCAGTCGTTGACACATCATGCACGATTCCCGGAATCACGTCTTTGTGCGTTGCCTTGACCGGAATCACAAATCGTCCGTCGCGCTGCGTGATGACTTGTTCTTGAACGGCGCTTGCTTGTCGCTGCATGGTTCGTTGCAGCATTTCATAGACGCGATCGCGCACTTGTTTCTGTTTCGATCGGATTTCTGCCAACTTCGGACTGGCGCGTTCGCTCACTTTGCCATCGTCGTTGATGCATCGATAAATTTCTTGCTCGATTTCGGGATAAGTTCGCAGTTCTTCGATTAATTCTGTGAGGATCGGGAATCCGTCTTGGTTGTCGATCGTCCGTCTGAGCGTTCTTGCTCCTAAAAGTGTGGTGGCGATCGTTAATAACTCGACACCCGATAAAATTCCGTTTAACGCTGCTCGTTCTAAGGCATCTCCAATATCCTCAATGCCGTCGAAGCTCAATCCAGTTGTGAGTTGAGTTTCTAGATTGTAGACTTCTTTGGTTTGGGCGAGGAGGCGTTCGGTTTCGGCTTGGGTGGTTGGGATTTTGAGAGCGCGAAGGGCGATCGCACCTAATTTTGTTGAGGCAAAGGTCGCCAGATGTTGACACAGGCGCGACCATTCTAATAGTTCTAGAGTCTCGGTTTGAATCAAGGTTGGCAATTAAGGGAATGAAGGCTGCACTTCTCCATTCTAAAAGGTTCTGATGGGTTGGATAGATCGGATCATTCGATGTTTTGCGATCGCTGGTTTCGGAAAAAGTGGGATGGTTGGGGGTGGGAGTGCGATCGTTCTTGTTGATTGATGAATTAATGAGATGTTTGGCTGCAGCAATGGTTTAAGCAGATGCGACATCGCTTGCGGCACGGCTTTTCCTGGAGCCTGTTGCTTCACTGCCCGAACAAAAGCTTCTGGAATATCAGAATCAGCATGAAGTTGCCCTTGCGGAATCGGGTCAGGCATGAGGTAGACAAAAATTACAGGTACACCAATCCTATCTCTTAGCGAGGCAGAATCTCATCAAGACAGAGTTGAAGCCGAGGAAAAAGCGGCGACGAGAGAGTTTCACCGAGACGGTATTGCTGTTTAACATAGTCTTCACCTGCTAACTGACAAACTGTAATTGTCGGTTGTTTAGGTCTACCGATAAAAGCAATGCCGCCCAAACCGCGATAATCGACAATCCAATATTCAGGAATGCCAAGTAACGCATACTCTTCGACTTTTCGCGCGTAGTCCGTTTCCCAGTTCGTGCTAACCACTTCTACAACCAGTTTGATCGATCGACCTAACGTAATCACAGGTTCCTGTTCCCATAATGGCTCATCGACCAGCACCATTTCATCTAACACCACAACATCAGGACGACGCGCAATAACCGCATCCGCAAGGGGTCGAATCAGGCAAGTACGAGGAATAAACCAAGGTTGTCGATCGGCTAAAATTGCTGCTCCAATGTGTGTTGCAAGTTTGCCGCCCACGGTTTCGTGAGGACCAGTCGGCTCCATATCGATCAGTTCTCCATCCGCAAGCTCGTAACGTGAATCATCGCGATATTGAGCCAAAAATGCTTCAAATGTCAGTATTCTTCGAGAGGTGTAAGTCATGATTCAAAGAGGAACTTCCTGGATTTCTGCAACGCTCAGAAAAGACTCAAGACCTGAAGTTTCTAAATCCTGAGTCGATCGCTGACACCGAATCGCAAAACTACAATCTGGACAAACTTCCGTAGTTTCTGGAATTTGAGGGAACGGCTCTCCTTGTCTTTCATATCGATCGAGCCATTGATCAAATCGATCTAACAATTGAGTTAACACCTGTCGCGTTTCCTCATGCTGTTTCATACTGTAGGCAAACTTCAAACTCTTCGCCGTTTCTCCTTTCGCCTGGAAAAACCAATAGGTCATCGAAATCTGTTCTGGAGCGTAATGACTCGTTTCAGCCAGCACAAACGGATACAAGCGAGACTGCCAGCTTTGAGACAAATCGTTTTTTGATGGTTTCGGATAGGTTTTCCAATCGAGAATCTGCGCCTCTTGCTCGGTCAAAATCAGTAAATCATACACAACCGTTAAGATGTGCCCTCGAAACTCCATCATTCGCAAGTGTTCACTTTCTCGAAACATCGGATTGTGAATCTGTAGAATTTGCGGAGCGGCTCTTACAAAGGCATGAAACCATTGCCGGAGTTGTGGATCTTCTTGTAAAAAAGGCTCGATCGGTAAACCCATCTCCCACTGCTGCATCAACGAGTGAAATCGACTTCCCGCCAAAAGTCGCTCCTGCTGATCCGGCGAATTCGGTGATCCCAATTGCTCTAGATAGGTATGCTGAAATTTGCGCGGACACAGTTCCAGTAAATTGAGATGACCTTGAGAAAGTCGCATCGCTTATTCTTTAGTTAAAACAAACACACTGCCCTCGTTGCCACGTCCGATCCGCAGATCTTCATCGAGATAGGTAATATCAAGCCAACCCCGCTGATTCCGGTTCTCGATATTCAAGTCGATCGCGGCAAACTTCTTATCGGATTCTAGCTGCTGAATAAAGTAGCTGGGCGACTGGTAATCGATTAACCGCTGCAACCCGATCAGCGATCGTTCAAATTTCACATCAACGCGCCGTTCCGATAACGGACGAAATCGCGCCACAACCGAGACGATTCCTTCTAAAAACGGCAGCCCCGAAACTTCCGCGATGTTATAGACCTTTGCTTCTGGTGCGCGGATACATTGATACACCTGCCCCAACGTGAGAAACGGAAACTGATCAATCCCAAGAATGCCGCGACTAGTTGTATAGATCAGTCGCCAATCGCCATCGAGCAAACTTAATGCTTCGATCGGTCGCGGTGTCGGATTACGATCCTCAAGCTGGGCGATCGCCGCCAGAATTCCCTGTTTTTGGGCATCATTGGCAAGAATGCCGCGATTTTTTCCCGCGATCACTTCGAGTAAAGCAGCCTTCCCGATCATGGCACGCTCCTGGAGTAAACAGAATTAATCGTAATCGCTCTCTAGGACTTCGTTTCAGTTTGAAAAACATTCTTTAAGCATCGTCGCTCAACCTTTGGGAATATTTTTCTTGACATTTTCAGAAAACCGTAGAGAATACGTTGAATCTAAAACAAATAGAGGGGTGTCAGAAATTGCTCGATTTAGAGCAAAATTGATGTTCCAACTGTGCCCCTAAGTGGTACACTCTGGGTGTTTTAGTCGATCTAAGATAAAAGCAGATACCTTTACTGCTGGAGTTGCAAACGCTCAATGACTCATAATCCCTCCTTACGTCAAGAAACCCGAACTCAACGCGCAGCGGTTATTCCGATGCAGCAAGAGTCGTCAATTCTCGACTGGCTTGAAAGCTCAGGTCGGCTACTTGCACGTGACAATGCAGATTTCGACTACCTCGATGAAGAAGAAGAAATCAACGAGCTGATGGAAAATGACGGCGGTACGTTTGATACCGATGACGATGACGATCTTGAACTAGAAGATTAGACGATGAGGGGCTAGGTTCTGTCTAGAATCTAGTCCTTGAGTGAACGTGGTGTAATGTGCGGAGTGAAGTGAAAGACCTGTGGACGCAAAATTATTTACAGGAAGAACCTTGAATTTTTCAGGAACACGGTTGTTCCTTTTACTAACGATCGGCATGACGATCGCAGCGATCGCGATCGATCACTTTAGCGGTCGTGTCTGGAGTCAGAGTGCATCACTGACCCTTCCGATTTGGATTAGCGGACTGGCAACGGCGGGAGTCGGGTTTTGGGCAGTTCCGTTTCTCAAAGCACTGAAGGCGGGACAAATTATCCGCGAGGATGGACCGCAATCTCACCTAAAGAAGGCTGGAACTCCGACGATGGGAGGCGCTTTCTTTGTTCCCGTGGCAGTCGCGATCGGATTGGTCTTATCAGGATTTTCGAGCAATGTAATCGCCGTTTCAGCCTTAACGCTGGCTTACGCTGCGATCGGCTTTTTCGATGATTGGCAAATCATTCGTCGCAAGTCGAACAAAGGCATTTCACCAAAAACCAAGATGGGACTGCAAATCTTTTTTGCGGTTGCCTTTTGTGTTTGGTTAATGATCACGAACGCAAGCTTAACCACGATCGCGCTTCCTTTTGGGCTGATGTTGCCGTTAGGGGGGCTATTCTGGGTGTTGGCTTGCTTTGTCTTAGTTGCAGAAAGCAACGCGACGAACTTGACCGATGGTATGGATGGACTAGCGGGGGGAACAGTTGCGATCGCGCTTCTCGGTTTGGGTGCGCTGATCTTTCCAGAACATACTGATTTGGGGATCTTTTGTGCGGTATTGAGCGGCGGTTGTCTTGGCTTCCTCGTTCACAATCGCAATCCCGCGCGGGTGTTCATGGGCGATACGGGATCGCTGGCATTAGGAGGCGCATTAGCCGCTGTGGGTTTGCTGACAAATTCGCTGTTTGCACTGCTGCTTCTGAGCGGTCTATTTTTCCTGGAAACGCTGTCTGTAATTGCACAGGTGAGTTATTACAAAGCGACGAAAGATGCGAATGGGGTGGGTAAACGTCTATTTAAGATGTCGCCATTTCATAATCATTTGGAATTAACAGGCTGGACAGAAACTCAAGTGGTTGGCTGGTTTTATACCATTGCAGCGCTGCTAGCCGGATTCAGTCTTGCACTTCACTAATACTCACATTGGCATTCACTTCCCTTAAAAAACTGCGATCGGGTCACCAAAACCTGCTACAATGGTGGCTCATCACTCTGGAGAGATGGCTGAGTGGTCGAAAGCGGCAGATTGCTAATCTGTTGTACGGTCTTGAACCGTACCGAGGGTTCGAATCCCTCTCTCTCCGTTCTAAAACCCGTAATTTGAGTTTCTCAGCTTGTATTTATTACAAGTGATATTCTCTGCTGAACACTTGGCAGATATGATCAATTCAACTTTGAATGGAATTCTCGAATGATTGTCTGCCCAAATTGCAATCATCCCAACCCAGATGGTGCAGTCCAGTGTGAATCTTGTTACACTCCTCTGCCCGCGACGATCGCTTGCCCAAACTGTCATACTGCAATCCAAGCCGATGCCAGCTTCTGTGGGCAGTGCGGCTTTAATTTGAAATCTGTGAGCGCTCCTATGCTATCTACTCCTGAATCCTCGATTCCTGATCCCCAGCTTCCCGATCCGGTTGTGCCTGATCCTTTAATCGAGCCTGATCCGATCGTGCTGCCGACCCAAACCGAAACTCCTGCTGCGCCAATTCCACAATCGACTTCAACCACACAGCTTCAACAGTCCAACGCTCGATTGTTAAATCTACAAACGAGTACTGTGATTGAGATCCCGCCTGGATTATTTGTAATTCACATCGGCAAACCCAACGATCGAATTCCACCGGATATTGATGTTTCTGGCTTTCCCAACTCCGAAGTCGTTTCGCGGATTCATGCCGATATCCGCGTCGAAGGCGACGCTTACTATATCGAAGATGTAGGTAGCTCAAATGGCACCTATATCAATAATTCGCCGCTCCCAATGGGCAATCGACATCGACTGAGAGCAGGCGATCGCATTTCACTCGGTAAAGGGGACAAGGTTTCATTCTTGTTTCAGATCTAGCGCTAATACGATCGAACATCCAATGCCATCACCCAGGTCATCACAACTCCAGCAGCAAACGCGATCATAGCTACTACGCTGAGCAGTGTCATCAGTCCGGCAGGCATAAACTTGCGAGTTTGTGTCCAGCGAAAACTGAAGAAGATTGCGAGCGAAATTGCGATCAGGGTGGCAAGCAGCAAGCCGCTGACTCGATTGCTTAGGGTTGCATAGGCAGCGATCCAGAGACCGACTGCGCTACCCAATCCAGTGATTAGAGAAACACGGCTTCTGGCTTTGGAGTAGCCAATGATGCCACCGATCGCGACAAATAATCCGTAGAGGGCGATAAGAACTGTCCAAATCATCGATCGTGTTTGTTCGTAGGCTGTTTTCTCACTGTATGTAAAAATGAGCAATCCAGATCTAAAGATTCGATCGGCAACCCTAACCGATGCAGATCGAATGGTAACTCTCTGTACTCAGCTTGGCTATCCAACAAGTTCAGCAGAAATAAAGGCAAGGCTTTCAGCGCTCAAAGATCGCGAAGATCATGCAGTTTTTGTCGCAGAGCACCTAGATCAAATCGTAGGTTAGGTTCATGCTCATGTTTGCAAACTGAATCATTACAGCACCGCAAGTCTTGATTTTCGGGTTAGTTGTTGATGAGCAGTATCGAGGGCAAGGCATTGGTCGAACACTGATGTCGAAGCTTGGGCATCTAGCCAAAACTGTTCAACGATTTTAGTCAGGTCGAACCTGATTCGGACGGAAGCTCATCGTTTCCATGAACGGATTGGATATGCGGAAATTAAGCGATCGCTGGTGTTTGAGAAACGCCTGTGAGAAGTTTTATCATCGCTTCAGCGACTCCGGTGGCAGAGGCAGGATTTTGTCCGGTGACTAAGCGATCGCTAACAACGACTTTTGCCTGAAAATTTGCCGCTTTTTCAACAGTTGCACCTCGATCGATTAACTTTGATTCCAGCAAAAAAGGCACAACTTCAATCAGTCCGACCGCCGCTTCTTCCTCGTTGGTGAATGTTGAAACCGTTTTACCGTTGACCAAATACTGACCATCCGCAAGCTTCAAGTTCACGAGTCCAGCGGGTCCGTGGCACACTGCGCCGATGATGCCACCACGATCGTAAATCGATGCCGCAATGCGATCGAGGGCGGGTGTGTTCGGAAAGTCCCACATCGTCCCATGTCCGCCTGCGTAGAAGATTGCATCATATTCACTCGGATCGATTTGATCAGGCGATCGTGTGTTCTCGACTTGTGCCATTTTTTCGGAGTCTTCAACAAAGGCTTGGTTGAGTGGATCACTCAGATCAATGCCAATCATTGGAGCTTTACCACCTTTGGGGCTGACGTATTCAACGGTTAACTTGGCTCGATCGAACACTGCTACCGGATGACTCACTTCCGGAAGATAGAAGCCTGTTTCTTTACCTGTATTGCCTAACCTATCGTGGCTGGTAAGAACAATCAGAACTTTCTGAGACATAACGAATTCCTCAACTGTAATCAACAATTTCATGTTAGACAGGGTTTATCTAAAATATAAATTATGAAACTTAGGTAGTGCTATAAATTCATTTATGGTTAGTCTCGAATGGTATCGTAGCTTTGTCACGGTGTACCGGGTGGGAACCGTTTCTGGAGCAGCAGAAAATTTACACCTCACTCAACCTGCTGTGAGTCAACATCTCGCTGCTTTGGAATCAACGTTAGGTGTGTCGCTGTTTCAGCGAATGCCACGTCGAATGTTGCCGACAGAAGCAGGAAAGCGACTTTATACTCGCGTGGTGAATGCGATCGAGACTTTAGAATCTGTCCCCACCAAAGCGGCTCTTAGCGATGCACCGATGTTGATGCGGTTAGGAACACCGACAGAGTTTTTTAGTGAATACCTTTTGAAGCGTCTACCGCAAGATAATCAAATGCTTTTTTCAGTACAATTTGGATTAGTGCAGGAACTGATTGAGCAACTGTTATCGAATCAGATTGATTGTGCGATCGCGACTCAAAAAATTTCAAATTCTACAATTGAATATCATCCGATTTTTGAAGAAAGTTTTTGGCTCGTTGCTCCACCAGATACAAAGATAGAGAAAACAGATTTAGCAACGCTGGAACAATGGTTAAAACAACAGAATTGGATTGCTTACGGTGAAGATTTACCAATTATTCGGCGGTTTTGGCGGGTAGTGTTTGGGCGACGATTGGAGGTGAATCCACGGTTTGTGATACCCGATCTGAAAGTGATTCGAGATGCGATCGCTCAAGGTTTAGGATACAGCGTTTTACCGGATTATCTTTGTGCAGCTTGGATTGCTGAAAATCGTCTGTCACTCATTCTCAAACCCGATAAAGCAGTGACAAATCAGATTTGGTTAGCGTATCGAAAATCAGAACGACAATCAGAATACGTTCGGTTTTTATTGGCGCAATTTGCACCAGTACAGGATGCTTGACTTGAGTAGCAAAGTCGATTAGTCTCTCAAGTTAAGCAAATGGTTCGCCCTTTGCGAGTCCGACCCAAAAACTGAAACCGCCGCTGCCCAAAGTTGCTTGGAACCAACGATGAGTAGCTAACCGTCCAAGACTGCTGTCAACAGTCCAGGAGGCTAACGTAGGATGACAGCATTTGCGATTGTTTTGCACATCTCGAATCTGCTCGATAAACTCGTCTCCCTTCACGGGCGCATCTCAATGGCTTCAAACTCCATTATTTGTGAAGCGCAAAAAGCCATTCCTACTTAGATGGATTTGGTATCGCTAAGCAGTTCTGCAACGCTGATCTCGATCGTCTCCGAAGGGCGATCGACCGTCTTAAATTTCGACGACGCTACCGATTTTTTCCGATCCACCTCTTGGATTTGTTTCGCTAATCGATTTGCCGCGATCGAATGCGTGTTGCGACATTGAGAGGACATCGTTTGACGGAACGATTGGTAGTAGTCTTTGCGCGACTCTTCAAATAGAAATCTCAGTTGTGCGATCGGGTCGTGATGATGATCTACGCGCAAATCCAGATGCGGGTAAACATCTGGATTCATCACATAAATCGCCGCCGATTGCCGTCCACGCTTATCGCCGCCTGCTCGTTCTCCCGCTTCCAAGGCTTGCAGCAATCGCTCTGAAAATTCCATTCCCGCTTTTGTCTGATACGCTTCTGCCATTGCGGTCAGTACTTGTTCACCGACAAGCATATTTCCTGCAACCGAAAACTCCGGAAAGGTCAAATGCCCTGCCCAATCCACACAGTTCGTACCTGTCCAAGCAGCAGTCTGACCCGCGTGATCGACTAAATGCAGTTGGCGATCTTCGGCTTCGGGGTCGTTTTCTAGAAGTAAATGAATAATATCTTCAACCGAGATTTCATCGGTTGTGCCTTCGCTGGCGATGCGTTGCTCTAAAAGTTGAATGCCGTGAATTCCGAGTAAGGGATTCGTTTGTGCTTGAGTGGCGATCGCGCCAACGGATGCTTTGACGTGCGGCACGAGCGATCCAACGGCTAAATGTTTCGTCGCGACAGCGATCCCGGTCATCTGCGTTTGTGAGTCCCAAGCTACGATCGAGAATGTCATAGAGTCTTATTACTACAAAACGTATAGATTTCCCCTTGATATCATCGATCGCACACTTGGAACTGTTACTAAAGTTACGCTTCGATCACCACCCGCAAGTTACCTCGCTTCTTAGACACGCGGCAGGAAGTCGAAGATCCCGATCGCTCAAATTCCAAATCCAACAAAGTCGGACCGACTCGTAGATTTTTCAATGCGAGATAGTTAAGCGACTCTGGTAATGCTGGATCGATCACTCGTAAGCAGTTTCCGGGCGCATCTGGAACCAAATTCACAATCATGTGAACCAGTTGAAAAACGCTTCCGGTTGCCCATGCTTGTGGGGTACAAGCGACAGGATATTGAACAGGCTCGTTATCATCGGTACGATCGTATCCGCAGAACAATTCTGGCGGGCGTTGATACGGTTGATGGCGCGTCATGTCTAATAAGCCTTTACACAGTTCTAAGGCTTGATCAATCAGACCGAGAGAACGAAGCCCGATCGCAATCAGTGCGTTGTCATGAGGCCACACTGACCCGACGTGATAGCCCATCGGATTGTAGGCAGGCGATAAACTGCTCAATGTCCGAATGCCCCAGCCATTGAACATATCCGGCGCACGGAGCCGCTCTGCCACACTGTAAGCTTTCTCTGGCGTGAAAATCCCTAACTGCAAACAGTGCCCTGGATTCGAGGTAATACTATCTACTGGATTGCCATCACCATCGAGCGCTAATGCACAGAAATCTTGATCTTCCATCCAGAAATCTCGATTGAATCGGACTTTGAGATCGCGTGCTTCTTCTTCCCAGCGATCGGCAAGATCAATCCGCTTTTTCATCCGCGCAATCTGGCTTAATCGGATTTTTGCCGAGTAAACATAACCTTGTACCTCACAAAGCGTAATCGCACCTTGAGCCATTCTGCCTTTGCGGTCGACAATACAGTTGCCTGAATCTTTCCAGCCTTGATTATCTAAACCGCGCTTGGATTTGCGCTGATAGCTCAGATAGCCCGTCTCTTTTAGATTGCGATCGACCCAATCCATTGCAGCCAGTGCATTATTCCATAAGCGATCGAGCGTTTCATAATCGGCTGTCCAAGAGAAATACTCGGCGTACAGCATCAACCAAAGCGGTGTTGCATCAACCGTTCCATAGTAGGGCGTGTGCGGAATTTCCTGACAACGCGCCATTTCTCCGAACCGGATTTCGTGCAGAATTTTTCCGGGTTGTTCTTCTCGCCATTCGTCGTCTGTTTTGCCTTGATAGTGCGCCAAAATGGTCAGCGTTTCCCGTGCGATTTGCGGATCAAGTAACAGGGTTTGCGAAGCAGCAATGATCGAATCGCGCCCAAACAGCGTCGAGAACCAGGGAACCCCGGCAGAGAGGGCTTTATTTTTGCCAAAGGTTTGTCTCAGCAGATAAACATCTTGTTCTGCGCGTTCGATCACTCGGTTGAAGGTGTTTTTATCCGATCGAATCTGCGTGACTTGGCTGCGCCAGTGCTGTTCTTCTGCCAATTCTGCCGCTTTCGCTTGCGATAACGTCATCGGGGCGCTCACTCTCGACACGGGGCGACCACTGCTTAAGGGTTGCAACCGATAGCCAAATGTCTGCTTTTCATGCGGCTGTAGTTTCAACTGCCAAAGTGCGGTATAGCCTTTAAGTGCGTCGGGTTGATAGTGAACAAAATCGATCCGAGACTCCAAAATCGTGCCGTCTAGACCTTGGTACGCTAGCGTTAACTCGATCGGAGATTGCCCCGATTCGTCCACTGCGACAAACGATTCGACATCATCTACTTCATGTGCTTCGTGGGGCAATCGTCTCAGTACCGTTCCGCGCTGATTTCGCCCGAAACCTCGCACCTCAAACAGATCAATAAAGTCTGCTCCAAAGCTGAGACTCAGTTCAAATTCAACGGATTCTGTGCTGTAGTTGGCGATTTCAATTTCTTCAAACAATCCGCCATTAAGCACTAACTCGCGCTTGATCCCGATCGTTTCAGCGGGAATGCGATCGTCAAGTCGAGGATTCGTACAGAGCACCGACAGCACGAATCCTTTTTCGGCAGTGCTACTGAGCAAAATTGGGGGTCGTCCATCTAACTGCAATTCCAATCGATTGAGAAACCGCGTGTCGTGGCAAAACAATCCAAGACCACTACTGCGCCCCTCATCGGATGAGCCGCCAATGTTGCCGAATGTATCAGTCAGCAAAAACAAATCGTCGTCTTTGAGCGTCAAGATAGGCTGCGGACGCTCGTTCAAAACAGATGTCCATTCCGGGATGGGTAATTGATCGGCGGGAACAAACTTTCTATCGTCGATTTCAATGATTTCTGAGGTCATTGGTGAAACTATGGGCAAGGGGGACTAAGGAGCGCGATCGCGTCTGCCATTTGGCAACGCAGTTGAGAAACTTAAAGGATTAAAACGAAATATAAATCGTAACCATTTTAACGATGATGCGTTCAGTATTTTTCAGGTTCCAAACTTTTCTGATTGATTTCTTTTGGTTGAGATTGTTCTCGTTTACGCAATATTTTTAATCGATTGAAATATCAAGCTTTCATTACATCGTGATCCCGCGCTCTTCGGTTTCATTCGCGTAATGTTCTGCACACGAAGCTACGATAATTCCTGTCTACAAGCGATTCTGCCGTGTGCCCAAACGTGGTAGTATCCCAAATGCCCTCGATCAGCAGTCCGCTGGTCATGGCTTTGCTGCTTTTTGGCGGAAGGCTTCGCACTAAGCCAGAGACACTGAGAAAGCAAGTTCGGGTTATTTGATCCTCTAGGTTGTTCACTGTAATGCCACTGCCATCCTCTCACCGTCGAACTAAAATTGTTGCCACGATCGGACCTGCAACCAGCAGCCCTGATGTTTTGCGCGATCTGATCGAAGCGGGAGCAACGACACTGCGCCTGAATTTTTCTCACGGCACACACGATGACCATCTCCGTAGCATTCGCCTGATTCGTCAGATTTCGTTTGAACTGAATCAGCCCGTGGGTATTTTGCAGGATTTACAAGGACCGAAAATTCGATTAGGACAGTTTGAGAACGGCTCGATCATTCTCAACAAGGGCGATCGCTTTACTCTCACAA
>PSLO01000006.1:56788-67391 GCA_040289665.1 Leptolyngbya sp. ERB_1_1 | reverse complement strand
TACGATTTGCTTTCTGAAGAAGTGCCCGAAGGTGCAACGATTCTGCTCGACGATGGCAGAGTTGAAATGAAAGTCGAGGAGGTCGATCAAGCGGATCGATCGCTGCATTGTCGCGTGATTGTGGGTGGACCGCTCTCCAATAATAAGGGAGTCAATTTCCCAGGCGTGTATCTGTCGATCAAAGCCCTGACCGATAAAGACCGCAAAGATTTGGTATTCGGACTTGATCAAGGCGTGGACTGGGTCGCCCTCAGCTTTGTGCGAAATCCTCAAGATGTTTTAGAGATCAAAGAACTGATTTCGAGCGCAGGCAAATCTGTTCCAGTGATTGTGAAGATCGAGAAGCACGAAGCGATCGAACAAATGGAAGCAATTTTGTCGATTTCGGATGGTGTGATGGTGGCGCGGGGCGATCTCGGAGTCGAATTGCCTGCCGAAGATGTCCCAATCTTGCAGAAGCGCTTAATTAAAACCGCAAATCGGCTAGGAATTCCTGTGATTACGGCAACGCAGATGCTCGATAGCATGGTGCATAGTCCGCGTCCGACTCGTGCTGAAATTTCTGATGTCGCCAACGCGATCTTAGATGGAACTGATGCCGTAATGCTGTCAAACGAAACGGCAGTTGGGAAATACCCGATCGAAGCCGTATCGCAAATGGCAGCGATCGCCATTCGGATCGAGCAAGAAAATGCGAAGCAGCCTTTAGAAAATAGTGGTCGATCGATTCCAAACGCGATCAGTGAAGCGGTCGGAAATATTGCAGTGCAACTCGATGCCTCTGCAATCATGTCTCTCACGAAAACTGGATCAACTGCCCGTAACGTTTCAAAATTCCGCCCCAGAACGCCAATTCTTGCAATCACGCCGCATGTCGATGTGGCGCGTCAGATGCAACTCGTTTGGGGAGTCAAACCTTTATTAGTTTTAGACCTACCTTCAACTGGGCAAACTTTCCAAGCAGCGTTAAACGTCGCACAAGAGAAAGGCTTAGTTTCGGAAGGTGATTTAGTTGTACTGACGGCTGGAACACTTCAAGGCGTAGCAGGTTCAACCGATTTGATTAAAGTTGAAGTTGTCACCGCAGTGCGCGGAAAAGGAGTCGGGATCGGGCAAGGCTCGGTGAGCGGTCGAGCGCGACTCGCTTCAACCATCAAAGAAATTCGCCAATTCCATTCGGGTGAAATCTTGGTTGCACCTAGCACCAATGCAGAACACATTGATGCAATCCGCAAAGCGGCAGGAATTGTCACCGAAGACAGCAGTTTGACAAGCCACGCAGCAGTCATCGGACTGCGCTTGGGAATTCCGGTTTTAGTTGGGGTGAAAAATGCAACGGGTGTGATCCGCGATGGTGAGATTGTAACGCTCGATATGCAGAGAGGCTTAGTCTACTCTGGTGGAAACGGTGCAAATCAAACTGATGCGGCATTGTCGGTTTAAGAGGATAAACGTCTTCGTTTGTTGCAATGCTCTGCCCCGAAATTGATTTCAGGGCGGGATGCAAACGAGAGCGAAGAGTTTTTCTATTCTTTGCAAACGTCTTCTAAGCTTCAATGCGCGATCGAGCTTTCTTAAGAGAATATTCACTTTTCAGAACGACTTGACGCGGCGTGTATACTGAAGGCACAAACTCAATAACGCCCGAAGTCATTCCTGAATAGGATCGAATTGCCGTTGAAAATTCAAGCCGTTGATATCCAGTCGGGCGATCGCATCATTGCTTACTGCAACAACAAGATGCAAATTTGCAAAGTTAAACAGATCATCGACCCAAACCTCAATACGATTACGCTTTCTGTTTCCACCTCTGAGAATTCGCGCAACTCAATTTCGCGGGTCGTTCGGTTTCAGCGAGATGCTTTAGTCGAACTCCATGCCAAAACGATCGAGCAAGATCTCATAAGAGATGTGAACGACTAGCGCATCATTCTCGTAAAAACTCGCACAAAGCGTTAGAATAAGGCTAGAGGATTAAATATCGGTTGTAGCATTTGTTTCTAGTATTCGCGAATTTTCACGTTTTTCCATTGACAGAGTTCTCTCCGAAATTTGGCTCTCAATATTTACTCAATTTTGGAGATACTCCATGTCGATCTATGTAGGCAACCTGTCTTACGAAGTTACAGAAGCGGATCTGACCAGCATTTTTGCAGAATATGGTTCAGTCAAGCGCGTTCAACTACCGACCGACCGTGAAACGGGACGGATGCGTGGTTTTGGTTTCGTCGAAATGAGTGCTGATGCTGAAGAAACCGCAGCGATTGAAGCACTCGACGGTGCAGAATGGATGGGTCGCGACCTTAAAGTCAATAAAGCAAAACCGCGCGAAGAAGGCGGAGGCGGATCATTTGGCGGTGGACGCAGAAACAGCGGCTCCCGTGGTGGCTACTAACGGTTAAAGCTTCGATCGTTGAATTAATGTCGCTCTGACAGGGGAAGGTTCGGGCATTTTCGTCTGAGCTTTCCCCCGTTTGAATCGCTTAAGTTCAATGATTCAGTTTTAGTCGAGTCCACCTACAAGGAGAATTAGATGCCCCAAGTTGTTCCTGGGGAAAATGAAGGGATTGAATCAACCTTACGCCGATTTAAGCGTGAAGTTTCCAAAGCAGGAATCTTTCCTGACATGAGAAAACACCGTCATTTTGAAACCCCGATCGAGAAACGGAAGCGTAAAGCGCTGGCTAGACATAAACAGAGTAAGAGGAAATTTCGCTATTGATTGCTGAAGATGCTTCAAAGGAAATCTCACAACTTATTCTAGAAGCTTTAAAACAGGGAGATAAGAACCGAGGAGAACTGTTGGATCTCATCGGTGAAGGTTATCCAGCCATTGTTCAAGCTTTGCAAAAGTTGAAGGACAAGAAGCTGATCGAAAGCTATTTTGCACCTACTGAGACCGTTTCAGTTCTGACATACCGCTTACATTCTGGAGGTTAACCCCTATGCCAAGTCATTCTCTAACGACCATGACGACGAAGGAACTTTTAAGTCGATACGCCGTTGGGCAAAGAGATTTTCGGAACCTCAATTTGATGGCAGCGAATCTGAGAAGTGTGAATCTAAGCGGCATTAATTTGAGTGGTGCAAACCTGACGAGAGCGAACTTAACGAAAGCAAATCTCAGTCACGCAAATCTCACCGATGCGATTTTGATCGGCGCTAATCTTGCTGAAACAAACTTCACTAGAGCCAATCTCACAAATGGCAACTTGAGCAGTACTGATCTGAGTGTTGCTAATTTGAGCCGAGCGCAGTTGCATGGGGCAACCATGCCAGAAGTAACTCAACAAACCGCTGTCTAGTAAGACGCGCCAATACTGCGTTTAACGGGGCTAACATAGCCCTTTTTTTATTATGCGGCTCTAATCTAAAAAGTGGAGCTGACGGGAGTCGAACCCGTGTCCAAACTGGGTATTGATTCATCAATCATTCACAGGTTTAGCTTCTCTAATCCTCGAAGCGGGAACTATCCTTTATCCCGGATAATAGGATGCTCTGGTATTGTCTTAGCTAGAACGCCAACCAGAGGTGAAGTTCTAGAGCAACCGTTGGGGTTTGCTTACTGCCTTTAACGGTGTCAGACGGTAAGCGCTCGAACCTGAATTAGAGGTGTTTTATGCTGCAACAGGTGCAGTTTTACGAGCGAAAGGTACGATGTTGTTTGCATCTATTTTTTTGAGCCTAGATTTACGAGAGTGGACTCCCTCTCGACCTGCATCTCGATGGAACGTTCGCCAGCCTGTCGAAACCGTTACAGCCCCGTGATGTTCTCCCATTATAGCGTGTGATTCCAATTCGCCAATAGGATTGGATTTATCAACTACGATCGAAAGTATCCCAATCGCCGCCAATACTGCCTGACTCGCGCTTCCCACTGCTGCCAGTATTCTTCGATCGCATCCGGCTCAAACCAGAAAATCTCCGCAGGCGTTTCCGGAATTGCAACGACGAGCAAAGCATGACACAGGTTCAGGTTATAGTTTCGATATAGCTGGTTCGCTGCTCCACAGTACGCCACTAACTGAAGTGGGTAATCATACAAGCGATCGAGCGTCTTTTTGGGTCGATCGCTTGTTTTCCACTCACAAACGCAGGGCACACCTTCAAAACTAGCAACACAATCCACGACTCCGGCGTATCCTAATTCATCATGAATTACCACGCCTTCAATCAGTCGAACTTGCTCCACCGCTTTCAGCACAGGTTCTACACTTTCCCAATAAGGACGAATTGACTCAGGGCAATCGACTTCCTGCCCTTGAAGGTATTTCTGAATGTAGCGATGTGTTCCAGTTCCGCGCCGACTTGCTGTTTTCGTGATCTCTGCCGCTTGCTCGACACCGATACGCTGTTGCCAATTGAATAAGCGTTCTCGATCTTCACGCGGCTTAGTGGCATTCAAAATCGTCGTCACACTGGGAATACGATCGCCCTTCGCATCCAAATAAAACTGTTTGCCCGCTTCTCGGACAGATTTCGACGCATAGCGGGGCAGTTCAAACACCATTCATTCCTCGAAAATTGTTCTCGATCGTACCTGAAAAACAAGGCGTTGAAACATGCTAAACTTCGGTTTCTTCAACCACTTTGAAAAGTGTCCTAAGTTTAGAAACTTCTTAAGAAATTGGACTGTCAGTGGTGAATATAAAGGATAGATAACTGAGTGAAGAAACTGCAATTCAGACAAAAAACGGGAAATAGAAAAAGATATTTCTCTAGTAATATGCAGGAACTTTCTAACCCACTCAAACATCTATTAAACTAACAAGAAAAAACACTCTCTCGCTTGGGAACAGCTACCTATGTATAGCATCGCAAAATCTGGTTTGGCTCTCACTCTAGCACTTGGTACGATCGCAGGCGCAGCGGCTCCGATGGTAATGGTCGCACCTGCTTCGGCTCAGACAACTTTCTCGGATGTCGCTTCTGATAATTGGGCTTCTCCCTTTATTCAAGCATTAGCTTCTCGTAACATTATCTCTGGATTTCCTGACGGCACATTTCGCCCGAATGATCCGGTCACTCGCGCTCAATATGCAGCAATTGTTCTCAAAGCATTTCCCAACGCTCCGCGCGTTAACAATCCAGTCAATTTCTCAGATGTTCCTAGCAACTACTGGGCAGCTCAAGCGATTCAAAATGCGTATGCAACTGGATTTTTAGCTGGCTTCCCTGGCGGAACATTCCGTCCAAATGACAACATTCCTCGCGCACAAGCATTGGTCTCTCTGTCAAACGGCTTGAAATTCACCGCTACTCAGCCGGTTGATAGCGTACTTCAGGTTTTCACCGATGCCTCTAGCATTCCTGGCTATGCCCGCAATAGCATTGCTGCTGCCACCGAACGCCGCCTCGTGGTTAACTATCCGGATGTAAGCCTCCTGAATCCGAATCAGACTGCAACCCGCGCTGATGTTGCTGCATTCGTCTATCAAGCATTAGTCAGCACCGGACAAGTTGCCGCAATTCAATCTCCTTACATCGTCGGACAAGCCGCACCGCAACCTCAAGCAATTGTCATTCCTGCCGGAACCGCGATTCCACTCCGCTACGATCGCGCTGACAAAATCCTCCTTGCCAAGAACGAACCTCAACCCACTCCGATCACGCTGACCGTGGCTCAAAACGTGGTTACATCGAATGGAGTGGTTGTGATTCCAGCAGGAAGTCAAGTTGCAGGTCAGCTAACCGTCTCTCAAGGTGCAGCACAGTTCAATGCGGCTGAACTGATCTTGCCAAACGGTCAGAAAGTTGCGATCGCTGCAACATCTGATCCGATCACGACGACCGAATCCGTTCGTCGCGGCTCAAACACTGGCACCATTCTTAAAGATGCGGCATTGGGTAGCGCTGCCGCCGCGGGAATTGCAGCCGTGACGGGCGATCGCAATATCAAAGCAGGTGAAGTCCTGATTGGAACAGGAGTCGGTGCTTTGGCAGGGTTGATCTTCGGTGGCGATCGCATTGACTTGATTGCCATTCGCCCCAACTCGGATCTCAACCTCCGACTCACAAGCGAATTGAGCGTGCCACGTCCTTAATGCTGTTGGGATGAGGTGTTTACTTCATCCCTTGTTTTCACCTCGCAAAAGCTCCACAACAAAGCTTGTTCCCTGTTGCGGGGGTTGGTCGTCTTGAGCGATCCAGCCCTCGCTTTTTAATGGACTAAAGACCTGAATCGATCCGTGCATCTGTTCGAGCAAGCGACGTGCGATCGCCAGTCCCAATCCTGTACCTGGAATTTTCCCATTCGCCTGTACGCCCCGATAATGCCGCTCAAAGAGCCGCTCTAAATCTTCTGGCGGAATCCCATATCCCGTATCGCTAACCCAAACAAAGACGCGATCGCGCTTCTCATCGGCTCGGATGTGCACTTGTCCGCTAGATGGCGTATATTTCAAAGCATTATCGATTAAGTTACTTAATACCTCGCGCAACGCTCCAGGATTGGCAGAAACAAGGGGAAGTGAATTTGGAATTTCAGTTCGGATCGAAAGTCCTTTTTCTTGCGCGATTGCCAAAGCAGTTTCAATCAATGGCAGTAAAATCTCATTTACCGAACAAGGCATCAACTCCAGATTTGATGTCGTTAAAACGCCTGCGGGTAATAGCGGAATTGGACGACTCACTAAAGAAGCGTCTTCTGCCAAGACATCAACAGAATCCAAATCGATCGCTTCGTCAAACTGCTGCAAAAGTTCCTGTAGGCGATCACTTTCTCGCAAGATACTGCCTGCAATTTCCCGATTTGGATCTCCGACCTGCAACCGTTTAACTAATAATTTCCCGAAAGTGCGTAACGCTGTTAATGGGCTTTTCAACTGATGCAGCAAATTATCTAAAACGTCATGCTGCTGAGATTGTCTCGATCGATGTTGCTGCTGAGATTGATCCAGCCATTGAGCGCGTTGATCCATCACACATGCCAGCGACAAAGTATCTGCAATTCGTTCGACTTGCGATCGCTCCCACGTTGTCCAAGGTCGATCCTCGCGCTCTGTCACCAGCAAGCCAAACACCAGTTCTTCATGAATCAGCGGTAAAACCAATTGTCGCGGCTGGGTCAATCCTGTCTGTGAGGAGGGCGCAGAATTGATTTCTGGCAGCGCTTCAGCCACCGGAGGAAGGGCGAGACGACTCGATCGCTCTAATGTCACAGCCGTATCTGGATAGGCTGCGATCGGCATTAAACGCGCTTGAGAACCCTCCACTAATTCTTCAGTTAGATAAATTACGCTCAATGATGCCCCTAGCGCTTGAGTCAATAACGCAATCTGCGATCGACATAACTCAATAAATTCAGCACTTGTGGGCATCAGCATCTCTTTTTCAGCAGATTTTACAAAAATAAGATTGACGTTAAGTAATGTTTCTTATTAATCTAATAGATAGCTCTGATCCCCAACCTTTTTGCATCCGCTTCTCTTAACTTTCTGTCTTCATTCTTGCAGACGTAGATACTCCTACTCCGATTTACTAGCAGGAAATTAGAAAAAGAGAATTAAGACTTTGTGTAGATGCATTAAGAGAAGTTGAAGTCTAGGGCTGAAACTGATATATTTTCGACGGGTTTTGTAACGATCATTACAACTTTCGGCAGTTTGGAACCTAAGGAGGTACAGGGTTTGGCAAGGAGACGTAAACGGAAAAGTCGGCGGCGGCAGGAAGGAAGACGGATTTTGGAGAGCGTTCCTCAATTTAGCATTGAGTGTGGCGAAGATAAACCCGTGACTGCTGCGCGTAAATTTATCCACGCTGAAGGCATTTTGCCCCCCGCGCTGTTACTAGTCAAGAGAAACGAGCATACCACGGATCGATACTTCTGGGCAGAAAAGGGGCTGTTCGGCGCACAATATGTTGAAGAAAACCATTTCTTATTCCCCAGTTTGAGAACTTCTGAGGATGAAGTAGATGCCGTAGTTCCGTCTCGGAGCCGATAGGTATTACATTCTAAGGCTTATTTTGCTTGCTCTGAGTGCGACTGCAACTGTAGCCTCTGGTTATAAGTTCAATTGGGCAAGTTGAACATCATCCAGCATTCACCTGATAAAAGCTCCCCTCAACGCATCGAAGGGAGCTTTTACATTTGGATTTATTGGATTTATTCCGATTTCAATTCCAGTGAACGCTGCAACTCTGCCAACTCATCTCGATGGGCCTTGACTGTGATCACGCTGCAAGATGCCATGTCAGAACTTGGCTCCACCTTGAGTGACACCTGCTCAACACGCTCTGCCCCTTTCCAATAAAAGACTCCTGCCAACGGGGACAGGAGTAATAATCCAAACCAAAAATTTGACCAATCGGGCAGCACTATCGAGAGAACGAGCACAAAGCACAACACACCGATCGAAGCAAGCAATGATAGAAACACCGCCAGAAACACACTGGGACGAACAACGCCTTCAAATGTGACCTGATTTTGAGTTGCGTCGATCGCTGCCACTCGATACGATCGCTGCCCGAAATAGGAGCGTAACTGAGAAAGCAGAGAATCTTCGGATTGGTCAGACAGCAACCGCACCTCCTGAGTTCGATCTTTGACTGAAGCACGAATGAAGAAAAACAGCCCAATCATCAATAGAACGGTGAGGAGAAGCGTTGAGGCAATTACAGGCTGAGTCATGGCGCAACAAAGAGCAAATCCGAATTACACCACAAGTTTAGACAACAACGGGGTCATTCTCAGAACTCCGTTGTTTATTTTTCAGCCCCACTGACCTGGGGAATCCCTGAATTCTCGCGTGCCGTTTCGCGTTTTACGGCATACTCACGCCAAAGTCTGGCAAGGTCTTGTGCCTGCGGCATGGCTTCAGGTTTGATCTGATACATCCGGCGGGGACGACCACGACCTTCGACTTTTTTCCAGTAGCCTGTGACCATTTCTTCATCTTCAAGAAACTTTAAGGCACTGTAGAGCACTGTGTCTGATAAGCGATAGAGCGGATATTCAGTTTCGAGCAGTTGGATCAACTCGGTTCCGTAAGAGTCTCCCCGTAAGAGAACGGCGAGAACATAACAGACCGCCAGTTCCTTATTGAGATAGAAAGGAGGCGGATCTTTGAAAAATTGATAGATATCCTCAAATTTCATCTGTCTGATTCCAGGCGTGTGACAAATAACTTGCTTGAGAAAGCGATGATAAATCGAAACCTCAGCGTTGATTCTTCTAGGTTAACAATCACGTCTCGTAGGTTGCCGTCCCTCTAAGGGGTTAATCCTTGAACGTGAAATATTAAGTTTGCTCTATTTGCTCTAATTGTAGAGACCAGGAAATACGTGGACAATTCTACAATTTGGCGAACAGTTGCGGGCGAGTTGATACCAGAAATGGGTATCAACGATCGAGCGCGAGCTGAGTGGGGGCACATATCGCTTCCTTATTAAGCAATTTCAGAAAATTAGTGCTGAGAACTTAGGGCATTCAAGTATGCGCCTTAGCGCAGTCATTCTAGATGACACCCACTGTCGAATGCGCTTCGCTAACAACAGCAATCTCGTTAAGTTGCTTAACTTCTACAAATTGTACCTCTTGATTCTAAACTTGAATTCCTAATTTGTGGATTACAAAGTAAATTCGATTGTGCTGCATCAAAGAGCCTTTAAGGATTTCATGATATTTGAAGAAATATTTCGATGAATCGCAATCTTTACAGATCCACTCATTAGCCGTGCTTTGAGTTAAGAAAGCGGTTCTAATATTTGCTTAAGCTCTCCCTGCAATCGTTTAATGTCCTTACTTCAGTTCTACAGAACGGCTAGAGTTTTGCAGAAAATTTTTGCCTTTGATTGAGTGATAAAAGTGAAAATTTCTACTTTTCATCATAAAAGCAACCGTAATCTTAGGAAGAATCTAGTCAAAAATGCCAGAATTCCCATCTAGGTTAGTGTGCTAAGCGATCGCAAAAATTGTTTTTTACACCACTATCTGAAATTCTGGCAATTCGCTAGAATTGCCGCCAGCTTGACGGACAGTTTTAGGAAAAGTTCCCAATAAGGCTATTAAACCAAGCCTGTTCTAAGAGCAACGACAGCTGCTTGAACGCGATCGTCTACTGCCAGCTTGTTCATAATGCCGCGTACATGAGTTTTCACCGTGTTTGGACTAAGATAAAGCTTTGCCGCGATTTCGGGATTACTCAACCCTTCTACCCTGAGTTTGAGTACCTCATGTTCTCGTTGTGACAATTGCCCGATCGTACTGTCAGCGGTTGGAGGCTTGAGGTGTTCGATTACACGGCGGGCGATCTGCGGATCAAGATACGTCGCGCCTTCATTCGCGGCAGCGATCGCGGCGATCAATCGCGTCACATCCGCGCCTTTAATGCAGTAGGCATCTGCTCCGATCGACAAAGCCGCAATAATTTCGGTTTCGGAAGTATGCGAGGTCAGCATCACGATCCGCACATTGGGCAGGGCTGCTTTGATTTGTTTCGTTGCAGCAATTCCATCAAGACGCGGTAAACCGATATCCATTACTACAAGATCAGGGCGATGTTTTAGAGCAGCTTCAACTGCTGAATAACCGTCGCTAACTGAATCTTTGGGGTAAGCCACTGGTTCTACCAGTGCGACTCGATGAGCTTTGAGCGATACGGCA
>PSLO01000006.1:0-56779 GCA_040289665.1 Leptolyngbya sp. ERB_1_1 | reverse complement strand
CCACCAGCTTTGCTGGGGGTGTCTGACTTGGCCAACGATCGTTAACTCTGGATAGTCTTCTAAAGATTGCTCCAACCCCAATTGCATCATGGGGTCATCTTCGACAATCAGAACCCGCAGCGATGGAAGAGTCATCATAGAGCGTGTTAGAAACAGCTTTCTTCATCATAGCGGTGGCTGCGAAGATTCTTTTTAATCAGGGCTAAAATCGCCGTCCAAGCAATCGCTGTTTCACGCCTTCCGCAATTTTCTGACCCAGATATTCAGGAATTAAGCTTTCGTTTGGTCCGAGAAGATAGAGAATCAGTCGCGTTCGTCCCCGCCAGACAAGCAAATTTGCATTCACAACCAGCAAATCTTCTTGCCAAATCGCGTACATCACTTTGTAGAATAGCCCAGGCTGATTATCCGCTTCAATCAGTAATGCAGGCAGGTGAAACACTGGATCGACATAAAATTCAGTTTCAACTTGTTCTAACCCGGCATCCAGGTTAAACTCAACCGCTAGCATTTCCTCGACCTCAAACCGTCCCGCCAGCGCTTCTCGGATTGCTCGACAGACGTTTTCAGAAGTTTTGTCGGTGAGCGCTTTGCCGCTACGAGACACGATTAGCTTAATGAACACCAGCATCGGCGGATAAATTTGTCCATACAAACTAAGGCTGTGAATCGTCAAGCCGTAAGCCGCCAGTACGCCAAAAATATCGCTCAATAAAAAAGACTGATTCCGGTAGGCGAAATGCAACGCACTTTTTGTCCCCTCAGTTTTTAGCTCGATCACTGCTTGTTTCGACTTATACAGTTGGTAAGCCAGTCGAAGATTTTGCAGTTGAATTTCGCTGCTAACGAATTGCTCATAGAACTGAGGAAATGCCCGGTTGAAGCGCTTTAACAGTTCTAACGTAGACGATTTTAGACCTAGAGCCATAATAATGAGACTAGTGGTGGAGGCTGCCCCTAGACGAAACGGGGGTAAACATGCAGAAACAAGGAATCGATCGACGAGAAATGACGATTGCTAACATTTCCCCAAAATCGGCAGAATGCAACCTAAATCCGAGAGATATACTAACTATTACTGCTTCACTGTTATCACCACGGCATGGGTTTTTGGAAAAGCTTATTTAGTAGTACGGACGCTTCGCTCGAGAAACCAGCTTCGACGGAGAGCTACGTTGTTCCTGGAGTAGCGGATGGCTCGACAGCGAGCGATCGCGCTACCTCGCGGATTTTTTTCTCGACTGAACGAGAGATTGATCTTTACGAGCTAGAGGAATTATGCGATGCGGTCGGCTGGTCGCGTCGTCCGCTCAGAAAGGTCAAAAAGGCGATTCAGCATAGTTTTCTAGTGGGGACGGTGTGGGAGCAGCGTGGAGCAACGCGGCGACTGGTCGGATTTGCTCGTGCGACCTCTGACCATGCGTTTAACGCCACGATTTGGGATGTGGTCGTGCATCCAGATTTCCAGGGCAAGGGGCTGGGGAAAGCGCTGATGAAGTTCATGATTAAGAAGCTTCGGAGTGAGGATATCAGTAATATCACTTTGTTTGCTGATCCGCATGTCGTAAATTTCTATCGAAATTTAGGGTTTATGCAAGATCCAGAGGGGATCAAAGGGATGTTTTGGTATCCGGATTAATCAATTGATATCCGGGATTCCACTTTACAAGAATGCCCAGTCGATGCCGTAGAGATACGAGCGATTAACGAAATTCCTCAATTACCGACTCAACTACCGAAGGGTTCGAGCTTGTTGAATCCACAAACCGATGTAATCTGTGGTTGGACAAAGATCGCGTCGTTGCAGAGTTGAAACGTAAAGTCTGAGTAATTGGCGATGGAGTTGCCCGATCGACATCTGCGCCAATTGCACAGGAGAGGCAATCCCCGCATGCAGCAGTAAACCTGCGTATTCGCATCCGACACTAGGAATCCGAGCCAGATCGGCAAGCGCAACCCATTTATTCAATTGACGAATCGGAATTTGAAGTTCAGTTGCTAAAACATTCCGCTTATCTTGCGTGTTGCCCAACTTTAAGAGATCTAAAGTGGTATGAATATTTTGATCAACCAAACGCGTTGTATCGTCAGCAGCTAAGCCGGGGAGTAAATCGATCGACCAGCTTGCAGAAGCAATTCTCGTAGGATTTTTTGAGGCATTAGAAGAATGAGCCACGATGTCCTCGAAGCAAAATTAAGACAATCTAGTTTAACGAACTTGTTACGTGAGTAGGGAACCTCCAAAGCAAAGTTGTAGCGAGTTTGCTTTAGCATGTGTTAGAAATAGATCAGATGAGCTAACCTCTATCCTTTGGTAGGATATTAAAACATTCTGAAAACGAATAAAACTTTCATTTAGAGTTGTATTTTCTAACAGATTCACGATCGAGATGGTTCGTTAAAAACAGATTCCATAGCATTGCCTACTTACATATTGCCACTTACAGCAATGAACACCGAACTCACATCAGACCCTAAACCGATTCGCTGCCTTGACGATGCGATCGAACGCTGCCAATCGCTCGGAATGCGGCTGAGTCGTCAACGCCGATTTATTCTAGAACTCCTTTGGCAAGACCAAGAGCATTTGTCTGCGCGAGAGATTTACGATCGCTTAAACCGCCAAGGAAAAGACATCGGACACACTTCGGTTTATCAGAATTTAGAGGCACTCTCTGAGCAGGGAATCATCGAATGCATTGAGCGATCCGACGGGCGGCTGTATGGAAACGTCAGCGATGCTCATAGCCACGTCAACTGCATCGACACTCAGCAAATTTTAGACATTCGTATCGAGCTTCCTGAAGAAATCATTCAACAGGTGGAAGCGCAAACCGGAGTGAAAATCACAGAATATCACATTGATTTCTACGGCTATCGAGATAAATCTAGCAATCCAAATTGAGCTGTAAAATTCGGCATTTCGCTCAATTTTGCAACTCAGAAAGAATTGATATAGAATCCATCGTTTTAGAGAAAGCTTTTTTACACGATCGTTCATAACTTCCGGAGATCAACTTGAGAAATCTGTGATTCAATCAACAAGATAAACTTAGTAATCAAGTTCATCGCTTACAATCCTTGGCAGGTTGTAAGCGAAGTTTTTATGATTGCTCCCGGAAACGTTGATCCTGATAGCGGAACTTGTAAAAGCATTCTGCATCGACGGTTCCATCGGCAGAATCGCCTGTAAAATAGCCGAAACTCTGACCTGATTGCCCTACGGTTCGCAGCAACAATGGCTAGAAAACCCACTCCCTCCTGGCTTCAAGGGCTTCAAGCCTTCCAGAAGCCAAAACTCGAGAAAGAGCATCCGCCAACTCAGATCGACAGTCCCCCTGAAAATTCCACTGTTCTGCTGGAGGACAACCCATCCTCTGAGCAGCCTGCTGAAAATACCGCCGCGCCTCAACCAGCCACCCCGCCCGTGAGCCGCGTCAAACGCAAGGCTGCCAAAATTGGGAAGCAAGCAGCAGAAACCGCGTTACCCGTGTTGCAGACGACTGCACGCCGCGTGGGATCGTTCGCCACTGCTTGGAAATGGCAATTAATCTGGTTAGGTATTCTAGGAGTTTTTGGTGGAACCGGAGCGATCGCGTTTTTGTGGCTATCAAAAGTTCCGCCTGCGGTGGACTGTAAGAAGATTACAGCCGTATCGCTTGAGTCAGAGCAGCTCTTCTGCGCTCAACAAGCTGCTCAGTCGGGGAACGCTGATCAAATCGTGACTTCAATCAAATTAGTTAAAGACTGGACACCCGACCATCTCCTCTATGGACAATCGCGATCGCTGCTGCAAGATTGGTCGAATGCGCTGCTAATTTTGGCGCGAGAGCGGGTCACTCAGCGAGATCTCAAAGGTGGAGTGGCTTTGGCAAATCAGATTCCGCGATCGAGTCCCGTTTACAAAGATGCTCAAGCGGCGATCGAACGGTGGACGGCTGAATATCGACGGGGTGAAGCGATCTACGCCAAAATTATCGACGCGCTGAAAAAGCAAAGCTGGGATACGGCATCAGAGCAAATGGCGCAACTGGCTCTGGTGAATGATCCCGGTTGGCAAGACCGCTTAGGAGAAATTCGCGAACAGGCGAACAACGAAAGAAAAGCCTGGAAATATCTAACCGATGCGCGGAACTTTGCGAAATCAAATTCGCCGACTCAGTTAGGGCAAGCGATCGCAATCACTGATCCGATCGATCGCAAAACGTTTGTCTGGACACTGCAAGCAAATCAGGAAGTGACTCGATGGCGCAATACGATCTTTCAGCTGGCGGTCGCGCAATACGATCGGCAAAATATTGCTGCTGCAAGTAGCCTGCTCGATTCGATTCCAGTCAGTGTGAAATTGACGAGCGCGAACCAAGATCTGATTCGATTGGTACGGGCGCGAGAAATTCAGGCTTCTAATCGATTCAATGCGCCTGGACTAGAACGGATGGTGCCGCTGATGATGGCAGCTCACTTAGTCAAGCAGATTGATCCCCAAAGTCCGTTTGCATCACGGGCAAAAACTTTGTTCCCACGCCTAGAGCAGCAGACACACGATCTAATGCAGCTAAACGTCGCCAGCACGATCGCGAATTTACAACAGGTTCCGATGCTGGAGTTTGCGATCGCTCAAGCGGCAGCGATTCCACCAAAGCATCCTGGACGGCTTCATGCTCAAACGCTATTGGCACAGTGGCGCAGTGAGCTACAGTCAATGCAGGATCGTCCTCTCTTGCGTCGCGCTCAACAGATCGCGAAATCAGGCAAGCTTGGAAATCTTCGATCGGCAGTGGCGATGGCAACCCTTGTGAAACCTAAGCGAACGCTGCGAATCGAGGCGCAGACAAATATTGCAGATTGGACGAATCAGATTGAGATTATTGAAGATCGCCCGATTATTAATAACGCGAAAGCGATCGCGCAGACTGGACAACTCGGACAAGCGATCAATATCGCTAGCACGATTCGACCCGGACGAGCGCTGTATCCTGAAGCGCAAGGATTAATCGGTGAATGGGTCTATCAGATTCAGCTTGCGGAAGATCGATCGACCCTGGGTTATGCAACCGGATTGGCGAATCAGGGATATCTCACAGAAGCGATCAATGTGGCATCGGGAATTGCACCGGGACGACCGTTGTACGGTGAAGCGAGAGGTGCGATCGCGCAGTGGGCAGCAGAGCGGGCAGAAATTTGGCGGCAGCGGGACGTTGCTCCACCTGCACCGAGCTATTACAATGCGCCCGTTGAGTCAGCCCCTGCACGGAGTCGCTCTGAGCCAGCGCCGCCTGCACCAGAGCCTCCACGCTAGTCAATCTCTGAGATTCGCTTGTGGGATGGGTTGCTAAGCGGTTTAATCAAAGAAACGTGCTGGCAAACGGATGGATAGTTTAGCTGGAGTTCGACGAGTGATGATTGTGGAGCAAGATCCGGTGTTTCGATCGGGCTTGCTTAACTGTTTGAGTCGGTTTCCAGAGTTCCGGGTGGTTGCGGAAGCAGACTTGATCGCGATGGCATGGCGAAGTTTAGCGGAATTGACGCGCGATCGATTAGATGGAATTTTGATCGGCGTTGGAACGGAATTCGCTCAGCAGGTAAAAGCGCAATATCCTGCGATTCCGATTTTGCTAATTGAACCCTTGACAGAACAGGAATTAGAAGCGGCATTTCAAGCAGGGATTGAGGGATATTGTCCCAAAGGAAGTTCGATCGCAGAATTTGTCACCGCGACTCGGCAGATTACGACAGGGCAGAATTACTGGCGATCGGAAGTGTTGGAGCAATTGACGCTATCGAATCCACGATCGCGCTCGATTAGCGTAATGAAGGTGATTCGGCAGAATTGGCGATTGTCGGGACTATCTCAGATTGAAGCAGCGCTGAATCAGATTAACGCGCAACTACGATTGGCGAATCTTTCAACATTGGATCAAATTTTTCTCACCGGACGACGACGAGAACTCAAAGCGGCTCGATGGTTGGTTCAAAAAGCACTCCCGTCTGAGGAAATTCAACCTACTCCACGCGCGATCGTTCCGCCTGAATCTGCGCTTACGATTCCTGAAAGTTTGGAGATTGTTCCAGAAGCACCGCAACCGAAAGCATGGCAAGGTGAAATTCTCGATCGAATTGCGGCAAAGCTCCAATCAAATCTCGATAATTTGACGAATATTCCATTAGAAATTGATATTTTAAGACCGGAAAAGAAAAGAGAATTATTCTTTATAATTCTGCGGCAATTAGAAGATTTGCTGGATGAATTGAGATTTTCTCAAATTCAACCTGACCAATTCGCAGCAAAGCGATCGAATATTTTGCGTGATTTGTGGCAAGCGATCGTCATGCAATTTTTCGGACGTTATTCAATGGTGCGAGTTAAAAAACGCGACATTGAAATCGTATCTTCACTGCTCGAAGAAGGTGATATCGTTCAAGCTCAAATCTTAGATCAAATCCCGCTGACACAAGCAATTTTTGAACATCTACTGTTTGAAATGCCGTTAATTGTCGATCAAATCGTTTACGATGTTGGCACGATCGAGGCACGCGATCGCGCGATCGACCTGCTGGAAAATCTGATGATTCAGCTTGCGAATGCAGTGATTCAACCCTTACTGAATCGCTTCTCTACCTTAGAAGCAATCAAACAAGGTTTCTACGATCGTCGTCGATTATCGACTCGTGAAATTGAGCGATTTCGCAATGATTTATCATGGCGATTTCGAGTTGAGCGATTATTTACCGACCCAAAAGCAATTTTTGAAAGTCGATATCGGCTCTTTGTCTTAACCGACTACGGTATTGATCGTACGATGATTTATTCACCCCGAACCGAAGAACTTGAAACACTTTCTGGAGCGCAATTGGCTGTAACGCTGGCGTTAGAAACTCGCGATGCCATTTCACCTCGATTAAGAAGCACGATCGCCTTTTTTGGCAGTGGCATTGTCTACATTTTGACCGAGGTGATCGGACGAGGAATCGGACTGATCGGACGGGGAATTCTCAAAGGCATTGGAAAATCGGTTCGTGGATAGCACAAAATACCTTGAGAGCGGCACAATAATATCAGGAGAAATGTACATTGCTCTTGAATTTCGCGCGGGAATCTGCAACATTTTCAACTAGAGCGATTAGACTAAATCTGCTACACCTATTTTGAACAAATCGTTATTGAAACTTTGCCTGAACGGGAGCGGAAACTATGCTTGAAATTCTTGGTGCATTCTGTCTGATTCTTTTAGGCGGAGTCATTGGGTCTATCCGCGTCGTAGAGCAGGGCGAGCAAGCGATCGTGCAGCGCCTCGGAAGATTTAAGCGCACTCTCAATCCAGGTCTCAACATCGTGTTTCCGTTTCTAGATACCGTATTGGTTGAGACGGTTCGAGAGCAACTCTTAGACATTGAGCCACAACGCGCTTTCACCCAAGATAATGTGCCAGTCGAGGTCGATGCGATCGTATCCTGGCAAGTGATCAATTTGGAGAAGGCTTACTACGCTGTAGAAGATTTGCAAGAGTCGCTGAAGCAGATTGTGATCTCAACGTTGCGGAACGAGATCGGACAACTGACTTTAGAGCAAACATTTTCCTCTGCTAATACAATTAATCAGGCGTTGCTGAGGCAGTTAGATGGAGCAACTGTACACTGGGGCGTGAAGGTGATTCGGGTTGAGGTGCAGGAGTTCCAAATTTCTCAAGCCCTGCGGGAGTCATTGGAGAAAGAGCGGGCAGCGCGAAGTGAGAAGCAAGCTGAACTGACGCGAACCGAAGGAACCGTGGAATCGATTCAGCAGTTGGCACAGGCGCTTCAGGGACAGATGAATGCTGATGATGTATTGCGCTACTTGGTAGCAAAAGATTACGTCACCGCAAGTATGGAACTTGGTAAGAGCGACAATTCTAAGATTGTGTTTATGGACCCGCGTGCGCTGAATGAAGCGGTGACAGATCTAATGGGTCATGCTCAGGTGATTCAACCGCGCGATCGAGGCAATATCGACGGAGACGGAGAACTTTAAATCATCAAATTCACGTTGTTTTAGCAAGATGCGTGTCGCCAAATTGCATCGGCAACGCGACAGGCATCTCGCATTTCTGCAACATCATGAACGCGCACTACATCGGCTCCATTCGCGATCGCACTCACACAAGCTGCCGCCGTTCCCCAAACTCGCTTTCTTGGATCGGGCTGATCGAGAATGTGTCCAATGAAGCTCTTGCGGGAGGCTCCGACTAAAATCGGACAGTTCAGAGATTGAAACGCTTGTAATCGTCGTAGAATTTCTAAGTTTTGATCGTACTTTTTCGCAAATCCGATTCCCGGATCAATCATAATTTGAGTAATTCCATTCGCGATCGCACTATCGATCCGTTCTTGCAAAAAATCAGAAATCTCTTGAATCAGATCAACATAGTCCGTTAACGATTGCATTGTTTTCGGTGTTCCTCGCATATGCATCAAAATGATTGGAACGCCTAATTTGCCAACCGTTGAAAGCATTTCTGCATCGAAGACTGCGCCAGAAATATCATTGATCATATCGGCTCCGGCTGCGATCGCGATTTTTGCAACGTGCGATCGAGTGGTATCGACTGAGATTGGAATTTGATCAAAGTTCTGCCGAATTGCTTCGATGATGGGAATGACGCGATCGAGTTCTTCTTGCAGTGAAACTTCGTCTGCATTGGGGCGGGTCGATTGTCCACCGATGTCAAGAATATCTGCACCGTTTTCGATCATTTGAGCCGCTTGAGCGATCGCGCTTTCGAGCGTGTTGAATTGTCCGCCATCGCTGAAACTATCAGATGTGACGTTCAAAACACCCATGATGTAAGTCTTCTGTCCCCAATGAAAGGTCGATCGTGGTAGTTCCCAAGCTTGCATAACACATCGATAAATCAGCTACTTCTCATTATCCCTATCTTTGGATAGAGCCGAGATCCCGCATTGAGAAGGACGCAAAGATCGCGCGATCGTCAAATCATAGACCCATTACCGTTATGGAGTTACTCCTTATGTTGTCGAATCTACTTGCTGCCGCATTTCAACAAGCGCCCTCTGGCAATCTCTGGAACTGGCAAGGCACACCGTTTATTGTGGGTGCTTGCTTGCTGGTATTGTTTATTGGTTCGCGCACGATTAAGTATCCTCATACGGGCGCAAGAATGCCGTTGCCGTTCTCTAAATCGCTGTTTAACAACATCAGCGTTGCAGGATTCTTAGCTTGTATGAGCTTTGGTCACATTCTCGGCTTCCTGCTCACGCTAGGATTTGCAAATACTGCATTGCGATAGATAACGACGATTTAGCATTGTCGAATTCGGCGGTGAACGTGGAGGTATCTCAGAACTCCGAGTCTTTAAAGACTCGGAGTTTTGTGTTAGGTACAGAATCGCGATCGAACGACCCGCCAAGAGTACGTGACATACTCCTACACTGATGCTGACGCATACAGTATAGGCTTCTCAGTGACTCCAGCTATTGCTTCGGACGTTACCTGAGCTTTAAGAACGGAATGCCCTACCGCTCTGTGTTTGATATTAATCGCTGCATTGTGATCACGGTCTAGTTCACAACCGCAAGACGGGCATGAATGCCAACGATCTTGGATTTTCTTTGGAACCTTTGTACCGCATCCAGAGCAGTCTTGAGAAGTACCACCAGGGAGTACAGCAATTGCAAGCAATCCGGCTCTCTCAGCCTTGATTGAAAGAATTTGCAGGAATTGACCCCATCCAGCATCATTTACCGATTTTGCTAGTCGAGACTTAGCAAGACCCTTGATATTTAGCTTTTCATAAGCAACGTGCTTCCCTCGCTGTAGAAGCTTCTGAGCAGTTTTGTAATGAAAGTCTTTGCGCTGATTCGCAACTTTTAGATGAGCCTTACCGACTCGGTGAATCGCTTTCTTACGGCGATTAGAGCCTTTCTTTTTGCGAGAAAGTGAACGCTGCAATCGCTTCAGATGCTTCTCCGCTTTGCGGTAGTACTGAGGGATTACCACTTCTTTACCCGCATCGTCTACCAGAAACGACTTCAACCCAACATCAATTCCGATAGTATTTTCCAACGATGGAAAATCGGGACTGAGAACGGGTACAGAAGCATCCTCAAGACTCAGCACCAAATACCATCCATCGACTTTACGAGTAATGGTAGCGGTCTTGATCTTGAATCCATCCGGTAGCGGTCGGTGCTGAATCAGTTTGACTTTGCCGATACCAGGAAGCTTGATGAATTTGCCTTGAATGCAGTTTTGCTTCATCTGAGGGAATGTAAATGAGCGATATCGCCCTACTCCCTTAAATCTTGGCTTCCCTGATTTTTTGCCGTTGTAATCTCCTTTCAACCATCGGTCAAACGTCTTTTTCACTCGCGCTACGCAATCTTGCAGCACTTGTGAATAGATATCGGCATAGACAGGAAACAGCTTTTTTGAGTTAACCAGATCCCGCTTCTGAGAATAGAAATTAGGATTGTCGCGCAACACTGGCAAGTGGCAGATCAACGGACAAGCATGGATATCACAGCGATTTTGCTCATACCAAGAGAACCGCTCACTTAGTCGATAGTTATACTGCCTACGCAACAATTCCAACCATTCATCCATGAGGGTAATTTGGTCGAAAGTTGGACGTAAGCGGTACTGGTAAGCAGTTCTCACTGGAAAGACTCATTTAGTGTTACTATTTTAGTATACATCAATTAACTGAAAGATTCCGCATGAAAAATGATTTTGTTTCTAGAGGTCGGTCTGTATCCGACTTAAAAGCTCATTTGGTGCTGACGACAAAGTACCGCCGCAAGCTATTCACCAAAGAGATGTTAGATCGAATGCACGAAATCTTTGAAGGCTTACTAGAGAAATGGGAATGCAAAATAATTGAATTCAGCGGTGAAGAAAACCACGTCCATCTACTGTTTCAGTACCATCCGGGCGTTGAACTCAGCAAACTTGTCAATAACATCAAAACCGTAACCAGTCGTAGGCTACGGTCTGAGTTTGAAAGCAGAGTAGACGAGTTCTATCACAAAGATGTCTTATGGAATGGCTCTTACTTCATTGCGTCCTGTGGGGGAGTTACAGTATCGACTTTGAAGAAATACATCGAAGATCCGGATTCACCGTCTTGAAGCATGAGAGTCTGTTAATTGCGGCGCTGGTAGATTCTTGCGTCAAACATAATTCACCTACCGCACCGCAATTAACGCGCCATTCATCTCACGCCAAATCAAAGATTATGATCGTGAGGCTTCTGTCTTATCCAGCTAACACATCTGGCGCAAACTCAGGTAGTTTTGCCAACGGTAATTTTGCAGTTTGAGCGCTTTGTACGACCGCGCCTGCCGCTTTAAGCAAAAATACCAAAAAATCAAGGTTGTCGGATTTTCGTCGTCTACGACAAGGATTTTAGTGCCAGCAAGACTGCAGTTTGATTCAGGTTGATCTAAGGTCGTCTCTGTTTCTGTTTGAGAAAGCGCGATCGGGAATCTCACCGTAAACACTGCACCTTGATTTTCGCCTAGGCTTTCAGCCGTTTGCAGTATTGGGTGTCTGTTGAGGGTCGTGGCAAGCGCTGATGTTCGCTTAAGGATCTAAAAGGCTGCGTCATGAAGGTCAGGAGCGTTCAAAGCTTGGGGAAGAAGGAGATGATATCTCAATGGATATATCATAGGGCGGCGGATCGCACCTTCCAGCCTATTGATCGAGAGAACTTATGCCAAAAGCGTTTTGTATAGCTCAAGATAACGCTGTGCTTGGATCTCTAATCGATACTCTGTAAGCGCAATCGATCGACACTGTTGCTTCATGTGTTGCCGAAGTTCACTATCCTCTAGCAGCATCACAATTCCCTGACTGAGCGCGTTGATATCTTCCGGTTTCGCTAAGTATCCCGTTACACCAGAGCGAACGAGATCAGATACACCGCCAACATCACAAGAAACCATCGGTGTTCCACAAGCCATGCTTTCTTGAAGCACCAGTGGCAAGTTATCCGCACGAGTAGGAAACACAAATAAATCAGCGGCAGAATAGGCGATCGCTTTCAATCTATCCTCTTGCACAAAACCAAGCGAGATCGCTTCAATTCCGGCTTGTTGTGCGATCGAACTATCTCCACCCCCCAACATCAACAGAACCGTCTCAGCTTTGAGCGATGCTGGTAATTGTTGCAGTGCAGCAAATAATAGATCGCCCCCTTTTCGCCACTCCTGAAGATGCGTTGCAACAAACAGCAGCACTTTTTTACCTTGCGGAATGTTCAATTGAGCGCGGCATTCTTCAGGATCGAGCGGTTGGAACACGTCAACATCAATGCTATAAGGAATGTGATGTACTGCAAACGGTTGAAATAATCGGCTTTCTCGTGCCACTGTTGCAAGCCATCGACTCGGAGCAACGATCGTAAGATTTGCACTCCGATATGCCCAGGCTTTCAGCTTCCATTCCCAGCGACTACTATCCCGCTTCATCGGTGGAAAGATTGTGAGATCCGGACAATCACCACAGCCAATCTTCCAGCGATCGCAATCATAGCTAAACGAACAATGACCCGTAATTGACCACATATCATGCATGGTTAAAACCGCAGGCTTAGGTTGAGTCAAATGCGCGATCGCTAGATAGTTAAAGTACCCATCATGTAAGTTGTGAAAGTTGATCAGATCCGCTGTTTTATAGAACGAATGCTTTTTTAGGTTGAACGTTGAAAGTAAGTGAATTTGAGCGAATCCTAATGGATCAGTAATGCGCTGAATTCGTTTCTCGGTTCGGGATGCTGGAGGAATGGAAGAGACTCGATTGCCTTCGGCAACAGCGAAGCTCCCGCTGGGTGTTTCCACACGACTGACTAACAATCGAGAATCAATTCCTTGCCGCAATAGTCCTTGATGTAAGCGATATCCTGCAATTGCTGCACCACCTGCCGTATCAGTTTGATTGATGTGGAGAACTTGCATGAGCAGTGATAAATGATGAGCGCAATCAAGCAAATCTGAGCCTTGATCGCGCTCTACGATTACAGCGGACGATAAACGCGGTAGTTGATATCGGGGAAGATATTGTCGATCGCTTCGACTTTTTCAACCCAGCCGGAGTCTACCTTGCCGTGATTGAGATCTTCGTAGAGCTTATTGAAGCGCATTAAATGCGATCGAGTTCTTCTCACCGCATAAGGAACCATTGTTCCCGTTCGCATAATAAACGCCCAGTCTGAAGATTGTGCCAGTAGTAGTTCTCGTGCAGCCTGGTTCAAAGCACGCCATTCTAATTCGTCTGCGGGTTCACGCTTGGCAAGTTCGATCATGCGTTCTGCGGCTTTGTGCAAATGAGGATAGATCCAAGCATTCGTTTCATTCAGCCAATACTCGTGGAAGCCTTTGTATCCCCAGCTTGACTGAGATGGACGACAAACCTGCTGAGTCGGATGCTTTTTCAGATAGTCCGCTAAGTGTGTCATTTCAAACGTGTCTTGATCAAACCAAGCTTTTCGGAATAGGTAATCGATGAACATTGGTCCTTCGTACCACCAATGACCGAACAGTTCTGCATCATACGGCGAAACAATGATCGGCGGACGGTGCATGATGCCAAACAAATGTTCGACTTGACGTTCACGATTGTAGACAAAATTCGCGGCGTGTTCGGTAGTCTTTTCACGCGCCCAATATGGATCGTAAAGCTGCTTATCCCCCAGTCCTAGACCTTTGCCCGTAATCTTGTGGTACTTAATGCCTACATTTTTGCGCTGACCGTTGGGCATGACATACGGCTTGATATATTCATAGTCTGCATCCCAACCCAAGTCTCGGTAGAACTCTCGATACTCAACCGCTCCCGGATAGCCGACTTCCGATGACCAAACCTGCTGCGAAGATTCATGATCGCGTCCGAATGCAGCGACCCCTGGCTCTGTGAAAATTGGCGCATAACTTCCATATCGAGGACGCGGACGAGCGTAGAGAATGCCATGCCCATCTGTCAGGAAGTAGCGCAGTCCCGCATCGGCTAACATCCGCTCAACGCCTTCGTAGTACGCGCATTCAGGCAGCCAAATGCCTTTTGCGGGACGACCAAAGGTTTGCTCATAATGTTCGCAGGCGACTTGGATCTGTGCCCAAACAGCTTGCGGATACATTTTCATCAGCGGTAGATAACCGTGAGTTGCACCACAGGTAGTGATTTCGAGGTTGTTGGAGTCGAGAAACTGTTTGAACGCGGTAATGAGATTACGATCGTACTTTTCCCAAGTATTCCGAACAGCATTAAATTCTTTCGCAGTGTGTTCTGCAAGATACTTCATATGTCCAGCGTGGGCATGACGCTCGACTTCCATTTCTGCCAGTTCTTCGAGTTTAGACAGATGCTCATCGTAGCGCTCTTGAAGCAGCGGGTCTGCCAGCATCGAACACAACGGCGGGGTCATGCTCATGGTAATTTTGAAGTCTACCCCATCGCGCTTTAACCCTTCAAACACCTGGATCAGCGGAATGTAGGTTTCGGTAATCGCCTCATAGAGCCATTCTTCTTCTAAGACAAAATCGCTTTCGGGGTGACGCACAAACGGCAAATGAGCGTGAAGAACGAGGGCAACATATCCGATACTCATAGAACTTCTTATCGGTAAGTGGTCTGGGATCAGTTGCCAAAATTGTAAAGCAAAATTGCGGACAATATGGTGAATCCGGGATCACAATTTGCGGCGATCGCTGCCTTTAGCCTCAGGCAGCGGTTTTCAGCAAAAAATAATCCTTCCTCTAGCTTGTTCAGTGCTAGAGGAAGGATTGGGCTTAAACGGTCTGAATTCTGTCTGTGTTGCAGAGCGGTTAATTAATAGCGATAGCCTTCTTCCTCGTCAGCCGGATCGCCATACGGATCTTCGCTTGCCGATCGAACATCCTCATACCCTTGATTGTATTGGTCGGCTGGATCGCCATAGGGATCTTGACTTGCAGGAATTACATCCCCATATTGGTTGCCTGGATCGCCGTAGGGGTCTTGACTTGCAGGAACCACATCTCCATAACCTTGCCCATATTGGTCAGCTGGATCGCCATGCGGATCTTCACTTGCTGGACGGGGGCGACGCTCTTGCTCCGATGAGTCATCGTTGTTACCTAAAGCGGCATCTACCACTCTTCTGAAAATATCGTCAACCATGATTAAATCTCCAATTCAGATAATGTTTGATTCAACTTGAGCCAGCTAGAAATTTGCCGATCGAGCTTCGGGCAAACTGGTCAAGTCACGTCCATTGGGTCGATTGTTATAACCTTGAAATTCTTGATATTGCCGCGCTTCTTCTGCTGGAACCTGAATTCCTTCTTTCGGGGGTGTCACCCAATGCACTTGTTTTTGTGCGTCCCGATAGTACACCCGACCATTTTTAGAGAGATAGTACTGGGGCTTTTCGCCTTTTGCTGCTTGGGACTTCTTGTGCTGGTTGTAGATGTAGTACAATGCTGCCGCACCTGCCAGGGTCACGCCTACTTTTTGAGCGTTTGACAGTCCTTGTTTTTTAGGTTGTGTCGCGGTATTCTGCGCGGAGTTTGGTGCAGTAGCAGTACGAGAATCATCCGTTCGATTGCCACCGCCACAAGCAGCAAGAGAAGGGATCAGTAACAGACTTGACAGCACCCAAGAGACTATTTTTGCTCCTCTTTGAGGCATTAATAGGGACATTTTTCTACCTCGCCACCTAATCGATTCATATAAAGGGTTTGTCTGTACACTGTGCGTCGTTGTACAACCATTCAATTGTTCTGAAGTACTCTACAAGAAGCAAGATGCACGTTTGTAATTATGCCCGGAAGTAGGTCTGCTTTCCTCAAACTTTCGGTAGAGATTATTGGAGTCGCTTTCTTCTGTCTTTTGATATACCTGGAATACAAGTCTGTTCCTAGAGTTGCAGTTTCGAGAGCGAATCATCGCGTTTAGGTTTAAAGCAAAATCGACGATCGAAAGCCTCGATCGTCGATTTCAACTCGATTTATCGATCGTGTTTTACATCCGGTTAATAATGTTTTGTACGATCACCATTCCTGTCACTGCTTGCCATCCAAACAATCCAGTAAGCACCACATTGATCAAAATATGGCTGAGTCGTGCCCATTCTTGACCTTTCTGCATAAACGGAGTGAGCGACGCGGAAACCGCGATCAAACAGGTCATTCCCAATCCTGCAACGAGGTGAGGATTGACGAAAAGCTTACCGCTATTGATGTAAGTTGAACCCATTGCCCCAATCGAACCCACCACCATCAAAGTCAGCACGATCGCACCAATCTGATGATGTTTGATGTTGAACTTCTGTTTGACTAGCTCTTTTTTCAGATCGCCTTTTGCCGATCGCGTCCGTCGCCATTGCAGCCCGGTATACATTGCATAGCTTGTCAGTGCAAGCAGTATCCACATCAAAATCGGGTGAACAAACTGGCTGTAGACCTTGAGGGTATGCAGAATATCAGGGGACATAAGGGCAGTGTTCTTGTGAGGAATGTAATAAAACTTAGCACAATTCTTAATGTAAGAAGTGGCGAATTCCTGTGAGAACCATGACAATTCCAAGCTCATTCGCAGCAGCGATCGAGTCGGCATCTCTCATACTTCCACCGGGTTGCACGATCGCGCTAATTCCCGAAGCGGCAGCCGTTCGGACAGAATCATTAAACGGAAAAAATCCATCGCTGGCAAGGATCGCACCGTTTACTTTTTCTCCGGCTTGATCGAGTGCAATTTTGACGGAACCGACTCGATTCATTTGTCCGGCTCCGACTCCTAATGTGGCGCGATCGCGACTGACGACGATCGCATTTGATTTGACGTGCTTACAAATCTTCCAAGCAAACAACAATTCTGCAAGTTGTTCGGGGGTTGGCTTTTTCTCGGTGACAAACTGCCAAGTGTTCGGATCAGCTACGATATCATCCGCCGCTTGAACTAAAAATCCACCTGCAATCTGTTTGACATTCTCTTTTGCACCATTGCTCAGATCCGGCAGAACCAACACTCGTAGATTCTGTTTCGCCTGCAAAATCGTTTGAGCTTCTGAATTGATGCCCGGAGCAACAACACATTCTAAGAACGTTTTCGTTAAAGCGGTTGCGGTTGGAACATCGATCGCTCGATTCAATGCCACGATGCCTCCAAACGCAGAAGTAGAATCGGCGTTAAACGCTTTCTCATACGCTTCGGAAATCGATGATCCCATTGCTGAACCACAGGGATTGTTATGTTTGATAATCGTTGCGGCTGGATCATCATTGGTGAATTCAGCAATAATCGATCGAGCCGCTTCCAAATCAACCAAATTGTTGTAGCTGAGTTCTTTCCCTTGAAGCTTCGTTGCCGCTGCCCATCCGCTCGAAACGGCTCCAGTTTGATACCAGGCAGCAGATTGATGCGGGTTTTCTCCGTAGCGTAAGGCTTGAATTTGCGTTCCTGTTAGCGTGAATGATGACGATTCTGTTTCTGTTTGCTTTTCTAGATACGCTGCGATCGCTTGATCATAACTTGCGGTATGTTTGAACGCTTGTAGAGAACAATTTTGGCGAAATGCGATCGACGCTTCTCCGTTTTTGCGAAGTTCTTCCAGATAAGCGTTGTACTGATTAGGATTGCACAATACAGTCAGGTTTGCGAAATTTTTTGCCGAAGCGCGAATCATTGCAGGTCCGCCAATATCAATTTGTTCGATCGCGGCTTCAAGCGTGACATCCGGTTTCGCGATCGTTTGTTCAAACGGATAGAGATTGACCACGACTAAATCGATCGGGCGAATGTTCTGCGCTTCCAAATCTGCCACATGATCTGGCAAATCTCGACGCGCCAAAATTCCGCCGTGAATTCGAGGGTGCAGCGTTTTCACTCGTCCTCCTAAAATCTCAGGAGATCCGGTGTAGTCTGAAACTCTCGTCACGGGCAATCCGGCGGTTTTCAAAGCCTGAGCCGTTCCACCACTACTAATGAGATCAAAGCCAAATTCTTCGACTAATTGTTTTGCAAGCTCAATCAATCCGGTTTTGTCGGAGACACTTAATAATGCGAGACGTGCCATCGATTTAGTTCCCAAGTAAAAAGAGATCTCTAAGCATACAATCAACAGGATGAGTGATGAAATTCTATGATGCTAAACGCGATCGCCATTCCCGCAAAATCTGGATCTCCCAAAGGCTCGATCGTCATCCTGCATGGTTGGGGCGCGAATGCTCAAGATGTGGCGTTTCTCTGCTCACTCTTGGAGCTACCAGATATACAATTTCTCATCCCCGATGCTCCCTTTCAACATCCTTACAGCACTCAGGGAAAAATGTGGTACGACCTCTCGAACTTCAGCTTTCAAACTGATTTCACGCAGCAATCAGACTTGCAAACCAGCCGAAAGGCGTTGATCGATTGGCTCAACTCGCTAGAGCAACAAACCGGAGTGCCTTTATCTCGCACGATTCTTGGCGGCTTTTCTCAAGGTGGCGCGATGACTTTAGATGTGGGGCTGTCGTTACCGTTGGCAGGGCTGATGATCTTGAGTGGATATCAACACGGGGCATTACAGCCTGGATCAAAGATTCCACCCATTTTGATGGTGCATGGACGGCAAGATCAAGTGGTTCCGATCGCTGCCGCACACCGAGCCAAGGCGAATTTAGAGAAGTTGGGTTTGACGATCGACTATCAAGAGTTCGATATGGGACATGAGATTTCGCCATTAGTGTTGAATGAACTGTATGCGTTTGTGCAGAAAATTTTGGCGTAAATTAGCCCAATCGATGGGTTCAGGTTACTCGATCGCACTAGGTTAGCGAGTGTATCATGATAGTCACAAGCGATATCGGTAAGACCTTAAATTAAGATGGGACTGCAAATCTCAATTTCTGACTCCATTGTGCAAGCTCTTCGTCTACCTGAGCAGCGGATTGAGCAGGAATTGCGTAGGGAATTAGCGATCGCTCTTTATACACAAGACATCCTCTCTTTTGGTAAAGCGCGAGAACTAGCTGAGATGGATAAATACGAATTTGGGCAATATGGATTCAAACTCAAGAGGTAAGCAACGAACCTCTTGCCAAACCTTTTGAAGCAAACACTAGAGCGAGGGGAAGCAGAGGCGACTGCCCTGGCGATTGAGCTTAAGGCAGATTGGACACTGTTGGATGAGCGTGAAGGTAGAAAAGTTGCCAAATCTCTAGGATTGCAGGTAACGGGAATTTTGGGGATTTTGCTTCGAGCCGAACTGCTAGGCGAACTTGAGTCATTACAATCTGTTATTGACGACTTGATCAACAAAGCTGGATTTCGGATTGCACCAGAGTTGTTGGATCAAGTTCTGATGCAATAATCTCGCAAATGATTTCGCGAAGGGAGATGCTCATTCAGAGAAAAAGGGTGGGGTGTTTAACGCAGCATAACGTTCCCGGCAGGCAACCTTTGTACTCCACGAGCAACTTTCGTCCGCTGCCTTGGGAACGTTATGCTGGTCCTTTAACTTGTAACGATTAGCTTCTGGGAGCATACATTATGACTAAGACACCCAGCAATACCACCCAAGCACCCAACAGATCAAATTTATCGGGGCTAACGCGATCAACTAGCCAACCCCACAAAATAGACAACGCAACGAACACTCCACCATACGCTGCATAAGCGCGCCCGAAATGAGTAGGTTGTAAAGTAGGAACCGCACCATATAGACCGAGTATCGCAACTCCAATTACAGCTAACCAGATACTCTTCCCCTCCCGCAGTGCCAGCCAAACTAAATAACCACCACCAATTTCACAAAGTCCAGCTAGTACGAAAAATAACATTGACTGAATCATTTGTGTACCTCTTGGTAGTTAACCTCAATATTTTTCCTTATCAAAGAAACCTCAAGTTAACAGTGTTTGGAAGCACAAGACGAAGCACAACTCTCCTGGATGTCAAACCCAAACATTGCGAGTAGAAACCAGGCGGTATCATTTGGTCCAGTAACTTCAAGCCAAAGTGAACCCACCCCTTTTTCTGCAAGTAACTGAAACTGTAGAAAAGGGCAGCACAAACGTTCCTGTGCTACAACATGAGCGATCGCCATCCAATTCTCTGTCGAGCCATCAAATCGCAATGCAAATCCATTTGGCGTTTGACGCATCTCACGTACCACTCGTCGAAGAGCATTAAGCTCGTCTTGACGCTTGTCAAGATTAGCCTTACTAAGGGTGCAAGCGATTGGAATCTCAGTCATGTTACATCTTTTCCAAAAGACAGCAAGAGTCACATTTTAGCAAATACTTCTATTGTTACTGATACAACTCCTCTGCCGATAACCTTCAGACTACAGCCCCACCGATCAACCAGTAGCATAACTCTCATTACACTGAAATTTTCCGTATATCATCCTAAATTGACTGACTAGGCTGAAGCTTTTCAGCTTATCGACCCAGAAGAGGTTGGAGCTTTTAGGTTTGAGCGACTTTTTGAGAAATTGTGGTTTAGGACAAGTTTGACAACAGTTCGTACAGCAGTACGATCGCAGCATTATCGAGATTTCCCTTACCCTGAGCAATCAGCGAATCCATCAACATTGTGACTTGACTACTTCCGAGCAAAGGCACTCCAACTTCTCGCCCAGTCTGCAAAACAATGTTCATATCTTTTCGATGCAAATCAAGCTTAAATCCGGGCTGAAAGCTTTCCTCTAAAATTCGTTGCCCGTGAACTTCTAACACTCGACTTTGAGCAAATCCACCGAGTAAAGCATCTCGCACTTTCGCGGGATCAACACCCGATTTTTTCGCCAACGTTAATGCCTCTGCAACGGCTTGAACTGTCATTGCAACGACGATTTGATTACACGCTTTTGTGACTTGTCCTGCACCTGCTTCGCCAACATGCACAATGTTTTTTCCCATCGCTTGCAAGACGGGTAAAGCTCGATCGAATGCCGCTTTTTCTCCTCCAACCATGATCGATAAGGTTCCTTGCTGTGCACCAATGTCGCCACCTGAAACCGGAGCATCCAGCGCTTGAATTCCGTGGGCTTGAAGTTCTGAGTAGATTTTTTTAGAAGTTGCAGGAGCGATCGTAGACATATCGATAAACAACATCTCCGATCGCGCTCCAGCTAAGATTCCATTCTGTCCTAATACCACTGACTCTACATCTGGAGAATCGGGCAGACAAGTGATCACAATATCGGATTGTTCAGCGACTTGTTTGGATGAGGTTGCGGGTGTTGCGCCTTCCGTTGTTAGATCTGCGATCGCATGGGTCGATCGATTAAATACAGTCACGCGATATCCAGCTTTTAACAAGTTCTGCACCATTGGCTTTCCCATGATGCCAAGTCCAATAAATCCGATGCGTTCCATGTTGCTAAATGTGTTGATTTAAGCGTTGATAAACGGTTGCTAATGCGGTTTCATCGCCTACATTTCCGGGAAACAGAACGACAGGCAGGTTCGGAAATTGTGGATGATCTTCTGAGGTTCTGACCATCGAAACGCCTGCTAAGACCTGACCTAAAAGCCGCGCAGTTCTAAGCGCTAATCCTTTGCTGAGTGTATCGTTTGAAGTGATGCCACCTTTGCTAATTAGAAAGCCGATATCCGCTGGAAGATGACGCAAAATATCCATGAGCAATGTTGAGACAGATTCGCCGAAGTTTAAGCGAGTTTGAGCATCGTCAAAGGTCAATTCTTGGCGACTGGTAAAGATTACAGGCGTTTTTCCAGCGTTGTGAATTTCGTTGATTTTTTCGATCGCATCATTCAGCAAAGTGTTGTGTGCTGCCTTCGATCGAGCGAGTTGCGCGACTTTAATTTCGACCCCAACCGTTCCCGGTGCTTCGAGTAATTTCTGTAGCTGCTCTGTCGTTTTTTTCACATGCGATCCAACAATGATGGCTCCCGGTTTACCTCCACGGACATAGCGCGCCATTTCTGCTTGTGCGATCGGTTGCGTTCCCAAACTTGCTAAAGATGTTAGCAAACTCGCTGCGCTACGAAATAAAAAGCGTTTTCCTTCTGATGCAACAACTAATACATCAGATGCAAACTGATTCATGTCAGCTTGTGTTTCTGCATCAACAACACAGCATTGATTATTTTGTAAATTTCTTAATCTTGATTGAATTCCCGATCGTATATCCGCCAGCAAAAATCGCTCGACTTGATTTGCAGAAATTCGCCCTTGTGTTTTCTCTTCAATGTAATCCGGTAGATAACTGTGCTGATAGCCAAACACAGAATCCTGTGCAAATTCAGTTTCATGAACGGGAGTATCTACACCATTGACTTTCAGATAATGCACACTGTCGCGCGTAGTTCTACCGCCTTCAAAGAATGCTGGAACCAGGAAATGAGCATCAAACGAACCGAGTTCTTGGGCGATCGCATCTGTTTCGATCGGGTAATGACCTCGCAACGTTGAATCGGAGCGACTCACAACCAGAAAATCTTGAATTGATTCTAGGGCGATCGCGCTCTTTAAATTGCGACAAATCTCCTGTGTTACCGTTTTCGCAGCTTCGGGAGTGAGCGATCGCGTATTCGTTAAAACAAAAAAGATTGGCGCTCGATCGCGCAATCCCACTCTCAAGGTTTCAACATCCCACTGCATGAGAAGCAGGCAACTATGCACCGTTTGCGACCCGGTTGGATCATCATCCAAAACAATGATTTTCGGCTGCATCTTTCCTGCCTCTCAGCGGTGTACATCGCTCAATCTATCAGGAAATTGGTATCAAATTAGTACTGAACAGCTTGTTTTGGATTTGAGGCTTGATGTTCATCAGACTAATAGCGACGAATGTTGCTTTCTGCCTGCTTCGTCTCACCACAGAAAATATCTCCAAAAAAATCTCCAGTTTCTCTAAGAAACTGGAGATTCCAACACCACAAGCAAATCAACTATTTCCGAATGTCTTTCGCCATCTTGCGAAACATATCCATATCCGAGCCAGCTTTTCGACGTTGAGTCGTTGCATCCGATGCACTTTGAGTCGATTGAGATTCGACCTTTGGAGCGATGATATCTACGTTAGCTTGACCTGGAACAACGCGACCCATTGCCGAAAGCTCTTGAATGTATTCGATCGCTTCCGGGCTGCCTGCCGTTTTAGGGAAAGTGCGTCGAATCTTCTTAGAAGCTTTCATGTACTCCAGGTTGCCGTACGTTTGCGCTTCAGTAGATTCTAAGAAGTAAGCATTACTCTCGCGCGGCGGACGAGCAACTTTTTCTTTCTTCAAGCGCTCCACTTTTTCTTGCTTCGGACGTTCCACTTTTTCTTTTTTTGGGCGTTCTACGGGAGCGGGCTTCGATGCCTCATTTGACTTCGATTTTGAAAATAGTCCTCGAATGAATCCAGTCATGAGATCTCCTAACCGCTGAGCGTTGTATTAATTTTAATAATGTTACATATTATCAAATTTCTGAGAACTATAGAGTTGTTTTGACTGCACTTTAGAGATCCTTCAATTGTTATGAGAAGCTGAAAAATTTCGCCGCCAATAAGAAAGTTTGTCAAGATGAAGAGGAAGATTAATTCTTAGATATCTCAACAAAACTTAGAATTTTTCGCGTTCTGGCGCGGTTAGCTGCGATCGCGCACTCCATTCAGTTTCAATGTTCACCCGCTCGAATGATACCCAGGGAACGAAGTTTTCTGGAATCGAGCTTCATATAGTTGAAGTTATCAATAAGACCGTTGTTTCTGTTTATTAATACATCTGCTTCACTTAAATTAAACCCTGACTGGAGGATACTTCTATGTTTGCAAAAGTTGGAATCGCACTTGCTTGTTTCGCTGCCGTCTCGATCGCCACACCTAGCCAAGCAGAAAATCCTCAGCACGTCCAACGACTGCTGACCACTGGAGAATGTTCCGGTTGTAATCTTGCAGGCGCAAACTTGAAAGAAATCCACGCTTTGGGTGCGGATCTGCGGAACGCCAATTTAGAAGGAGCTAATCTTACGGGCGCAAACCTAGAAGGCGCAGATCTGACTGGCGCGAATTTGAAAAAAGCCAATCTCACCGCTGCCTATCTGACGAATGCAACCCTCGATCGTGCCAATCTAACTGATGCCAATCTTTCCAGCGCTCGTCTCTACAACGCTGAAACCCTTGGCGCAATTCTAGATGGCATCAATATCCAGAACGCAGAAGTTTACGGAAGTGGCATTGCTGCGGGTGGCAACTAACCGCCCCAAACGCGATCTAGTACCATTTGCGGCGGAATGTCTGCCATTTTTTCAGTGGGAGATTTAATCGCTGTCACTCGATCGCTCTGAGGCAATCGTTCTTCTGGATCGGTTGCGCCAAACAGTGCAAGCGTGAAAGTTTGAGCCGCGATCGCCACGTGCATCGGGGCGCTATCCGTACACAGCATCAAACTCGCACCTGCAACCATTGAAACTAGTTCTCCAATGTTTTCGGGTGCAGTCACTTTAATTCCAGGACACAAGGCAACCAGTTCGGCAACGATCGCGGCATCTTCCTCACCTTTGAGCAGCACGATCGGTAAATCTGGCTGTTTTTGCTGAAAGTCTTGGATAATTTTTCGCCAACTTTCGGCTGGATAAATCTTATCCATTCCCTTGCGCTCAGATCGTTGACTTACACCGGGATGAATTAAAACGTATCCGCCATCTTGCAATCCGAGTCGTTTTCGTTCTGCATCCGACCATTCCAGATCTTTTGCCGGAACACTAATCACAACTTCAGAAAGCGGACGATCGATATCCAACCCCTTCAGCAAATCGTGATACATCGCTGCTGCGTACTGGTCTGAATTGAGTGGAACCGTTTTGGTAAAAAACGTTTTCGCCGCCGCACCAGTGGCGTATCCAATCCGAGTAGAAATTCCGCTTAACCAAAGGAGAAAGCCAATTCCCCACCGCCGACTGAGCGAAAGCGCAATATCATATTCTCGATCACGCAGAATGCCGAGCAAATTGCTCCAGTCCGCTAAGCTATTACTGCTCTTAAAGTCAAACAAAATCGTATCGCTGACCGATTTGGAAATGCGGTAGGCTGCCTTCGCTCTTGGCTCAACGACGACATCAATTTGAGCATCAGGATAAGTCGCTTTTAGATCATCTAACGTCGGAAAAAATAGGATTTGATCGCCTATTCCACCAGGAACCAGGGCAAGAATTCTCATAAGTTCTGATATTTACGCTTTGTTACGCTGCAATTCCGCCCTTATTTTAAGGGAAGAAATCCGCCAAAGAAACTATGTGGCGATCGTAAATTCCGTTTTACCATGCAAATTTAACTAGACATTTAACTCAAACGATAAAAATAGCCCCCAGCAGAATCATTTCGCTGAGGGCAAAGAGAATCGAAAACGATCTAGCCGACTACGGTGGTCGATAAAGCGGCTTCCTTCAATAAAGCAGCCTTATCGGTTTGCTCCCAAGGCAATTCCAAATCGGGACGACCGAAATGACCATATGCCGCAACATCTTGATAGAAGCGACCACCACGATCGCCCGGAAGCGTCCGTAAGCCGAACGTTTGAATGATGCCTGCTGGGCACAATTCAAAATGCTCCTGCACCAATTCTAGCAAGATCTCATCGCTGACCTTTCCGGTGCCGAAGGTCTCGATCATGATGCTCACGGGACGTGCAACCCCGATCGCATAACTCAACTGAACTTCGCACTTTTCAGCTAAGCCCGCTGCAACAATATTCTTTGCTGCGTAGCGTGCGGCATAGGCTGCACTGCGATCGACCTTTGTGGGATCTTTTCCAGAGAATGCGCCGCCACCATGACGAGAATAACCGCCGTAGGTATCGACAATGATCTTGCGTCCGGTTAAGCCAGAATCGCCTTGCGGTCCGCCGATTACGAATTTGCCTGTCGGATTCACCAGGAAGCGAGTCTCGCTATTTGGCTTCACATCGATATCAGCAAAACAAGGCTCAACCACAAGCGCCCAAAGATCAGCTTTAATCTTTTCTTGAATCGCAGTTTCTTCGGCAATATCGCCGATCGTAGCGGTATGTTGAGTCGAAACGAGAATGGTATCAATCCCAACGGGGCGATCGTTCTCATAGAGAACCGTCACTTGGGTTTTACCGTCGGGGCGAAGATAAGACAGTTGACCCGTTTTGCGGACGGCTGCGAGTTTACGTGAAATTCGGTGCGCCAAACAGATCGGCAGCGGCATCAACTCCGGTGTTTCGTTGCAGGCAAAACCGAACATGATTCCTTGGTCGCCTGCGCCGATCGCATCGAGTGCTTCTTGGCTGAGGTGTTCGCGGCTTTCTTGAGCGGTATCAACGCCTTGAGCGATGTCCGGGGATTGTTCATCCAGCGCGACCATGACAGCACAGCTACTTGAGCTAAATCCGTTTTCGGCTCCGGTGTAGCCAATCTCAGCGATCTTCTTGCGGGCAAGATCAATGTAGTTGACATTTGCTTTGGTGGTGATCTCACCTGTAATGAGAACCAACCCAGTGTTGACCACGACTTCAGCTGCAACCCGACTACTCGGATCTTGGCTCAAAATCGCGTCTAAAATCGTATCGGAAATCTGATCACAAATCTTATCCGGGTGTCCTTCGGTCACGGACTCGGACGTAAAAAAGTAACGACGGGACAATGGCAGTCTCCTTTCTCTCACTAAAGGTATGAAACAGTAAGCTGGAATACAGTTGCGGGAATTATATCACTCAGCTTTAGGTGGCAGTTTGAACGCTAGATGGAGATTAACCCAAAGAGCGATTAATTACTTCTACCTTTCAAACGATCGTCACCTAACTTGCTCAGTTTTGAGAGGATAACGCTGATCTACGTGCGGCATCCTAGCAGCCTTAGTGCGACAGAAGCTATGTCAACGAATACATCTTCATCGAGTCTTTGAAATTTCGAGCGATTGTTTCGGATTTTATGTTACGTTTCTATTCTTCCAGGTCATTTAACTGATCGCCAAGCAATCGATCAAATTCTGTTTTCATTAATCGATAGCATTCACAGGCAGCGGATTCGAGTCCTGGACGATCGAGAATCCGAATTCTACCGCGACTGTAAGTAATTAATCCTGCTTTTTGCAGAATCGCTGCGACGACGCTCACACTGGCACGCCGCACACCAAGCATCTGAGACAGTAGCTCTTGAGTTAGAAAAAATTCATCACTTGGGACGCGATCGTGACACATTAACAACCAACGACAGCACCGCTCTTCAACCGAGTGCAACCGATTACAGGCAACGGTTTGAGAGAGTTGACTGATCATCGCTTGGATATAGCGCAACAGGAGTTCATACAATCGCGTTTCGGGTGTCGCTTCACGACGGAACGCATCGACCCGCATCCGCATTCCATCGCCTGCCACTTGTGCAATGGCTTGTAGAGAAAGCTGGCTCACCCCTAGCAATACGTGGATTCCTGCCATGCCTTCGTTGCCGATCGTTGCTGCTTCGACGGTTTCGCCTTCTTCGGTGATTGTTACCATCGAGATCACACCATGATTGAGAAAATAGACGTAATCGACAGGTTGATTTGGCTCATACAAGACATGCTTGAATGGCAGCGTGACAAACTCCAAATAAGGCAATAGTCGATCGTACTCTTCCTGAGACAGAGCGCGTAGGAGTTTATTTTGAGTAGAACGACGACGACTTTGGGGCATGAAAGCCAACAGACCCAGGTGACACAAAACCCACTCAGACCGCGATCCGAATGCGGTTTCTAAGTTATAAGTCTTGTGCCTCTGTTGTCTGTCCCTTACCGTACATAGGATCAGCGCAAGAGTTTCGTTACCCATCAAACGGTTGGTCAAACTGCGATCGTAAGAGTTGATAACACCCACACGCAGCAGACTCTAATTCTGGACGATTTAAAATCGTTACACGTCCGCGCTGATGGTGAATCAGTCCAGCCCGCTCTAAGGTGGCGATAATTTCGCCAATCCGATTGCGTCTCACGCCGACCATACGAGAAAGGAGGTCATGCGTTAGTGGCAAAACTGGCTCTCCTACTCGATCATGCGTCAGTAGCATTAAATAGCAGCAGCGCTCTTGGCTTGGATGAAGTTGAGTACAGGCGAGGTTCTGAGCAATCTGATTCATCAGAGTTTGAATGTATCGCAGCAGTAGAAATTGCAGCGATCGATTCACCTGCAGTTCAGATCGAATTGCTTTTGCAGAGATGCGAAGGGCTGAACCGGGAATCTGAACGATAGCGCGTAGCGGAATATGGTCAGTTCCTAAGACTAGCGGAACGCCGATCATGCCTTCATTGCCGATCGAAGCAGTTTCCACATCTCGTCCGCTTTCCATCACATTGAGGTGTGAAACAGCTGCGGTAGTGGGGAAATAGGCGTATTCGATCGATTGATTGGGTTCATAGAGAACTTGTCCCAAGGATAAGGTAACGAATTCTAGAAGCACGGTCAGACGCTTGTAATCGGCTGAAGGAAGGGCGGTTAGGAGTGTATTGCTGGACGCTTGAGACATGGCTTGCAGGAGCCACCGCAGACTGTTCGCCCGTGGCAAATTTGAAGCGACAGAATCGGTGAAATCTCTGGTCATGGGTCAATGATCAACAAGAGACGATCGAACGGTAGCCCAGCCCAACGACCTGGAACACTAGCGTCTTACGCCTGTCGTTTACAAAAATTACTTCAGTGAACTTGCTCGTTATCCTACCGTATCTGCCTTGTCAAACTCTCTATAGTTCGGCAGAGTTGGAGTGATAGCTAAATTCCAGCCTATCCGTCTTTGGTAGTAACTCAGACCATCAGGGAGTAGATAGCTTGATTAACTCGACGATCGTGCTGTAAAGCAGTTCTAAGTCGATCGGCTTTGTCAAGTGCGATTGATATCCTGCAGCCAAGGCTTCTCGGCGATCGTCTTCGCGTGCAAAGGCGGTTACTGCGATCGCGGGAGCGTTAAAAGACTGCGATCGCAAAGTTTGAAGAAAGGTATAACCATCTGAATCCGGCATCCGGATATCACTAATCAGAAGATCAGGCTGCCAATCTAACAGCGCTGTGAATGCAGATTGTACAGACTCGACCGCAACGACCTCTGCTCCTTCCGATTCGAGTGCAACGATCATCATTTCTCGCGAATCTCGATCGTCATCGACCACCAAGATCCGCAAAGCGTTTAGCGGCAGAGTACTTATGTTCATGTAAGATTCCAAAGCGATCAGTTAACCCATCCCGGAGAAAGAGCTATAGTCCAAATGGAGTAAGCACTCTTACTGCTTCAGCAATGACTAGAAGCTACCGTATCGAGGATAGGGAAGGCTTGTCTGTACGGTTTCGTACACAGGACAAAGGAATCTCACTTTAGACCGATGTAGATAGGTGAATTATTAAACTACGGAATCGCCACGATCACAACCGTAATATTGTCTCGTCCGCCTCGATCTTTCGCTGCATTAATCAGGGCGGTTGCTGCCTTTTCACAAGCGCGAATCGATTTCAAGTGATTCTCAATCAGTTGATCCGAGAGTTCTTCCGTCAATCCATCGCTGCACAACAGTAAGCGATCGCCCGGTTGCACTGAGAGCGATCGAACTTCAACTGTTTCTAAATCAGGTCGTCCCAAACATTGTGCCAAGACGTGCCGCATCGGATGAACACGCGCTTGATCTGGCGTAATGTCACCCAGCCGCATTGCCCGCGCCACCCAAGTATGATCTTCGGTAATCTGCTCTAACTTAGCTCCACGCAAACGATACAGTCGCGAGTCTCCGATATGCGCATAAAGCGGCTGTTCATTGCGGAAAATCACCACGACCGCCGTCGTTCCCATATCCGATCGCTCTGGATGCAATTGCTGGTCTTTCAGAATCGCTTGATTCGCTTCTAATACCGCTTGCTGCAATAGCGTTTCAGAATCGAGATCAGTGTCCCACTGCTGCGTCAGAAAGGCTTGCATCGTCTCGATCGCAATCCGACTCGCTTCTTGTCCACCCGCGTGACCCCCCATACCGTCCGCAACAATAAAAAACCGCTCTTCTGAATCGACAGAATAAGCATCCTGGTTGACGGAGCGGATCAATCCCGTGTCAGTCATCCCGGCAGTAAAGAAGCGTTTCATGGTGTCAAGCGCAATGAAGAAATAGAAAGCATCGAAGCGGAACTGGATCTGCTCTGAATTCAATTATTCACATCTCGCTCCAAATCACACCACAATTTATCTAAGGCATCCGATCGTATCGATCAAGCTTCATCATCAATCGAATCAGCGCAATGCCACTCACTACAGCAGCGATCGCTACGATTCCGGCAACCCAGTAAAGTTGATGCACTAACAAAATAGTTGCTGAAATCGTAAACGCACAAGTTAACAGTGTGTAGTTCGTGCCCATATTGACACCGCCGATTCGCCGCAAAATGCGATCGGTTTCGGTCGAGCGCACTCTCACCCGCAAATCACCCCGCTCTAATTTATCGAGCGTATCTTCGATCCGACGCGGTAGCCCAAATGCCGTACTACTCACCTGCACCGCTTGACGGCTCAACTCGTTTAACAGTCCACCATCGGGAGAATTTCCATTACTCATAAGCTGCATTGCAAACGGTTTTGCAACCTCCATAAAGTTAAATTCTGGATCTAAACCTTTGCCGACTCCTTCTAAAGTCGAGAACGCTCGCATCACAAACGTGAACGTTGCAGGGAACCGAAACGGCTGATCATAAGCGATTTCATACAAATCATCGCTAATTGCATTTACGGATTGATCCTCAAAGGGCTTATCCATAAAGTGATCGAGCATGAACTGCACCGATCGCCGCACCGGACCCATATCATCCGTTGGCGCAAGCGCACCGAGATCAATCAGCGATTTCACCACGCGATCGCCATCTTTCTGAGCAATTCCGAAGAACGTATCGAGCAATCGTTCGCGTGTAATCGGCTTGATCTGCCCCATCATGCCGAAGTCGTAGAAAATTAGATTGCCATCTGGACTAACTGCAATATTGCCAGGATGCGGATCAGCATGGAAGAATCCATCATCGAGAAGCTGATGCAAGTAGGCTCTTGCCCCCAATTGGGCGAGAAGTTTGCGATCGAGTCCCGCTGCTTCAAGCGCATCATAATGACTAATCTTGATGCCTGGCATATATTCCAGGGTCAGAACGCGCGGAGAAGCGTAGCGCCAATACACTCTGGGGACATGAACCCAATCATACTCCCGAAAATTTCGTCGAAATGTATCGGCGTTACGTCCTTCGTTAAGATAGTCAATCTCTTCCCACAGAATTTTGCAGCATTCTTCATAAATGCCGATCCAGTCGCGTCCTTTGCCCCACTCTGGATGATTTTGAAAATAGCGGGTGATGCCTTTAAGAATCTGCAAATCGATCTCAAATAACTGTTTCAGTGCAGGGCGTTGCACTTTCACAACCACTTCTTCACCAGAATGCAGTTGAGCGCGATGGACTTGTCCTAAACTTGCAGCAGCAAGCGGAATCGGATCAAAACTGCGATACAGTTCCTCGATCGATTTCCCTAAGTCTTGCCGAATAATCGCGGCAGCTTGTTCATAACTGAATGCGGGCACTCGATCTTGCAGCTTAGACAGTTCCTCGACAAATTCGATCGCAAATAAATCCGCTCGTGTCGAAAATAGCTGACCGATTTTGATAAACGTCGGACCTAGATCCAGGAGCGTTTCTCGAATCCAGATTGCCAGAGATTTCCGTCGAGTGGCTTTCTTGGCATCGCTGATTCCGCCTTTATAACTCCAGGATTTGTTGTAGAGCCAACGTGCGCCCATGAGCTTCAGCACAAACGCCCAGATGTCGATGAATCGCCGTCGTCGCGAATATTTCTCACGGTTCCAACGATATGCCTTGCTCGAATACAAAGTCTCCGGAGCTTTGCGCCGCCGTGATACGGTTCTCGCTGCTCCGTTTAACTCGGATTCGTAAGGATCGGTAGGCTCAGGAAAAGGCAAGGGTGCAATGTTATCAACACTAGGCAATTCGTGATCGTTCAAAATTTCGGAGCGCTCAGATGGAGTTGGCTCCATAGATGATGCCGACGGGCTGGAGTCATTGGAAGAAACAGACACGCGATTTCTCAACTAAAGATGAAATTAAAAATCAACTTTCTATAACAAAATTCAGCCTTCGACGCGATTAAATCGATCGTGTCCGATAGCGCTGAAGCTCGGATCGCAATTCCGCAATTTCTGCTCTGAGATCATCGATCGTCGCTTGCAAGTCGCCGCCTGTTTGTAAATCCAACGGTACGATCGTGGTGGTCGTTTGGGCTTGAGTTGCGAGCGTTTGTTCGCGTTGCGCTCGTTCAAGCACTTCATTAACAAACTGCCGCAGGTTTTCCCGCTGTTCGGCATCGAATTTGCCTAATTCGCTCAGGGCATCGGTAACACCCGCTTCGAGCCGCTCATAAGCGATTTCAGCGATCGCCCGACCTACGAAAAAAGCATGAACTAATGGAGTACTCATAAGATGTTTCCTATCGCGCTGCCTGAATTATAGCGTGAGCGGTTGAGAGGACAAGTCTGGCGGGAGTGGAATCTGCTCGATCGTTTACGGAGTTGTCGTCGGTGGAGTGGGCGCAACCTTGCTGCTGGGTTTTACAGGGACAGGAGCGACTGGAACGGGGTCAGGAGTCGGAGCCGTTACGGGTGGAACAATAGGTTCAGCCTGGGGAATCACGCTCGGCTCCGGTGCAGGCTCGATCGGTTCAATAGAAGGGGTTGGCTTCACAGGCTTGATCGGAGCGGTTGGCTCACTTAACGGACGACGAGCGCGAGGGCGAATCGGTTGAGTTAATGGAGTTTCTATCTTAGGAGGGATATAAGCGGGTCGATCGACTTCTGGATCAACAAACTTCTGAGTTTTTGGATCAGATTTCGCGTTGCCCGATTCAAGAGGAATATCCGCTAAATTATTGTTGCTAGGATTAAGCGTTCCTTTCCATTCTTTTTGATCAAAAGATTGTACGGGCTGTAACAATGTGGTTCCGGGAGCTTTAGTCGCACTAATTCGCAGCGCCAACCCGAATCCTAGACCGATCGCGCCAGCAGCGGCGATCGTCAACATCAAGAATCTGGATAAGCGAGGAGAGGCTGCCCCAATTTTCACTTGTGCTGGAGCCGTTTGTGCTGGAACCGCTTGCACTGAAGCTGTTTGTGCTGGAACCGTTTGTACTGGAATCGCTTGTTTTAGAACGATTGGAAGTTTTGCCTCAGTTGCAGGAATCGGAGCAGGTTGTTCGGTAGGAATTTTGGCAGGAGTTCGACCGTTTGGCACTGGAAATGGAGTGAGCGTGGCTGCCGGATCGCGCCTTCGACCATTTTGAGACGGGGCGGGATTGGTCGAGGGGGGAGTTTGAGCAATATTGTTAGCTGAGATCAGGGGCAAAGTTGTGTTGGGTAAGAGTCGGAGCCAATCATCAACGGTTTGAAGTTGCCATTGCGGATCGCGGGTGAGTCCTCGAAAAATTGCTTGTTTGGTTGCAGGACTCCAAGAGTACTGATCGAGTGAGGGTGAGCCGTTGGGAGGCAGTCCGGTTAGAAGAAAATAAAGGGTTGCAGCCAGCGAATACAGATCGATCGCGAACCGATTCTCTCGGCTCCAATCGCGATCGGCAGGAATAAACGGATTTTGCTCGATCGGGTTTGAGACCGCAACGTCGTGCGCGAACCCGAAGCCAACAAGAATCCCTAAATTAGTGCCGGGGCGACGCACGATCGATTCCGGTCGAATGTTCTGGTGAATCAATCCACTCCGATGTGCAACGCTGAGAGCCGATGCAATTTGGCGCATATAGTGAATCGCTTCGGCTTCGGTCAGACTGGGGGCATTTTGGGTAGAAACGCGATCGTACAACGTTTGACCCGGTATGTATTCCATTACCAGAAACGGCAAACCGTCTTCTTGAAAAAAGTCAAGAACTCGCACAATACTGGGATGCTGACACCGGGCAAGTAATCGAGTTTCTTCGATAAATCGGTTTTTGAGTTGTGGAAAGCTTTGGGTAATTTGCAGGCTTGGGTCGATCGTTTTGACGACAACGGGTTGCTGGAGTAGCGTTTGCGTCGCGAGGTAGGTTGCTCCTAAGCTTTCGCACCCTAGCACTTGATTCAGTTGGTATTTTCCATTCTGAAGGGTTGCACCCATGCCTAACTTCATGCCCTAAGCTCTCCTGCACACAGTCCCATCATGCTAACCTCTTCGAGGCAAATTCCCAACGTTCCGGACACGGTGATATAGCCCTTTTTCGCTAAAAATCCCAGACGATCGCATAATTTTCGATCGTCTGGGATTGCGTCAAATTTAAACCTAACTCTTGTCTTCCGCCAATTTCACCTTGGTTGCAAGACCGAGAAATTGCAGCAGTTGGATCGTCATCCAGGTTATATCAATTTCCCACCATTTCAACCCGTGACGGGCAGAGTACTGATACATATGATGATTGTTGTGCCAGCCTTCGCCGTAAACCAAAAGCGCCACCCACCAGCAATTGGTTGAACGATCGTTCGATTCATACGTTTGGTAGCCGAATTTGTGCGTTGCGCTATTCACCAGCCAAGTGCAGTGGTAAACCAGCACCAACCGAACGAAAATTCCCCAAGTCACAAACGACCAACCGCCGATCGCATAAAGCAAGATTCCTAATGCAACTTGCAGCAGTGCAAAATAGTTTTCCAAGAACTGATAAAACTTGTCGTCTGCCATATCCTTCGTGAACTTCGGGACTTCCTCTTCGGCGGGAACTTCTCGCAGCATCCATTCCATGTGACTCCACCAGAAGCCTTTGGTCGAGTCGTGGTGATCATTGGGCTGATCAGAATAAAGATGATGATGACGATGTAGCCCAACCCACCAAATCGGTCCGCCCTGCATTGCCAAGGAGCCAAAGAAAACTAGCGTGTATTCTAGCCACTTTGGAACTTGGAAGCTGCGATGGCTCATTAGACGGTGCCAGCCGAGCGTAATGCCCAAACCGCCCGTCAGCCAGTGAAGAAAGATTGCTAATCCGACTGCACTCCAGCTAAAGTTTCCGGGCAAGAAGGCGAACACTGCGCCGATGTGAATCGCCACCATGAATCCTAGCGTCAGATAGTCTATTTTCAGTTTTTCGGAAGTTGCAATAGTCATGAAAGAGTCTCTAAACAACATAACCTGCTCAATTTGCGCGACAATAGAACCCGCTCAACAGATGGTTCGGATTGACGCAATCTCCACTGTAACTTTGAATGAACGAGGCAAACGATGGACGGCTCGATTTTGCTAAAGGAAGCAGAACAGGCACTATTTGAAATTTTTTCTGATATTGACTCTCAGGTCAAGAAAAATTTACAGAAGGTGCTGGCTGCTTATCGTTATCATCGAGTGGGCGTCCACTATTTTGCAAGTGTTTCCGGTTATGGTCACGATGATTTGGGGCGAGAAGTGCTCGATCGAGTGTTTGCCGAGATCGTCGAAGCCGAAGCCGCGATCGTCCGAGTGCAATTCGTCTCTGGAACTCATGCGATCGCATCTGCGCTTTATGGGGTGCTACGTCCGGGTGATGAAATGCTCTGTGTTGCGGGTGCGCCCTACGACACCTTAGAAGAAGTGATCGGGTTGCGCGGCGAACAGCAAGGATCGCTCAAAGATTTCGGAATTTCGTATCGACAGCTAGACCTCACGCCCGATGGCTTGATCGATTGGCACGCGCTCCAAACCGCAATTCGACCGAATACAAAATTAGTCTCAATTCAGCGATCGTGTGGTTATTCGTGGCGACCGAGTTTATCGATCGTCGAAATTGAGAAAATTATTGCGATCGTCAAAGAACAGAATCCGGATACGGTTTGCTTTGTCGATAACTGTTACGGCGAATTTGTCGAAGATCGAGAACCGACCGCAGTAGGAGCAGATTTGATTGCGGGATCTTTGATCAAAAATATGGGTGGAACGATCGTAACTACGGGTGGCTATGTGGCAGGTCGAGCCGATTTGGTTGAAATGGCAGCCTGTCGGTTAACGGCTCCCGGAATTGGCAGTTCTGGCGGTGCAACGTTTGATCAAAATCGCGTGTTATTTCAAGGCTTGTTTCTCGCGCCGCAAATGGTCGGTGAAGCGATGAAAGGCAATCATCTCACAGCTTATGTGTTTGACAAGCTGGGCTATCCAGTGAATCCCGCTCCGATGGCTCCAAGACGGGATGTGATTCAAGCGATCAAGCTCGGTTCAGCCGAAAAGATTATTGCGTTCTGTCGAGCAATTCAGCAAAATTCACCGATCGGGTCTTATCTCGATCCGGTGCCGTCGGGGATGCCAGGATATGAAAGCGAGTTAGTGATGGCTGGCGGGACTTTCATTGATGGCAGCACGTCGGAATTCTCAGCGGATGGACCTCTGCGCGAACCGTATGTCGTATTCTGCCAAGGTGGAACACACTGGACACACGTTGCGATCGCGCTCGAAGCCGCAGTCGCACAAGTGTGTGCCGAAGGCAACGATGCCTTACAACAAAAAACCCCCGACCGAAGCCAGGGGTGATTAATCAGGGTGCATCTACCATTCCCCTCTACTCAGGAATTCTTGTAAATCAGGATGCTTTCACAGAATTTCCCAAAATTGCGATCGCAACGCCTAACAGTAAAACCAACGCGCCCACAATCACCTGCATTCCGGGAACCTCTTGGAACACTGCGATCGCAAGAATTGTCGATCCCACTGGCTCTAATAGAATAATCAACGTCACGATCGTGGCTGATAGATGCCGCATTGCCCAATTAAGACTCGTATGTCCAATCAGTTGCGGAAACACTGCCATCAACACGATACAGGCATAAGTATCGGTGGGATAGCCGAAATAAGATGAACCAAACAGAAACGGCAAGGGAAACAGTACGATCGCAGCAACACTATAAGCAACGGTGACGTAACTTGTAACATTCAATCCTTGCCGTTGTGCTTCTCGTCCCAACAGTAGATACAAACTTGCTGCCCAAGCACCCACGATCGCCAATCCATTTCCAAGCAGCGGATTTGCACCCTCTCGACTTGCGTGATCCAATCCAATTAGAACACCGCCGATCATCGCGATTCCAATTCCCAAAAATGTCGTCCGAGTTGGCTTTTCTCGAAACCAAACCCAACTCAGTAGCGCTACCCAAACCGGATTCGTCGTGACAAGCGTTGTGGAAGCAGCGATCGAAGTATACGACAGCGACGATATCCAAGTGGCAAAATGTACCGCCAGTGAGACTCCTGCCCCGATCGCAAATTTGACTCCACTCGATGAAGCTGTCTGAAACGAACGCCAAGTGGGAACGAGAATCAGCGCAGCGATCGACAAACGCGATGCCGCTAAAACTAAACTAAATCCGACTCCTGAAGTGCCTGAAGTTGCGGTCGCCAGCCGAATCAAAATTGCAGCCGTTGAAACAGAGAGAATGCCGATCGTAAGGACAATCGCGAGTGTTAAAGAGTTCGATCTCATTTTCTCAATGACGAGCGCTGTGTCCGCTCATGCATCTGCAAAGGCCTGCTGCCATGATTGAAACCTAAAACGCAACATCAGCAAGCCGACTGGGATTTGCCACTCAGTACACGCAAGACTCAACTTGCATTGGGGCAGCATTTGAAGCAAAAGCGAAAGGATTAATTCGCTACTCCAAGATGCAGTTTACGCCAAGTGCGCCGTTTACTGATGCCGTGTTGCCGAGTCTTCCACGCGCCCTCGCCATTCTATAGTGCGCTTTGCAGAAGCCGCATCAACCCGTATTTCGCATTCCTGCGGCAATGCCGTTGATTGTTAATAATGCCCCGCGCAATAGTTCACCTTTGCTATAGCGCGATCGCACAACACCCGAAGCGGCAAGCGTTTTATGTTGCCGCAAGCGTTTTAACAAAGACACTTGCAAAAAGCCTAGCGGTACGATCGTGCCATTGCGTAACTGTACCGATCGCTGAAGTTCTGGATCACCATCAAGTAAGCGATTGTGTCCGGTAATCTTTAAGACTAGCTCACGAGTGAGTAGATACTCATTGCGAATCTGCTCAAACACCGGAGCAAAACGCTCTCGATCTTCGGGTTGGGTTAGTTCATCAACATAGTGACCTGCAATTTGCAGATCGACTTTAGAGAGCGTCATTTCAACTCTGGAAATTGCCATTTTGAAGAAGGGCCATTTGTAGTAGAAATGCCGCAAAAGCTGCATATGTTTTTCCGGTGCTTCATCAAGGAAGCCCTTTAATGCAGTACCGACCCCGTACCAAGACGGCAGTAAGAATCGACTCTGCGTCCAGCTAAACACCCAGGGAATGGCACGTAAACTGCCCAGATCCTTTTTACCGCCTCGACGGGCTGGACGAGAGCTAATCTGAAGCTGACTGATTTCTTCGATCGGGGTGACTTGATGGAAGAAATCAATAAAATCCGGTTGTTCGTAAATTAATCCGCGATAGTGCGTGCGCGATCGAGCCGCTAACTCTTCCATCACTTGCTGCCACGGCGCAATCTCATCAAATTTATTCTGCAATAAGCTGCCTTGAATTACTGCGGTAGTGACAGTTTCTAAGTTGTAGAGTGCAAGTTCTGGGAGTGAATATTTTGAAGCAAGCACTTCACCTTGTTCGGTGATTTTGATCCGACCGTTTACACTATGTCCGGGTTGCGCCAGAATTGCTTCGTAAGCGGGACCGCCCCCACGTCCGACAGAGCCGCCGCGCCCGTGGAAGATCCGCAGAACAACCCCATGCTCGTCTGCAAGGCTTTGGAGGGCTTGCTGTGCTTTATGGATCTCCCAATTGCTGCTGAGGAAACCAGAGTCTTTGTTGCTGTCAGAATAGCCCAGCATCACTTCTTGAAGTGCGGTTTTAACGCCGATCGATTCAAATCCACCCGCTAACAAGGCTTTATAGAACGGTAGATCGAACACACCCCGCATCACGCTTGGAGCTTTTTGTAAGTCTTCCACGGTTTCAAACAGTGGCACAACTTGGATGGTTCCAAGTCCGGTAGCGGGATCGTACAGTCCGGCTTCTTTGGCAAAGAGCAACACTTCGAGCAAGTCACTGACATCGTGACTCATGCTGATAATGTAGGTACGGCAAATATCGAGACCGAACTCTTGTTGTAGCTTGCGAACCATGCGGAAAGTCGCGATCGCTTCACGAGTGCGATCGGAAAACGGCATTTCCGTCGGAATCAACGGTCTACGAGTTTGTAGCTCAGTGATTAGCCATTCGCACCGTTCTGCTTCGGTCATGTCGTTGTAAGCTTTGGGCAGAACTTGGAGATATTCCACGATTTCATTCATCGTTTCTGAATGCCGTGGGCTTTCTTGGCGAATGTCTAAATGCGCTAAGTTAAACCCGAAGATTTCGACTTGGCAAATCAAGTGATCCAAATCGCGACAGCTTAACCCTGTTGCGGATAAGCTGCCTTGAATGAGGCGCAGTTCTGCAAGGAAATCATCGCCCGATCGATAAATCGTTGCTTCGTCGTATTCGGGTATTTCTTGTTGTAGCCCGTCGCCGTTGTAGAGAATTTGATTACGATCGATGGTATTTTCCAACCGCTTGCGGATGTAGGCAAGTTTGAGCCGATACGGTTCTTGACGGAAGCGGATCGATAAGCGATCGTATACATCCGGCATTCGCTGCTGGTCTTGTTCGAGCGATTCGAGCAGATCGGGGAGAACATCGCTCCAGTGCAGCGATAGACTCAACAGATCGGTCAATGTTTGAATCGATTGAACATAGCGTTCTAAGACCAGACGACGCTGATAACAGGCAGTTTGCCAAGTGACTTGGGGAGTGACTGAGGGATTGCCATCGCGATCGGCTCCTACCCATGAGCCAAACTGACAGAAATTGCGGCGCGGCATCTGCATTTTGGGAAATGATCCATGAACCGCTTCTTCGAGTCGTGTGTAAAGATGGGGAACCGCATCGAAAATCACTTCTCGGAAGTAATGCAGGGCGTGATCAACTTCATCGAGAACGGTTGGTTTGAATTGATGCAGTTCGTCGGTGCGCCACCAGAGGCGAATTTCTTCGGTGAGTTGGTCGCGTAGGGCATCGGCTTCCCAGGAAGAAGAAAGACCGATCGCTTTCAAGCTATCTTCAACGCTATCTAGCTGTCGGAGGATTTTTGCGATTCGTCGCTGCTTATCTCGAATGGTGTGGCGCACAATTTCGGTTGGATGCGCGGTAAACACGAGCCACACATCTAATTGATTGATCAAGCGCTGAATTTGCTGCGGTGGAACGTTTAACTGTTTTAACCGAGGGAACAACCAATGGAACGTACCAATTTCGCGACGAGAAGCTGCCTCATGTAAGCTGCGTTCTAAAAAGTCAGCTTCTGGTCGTCCGGCATCTTCTTCCGTGGAATACGCTTGTTTTTTGTGTTGCGGATCGGGTTGAGCGTGTCCTTCGCGTGCCATTCGATATTGCAACTGCTGATGGCGCTGCTCGTAGTGCTGCTCGACAATATTGATGAGCTGAAAATAGAGCGCAAACGCGCGTGCGGCTCGAATCGCTTCATTCAAATCGAGCTTTTCCACAACTTGCAGGACTTCAGATCCCGTAAACGTCGTGGCTTGTCCTTCTGGAGAACACATCCGCCTGAGTTGATTCAACAGATCGACCAGCTCTTGCCCACACTCTTGGCGCAACACGGCTTCCCAGAGATCCTCAACGATTCTGAGCCGATGACGCAAGAATAAATCGGACATCAACGCAGTCACATCATCAGATGTGGCAGTGATTGCAGAAAATTCGTCGGAGGAAGGGCGGGTCGAACTCATACAGTATTCCAGAGAGGTTCAACAATTTTAGGGGAGATGGGAGGACGATCGCTATTGATTTGGCGGAAAGTCAAGCCGGGGGAGTCGATCGCCTCGAAAAATTTCTTCGCTCATTGTGCCAAGTTCTTGCAGGGTTTGCGCGATCGCAGTCCCTCCAACTAATGCGACTAAAACCGGAACGGTTGCCAAACTCAAAGCAATATCGGGATCAAGAAAGCCTAAAATGCGATCGGAGTCGGATTTCATTAGATTGTAGGTTCCAACGTAGAGTAAACCAGTGTCTAGCGTAACAGTCTAAATTACGCGCTTGTGCATCATTTCTCTAAAAAGAAGAGAAAGGGAAAAGATCAAGTTTGAAAGCAAAGAAATAACGGGCAGATCGAACAATTTCGCTTCGGAGTTATCAAATTGACCCCGAGAAGATTGCACCGATGGTACAGTTTGTGCTTACCATATTTGTGCTTACCATCGCTAAAAAAAGTGTATCAAAATCAAAAGTTAAGCTTAAATGCAGCAAGGTTGGAAAAGTAAAAGGTTGGATAAAGTGAGATTTGCAAACGGTGTAGACCGTAAAGCGATTTCTGTTTGGGCTTGTCCTAATCGTTGAACATTGTACAGGGAATCAAAATTCGGATGAGGAATCGATCGCCGTATACGCTCTCTTCGTCAGCACAAGCTGTTGGATCACGGATGCCGTTGCTGCCGTGGCTCCACCGCGTCATCGGCATTCCTCAGATTCATTTGCAAGTGCGTTTACGCGGAAATAATCTCTATATTCTAGCGGAAGGACGCAACTGTCCAGATCGCTCGCTGATTTTTGAACACCTAGTTCGAGCCCTCTCGCAAACTCAGATCGAAACGCTTCTACCGCCCGCTCAGCCCAAAATTTACCAAGTGATTCTCTACGGTCGTCAGGTTGGAGAGTCACGTCCTCAGTGGGCAGAAGTGATTCACGTGGCGCAGCTTGATCGCTATTTAGAAAAGCTGGACGATCCAAAAACCGAGGCAGAAACGACCGTCGCGATCGAGCTTGCCAATTTCGGCATGGCAAAACGGGGGCGATCGGATGCGATCGCGCGTTATCTCAGCGAATCGTTGACAGCATTAGGGGTTGCAGTACGTGCCAGTGTGAAGTCTGCGGCACTGCCCGAAGAAGCGGGACTGCCTCAAACGGCGAATCTAGCTTCTGTGTTTAGTAGTACGGCTTCTCTCACGCCGCAAGCGTTGCTGAATCGATTGTGGGTGGTGTGCGAATCCGCATATAGTCCAGATTCTTCGCTGTTGACTGAAACGATCGCACAAAAACTTCGCGATCTAGAACTAGATGGATTTCGCGATGCGATCGTTTTTAGTCGGGTTCGAGGTGAAACTGAGCCGGAATGGGTGTTGCGAGTCGATCTGACTCCACCCCAGGAAATGCTAAAAGACTGGGCGCGTTGGGGGGATGTGGAAGCACTGACGCGATTAATGAATACTGCAGTCCGGGATCAAGGAGTCGAGATTTCGGGTACTTTGATGGAGACAACCCTGCATCTCACGGCTCAACGAGAAGAGGCTCCGGAGAAAGAACGAGTCTTTGCTGCGATCGCGCCGTTGATCGATACGATCGCGCCCCAAGGAATTCACGCGATGGCGGTTTATGGGCTAAGTGGAACACCGAATCCGATCCCACATTTGTCGATTCCCGATTCTCCGGTTTGGGTGCAGTGGCTGAATTTGCCTGCCGCAGAACATCCCGCCTTGTCCGAATCGACTCGACGATTGGCACAGCAAGGAGATCTCAGCGCGATCGCGTTTCTGCTGACTCGCCTACTCAATCCCAACCTCGACACGCAACTCGCGACGGGCGGAATTCGGCTTCAGGTGCGGCAAAAAGAGGACTTGCTTCATATCATCACCGATGCGCCCGTTTGTCCGTCTCAAAGTCAAGTGGGCGCAAAAGTCGCGAAATTTATTCGATCGTTAGATCTCCTGGATGTTCAAGGGGTACGGGTTTACGGGCGACGATCGGGACAAAAGCGCCCCTTGTGGAGCTACGGCGTTGATTTTGCACCACGCGATCGTTTAATTCCTGAAGCAACTCCGGAGTTTGCGGCATCGGATGCCTACGTGGGAGATCTTTTAACCAAAGAACCCGGATCGCTCACGGTTCCAGAGTTTGAAGATGCTGAGCCGACGATTTGGGATCGGGTAGTCGAAGCGATTCAAAGTGGCATGGCGCGAACTCGGCTCTTTACGATCGAGTCAGAAACCGCCCCGAATACCGCACGCGCAGCACAATCTGCTGTACCGAATGAAGCGGCATCCGCGATCGTTTGGGCAGTTTTAGGAGTTTTGTTGACGGTGCAGGCGGATTGGCTTTTGGGACAGTCTATAAAACCGTTGATTGCCGCAAAACCAACTCCGACCGCTTCGCCCGCCCCCCTACCACCAGAGCTAATTGCTTTACCGCAACTCTCGCTGCAAAAAACCGCAGGATTTGAGGCGATCGGTTCAGGATTCACGCAATCGGGACAAACATTATTGAGCGCTGGATCGGATTCGACCGCACTGCTCGCTTCACCGTTGAAGCCCAAAGCTACGATCGACACTTCTCGATCGCCTTATCCCACGTTCAACGCTCCGCAGTTAGATGAAAAATTCATTCTTTATCGTCAGTATGTGGCGCAATATGGCGCACCCGATGTTTTAGTCGTTGGCAGTTCGCGAGCGATGCGAGGGGTTGATCCAGTTGTTTTAGAGCAGACCTTGGCAACTCAGGGATACCCTGGAATGCGTGTGTTTAACTTTGGGGTGAATGGTGCAACGGTGCAAGTCGTGGATTTGATCGTGCGGCGACTATTGGCATCGGAGAAACAGCCAAAGATGATTTTATTTGCGGATGGGTTGCGGGCATTTAATGACGGACGACCGGATGCTACATTTGCTGCGATCGAATCCTCTTCAGGCTTCCGCAAACTTCCCGAAACCGCAGCCAAAACCAACTCCGCTCCAGATCCAACTCAGGCATTCACCAAACCGTTAGAAACGATCGCTCGTACCAATACGATCGTTTCTGATCGCTATCAAACGTTCAATGACCAACTTCTACAGCAGGCGGGTCAACTATCTACGGTTTGGAACCAGCGTGACAAGCTACAGAATCTTCTCAAGCGCGGCTTATCATTCAGTTTTACACCGACTGCAAGTTCTGAACCCGATGCAGAATCGACGATCGCGCAAGATGGACAGGGCTTGGTCGATATTAATGGCTTTTTGCCAATTTCGATTCGCTTTAATCCGGTGACGTATTATCAGAAATATTCCAGAGTTGCGGGCGATAGTGATGCGGATTATGCGAATTTCAACCTAGAAGGGGCGCAAAATCAGGCATTACGATCGCTTGCCCAATACGCGAAGTCACAAGAAATCCCGCTGGTCATCGTGAATCTACCTCTGACCGAAAATTATCTTGATCCGTTTCGGCGGGAACGAGAACAGCAGTTTCAGCAATATCTGATGCGAATGTCTGGAGAACTCGGTTTCACCTACCGCGATCTGCTGGAGAACTGGAAGAATACTCCCGACTTTTTCTCCGATCCAAGCCACATTAATCGTTATGGTGCTTACGCGGTTTCGACTCACCTCGCCAAAGATCCGCTCATTCCTTGGCGGAAACGCTAGAGATAGGACAGAACGATCGCGATCTGAGTTTTTGCAGGATATTTTGGAGGTAGTCTTAGAGTTTTTCAGGAGGTTGAGCGATGACGACTGAGGAGCAAGCGATCGCCGCAATTAAAACTCTTCCACCAAGCCAACAACGAGAAGTGCTGAATTTCATTCAATCGTTGCGGACTAAGCTTCAGGCTTCAGAAGTGCAACAAGTAGATCAAGCTTCTGAAACGTCAGAGGTTAAAGCGTCTTTGGGTGAGCGATTGATGGCGATTCGGCAGCAAGCAATCGAGAACGAGATGCAGCTTGTGACCTTTGAAGAGGTGAAAGAGATTGCGGCAGAGCGCGATCGACATCGTGAGTTGTGGACGGAGTAGGAATTTGAAATCGTGCTTTTTTGTTCTATTGGCGCTTCACTCGTGGGGCAAGTGCTAAGAAGCCTTCAAACTGAACTTGATCGCCACTGATCGTACTCGCACCGCTGATACTGCGAATACTGCCCAAGCTATCTTGAACTTGAGTGACAAACGGGTTTCCTTGCATCGATCGACCTAGAAACGCTGGCAATAATGCAGTGTTGACGAATGCCATGAATGCACCTTGATTCACATAGAAATAGCCCAAATTCGCATTCGGGAAAGGCTCGATCGCAGATTTGAAGTTTGCGGTTTGAGTCAGATTGCGCGTTGGTTTTGGATTAAATTCGCTTAGCGATCCGCCGCCAAACAGCATTAATAGCGTGTTCTGATCTGTCCAACCATGGCTGAAGAAATTCAGCGATCGACCATTGTTTACGGCTCCGTAGTTGGTGAAGGGTTGTCCTGCGATCGTGCCTCGCTGTACTAAGGGTTTGCCTAAACGCGGTGTGATAAACGCATTGAATTTGCTGAGTGCCGTTTCAGCTGCAGCGCGATCGCTCGTTTGCACCATGACTCCCATTGCAACATTCATGTTTGGAGTGGTCGCGGGAAGGAATCCTTTAGTAGTGGGATAGGCAAATACAGCGTACTCACCGTTCATCCAGGGGAGAATATCGCGATCGTCCACGCCGACAATACTTTGCATCCATTGACGCGCTTGTTCTAAGTTCTTCTTCCAGGCAGGTTGGGACTCTAAGCCTACAATTAAGGTGCGCCAGTAAAGGGCTAAATTCTGGCTGTTTGTCACCATGTAATTCACTTCTGGCAAGCGTTCTAGAATTTGGTTGCGAGTCGCGATCGGAGACAGCAGCTTTTCTGGAACTGCTTGTTTGAGGTTAACCGCAAATTGAGCACGTAATCCGGTTGGTTCAGCCCATACGTAACCTTCTGCGGTGTCGTAGAACTGAGACAGTGGATCAAGCAAGTTTGGATCAAAAGTTGGCGGTAATGGAGTATTGGGAGAGAGTTTCGACAGTTCTGCAGGTTGAGTTTGATTGATCGCTTTGATTGCCTCGACGTACTTGCCGTACAACATTACCAACGATCGAGCCGCTTTCGGATTCTGTATAGTTCTTTGAAACTTAGGATTCTCAGCAAGACTACCTTGAGAATCGAGCATTTCTTTGATCGCTTCGGCAGAACTCGAACTCACAAAATACCCAGGCAGAACTGCGATCGCAAGTTTCGGAACGCGGAAAAACCGAGTTTTGCTTGCTTCGGGCTTTTTCGTGATTTTCTCTGAATCTTCTCCGATCGGCTTTTCCGGTTCAAATTCTAGAATCGTTGCGCCCTTGTGCTGAATCTCTTTTGGCGCTTTCGTGCGAGATTTTTTGATGCGATCGGCATACAAACTCAGTGCTGCCTGATCCTTCACCGATGAAACAGTCACAATACTCTTTGCAGACAGCAACGCAATTCCGACTTGATCACCCAACCAAGGCTGCACATCTTTGGCAAAACTTGCTCCTTGTTCGGTCGGGTAAATTGCACCTGGAAACGCAAAATCACCCGGAAACAGATTGAACTGGCTTAATTCTTTCCAGCGATCGTTTTGCGTATTAATCAAAACTACCCCTAACGTTTCTGCTGGAAGAATCGAAGCAATCGAGGTCGATCGCGTAACTTGAGAAGAAACTGGGGCAGATTGAGCCAGCACTTTCGGAGGTGCGATCGACATTCCTGGCACAGTGACCAGACTAAGGGCAGCAAGCGTTGTAAACAAAGAGCGTTTTAGCAGCATGATTCGCGTAATTAGCGTAATAATTGAAATCCTGCTTAGGAGGATGAAACTACCGAAATCGGTCAGTAATCTTTACATTAAGATTCCCAAGAATCCGCAGCTTGGCATTGTGAACGTACGGAGAAACAACTTTGACACCTCTAGAAACATTTGAAATAGAAACCGCTGAAACCCTAGTCAGATTAGCAGTCTTGCTGATCTTTGTGCTATTTGTTGCATTCTTTGTCGCGGCAGAACTCGCAATCGTGTCTGCATCCAAAGGCGAAATCGACTCACTCGCTCGCCAATCCGACCACCCTGGAACTCAAAAAGCCGCTCGACTCGTCCAGAAAGCACAAAACAATCTAGGGCAATACCTCTCTGTAACCCAAACTGGAACCACCGCTGGAAGCCTGTTACTTGGGTGGCTCGGAGAAGGTGCTACGGTTCACTGGATTGAACCGTGGATTAGTCTGCTTCCGATCGGGCATTTTTCTATGATGATCACGACGCATACGATTGCAACTGCGATCGCGTTTCTAATTGTAACTTATGTTGAAATTGTGTTAGGTGAACTGGTTCCAAAAGTATTAGCGGCTCATGCTCCGGAACGAACTGCACTATTGTTAATTCGTCCACTCCAGATTTGTTCTTATTTATTTTTTCCGGCTTTAGTGATTCTAAATGCGACAGTGAGACTATTGACGGGATGGATTACTGATCGCGATCGCATTGCTGAAGATGAATTTATTCGTAAAGATGATCACACTGTGCTACTTGCTGGAACCGCTGATATTGCGACCGTGAATGAACAGTTGAATCTAAACTTGCCTGCGAGTGATGCCTATCGAACCGCAGCAGGATTTATGATTCATCATATGAATCGAGTTCCCTCAACGGGCGATCGGTTACAGTGGGGCGAATTAGAGCTTGAAGCAACGCGCGTGGTAGAAAATCAAATCGAAACGCTTTTGTTGCGTCAGGTCACTCGTCCGCTGCTCGAAGGCACACCCGAAAAAACCTTAGCTGCTAGTTCTTATGATTGAAATTGTGAAATCCGGTGTGGCATTTTATGATCGCACCGCTTGGGGACGCATCTCTGTTACAGATGATGATCGCCTCAATTTTCTCCACAATCAAAGCACAAATACCTTCAAGCTCAGAAAGCCTGGTGAGGGTTGTGATACCGTCTTTCTCACTTCGACAGCGAGAACAATCGATCTAACAACCGCCTATGTTTTAGAAGATTCCATTTTGCTACTGGTTTCACCGGGAATCGGCGAGAAACTGATGACATTTCTCGATCGCTATATTTTCTTCTCGGATAAAGTGAAGCTAACCGACATCACTGAGCAAACCGTCGCATTTAGCCTGCTCGGTGCAAAGAGTCACGCTATTATCAAAACACTCGGCGCAGAGGATTTGATCGATCAGCCTGTGGGGACTCATTGCCTTGTAGATCAGATTCGGATTGCAGTTGGTAGCGGATTGGCAACAGAAGGGTATACGTTGATTTGCGATCGCGCGCTCAATCTCAAGCAGAAATTGATTGACCTCGGCGTAACTCAAATCGATGATTCGACCTGGAACGCGCTGCGAATCGACCAAGGTCGCCCAATGCCCGGTTCTGAACTCACTGAAGACTATAACCCGTTAGAAGCAGGACTATGGCATACCATTTCATTTAACAAAGGCTGTTATATCGGACAAGAAACGATCGCGCGACTTGACACTTACAACGGTGTGAAACAACAGCTTTGGGGAATTAAGCTGAATCAACCTGTGGAGCCAGGAACTACGGTGACGATCGACGGTGAGAAAGTCGGTCTGATTACGAGTGTTGCAGATGCGATCGGACTGGCGTACATTCGCACGAAAGCAGGAGGAGCGGGTTTAAAAGTAGATTTGGGTGAAATCGTTGAGGTTCCATATTTGACTCATGAGAAGCAGAATTAGCTTGTCAATTCTGCTTCTGCTCATTTTCCCTATGATTTTTTAATCCGAATTCCAACAACGCTGCTGGCAAAGTTGTAAGTCGGACCATCTAACTCGATCGTTGTTCCCACTTTGACCTTCTCGCCGCCTAACACGGGCGTTCCTTCCACGATCGGAACTTCATTTGCCAATGTCAGCATCATATCGGTCGTCAAAGCAAGCTCTGGACGCGGATCGGGAAACACCTTCAATGTTCCATCGGGCTGTGGGGTCGCAACAGTACGCGGCAGAAACTTAATTTCCTTCACTTTCGCAGTTCCTGACGGCTGCTTCCGCACCAAAATATTCGTCGTATTTCCAACCTTCACCACATTTTTTGGATCACCAGCAAGCAATCCCCGGACAATCACATCGACCTCGACGGGCTGCTTCGCACCCTGAGCTGAACCCGATGCCCCTGGAAAAATAAAAATCCCAAACACCACCATCAGAATTACGAGTGCCGCACCCACATCTAGGATGCTGACTTTGCCAAAGAGCCGACCTTGGGAATCCACAATAGCCATAGTAATGCTTAATCTAGATGTCGTCTGCGTTGCCGTTGTTTATCATTAAGACTCAATCAACGCCAGTCAAGATTAGCATGACTCTGGGAAGCGATCGAGCAAATTTCCAGTTCTGCCGCAACTAAATGCAGTCGATTTGCGTCTTGACCCAAAGCGCCTTACGCATTTTCCTACTGTTCTATGATTACAAAAACTTTGCGTCGCCGTTGGCTCTATCCGGTTTTATCGATCACAATGGCTGCCGGAATCTGTTTCGGTCAGCCGCTTGTCGCTCAAGCGCTCAATTGGGGCGATCTGATCCGGGGGGGAATCCAAATCATTCAAGGCATTCAGCTAACTCGTTTGAGTGATAGCCAAGAAGCGGATCTTGGTCGCCAGATCAACGATGAACTAACCAGTAGTGGTCAAGCCCGACTTGTTAATGATCCAGCTTTGACGGCTTATGTGAATCAAATTGGGCAGAAACTTGTCCCGAATAGCGATCGACCGAATATTCCCTATAAGTTCCAAGTCGTAGATGACAAGAGCATTAACGCTTTTGCGACAATGGGTGGCTATGTATACGTGAATCGCGGTCTGTTAACAGCAGCGGATAATGAAGCGCAAGTGGCAGGCGTGATTGGACACGAAATGGGACATATTGCCGGAAAACACGCCCTGCGCCAAATGCGTCAAACTGCGATTCAACAAGGATTGCTTGCAGCAGGTGGACTCGATCGAAATACTGCCGTGAATCTTGGTGTGCAGGTTGCGCTGCGGTTGCCGAATAGCCGTCAAGACGAGTATGAAGCCGATCAACGTGGGTTACGCACGATGAGTCGCGCTGGATATGCTCAATCTGAGATGGTTGCCTTCATGCGGAAACTGCTCAATTCAGCCTCTCCGCCTACGTTTCTCGCGAATCACCCTGCGACTTCCGATCGCATTGTGCGGCTCAACCAACTGATTAGCCAAAATCCCAGCCCTGGACGTGCCGGAACCGATTCTGCTAGTTATCGAGCACGCCTCCGCTAAAAACAAAACTCCGAGTATTTAGAACACTCGGAGTTTTTTAATTTATAGTCTTAACGCCTGTCGTCGCCCCCGTTTTTGAGGCTTAACTTGCATGGTCACTTCATCCAATGCCAAAGACCGCACCTGATTTGTATAAACATTGACCTGATAAACTTGCTGACTGTCCACTTCAAGCGCAGTCAACCAACCGCTTTTCGGATGATATGCACCCGTATCGATGTCCAACCAACCTTGTCCACGGGCGATCGCTCCCGGTGTAATACCCTGAAATGTAAACGTAATCGTGTGCCCCGTGATAATCGTTTTATCAGGAAAATACGGCTGAGTTGAACGGTGAAACTCATCGCGAATCCAGCAAAACTCAGCATAGCCTTGTTGCTCGATCGCTAAGCCCGGTTTCACACCTGCATGAACCAACCAAACATCACCCAGATCCAGATAGATCGGTAATGTGCGAATCCACTGCACGTGTTCAACCAGTAATTCAATATCGACATAGCTCGAAATTGTCGCCCGTCCACCGCTTTGCATCCATGCCTGAAAGGCGGGAGCGTGAACCTGTCCATTGGGGAAAGCTTCAAGTAGCAGATGTTCGTGATTGCCGAGCAGGGATTGATACGGACTATTTTTGACAAATTCGAGCACTTGACAGCTTTGCGAACCGCGATCGATCAAATCCCCTAAAAAATAAACCTGATCCTCTGCTCCGGGCGCGATCGTGTTGAGCAAGTTCATCATCCCTTCGTAATGACCATGCACATCACCAATCACAATTCGACGTGCGGGTTGCTGACTCATGCGATCGTCCTTCGGAAACAGCTAAGACTAGAAATTAGACACTAAAATGCGGAAACACTGCTTTGAGTGTATGCCACAATTATGCCCTGTCCACTCTTGGTTTTTACGGTAACAAAAGGATTTCATCACTACCTTCCCAACGCCTTGAGAAATTGCTGAAACCCTGCAAATATTCCGGGTTTTGACTCTTTTCCCAAGACTCCTGCGAAGATCTCATCTAATTTTTCAGAATCAGGGCGGTCTTGTTCTTCAGCGATCAATTGATACTCGCCATCAGGTGCATACCAAACCTGCCACGGAGACGGGTAGCAGCGCAGAATGGCTGACTGATCATCGAGTGGACGCAAATAATAACAAGGCTCGATCGTGTCTAAAAACCGCTGTCTCAATTGCCGTCCCGCATAACCAATTCCAACGATCGCGACATCTTCTAATTTGGGATTGAGCAAAATCACAGGACGATCGCCCGCAGCGTTACAAATTTGTTCAACCGGTCTAACTTCAACTGAACTCGGTGACACAAAAACATAAATTTCGTCTTCAGGCTCAACTTGTTCCTCAACCGGAGTCGTTTGACGCGAACCCGCGACATCCAAACTGCCAATCTTAAACGGAGTTTCCTGCCAATCTCGTTTTGCCAGGGCTGCAATGCCAGAATCAGTGAAAAATAGCTTCAATCCTGTACCCCGATCGCGAAAAATCGAAATAAATTGTTCTGTGATCGGCAGCGGTTTCAGTTCTGGAAATACAAATTCAACCTGTAAGCGGGTGTAGCCTGCTGCAAGCGCGGCTTGAGTGGCACTTTGAGCTTGGGCGATCGCGTCATCTAGTGTATTTGGAAGTTCAGGCATATCGATTTATCTTAAACAGCAGTATTGCAGCAAAGCTTATCGTACAATGCGGTCTAGCCTTTATTTTAGAGGAGTGACGCGATCGATGCTGACTTCCACACAGGAACTTCTGGAAACGGCGCGGCGACACATTTTCGCGATCGGCGCATTCAATGTTTACAACCTTGAAGGAGTCAAAGCTGTCGTTCGCGCAGCCGAGATCAGTCGCAGTCCCGCCATGCTGCAACTACATCCAAGTGCGCTAAAGTACGGCAATTCTCCACTCGTTGCAATGTGTCTCGAAGCAGCAGAAGCGGCAACCGTTCCGATCTCAGTTCACCTCGATCACAGCACTTCGGTCAAAGATATCGATCGCGTTTTGCAAGAAGGCGTGCGATCAATTATGGCGGATGGTTCTCCGATGCCCTATGAGCAAAACTTAGAATTCACGCGCAACATGACCCGATTAGCGCATTCGTATCATGCGATCGTCGAAGCTGAAATCGGACGCATCAGCGGCACAGAAGATGGATTAACGATCGCAGAAAAAGAAGCAAAAATGACCGATCCACGGCAAGCGGTCGAATTTGTGCAAGAAACTAACGTCGATGCGTTGGCGGTGACGATCGGTAATGTCCACGGAGAATACAAAAGTCCGCCTCGCCTCGATTTTCCCCGGTTAGAACGCATTCGCAATTTGTTAGAAATTCCCCTGGTACTGCATGGCGCATCGGGTCTGCCTGCGGAAATGATTGCGCGATCAATTCAACTCGGCGTATGTAAGTTCAACGTCAATACCGAAGTCAGACAAGCTTATATGCAGGCGCTAAAAGATGAGATTTGCGGACAGGAAGACAAGGATTTATTAGAGGTGACTGGAGAAGCGATCGTTGCCATGCAAGACGTAATCATCGAAAAACTCGCGCTATTCGGCTCGGTTGGCAAAGCCCATTTGCATGAAACACCTTATGCGACTGCTCTAGCGGCAGCGGCTCACCAAAATTAGCAGTACAAAATAGGAACAGTTTCGTCGCTGCGAGTAATCGTTGGGGCGTTGCACACCCAGCCTGAGTAGGACATCGGGCACAATTGGATCGCCTTTGAGCTTATAGAACAATCCCACATTCACTGCTGCGAGAAACGGGACTGGTAAAGCTTTAGCGCTATAAAGCGGCTCAACCAGTAAGCGTTGTTGCTCTTCGGATTGAAAATTATCTACGGGGGTATCGTCCTTGATCGTCAGATGGCTGATATCCAACTCAGTGACGATATCTTCATCATTAACCAGTTGCTGAGTTATGGGCAATCACCAAAATCGATGTTTATCGATCGTCATTTGATCACGGCTGTTTGCACGTTCTGAACTCATTCTTAAAGTTCTGCGGTCCGGTATAACCAGAGCTTGCGGCTAACTGCTGCAATGTTTGCCGTCCGCTGTAAAAACGCCCATTGATCTGCCAAGTTGGGAAGCCTGCTTTTTGTCCTAACTGCTGTTCCGCTTCTCCTAAAACCCGCTGACAGGTTTCAATTTGAGCATCTTTTCCACCTTCTGCACATTCAACATAAGTAAATTCTTTGAAGGCATCTTTCCCAAAGAGTTCCTTTTGTTCGCAGCAGTGGGGACACCAGTAAGCCCCGTACATCACGGCTCCGGTCTGCTTCAAATGCCGCGCTAACTGAGTTTCTGCTTCTCCTGACGAGTTATCAACCAGAAAGTAGGGATTTCCTTGAGCATCTGTAATCGTCGCCGCATTCACCGGAGCTTTTCCGACCGAAGCCCCCCAAGCGATCGAGCCAATTAGCGTTACAACCGCCACGATCGACCCCAGAAACACTAATTGTCCGCGATCGTTCCAGTCTCGTCCAATTAGCGTCAGCACGAACATCAGTGTTGCAAAGGTGGCAGACGCGAGACAAAAATAACAAATCCCGTTCACACCAAATTGCGACACAAACTTAGAGAACATGATGTACATCAAATAGCCACTAAACAGCAGCATCGCTGTCGCACCTGCAAATAGCAACAGCCAAGTTTGATTTTCTAATTTCGTGCGTAACGATTTCTTTTCTTCTGGGTTCACCAGCAGCGGAGCCAGCGCAAACCCTGCCATTGCCAGATAAGCAAGTAAGCCATACAGCGACAGCGGTAAGCCAAATAGCACTGCATAAGGGCTTTCGAGTACTCGTTCGCATCCGGTAGTCGGACACGCTACAACGGTATTAGACAGTTTATTGAAGGTAATATAGCCCGTGTTGAGGATGCCAAGCACTGCGATTGCCCCAATCAGCAGGCGAGAGTTACGGTAAATCCAGGGTGTAGAACGTCGGCGAGTCATAAGATGATTTCAGCGGAATTGGCTCTATACTTTATCAGGGTAACTGCTGCAACGGTTACTCGTGATAATGATCGTTTATTTTGACTGAATTTAAGTCGATCGCAGCGCTTGTTTTCGTGACGACGATCGAGATTTTAGGTTTCTTTTCAAATTTACTTGCAAAGTTGCGCTTCTTTTGTTACGTTAGTTAAGCGCCAAAAAGCATATTTGCCGGGATAGCTCAGTTGGTAGAGCAGAGGACTGAAAATCCTCGTGTCACGAGTTCAAGTCTCGTTCCTGGCATTTTTATCGATTTTGTACATTCGCACGATAAATGTCGCTTTTCGCACGATAATGTCGTTTCCAGCGATATTTGAGAACGTAGATATTAAATTCGCACGATAATGTCGCTAAACGGCTGTTTCACAAGTTTTCGCACGATAATGCCGCTGAATTTTCGTACTTGCTCTTGTAGCTTTATATCGAACCATAAACTGGAAGACAGATAGCAAGGCAAAGAGAGCCATATCGTTGAAAGAAACTTGTGCATCTGCGATTAACAATTCAACACATCTCGGAATACAGAGATTTAGGCGCAGTAAAGTCGTTCAGCAACTCTACTGCGTACTAACTATCGCTACCTATGCAGAAGTTTTCGGTCCTCTGCTCCTTTCATCCTTCTCGATCAACTAGATTCTAATGGAAGCCAACCTATTTATCCAACTCGGATACTTCATGCAGTGTTGACTGATAAAGCCACAAAGTTGATAGCAATAATCAGATTTTGAGCGTGCTTTCATTCCATCTCGTGCCTATAAGTCCCTCGAATCCAGAGCATCGAAGTTAGGACAGAATTCCATTAATTTCATTCCTTCTCACGCCAGTTTGGTCATTGCAATGCAATCAACGATCGATGGGCATTAAAACAAAGAGCACTTTCATTCCTTCTCCACCAATTTGGTCAATGCGACGCATCAATTCCGTTGTGCAGGTGGTTGCGCCAGTCCCTTTCATTCCTTCTCTGCAAAGTGTGGTCGAGTCGCATTGACCACACTTTGCAGGTACAACACGACGACTTCTTTCATTCCTTCTCTGCCAATTTGGTCAATGCGACCCTTGGCGACTAAAAACCTCGAACTGCAACAGCTTCAAGCTCTACTTTGACAGAGCGTTGCTCTTGTGCCGCTTCTGTCCTTTCTGGAAGAGATGCGGGAATAATTGCAATCGTCAAACTAGCAGATACTCAGGCATCAGGAATTGGCAAACGTACTGGGGAAATTGCCCCAACTCCGGTTTGCCAATCGACAACAAGCTTTAGTAGAGTTAACGTGACGTGAGTTCGACAGAAATTGCCCAGCAACTTCTCGCCCACTCTAAATGGGTTCTATAGGACAAGTAGGAGAAGTGCTGGAGTGATACCCGTGAGTATTGCACTGATAGCAATAATCAATCCATCTTTTTCAATCAAGCCGAGACAAATCAGAACGATGACGATCGCAGGCAGCATATTACCAAACGGAATGGGCAGGGCGATGATGAAACTAAGGAACAATAGCATTACACCAACCGCTCGTTCCGCTTCGGGCGTGGTCAAGACCGACCAGCGGGGTTCAACAAAGCACTCCAGCTTTTGCAGAAACGGAATCGCGGCATTAATGACTTGCTCACAATGTTCGCGTTTGAGTGGCTGATCGAGGATTTGGTCAGGCAGCCAGGGCTGATGGTATCCGAGGATAAGCTGTCCAGAGACGAGCATCAGCGGTATGGCAATTAGGGCAGAAATGCCCGCAATCGGGAGCGGTAAGGCTTCCGGTAGCGCACAGATGATCAGTGTTGGACCAAAGGCGCGATCGCCGAGTTCATCGAGCAAATCGCGCAACCGAATCTCATCCCCAGGATGCTGCTCTAAAAATCGCTGCAATACTTGTGAGATGCGCTCCTGGGAACTAGAGGGTTCAGAAGATTGATCCATCAGGGGGAGTCGATCCATCTGAATGGCTGAGAACAGTCGGGATGAAATCGAGTCAGACGACGGTTGCTGATATGTGATTACGATCGAGGCAATTCGATCGTTGATGCGGACATCCTGAACAAAATCGATCTGTTTCAAAACGGACTGAAGTTGGCAGGCATAGTTTCTGTCATAAGCAAGGCGAGGAATGCGGAGACGACATCTTCCTACTGTCGAATGAATCAATTCATAGTGATTGGTGTCGATCGCTCTATGAACTTCCGAAGGAACCGCGTCGAATCCTCTCGCTTGACCAGAATCGTGTTGAGGAATGAACGTAGGCGATCCGCTGGCGTATGAGTTAAAGTTGGCAGCAGTCATTACTTCTCCCTGAATTTAGAAAAATCTGCTCCGTTACCTAAGTCCACAATCTTGCTTGATTGACCCCGCATACCCAGTAGCAACGATTGGGCAGCTACCGCAACAGCACTTCCCACTCCATTATTTCTCCTCTCCAGAGCCTACAAATAAGCGCGGGACTGTTCTTTATAAATATTGTTTCAAATAATTAGCTAATGTCCGTCAAGCCTCCCAGAAATCCTGTTGAAACTAAACTGCCTTAAGGTATATTTCGACAGCATCCAATTTGTCATAAGAGGTGTTTCGATCAGGAGAATCAGCCGCATCAAAAGAAGGAATTGAACCGGAAAAAGATCGCTCTTTTTGAACATAGGCACCTGGGCTTTATCCGGTAAGCTCATCAATATAAAACATTTTTAATGCTTGGGGGCTTTGTTGCATGAATAACTAGAAACGGTAACCTGTAGAACAGGAGAATTGTCAGACTTGCGGATGAAAACGA
>PSLO01000103.1:0-14605 GCA_040289665.1 Leptolyngbya sp. ERB_1_1 | reverse complement strand
CCCCTTAGCAAGGACATCCGCCCTTGGGGCGGTCACACTCATCAAGCCACCAGCTTTGCTGGGGGTGTCTGACTCGCTTGGCTCACCGGGATAAAAGCGATCGTCTAATATCTCTAACAAGCTGTAAGGGCATTCTGCTGGGAAAGTACGATTCGGTAAGTTAGTCTCTTTAACTGCTAGTTCAACCCCTCTAAGATACGCTTTACAAAGCGCTTCCTCAATGTAGGACTTGAGGCTGAAATTATCTTCAAGCAAATCATTAATATCCAAACGTTGAATCCGCAGGGTCGCTAACCAGCTACGACTGCGATATTGAGGTTGATATTGCCACTTCAGCAAATGCCCAATCAAAACACTTAAGCAATTCCGCAGTTCTTGGCGCTGCTGTCTCCCCAAAGATTCAATCTCCTCAAGGAGGTTTGGTAAATCAATCTGATTCCATTGCTTGTTGTGGAGGAGGATTGCCTGTTCTTGTGTCCAAGCACCCGATATTACGGTCGTGCCCAAACCGATGGAGCTTCAAACTGGGCGAACCGATACCGTAGTGAATCCTTGCTTTATTGCCGAAGTACTACCGAAATCAACTCAAAACTACGATCGAGGTGAAAAATTCGTCGCCTACCGATCGATTCCTAGTTTCCAAGAGTATCTCTTAATTGATCAGTACCGAATCCACGTCGAACATCACGTTAAGACTGCCACTAACTAATGGCTGTTCTCGGAATATGACGATTCAGCGATTACTTTGACACTTAGAACCGTTGAATTTCAGATTCTAATTGCAGAACTCTACGAAAACATTGATTTTAGTGAAGGTTGATCAAAGAATTTCAAGCAACTTGCAGCGAAAGAGGAGCGATCGCACAATCCTACGATCGCTCCTTTTGAACTAAGCCGAAACCGCAACCTTCTCTACATCAGGATTGGCTTCAGCCGTATCTTTCTCAGACGGTGGAACAACTTGCCAGAACTTCGGCAAATATTCCGACCAGTTTGCCAAAATCGTCTTGGCTTTCGGGCTACCTGTATGCTCAACATGAGCCTCAAGCAGTTCTCTTAGCTGTTGTTCACCCGCAGGTGCAATCACACGCTGAACTTTGACAATCTCAGCATTGACTTTGGCTTGAAAACTGCCATCTTCATCTAAGAAGTAAGCCAATCCGCCCGTCATACCTGCACCCACGTTCCGACCTGCACGACCGAGAACGACCACAACACCGCCTGTCATGTATTCGCAGCCATGATCACCAACGCCTTCGACAACTGCTTCAGCCATCGAATTTCGTACAGCAAAGCGTTCTCCGGCTTGTCCGTTTGCAAAGAGCCGTCCGCCCGTCGCACCGTAGAGGCAAGTGTTACCAATGATCACGCTTTGAGACGGATCATACGTTGCTTCCGTTGAAGGCTTAATCGCGATCGTTCCTCCGTGCATTCCTTTGCCGACATAATCGTTTGCTTCACCGATTAAGTTCAGCGTCATACAGGGCAGGTTGAAGGCTCCGAAGCTTTGACCAACACTTCCGGTAAAGTTCAAGGTAATTTGTCCACCGAAGCCAGAGTTTCCGTATTGTTTCGCGATCGCACCTGCAATCCGAGTTCCGACCGTCCGATCGGTGTTGATTACATCGATCGATCTTGTAATGTCGCCTTGGTTTTGAATCGCCGCTTGTACATCAGCATCATTCAGGATTTGATCATCTAAAACAACGCCATTACTATGAACGGTTTCATGATTGAGCCAAGAACGAGCACCTGACGGTGTGCCAGAGGCATCGCTGCGAGTATCCGGTAACTGAGTTAAACAATCAAGGTTCAGCGTTTGAGTTTTGGTCAAACTTACGCCTTCGCGCATCTTTAGCAAATCGGCGCGTCCGATGATCTCATTTAGGGATTTGTAGCCTAAACGAGCTAAAAGCGATCGAACTTCTTCCGCTACAAACAAGAAGAAATTAACCACGTGTTCCGGTGTTCCAGGGAAGCGCTTCCGAAGCTCTTCTTTCTGGCTTGCGACTCCGACGGGGCAATTGTTCGTATGGCAGATCCGCGCCATAATGCAGCCTTCTGCAATCATCGCGATTGAGCCAAACCCGAATTCTTCACCGCCCATTAGTGCTGCCATTACGACATCCCAGCCCGCTTTGATACCGCCATCAACCCGAAGAACGACGCGATCGCGCAATTGGTTCTGCATCAGAACGCGATGCACTTCAGTCAAACCCAACTCCCACGGACTACCTGCGTGTTTGATTGAACTAAGCGGTGAAGCACCTGTACCACCATCATGACCAGAGATTTGGATAATATCCGCGTTCGCTTTAGCGACCCCTGCCGCGATCGTGCCAATTCCAACTTCTGCAACCAATTTCACCGAGACTTGAGCGACGGGATTGATTTGGTGCAGGTCGAAGATCAGTTGGGCGAGATCTTCGATCGAATAAATGTCGTGGTGCGGCGGTGGAGAAATCAGCGTTACTCCAGGCTTCGATCGACGCAATAACGCAATATAAGGACTCACTTTCGGTCCGGGTAATTGTCCACCCTCACCAGGTTTTGCGCCTTGAGCCATCTTAATTTCGATTTGCTTGGCGCTCATCAAATACTCAGGCGTGACCCCAAAGCGCCCAGATGCAACTTGTTTAATTGCAGAATTGGCAGTATCTCCAGTTTTAAGTCCTTTAAGGTGAGGCAAGAGCGGCGATATTCCGTCTTCCACTTCACTCAGAACCTTATATCGAACCGGATCTTCTCCACCTTCACCAGAGTTAGAGCGACCCCCCAAACGATTCATCGCGATCGCTAACACTTCATGCGCTTCTCGTGACAATGCACCGAGCGACATTCCACCCGTACAGAAGCGTTTCACAATTTCGGTTGCGGGTTCGACTTCATCGATTGAAATTGCAGTGCGATCGCTCTCGAAGTCGAGCAAGTCGCGGAGAGCCGTCATTGGACGATTTGCTAAATGCTTTTGGTACAGATCATAGTGATCAAAGCTTTTCGTTCTGACTGCTTGATGTAGATGTTTCGCCAGTTCTGGACTATTCATGTGATACTCGCCACCCGGACGGTATTGCACAAAGCCATAGTTTTCCAGCTTCTTCGTGGTCAGTTCTGGAAAAGCGCGGCTATGGAACGACAGAATCTCTTGAGCGAGTTCCGCGATCGTCAATCCGCCTAATCGCGATGCGGTTCCAAAGAAGCCCAAGTTCAGCAAGTCGCCACCAATGCCGATCGCTTCAAAAATCTGTGCAGCTTGATAGCTCGACAGCAGCGAAATGCCCATTTTTGAGAGAATCTTGAGCAATCCATCTTCGATCGCTTTTCGATAGTTCGCTTGCACTGCTGTTAAGCTTGCTGCTTTGATCTTGCCACGTTCCATAAGGCTTTGAGTTTTAGAATCTGCCCACCACTGACGCACCGTTTCTAATGCCAAGTAAGGACAGACTGCACTCGCACCGTAGCCAATCAAGCAAGCAAAGTGATGTGTACTCCAAGCTTGAGCCGTATCGACGATCAGAGACGCTTTCATCCGTAGTCCGTGGCGGATCAAATGGTGGTGAACGGCTCCCACTGCCAACATGGGCGGGATGTAGCTTTGATCTGCGCTCAGTCGAGTTACATTACCGGATTGATCTAAGCGATCGCTCAACACCAAGATCTTTTTACCCGATCGTACGGCTTCTGCGGCTTGCTCACACAAGTTCTTGACCGCAGTTTTTAGCCCTTCAGGTCCTGCGGCAATCTCAAACAAAGTTGAAAGATTAGCGATTTCTAAGCCCGATCGACGAATTTGATCAAGCTCCGGTTCGGTTAAGACTGGCGATTCTAATAAGAATAGATTCGCACCTTCGGGCTTTGTTTCGAGCAGATTTCCGCGTTCTCCGAGTTGCATCGTCAAGGACATGACGAGCTTTTCTCGGAGTGGATCGATCGGCGGATTTGTCACTTGAGCAAAGCGTTGTTTGAAATAGTCATACAGCAAGTGAGGACGCTCAGACAGCACCGCTAAGGGAATATCATCCCCCATGCAGAATGTTGGCTCTTTGCCTTGTGCCGCCATGTCTTGAATGACCATTTCGACATCTTCCAAGGTGTAGCCAAATGCAGTCTGATGCGTCAGAAGGGCTTGTGTGTCCATCTCAGACGCTTCTAGAAATGCTTGAGATTGCAGAGTTTTGCGATTCTGCTTCAGCCATTCTCCGTAAGGATGTGTGCTGGCGACTCGCTGTTTAATCTCCCAGTTCTTCAGCACTTCATGAGTTTGCAAGTCAAACGCAATCATCTGACCTGGACCTAACCGCCCTTTCTCAATCACTTCGGATTCTGGAATGTCAACGACACCTGCTTCTGATGCCACAACAAGGTAGCCATCGCGAGTAATTGTGTAGCGAGCGGGACGCAATCCATTGCGATCGAGCGTTGCCCCAACCCACTTACCGTCACAGAACGCTAACAATGCCGGACCATCCCAAGCTTCTTGAATGCCGCTGTGATACTCATAGAAGTCCACGATCTCAGGCTGATCAGCCAGTTCAGGTTGATTCTTGTACGCTTCTGGAACCATCATCATCAACGCTTCAACCGCGCTACGTCCAGAGCGAACAAGCAGTTCCATGACGTTATCTAAGTTGGCGGAGTCGCTGTTATCAGAATTCACAGTCGGTTTTAGCGCGTGAATGCGATCGCCCCAAAATTCGTGCGCTAAATCGGCTTCTCGCGCTCTCATCCAGTTGACGTTTCCGAGCAGCGTATTGATTTCGCCGTTATGACCTAAAAGGCGCATCGGTTGCGCGAGTGGCCACTTCGGCATCGTATTGGTGCTGAAACGACGGTGATACAGCGCAAATGAACTCTTGTAGCTGGGATTTTGTAAGTCTTGGTAAAACTCGCCTAAAATTGCCGATCGCACCATGCCTTTATAGACGATCGTGCGCGTTGAGAATGAACAAACATACAGTTCATCAAATCCTGGCTGTGCCTTTTCTGCCAAAATCCGGTGAATCTGCTTACGAGTTAAATAGAGTTTTCGTTCTAGTTCGTCACCGCTGATCGTGTCAGACCTGACCAACAGTTGCTCGATTTGGGGCTGATTTTCCCGCGCTTGAACGCCAAGAATTTCCGGTTTAACGGGAACCACTCGCCACCCTAAGAGCGTTAAACCTTCTTCAGCAATAATCTTTTCAGCAATCTCTTTAACTGCTGATGCGACCGCGCTGTCTTGGGGCAGGAACACCATGCCCACACCGACATGATTTTGTTGCAGCGTCACACCTCGATCGCTTGCCCATTGATTCAGAATCTCCCAAGGAATCGCAGCCATCAGACCCGCCCCATCTCCGGAGTCTTGGTCGGCACTACAACCGCCTCGATGTTCCAAGCAAGCCAGTGCAGTCAGCGCTTTCGCCACCAAATCATGGCTGTTCCGACCTTGTTGATCCGCAATAAAACCAACACCGCAGGCATCGCGTTCTTCAACGAGCCAGCGCTGACCTGCATATCCATTCGCGATCGATTGATTTTGAGACTCTGACGGAACACTGACTTGACTCATGGAAGGACTCATTCGATTCATTTCAAGGAGAGATTAGGGTTAGACCGGAGACAACTGAGATAAGGAAATCGCACTGAAAAATCTGGGAGAAGCTTTTATGAAGAAAAGAAAAATGCGCTCACATAAACTTAACAATCAAATAAAAAATTCTGCTCGTCAAGCGATTTTGCAATCGTAGAGGATGCGCGAAGACAAAACCGTTAGCTCTGTTGCGAAATCTCAAGCCTAAATAACGATTTGCTCATGTTCGATCGTCTTAGGTTCAACAGAGTTTCAGACTCCCTTCGATCCGATGCCCTCAAATAATGAGTTTCAAGATGTAACAGGGAGATCTAGCTTAACTGAATTTTTACAAAGCCTGGGATAAGAATAGTATAGAAAATTTTGTGCTCTGGCAATCCCTGTAAAATTGCGGGGCTTCGGCAACTCTTACCGTGTTTTCAGGGTCAGTTTCTACAGAAAGCACAGGGTCTAGCAATTTCCAAGTTTGAACTGTCTTCTTGCGGATTTTGATGACTCTAACCAATGACACATGAGAAGTTATGATTTCTTGATAGTTTCAGCCTCTCTTTCGCTTGAATTAGAATTTGTCGATCGCAGTAAAATAACTTGCGGTAATTGCGGATTTTAACCCTACGCTTCGTGAAATCTTGTCAGATGGCTTCTCCTAAATTCGGTTTCTACGTGCTTGCATTTTTGTCGATGCCTTTGGCACACTCGATCACGACCACACTTCCTGTCCGCGCTGATGCTCCCGCAGCACTCAATTTCAACCTCGCTCAACAAACCCCACCTCGTAGAACTGCACCTCTGAACTTCAATCCACCGCTTATACGAGGAACCCAAATCGTTCTAAACGGACAGACCTTCAATGGAAATTGGAGCCAGTGGCAAGCGAATGGATTGACACGGATTGGGTTAAGTGATGCGATCGTGACGCAGCGATTCGGGGCGGAGTTGCTCAGTACAGCCGATGCCAGCCGTCAGCCGATTCAATGGTTCTCTGAAGCAGTCTTTCCCACCCGATTAGCGCCCCCGTTGCGATATTTAGATGTAACCGAATTTGCACAAAGAAATGGCTGGCAGACTCAGATTAGTGGCAACACGTTACAGATTTCGGCTCCGATCGCAAATCTGGTTTCGATCCAGCAGGAACAGCCTGCAACGACGGTCGATCGCGTCACGTTTTCTCTCGATCGTCCAGTGACTTGGCAAGCTGATCCACAGCAGAACGAGCTTGTTTTAACCCTAGATGCCCAAGCCGATCAAAGCCGCTTGCAAAAATTCAAACCAACTCCAGCGAGTCGAATTCGATCGCTCAAAGTCGAGCCAACGGGCAACCGCACCACAATCAGAGTCGGAATTCCGATTACCTCACGCCCTCGAATTACGACCGCCTCCAATCCGAATCGCATCGTGATCGAAGTCGGCTCAAACTTTTTGAGCGATAAAGACATTTTGTGGACAAACGGTTTGTTCTGGCGACAGAGATCTTTAACTGTGGGAGCGAACCAATTCCCGATCGTCTGGCTCGAAGTCAATCCTCGCCAAGCCGGACTAAGCATCCGCTCAATTCTGCCCAACGCCACCACGTTGATCGGAACCTTACCGCTGTTCCAGACAGCGCAGCAATCTCTAGCGACGGCTGCAATCAATGGTGGCTATTTCAATCGCAGCAATCAGTTACCGCTAGGCGCAATCAAGCTTGAGAATCGTTTCGCATCGGGTGCAATCTTAGGTCGAGGTGTAGCTGGATGGGATGCCGCTGGGAATTGGAAATTCGATCGCTTAACCCTTCAAGAAACTCTGATTCTTGGCTCGGGTCAACGCTTCCCAATAACGACTGTAAATTCTGCGTTTGTTCAAGCCGGAATTGCCCGATATACCGCCGATTGGGGCAGCACTTACACGACACTCAGCGATAACGAAATTCTGATCAACGTCCAAAACAATCAAATCGGAGTTCAACAAACGGCAGCAACCGCTGGAACTGTAATTCCTGTTCCGACTAGCGGATATTTATTGGTTTTTCGATCGAATCGAACCGCCGCCGCATCTTTCACTCCCTCGACTCCAGTTCAGCTCGAAAGCGTTTTTAACCAACCAGCTCTGGCAGCACTTCCAAATCTCATCGGCGGCGGACCGCTTCTGATTCGGAACGGTCAAATCGTTCTAGACGGTCGCTTAGAACAGTTCAGCCCTGCATTTATTCAAGAAAGAGCGGCTCGAAGCGCGATCGGACAAACCGCAGACGGCAGAATTCTCATTGTCACCGCCCAGTACAACGCCGCAGGTAGGGGTGCAACCCTAAGTGACATGGCAGAAGTTATGCAGCAACTCGGTGCGGTCAATGCCTTAAACCTCGATGGTGGAAGTTCGACAACCCTTTATCTAGGCGGACAAATTCTCGATCGACCACCTCGATCCTCAGCACGAGTTCACAACGGAATTGGCGTTTTTCTTCAACCGTGATAAATGGCGCTTTTTTACCAACTTCGCAATTTAGATCAAGACTTCGTGAAATTTTCTCAAACCGTCCACCCTGAGTGAGCACCTACCGGATTGGTCTGTTAGGCTTCTTGGTTGAGAATCCCATCCGCACGAACCCACGCACTCAGACCGCGAAATTTTATTCATTCATTATGAGGAGAGAAACGGTGGCTCAGGCTCAAGAAAAGACTCAAACTCCAGCCCTTGTGCTGTCTCCGACACCCGCTAGGGCGGCTGCAACCGAACTCCGCCCTTGGGGATCGTTCACCATTCTTGAAGAAGGTCGCGGCTACAAAATCAAGCGCATCGAAGTCAAACCCGGACATCGCTTGAGTTTACAAATGCATCACCACCGCAGCGAACATTGGATCGTGGTTTCTGGAACTGCGAAAGTCGAATGCGGCGAGAATCAAATCACCCTTAGCAGCAATCAGTCTACCTACGTGCCGCAATGCACGACTCACCGTTTAGAAAATCCGGGTGTGATTCCGCTCATTTTGATCGAAGTTCAAAACGGTGAATATCTTGGAGAAGATGACATCGTGCGGTTCCAAGACGACTACTCACGCGCAAACTAACTACTTATCTAAATCTTGAAGCGAGGCAGTTCCGTAGAACTGCCTCGCTTTATTGTGAATTGAACGATCGCGGTACGATAAATACGCAAAATCGCACGTTTAATATGATTGAATTAAGCCCTTCTGCGATCGCAGAAATTCAACGTCTTCGCACCCGTCATGCTGATCCCTCCGCCTTTTTCCGTCTTCAAGTTCAACCCGGCGGATGTGCAGGATTTTCTTACATCACAAAATTTGAAACGCAACTAGAATCCAGCGATCGCGTTCAGCAATCCAATGGGATTCAAATCGTGATCGATCCTCACAGCGCTCAATACCTGGATAATTTAACGATCGACTTCTCAGAGGACCTGATGGGGGGTAGTTTCCGCTTCCATAATCCCAATGCCAAAAAAAGTTGCGATTGCGGGGTCTCGTTCTTGATCAACGAGAGCTAGAATAGAAAAGCTTCATATCAAATTCTCGACCGGGCTGCATTCACTTGACAAAGTGTTTGACAGTAAGATCGATCTATTGGTATGTTTAGTGATCGTTGAAAGTCGGAGCAGTCCGCAAACTGCATTCTCCAATACATTAAAAAATGCCCACCATCCAGCAACTCATCCGTAGTGAGCGCAGCAAAGCGAAGAAGAAAACCAAATCCCCGGCTCTGAAGAGTTGCCCTCAGCGCCGTGGAGTTTGCACACGGGTTTATACGACTACGCCAAAAAAACCGAACTCCGCTCTTCGTAAAGTGGCACGGGTTCGCTTAACTTCAGGATTTGAAGTGACAGCCTACATTCCCGGCATCGGTCACAACTTACAAGAACACTCCGTCGTAATGATTCGGGGCGGTCGGGTCAAAGATTTACCCGGTGTACGCTATCACATCATTCGCGGAACGCTGGATACGGCTGGCGTGAAAGACCGCAAGCAAGGTCGCTCCAAGTACGGTGCGAAACGTCCGAAGGCAGCAGCGAAGTAAGCAATCTGCCCGTTAGAATAAATTTGCCAAATGAACCTCGTAGCTCACATTCATGAGTCCATGAGGTTCGTTTGTTAGCGATCGAAGCTATTTTAGAGAATCTTCTCACGACACTCTTTTGACTCCACGATCGCGCCCCCGGTTTGCTGACTCAATTTTGTACTTTTTCTTTTCTTAAAGGCTCATTATGTCTCGTCGCGTCGTCATCAAAAAGCGTCCCATTCCCCCCGACTCAGTTCATAATTCTCGCCTCGTTACCATGATGGTGCGCCGAATTATGACGAGTGGCAAAAAATCTCTGGCAACCCGTATCGTCTACGATGCGTTTGAAACGATTCGAGAGCGCACAGGTACTGATCCGCTAGAGACCTTTGAGCGGGCAGTAAAGAATGCGACTCCTTTGGTCGAAGTGAAAGCGCGTCGGGTCGGTGGTGCAACCTACCAAGTGCCAATGGAAGTCCGGAGCGATCGTGGAACTGCCCTCGCGTTGAGATGGCTGATCCAGTTTTCACGGGCGCGTGCAGGCAAATCGATGTCAGCAAAACTGGCAAACGAACTGATGGATGCTGCGAACGAAACCGGAAGTGCAATTCGCAAACGCGAAGAAACACACCGGATGGCAGAAGCTAATAAAGCATTCGCGCACTATCGCTATTAAAAAGTATAGAATCTTAATAGACGCAGTAGTGTGATTTAAACCTTTCACAGATGCTAAGGAGGTAGCTGTGGCTCGTACTGTCCCGCTCGAAAGAGTAAGAAACATCGGGATCGCCGCACATATTGATGCGGGCAAAACAACAACAACAGAACGGATTCTATTTTACTCCGGCATCGTCCATAAAATTGGCGAAGTGCATGAGGGGACAGCCACAACGGACTGGATGGAACAAGAGCGGGAGCGGGGCATTACAATCACCGCTGCTGCGATCAGTACTCAATGGACTCGTCGCGATGCCGACAAGCCGAACCAGCCCGGTGAAGGCGAACTCGAACACAAGATCAACATCATCGATACGCCTGGGCACGTAGACTTCACGATCGAAGTCGAACGCTCGATGCGGGTACTCGATGGCGTGATCGCCGTGTTCTGTTCTGTCGGTGGCGTTCAGCCTCAATCGGAAACGGTGTGGAAGCAAGCGAACCGCTACAAGGTTCCCCGCATGGTGTTCGTCAACAAGATGGATCGCACAGGCGCAGATTTCTTTAAGGTCTACGGTCAAATTCGCGATCGTCTTCAAGCAAATGCAGTTCCCCTACAAATTCCGATCGGTGCTGAAGATCAATTCAAAGGAATCGTTGACCTCGTTCGGATGAAGGCTTACATCCACAAAGATGATTTGGGTCGTGAAATCGAAGTCACCGATATCCCCGAAGATCTAAAGGATAAGGCTGAAGAATTTCGCAACAATTTGATCGAAGCGGTTGCAGAAACCGATGAAGCGCTGCTTGAGAAATACTTCGCGGGTGAAGAACTCACTGAAGAAGAAATCAAGGCTGCGATTCGGAAAGCGACGATCGAAGGTGTAGATGGTGAATTTCTCGTTCCGATGCTTTGCGGATCTGCCTTCAAGAATAAAGGCGTTCAACAAATGCTCGACGCGGTTCTGGATTATTTGCCTTCTCCGCTCGACATTCCGCCCATTCAAGGCACGATGCCGGATGGTAGCGTTGCCGCTCGTCCACCGAAGGACGATGCACCTCTCGCTGCATTGGCGTTCAAGGTGATGACTGATAAATTCGTGGGTCGTTTGACCTTCGTTCGAGTCTATTCTGGTGTCCTTGCGAAAGGTAGCTACATCTACAACTCGACCAAAGGTAAGAAGGAACGCGTCTCTCGTCTCATCGTCTTGAAAGCAGATGAACGGATTGACGTAGATGAACTCAGAGCAGGCGACTTGGGAGCCATCCCTGGACTGTCTGATACTTTGACCGGTGATACCCTGTGTCCTGAAGGCGACAACATTGTACTTGAGTCGCTGTTTATTCCTGAGCCTGTAATCTCGGTTGCAGTTGAACCGAAGACCAAGGGCGACATGGAGAAGCTATCCAAAGCGCTCAAGGCATTGTCTGAAGAAGATCCGACCTTCCGGGTGAGCATTGATCAAGAAACGAACCAAACGGTAATCGCCGGAATGGGTGAATTGCACTTAGAGATCTTGGTCGATCGAATGCTCCGCGAGTTCAAAGTCGAAGCAAACGTCGGTGCGCCTCAGGTTGCTTACCGTGAAACCATTCGCAAAGCCGTTAAAGCTGAAGGCAAATTTGTTCGTCAGAGCGGCGGTAAAGGTCAGTATGGTCACGTTGTAATTCAACTTGAACCGGGCGAAACCGGAAGCGGTTTTGAGTTCGTCTCGAAGATCGTGGGTGGTACAGTTCCTAAAGAATACGTTGGACCTGCTGAACAAGGCATGAAAGAAGCTTGTGAAAGCGGGATCGTCGCGGGCTACCCATTGATTGACGTGAAAGCCACACTCGTCGATGGTTCGTACCACGATGTAGACTCTTCTGAGATGGCATTTAAGATTGCTGGATCGATGGCGATCAAGGATGGCGTAATGAAAGCCAACCCGGTACTCTTAGAGCCAATGATGAAGGTCGAAGTTGAAGTGCCAGAAGACTTTCTTGGTAGCGTCATGGGCAACCTAATCTCGAAACGTGGGCAAATCGAAGCTCAAGGAGTCGAGCGGGGAATTGCCAAAGTCACCACCAAGGTTCCACTGGCGGAAATGTTTGGATATGCTACAGATATCCGATCGATGACTCAGGGACGCGGTACTTTTACAATGGAATTCAGCCATTACGAAGAAGTACCCAAGAACGTCGCTGAAACCATCATTGCGAAAAACAAAGGGAACGCTTAATCAGGAGAGGAATTGTAATTCATGGCACGCGCAAAGTTTGAACGGACTAAACCCCACGTCAACATTGGCACGATCGGTCACGTTGACCACGGCAAAACAACACTGACGGCTGCAATCACGATGACCCTCTCAGCTCTGGGTCAAGCGGCAGCCCGGAAGTATGAAGACATCGATGCGGCTCCGGAAGAAAAAGCACGGGGGATCACGATCAACACTGCCCACGTGGAGTACGAAACCGAAACCCGCCACTACGCTCACGTAGACTGTCCCGGACACGCTGACTATGTGAAGAACATGATCACGGGTGCGGCTCAGATGGACGGCGCGATCTTGGTGGTATCTGCGGCTGACGGCCCGATGCCTCAAACTCGTGAACACATCCTCTTGGCTCGTCAGGTGGGCGTTCCTCGTCTGGTTGTCTTCTTGAACAAGAAAGACATGGTAGACGACGAAGAACTGCTCGAACTCGTTGAACTCGAAGTCCGTGAACTGCTCGATTCTTACGAGTTTCCTGGCGACGAAATTCCGATCACCGCTGGCTCTGCACTCCAAGCAGTTGAAGCGATGACCGCGAACCCGAAAACCAAGAAGGGCGAAAACGAGTGGGTTGATGGCATCTATGCACTGATGGATTCGGTTGACGAGTACATTCCGACTCCTGAGCGTGATGTGGATAAGCCGTTCCTGATGGCAGTTGAAGATGTCTTCTCGATTACAGGTCGGGGTACAGTAGCAACGGGTCGGATCGAGCGTGGTAAGGTCAAGGTTCAAGACGAAGTTGAACTCGTTGGTATCCGTGACACTCGCAAGAGTACTGTGACCGGGATCGAAATGTTCAAGAAGAGTCTTGAAGAAGGGATGGCAGGCGACAACGCAGGCATCTTGCTTCGGGGGATTCAAAAGGCTGATATTGAGCGTGGCATGGTGCTGGCAAAGCCCGGTTCGATCAAGCCCCACACTCAGTTTGAGTCTGAAGTGTACATCCTGAAGAAAGAAGAAGGCGGTCGTCACACTCCGTTTTTCCCTGGCTACCGTCCTCAGTTCTACGTTCGTACAACCGACGTAACTGGCACCATCAGCAACTTCACGACTGACGAAGGCGGCGAAGCTGAGATGGTGATGCCTGGAGATCGGATCAAGATGACCGTGGAACTGATTAACCCGATCGCAATTGAACAAGGAATGCGCTTTGCAATCCGTGAAGGCGGTCGTACCGTTGGTGCAGGTGTGGTCTCGAAGATCCTTAAGTAAGCACTTAGCTAAGTGAAAAAGGCTACCAGTGGTTTAAACTGCTGGTAGCTTTTTTATTTTCGTTACAAACACTTCGTGAGAACTTAGTAAGGGAGACTAGCATAATCTGATTGTAGTGCGATCGGTAGCTTTTGAATTGCCAAGTAGTTAAAATTTACCCATGTTTTGGGAGTTAGAATACCTCCTGAAATTAGTAAGTTTTTAGCTATTACCCGTGGTAGTGGGATTTTTGTACGTAGTCTATGTCCACCAGCAGTATGACTGCGAATTACGTGCAAATTTGGTCTTTTTATCAAACAAGATTCAATCCGTCTCATTAAGTCTCTGACAATTTCGTAGTTCAAGTCAGCAACAATTAGAATGCTGCTTGATGGCATCTCTTGAACTAGGAAGTCAATATTCTCAACAAAAACTTGAGGAGTGCTAACAAATTCATTCAAACAGTTCTGTACAATGAACAGCTCACTGGTTTGAATGATGTCTCTGAGCTGAGGCAAAGCGTTTCTCTGGCAAAGATTCAGTGTATGACCATGCAAAGAGAATTGAATCTCCGGAGCCAGATTGGAAACAAGGTATTTTGTAATCTCTCGGCTTCTTTTCCATGTCATTGCAGCAATGTCGAAAGTGTGAGCAGTAAGGGATTGCCCTTTGAAACCGTATTCCCTGAAGTACGTAGATAGAGCGACTGCTTCTGGAGCAGGACCTCCGCCCAAAAAACAAGCTTGAAATCTTCTTGTTTGAGGAAAAGCCGGATAAAGATTCTGAGAAACCTCTTCCAGAATCTTACTAGTCATCTCCACATACAAGGGGTAGTAGGCTAACAAATAGACTGCTTGATAGTGCCTCAAATTAATGTGGGATAGGTGACGATGTCGTGCCAATTCCATGATCGCGTCGCTAATCCTGCGCG
>PSLO01000102.1:1130-14775 GCA_040289665.1 Leptolyngbya sp. ERB_1_1 | reverse complement strand
ACCGTTCGAGTTGTGCGTTAAGTCATTGAATCTGTCGGAAATCTCTTAGCGTTTATGATTCATGCAACAAAGCCATTTGCCATACGAAGTTGAATTCAAACTAGAAAAAATGTATTGTAAAAACCCGATTTTGACAATCGAATCGTGATTCTCAAAATCGGGTTGAACATTTATGCTTCGCGATCGTGCTTACTGGGCGCGAGGAGTCGAAGGCAACTGCGCTTCATTGTACCGTCGTGGCACTTGAGCAAAGCGATAATTTGTCAATTGGCTCGCAGTCGTAAAGTGTTGGTTAATAATCGGTAAACCTTGATTCACTAGAGCTAACAAATCTGGATTGCGACCAAATTGCGCTTCACGCTGAAACACAGATGCATTCTCTAAGTGAGCATTGACCTCACCTTCATCGAGATAAGCATTATCGAATTGGGTTCCAGACAATTGCGAGAATCGTGACATAATCGCTTGGTATTTGGGTCCAGGAGCTGTCGGAAGGGTTGCCCGAATTTTGGGAGCAATCCGCGTCAACTGCTGCTTCACATTCTGTTGTTCTTGGATTTCAGCTTGAGCAAAGTTGCGGACTGCCTGATTATTTGATTTTCTCAGTGCCAACTCACCCAGCATAATATTGGCTAACCCAGCTTGCCCGGCTGCATCCACAAACGCGATATCGACCGCATTGGCTTGTCCAGTCGGAGCAGAGGGAACGCGCGGCGTTTGAGCATTCACCTGCAAAAAAACGAACCCCCGATCGCGAAACACAATCCCACGATCGCGGAAATTGCCACAATGAAATACTTCCTAAACATGATAACTGTCCTATTTTCTACAAAGATGAAGAGCACTGATTCGGGGAAATTTTACAGATGCGCTTTTCTCATGTTCCTAGCTTCAAGGACAGTTCCCTCTCTCTAGAGGAGTGTTCGCTGGGCTTAGATTCCGGCTCCGTCTAAAAACTCATCAATCACACGATCGCGCAATCGACAAGCTTCTCCATCGTTCACAGGTGCGGGCTGAGAATCTGCCGCAGGCATCGCATAACAAACCGCCAGCGATTCACGCGTTTGTAGCATTTGGATCTGCTGCTCTAAAGATTCAATGCGATCGACTAATGCCCGAATCACTTGTGCTTCTGAATCAGGTAAGCGTCCATGCTCCAATGGATCAACTCGTTCTCCAGCCCGATAGACAATCCGTCCCGGAACGCCTACAACCGTACAATCTGACGGAACATCACGTAACACCACTGATCCCGCCCCGATTCGTACATTGTTTCCGAGTTGAATATTTCCCAGCACTTTCGCACCTGCACCGACGACAACATTTTCGCCCAGTGTTGGATGTCGTTTACCGCATTCTTTCCCGGTTCCACCCAGCGTCACGCCTTGGTAAATCAGGGCATAATCTCCCACGATCGCAGTTTCGCCAATCACTACGCCCATCCCGTGATCGATGAAGACTCCATGACCGATCGTAGCTCCAGGGTGAATCTCAATTCCTGTAAAAAACCGTCCAATCTGCGAAATCAATCTCGGCACAAATGGTACGCCCACTTTAAATAGCCAGTGAGCGAACCGATGAAACATCAATGCTTGCAGTCCTGGATAGCAGAACAGAACCTCTAGCCAGTTACGAGCAGCGGGGTCGCGATCGAAGATAATTTTGAAGTCAGCAATCAGGCTTTTCAGCACAGTGGCATCCCTATGTGGCGCGATAAGACCAAAACTTATCTTAGCGTGTCAAGTGAGTCGAGATCATCCACACTGCAATTCAACAAACCTTCTATAATTAAAGGCTGCAATCCCTCATTTCTGTCACTCATGTCAGACGAACTTCGCCAAACTCGGATCGAGAAAGTTGAACAACTCAAGCAGTTGGGGATTAATCCCTATGCGTATCGGTGGGAATCGACCCATTCTGCGGCGCAGTTGCAGGAGAAATTTGCTGAGTTGTCGAGCGGCGAAGAAGATCCGATCGAGGTTGCGATCGCAGGCAGAATTATGGCGCGTCGAGTTTTCGGAAAGCTGGCGTTCTTTACCCTGCAAGATGAGACCGGAACAATTCAGCTTTACTTAGAAAAAAGCCGGATTCAGGAATATATGCCGGACAACCCGGAGGCATTTAATCAGCTTAAACAGTTGACGGATGTGGGAGATTTTCTCGGTGTGCATGGCACGATTAAGCGCACCGAGAAAGGCGAGTTGTCGGTGTATGTGAAAGATTATGCAATGTTGACCAAATCGCTGTTACCGTTGCCTGATAAGTGGCATGGTCTCACCGATGTGGCAAAACGCTATCGTCAGCGATATGTGGATTTGATCGTAAATCCAGAAGTGCGCGATACATTTCGCAAGCGAGCATCGATTACTGCCGGAATTCGACGCTATTTAGATGAACAAGGATTTATCGAAATCGAAACGCCTGTGTTGATGAGCGAGGCAGGTGGAGCGGATGCGCGTCCGTTCATTACCTATCACAACACAATGGATATGCAGCTTTATCTGCGAATTGCAACAGAACTGCATCTAAAGCGGTTGATTGTGGGTGGATTTGAGAAAGTGTTTGAACTGGGTCGAATTTTTAGAAACGAAGGAATTTCAACCCGACACAATCCGGAGTTTACGTCGATCGAGGTTTATCAAGCCTATGCCGACTATCACGACATGATGAATTTGACAGAAGCGATCATTACAATCGTGACAGAGAAGGTACTCGGAACGCTCAAATTAACGTATCAAGGTGAAGCGGTGGATTTAACTCCGCCTTGGCGACGAGTAACCATGCACGAAATTGTGCAGGAAAAAACCGGAATTGATTTCACCCAGATCAAGACATTAGAGGAAGCAAAAGAAGCGGCGAAAAAGGCAGGAATTCGAGACACTGAAGATTGTGCTTCGATCGGTAAATTACTCAACGAAGCATTTGAACAAACGGTCGAAACCACGTTAATTCAACCGACATTTATCCTCGATTATCCGGTTGAGATTTCACCGTTGGCAAAACCGCATCGATCGAAGCCCGGACTGGTCGAACGGTTTGAATTGTTCATCGTGGGACGAGAAACCGCCAATAGCTTCTCAGAGTTAACCGATCCGTTGGATCAGCGCGATCGATTAGAAGCGCAAGCGGCTCGAAAAGCAGCCGGAGACCTCGAAGCACATGGCGTAGATGAGGATTTTCTCACCGCTTTAGAGTACGGAATGCCACCGACTGGCGGGCTTGGAATTGGAATCGATCGATTAGTGATGCTCTTAACGGATGCGGCAAGTATTCGCGATGTGATTGCATTCCCGCTGTTGAAGCCTGAGAAGGCAGAAACCGAGGAATAATTCGGCTCACTCGCCCATTAAATGCACGACTAATTCTCGTGTATGTCGATGTTGTCGATGCTCCCACAGATAAATACCCTGCCACGTTCCCAACACTAACCGCCCCTGAGAAATTGGAATTTGTTCAGAGGAATGGGTCAGCACAGTGCGAATGTGAGCAGGCATATCGTCTGCGCCTTCGGTGCTGTGAATATAGTTCTCCCACTCTGGAACTAGCTTGGCAAAGAAATTTTCTAAGTCTTGCAACACATCAGGATCAGCGTTTTCCTGAATGATGAGACTTGCAGAAGTGTGCCGCAAAAATAAATTACACAAGCCCGTTTTGATGCCAGATTCTGACACGATCGCGCTAATTTGTGGGGTAATTTTATGCAGCGATTTTCCTTGCGTTGCAATCCTGATCGCTTTCTGATACTGCGTCATAACCAACTCTGTAACACTCAGTATCATCATTCAAGCGAATCTGATTGCAGTTTCAAGTTAAGAGATTATTAACGAACAGTTTCTACCTTTAGGAGGATGAGCGATTTCAGAAGACGGCAAGATAAAAAAACCTAAATAATTTTTGTAGAAATTCCCGAAATTGCGTTACAGATAAGTGTAGCTTTGTAAAATCTGGGTGTGCCATTGAGTTTGTCAATCATCGCAATCATTTATCGTCATTATTGCGAATCATAACCCCTTAGTACAGAATCCTAGAGTCGAGGTCTTCCGTATGCAAGAGCATCAACGCCGTTTTCCTGCTGGAATTGTAATTGGACTGTCTGCCTTAGTTGTCGCAGCAGGAAGTGCCACCGCCTTTCTCACCTGGCAGAACGCCCAGAAAACTCAACCCACTCCTGTTGCAGTCGGACAACCTCAAGCGAATGCGCCTCAATCGATTCCTGCTGCTCCTTCTACTTCGCAGAATCTAATTACACCAAAAGCGCTCACAACCGAGAAAACAGCACAAATCTACTGGCTGAAAGACAGTGCCACAGATTTAGAACTTGTCCCTGTTGCGGTGAAAGTCAAATCTGCCGATCGAGAAGAAGCCCTTCTAGCGGCAGCCATGACCAACCTTCTTAACGATGCACCTAATAAAGATTTAATGACAGGCATTCCTAAAGGAACGACGCTTCGTAGCCTGAAGCTGAAATCTGATTCTGTCTATATTGATCTTTCTAAACCGTTTACATCTGGTGGCGGTAGTGCATCCATGATGGGTCGTCTCGCTCAAATTCTCTACACTGCCACCAGTCTCAATCCAAAAGCTAAAGTTTTTCTTTCAGTTGAAGGAAAGCCGCTTACCACTCTGGGGGGGGAAGGGCTGATCGTTGATCAACCCCTGACTCGATCGCAGTTTGAGCAGGATACAGGCGCGAAACAAGAATAGAACTAACGTTCATCTTTTAACGGCGGCTGGCTAAGCTGAATGCGCGAAAATACTGAGCCTGCTGCTCGATTCGGCTGGCTAAACGATCGCACACTAAATTACACAACTCAAAGATCAATTCATCTTCAACGCTGTAATACGCCAATGTGCCTTTTGATCGACGAGTCAAAATTCCTGCCTGAAGCATCACTTTTAGATGCTTAGACACATTCGCTTGACTCGTATCTGTCGCTTCTACTAGATCTTGAACGCATTTTTCACCATCTCGTAATAGGTTAAGGATGCGGAGACGCATCGGTTCGCCTAACACACTAAAATAATCAGAAACTTGCTGTACGACTTCAGGAGGTACAGGCTGTGCGGTTGAATTCATGCCAGCTTGAACAGAGTAATTTGATCCCAAATCTTAGCCAGTCCAATTCTCTATAGCAATAGAGTCATCTTTCTCATACGTAATTTTGGTGAAAACTTCATAAAGCCTCTAATATTCTTGAGGAGAATATACCGCGTTTTCACGGAAGTATTGCTGGATCACAACTCGTGAGAATTCCTAGGAAGGAGCACGAACAAGCTTTGTTGTGCCTTTCGGCATCAGAGATTAAGCGGAATATCAGGTTGCCAAGATGAAGTTAAAGGCAGCGCGGTCGCCTCCGCTGGAGTCTGCTGAAAACTCTGTCTCTAGGCGTAAAAAATAAAAATCTCAACCCCCTATTGTAAAAGGGAACTTGCCGTGCACTTTGGAATTCTTCATAAATAATGTCGCTGTGATAGTATCTGGATGTCTGAGGAGATTTTAATGCTGTATATCAGCACAATTTCGGTGGTGGAGGAGTATTAAGAGTGCAAAATAACATCCCGCTTGGGTATTCCCATTTTGGTATGCCCCGCAGTCAGCCAGAACCGCTGCGCGTTGGCGTGATCGGCGTGGGCAATATGGGACAACACCATACCAGGGTCTTAAGTCTGCTCAAAGATGTGGAACTCGTTGGAGTTTCTGACATTAATGTAGAGCGCGGACTGGACACGGCTAGTAAATATCGTGTCCGATTTTTTGAGGACTACCATGATTTGTTGGATCGGGTCGAGGCAGTTTGTATCGCTGTGCCGACTCGCCTGCATCACGCAGTTGGTATGGCAGCGCTGAAGGCAGGAGTTCATGTTTTAATCGAGAAGCCGATCGCGGCGAGTATTGCGGAAGCAGAATCTTTGGTGAATGCCGCCGCAGATTGTCAACGCATTTTGCAAGTCGGGCATATTGAGCGGTTCAATCCGGCGTTTCAAGAACTGAGCAAGGTTCTCAAAACCGAGGAAGTGTTGGCGCTTGAGGCACATCGTATGAGTCCTTATAGCGATCGAGCAAACGATGTCTCGGTCGTTCTGGATTTAATGATTCACGATATTGATTTGTTGTTAGAGTTAGCAAATTCTAAAGTTGTGAAACTGACGGCAAGTGGAAGTCGCGCTTCTAATTCAGGTCAGCTTGATTATGTGACTGCGACGTTAGGGTTTGCCAATGGGATTGTGGCAACGCTGACTTCTAGCAAAGTCACACACCGCAAGATTCGACGGATTTCGGCACACTGTCGGAACTCGTTGACCGAAGCGGATTTTCTCAACAATGAAATTCTGATTCATCGTCAGACGACAGCAAACTATAAGACTGATTATGGTCAGGTGTTGTACTGCCAAGATGGACTGATCGAAAAGGTGAAGACAAGCAATATCGAGCCACTTCACGCGGAGTTGGAACATTTTGTTCAGTGTGTTCGGGGCGGTATGGCTCCCTCAGTTGGGGGAATTCAGGCGCTAAAGGCTCTGAGATTGGCAAGCTTGATCGAGCAGATGGCGCTTGATGGAAAAGTTTGGCATTCTGCGCCAGATTCCAAGGTGATTGAATTGGAAACGGCGGCGATTGCAGTTTAGTTCGATTTCAGAATAATGATTTTGAGGGGCAGGATTTCTGTCCCTCATTTTTTTTATGTTCATTTTTTCGGTTCAGAATCAAGGTAGTGCAAGTTTTTCAGAACAGATTGCAAGGCTTGCTCAAATTGATGCGATGATGGTCAGTTTTTTAACTGTTATAAATAGAGTTGCTTTTTGTTCATCGAGCAGCGTTCACAAAATCAAATGAAGTAACCAGTTTCCATACTTAAATCTAGCTTTTTGCCTGTAGTATTACAGTATTTTTCCTTACTCAGTGAGCTTGTTACGACCTTATAAGTGGCACAGCTGTGAGTCAGGGCGGTTTACTTTCCCTTTACATTAATCCCCGTGCATCTATCGCAACATTTATGACAAAGTGACGCTCAGTACACGATCGCCCAAATTCCAAACCAGTCCGCGATTTCTGGCGTTCACAATTTAATTTAATCAGGTCTCCATGTTGTGTTCCTTACAAGCTGTATTGCCGATAGAGCATATTCTAGGACTCAGCAAAGTTTCTTCAGTCAATTAGAACGGCGATCGCATTTGATTGCGCCATTCAGAATTCACCCGCTGGATCTCGATCGAGATCAGATTTGGCGTGGCGATGTCCCCATATTGTTATTCAAGGAAAATCAACATGATGTTTCGCTCAGTTGACCCATTGAATCAGAATCCCCTTCTGCAAGGCGATCAAGCTTCCGCTGGAAGACGCTTCCTCAGCCGATATAGTCTCGGCACTCAACCAAACGTGCTCCCTGTGCAACCTCAGTCCAGCAGTCCTGCACCGCTTGAAGCTGCGCCCCCGCCTGCCCCCGCTCAAGCTGCTCCGACTCCAGCTTTTGGAGCATTTGAACAGCAGGTCTTCGATCTCACGAATCAGCGACGCAGTCAGCAAGGCTTGTCGCCACTGACCCTCAATCTCACCCTGAATGATGTGGCTGAAAAGCACAGTCAAGACATGGCAACGCGAAACTATTTTAGTCACCAAGGACTCGATGGCTCTCAACCTTGGGATCGAATGCGGGCAGAGGGTTACGTCTATTCTAGAGCGGCTGAAAACATTGCCTTTGGACAACCAACACCTCAAGCTGTTGTGGACGCTTGGATGAATAGTCCAGGACATAGACAAAATATTCTTGATCCAAATCTGAAGGACATTGGAGTGGGATACTATAATGGATACTGGACACAAGATTTTGGAACAGCAATGAAGATTACTTAGATAAATTAAAATGAATCGTTGAACTAAAACTCTGACTCTTTAAAGGGTTGGAGTTTTCTCATTATTGGGAAACCCGTAGATGACGGCTCAGCCACACAGATTACAATAGAGAGATAAAGCTTTGTTGAAGTTCAACTGAGTTGCTTAACCTATTTAGCCGAGAGTCATGTCATTGTCATCCACGCAACTTCCTCCCGCACTTGATCGCATTGTGCAGCGATTAGCGCGATCGACTGAGCCAAAACGGAAATACGAACTTTTAATCACGCTGGCTCAGCGGCTTAAACCGTTTCCCGACTCTGAAAAAACTCCGGAAAACAAAGTCTCTGGCTGTGCCTCTCAAGTTTTCGTTGTAGCAAATCTAGACGATGGAAAAGTTCAATTTGAGGGTGATTCAGATTCGCAGTTAGTGAAAGGATTAGTTGCATTATTAGTAGAGGGATTGAGCGGATTAACGCCGCAAGAAGTGGTAGAGCTTTCGCCGGAATTCATCAAAGCTACGGGATTAGATGTGAGTTTGACCCCTTCACGCGCGAATGGTTTCTACAATATTTTGGCGAAGATGAAACAGAAATCACAAGCACTGATGGAGTAAGCCGTCTCAATATTTTGGATTGCAGAATCTAAAATCCAAAATGAGATAGAATGCAGTGCTAAACACGCCTTTGAATCCGTTGGAATATTATCAGCCGACTCTTCCCCATCTGCCGCTGCCTCCAGCCACGATCGAGCCAATTCGATCGCCAGGCTCAGTGCAATCTTCGCGTCGCCATCGTCGCAGTTCTGATCTCAATCACATTCGCAATCAAGATCGCTCTTGCCATGATTGGTATCGATTCGTGCTGTCGTTTCCACCGCATTTGGTGCAGAAGTATCTCACTGATTTTGCAATTCGTTCAGATCAGTGCGTTCTTGATCCATTTTGTGGAACTGGAACGACTGTGGTTGAGTGCAAAAAACAAGGCGTTCCGAGTGTCGGGGTGGAAGCAAATCAGATGGCGTGGTTTGCAGGATCAACGAAGCTCGATTGGTCGATCGATCCAAATCGCTTAATCGCTCATGCAACTCAGATTGCAGAGTTTGCCCAAGCGGATCTTGATCAACCGCTGTGCACTCTATCACAAGAGCGATCGCAGTTACTTCTCAAAAATTCAATCAGCGAATTACCGTTACATAAAGCATTAGTTCTTTTAGATCAAATCGAAAAACACAAAGATGAATACTGCGATCGACACGAGAGACTTGCACTCGCAAAGATCCTAGTTTATTCAATTAGTAATCTTAAATTTGCACCAGAAGTCAGCGTCGGAAAATCCAAACAAGATGCTCCAGTGATTGAACTTTGGATAGACGAGATTCAGCAAATTGCAACGGATCTAAAATACTTGCGAACGCTACCGGATACGCCTGCAACAATCCACCATGCTGATTCTCGTAATTTGTTGGAAGTATTGGAGCCGAACTCGATCGATGCGGTGATCACATCGCCGCCGTATCCGAATGAGAAGGATTACACTCGTACAACTCGATTAGAGTCGGTATTATTAGGCTTTCTGGAAACCAAAGCAGATTTGCGGACTCTGAAACAGGGATTGATGCGATCGAATTCTCGCTGTGTGTATCGATCGGACAACGACGATCAGTGGGTCGCAAATCACTCAGAAATTCAGCGAATTGCCAACGAAATTGAAGCAAAACGGATCGAATTAGATAAAACCAGCGGTTTCGAGCGGCAATATGCCAGAGCCACCAAACTCTATTTTGGTGGAATGGCAAAGCATTTAGCGGATTTGCGTCAAGCTTTGCGACCGAATGCACAATTAGCTTATGTTGTGGGCGATCAGGCTTCTTATTTGCGAGTGATGATTCGTACAGGAGAACTAATTGCGGACTTAGCTCGATCGCTCGGATACGAAGTGACAGATATCGAGCTTTTTCGGACTCGGTTGGCTACAGCAACGAAAGAACAACTGAGAGAAGAAGTCGTTCTGCTGAAATGGAAAGGCTAGAGCGAAGAAAACGGCACCGATCGCAGCATCAGAAATCCAACAATCGTACATCCGAGCGAAAACCCTAGTACGGTTAACCGCCCTTGCCAACTTCCCTCGATCGTCCATAGCAGCAAACTCGCGATCGTCATCAAACTCCCTAAAATCGCCGCAATTCCACCAATCCAAGCCAATATCAGCCACACAATAATCATCGTCCTTCCTCAGATGTACGGTTAACCCCCACGAGTATTATCCCAGTGGTGGATGGTCACTTTGTCAAATCATTGTTATCTTCTTTAATATCAAGTACAAGATTTGGATTTAGTTCAGGCAATCCTCAAAGAATCAATTGATTCATTCAGGGTAAACCCCGATGACAGCAACGCCATCGAATCCTGTAATTGGTCTACTCTCTCTCTCTTGGAGTAAATTTGTTATGAGTCAACCTGTAGAACTTTCCTTGGAACAACAATTCAGCATCCGCTCGTTTGAAACTCAGGTTCAACAAATGAGCCGTGAGCAAGCGCAAGAGTTCCTCGTCAAACTCTATGAACAGATGCTGATGCGCGAAGCAATGTACCGTTATTTCCTGAAACAGCAATGGGGCTTGGAACCAGGCTCACCGATGCAGTAACTTCTCCAAAGCACGGACGACCTCGAACTTTTGCTTAGGTCTGAAACATTAGAAAGAAGCAGGGGCGTGGGGCGTTCAGCTAGAGCTTGTAAATTTGTCTTTCCTAAGAAATCGCTTCTCACATTATTAGGTCACAAGACTCGTAAAACGCTTGCAACTTTTTCGATCGCGTCCATCTGCTCGATCTGATTCAGTGCCTCGCGAAAATTCCCTTCCTGAACTTGGTGTGTCACGACGACGATTTCGGCGGCTCCGTCTCGAATCCCGACTTGTACCACGGATTCTAAGCTGACCTCGTGATCACCGAAACAAGTTCCCAGCTTTCCAATCACCCCTGGATAATCTCTTGTGAGAAACCGCGCGTAGAAGCGGGTTGAAAGTTTTTTCATTGGCGCGATCGTACAATAGTGCTGATGTGAACATGCCAGCAGCGGGTCGAGTATAGGAGATTCGCTCGATTGGGTTGCGCGCTCGACTTTCAGCAATGCCGCGATATTCAAAACATCTGCAACCACCGCGCTTGCTGTTGGACCTGCTCCCGCTCCCCGTCCAAAGAACATCACTTGTCCGATCGGCTCGCCTTCGATCAGAATTGCATTGTAAACATCATTCACACTCGCTAACGGATGCGATGACGGAACAAGCGTCGGATGGACTCTTACTTCGAGTTCGTCGCTTGATTTCCGTTTCGCGATCGCCAATAGCTTAATCACGAATCCTAGCTTTTCAGCATAGGCAATCTCGATCGCGCTCACATTCCGAATGCCTTCGCAGTAAACTTCTGGTAATTTGATTCGTCCCCCAAATGCTAAAGATGCCAAAATTGCGATCTTATCAGCGGCATCCATTCCATCAACATCAGCCGTGGGATCTGCTTCGGCATATCCGAGCTTCTGGGCATCTGCAAGAATTTCGGCAAAGTCACCGCCTTCAAGCTGCATCCGAGTCAAGATATAATTGGTTGTGCCATTGACGATCCCCGTTACGGTATTGATTCGATTGGCACAAAGCGATTGTTTGAGCGGTTCGATCACGGGAATTCCGCCGCCTACCGCTGCTTCGAGTAATACGTAAACACCTGCTTTGGATGCAGCGGTAAAAATTTCATCGCCAAATCGAGCGATCGCAGCTTTATTCGCGGTGACAACGTGTTTCTTATTCGCGATCGCTTTCAGCATTAGCGATCGAGCAGGCTCTAACCCGCCCATCACTTCGACCACAATATCGATTTCTGGATCGCTGACGATCGCCTCTAAATCGGTGGTTAAGAGTTCCGCAGGCACGATTCGGGGTTTACCCTGAGATCGAACTCCGACCTTATGAATGACTAATTCTTGAAGTAACGGGTGACGTTGAGCTGGATCACGGAGAATCTCAACTGTTCCAGTCCCGACCGTTCCCAATCCCAACAAACCGACTTTAAACGCCACAGCTTTTTTCCCATCACAACAGATCTTCAATTTTATAGAAAGGCTGGCATTCAGGAGAAATCATCGGTCTTTATTATTCCACTTGAAATTCAATGACACTCACGATCGCAATTCCAATTTCCTGCATACTGATCTCTGAAACCAGCCCCAATTTGCGAATGAATCGCTGTGTGTCAACACCTCGAATCTGTAGGATGTCGATTGCTGAAACTTTAGATAAACCATTTTGAGCAGCGGGCTGAATTTGAATGTGCCAGAGGTTTCGCTCAAAATAATCCTTCCAATCTGTAATCGGTGCAATTAACTTAAGTGGCAACCGTCCAATCTGATCGGAACTGATGATAATTGCAGGTCGAATTTTCTTAATTTCTGCTCCCACAGTTGGATCAAAGTTAACCAGCCAAACTTCTCCCCGCTTCGGACTAATACTCAACGATGTCTCCTGCCTGTAATTCTCTCCATTCGGTATCCTGCTCATAGTGAGCCGCAATCGCATTCGCTTGCTCTGCCAAGATGCGACGACGTTCTGCGATCGGTAGCTTAAGAAATGCTTTCCGCCATTCCAATGTATTCGAGGTTGAATCAGGAAGTTGACTAATCAAAGCTGCAATGGCTTCATTTACCGACAGCCCCTGGCTTTCTGCCCATCGATTCACTTTTTGCAATAGCTCTTGATCCAGTTGCAGCGTTAATTCTGCCATCGGAAGTTCTCGATTTATTTTGATTCACTTCTATCTTAAGCGCGATCGCGAACTCCTAAATCCAAGCGCACTTTGCAATTAGTGTCAGAGATGGCACAATGAAACCTTGCAAGTAACTTCATTTAATTGGGAACGCAATGGCAGAGACACTCTTCTTTAATGCCCTTCGGGAAGCGATCGACGAAGAAATGGCAAAAGACCCGACAGTTTTGGTGATGGGAGAAGATGTCGGGCATTATGGCGGCTCCTACAAAGTCACGAAAGATTTACATAAAAAGTACGGTGATTTGCGATTGCTCGATACGCCGATCGCAGAAAACAGCTTTACCGGAATGGCAGTCGGAGCGGCAATGACTGGATTGCGCCCGATTATTGAAGGGATGAACATGGGCTTTTTGCTGCTGGCGTTTAACCAGATTGCGAATAATGCCGGAATGCTGCGCTACACGTCGGGTGGGAATTTCAAAATCCCGATCGTGATTCGCGGTCCCGGTGGGGTGGGTAGTCGCTTAGGGGCAGAACACTCTCAACGCCTAGAAGCTTATTTCCAAGCGGTTCCAGGATTAAAGATCGTTGCTTGTTCAACGCCTTACAACGCAAAAGGATTACTGAAATCTGCGATCAGAGACGATAATCCGGTGCTGTTTTTTGAGCACGTTCTGCTTTACAACTTGAAAGAAGATTTGCCAAGCGAAGAATATTACTTGCCCCTCGATAAAGCGGAAATCGTTCGCAAAGGAAAGGATGTAACGATTCTCACGTATTCGAGAATGCGCCATCATGTGATGCAGGCGATGAAGACGTTAGACAAAGAAGGATACGACTGTGAAGTGATCGATCTTCTTTCGCTCAAACCGTTGGACTTTGAGACGATCGGCGAATCGATTCGCAAAACCCATCGCGTGATCATCGTTGAAGAATGTATGCGAACCGGAGGAATTGGTGCGGAATTGACGGCATCGATCAACGATCGCTTTTTCGATGAACTAGACGCGCCTGTGTTGAGAATGTCTTCGCAAGATATTCCGACTCCTTAT
>PSLO01000102.1:0-1120 GCA_040289665.1 Leptolyngbya sp. ERB_1_1 | reverse complement strand
AAGCTTTAACGATCGTGCAACCGCCGCAAATTGTGGAAGCCGTTCGGAATATGGTTCCGCTGAAAGTCTAGTTCAGTGAAGAGATAGAACAGCGAGAGTCAAAGACTCGTGCGCGAGGAGTAAAGACTCGTTGATGAGAGTCAAAGACTCGTGCGCGAGGAGTAAAGACTCGTTGATGAGAGTCAAGCACTCGTGCGTGAATTGTAAAGACTCATGCGTGAGTGATCAATACTCGTGAACGACGATCGAAGACTCGTGCGTGAGTAATCAACACTGGCTAACGAGGATCAAAGACTTGTGCGTGAGTCGTAAAGACTCGTGCATGAGTGATCAACACTCGCCAACGAGATCAAATTATTCGTCAGCGAGTATTGGAACTCGATTAAGAAACGGATGCAGGAGTCGGAGCTTCTTTCGATGCTTTGGATCGAGTTGCTTTGAAGCGTTCGCCCAACTGATCTGCAACTGCTTTCAGTCCTGGAGTCTTTTTAGAGGCAGTTTTGATGTAGTCGTAAACGGTGAGGCTATCCGTCATCGCTTCACTACTGACAGACATTAAGGTATCGTCTACTTTTTCAGCGAGTTGTTGCAGTCTGAGGTGGACTTCGCCAAGGGTGATTGCGAGTTGATAGTTGCTGGCGAATGCTTTGAGGTCAAAGCTTGCGGGCAAAATGCCGGGATTGGTTTGGGCTGCCATGAGACTATTGCTCACAAATGAGAGGCTTTTGTTGCCCATTTTGAAGAGTTTTCGGCGTTCTTCGACCGTGAGATGAACGAGGAAGGGGAGCTTGGTTTCGATCGTAGCGAGGGCGGCTTTGATCTCTTGAAGATCGGTGGCTGAAAGTTGGGTGGGGAGATTCTGAGATGGCATCGGGTGACAGTTCCTTCGAGTGTAGAAAGATATACCGTCTGAGAATGCCCAATGGAGTCATCGATCGCACCTCAAGACCTGCCTAAGTCATAAATACCAACTCTGAATATTCCACAGTAGAATTGTGGGCAAGTTGCTCAAGTCCTGTCACCGATGCCGAACTTTGATGTAATTACGGCTTTGTTGCATGAATCATAAACGCTAAGAGATTTCCGACAGATTCAATGACTTAACGCACAACTCGAACGG
>PSLO01000101.1:0-14926 GCA_040289665.1 Leptolyngbya sp. ERB_1_1 | reverse complement strand
TTCAATTTCTCAAAGGTTTTTATGTACGGCGCATTTTCATAACTCATTTAGGATCGCTATAGCAGTAAAACCCCCTTTCTGGTTGTCGAAGTACAGGGAGACTATTCCTATGGTGGTTCACTCTCTTTTGATAATGGTACGTATACATATATTTTTACAAAAGAAGGGGCAGATTGGAAAATCGCTAACTATGTAGCGTGCGATATTTTGACACAAAATTGTAAACAAACGAAGTAAATCAAGGAATCATCCGTAGAGCAAAAGATAAGATAGATACGAATTGTAATCGCTAATTCCCTTAAATTCCTCAATCGTGAGCGAACTCTACTATCGTTCAGACTCTCGTTCGGGTTTTGAGAGGATTGGGGAGATGAGTGAAATTGAAGGGAGTGAGATCGAGACAGGTATTGACGATCGCTCAACTGCTCGATCGTCAATCTGTGCGTTATTCTTGGGATTAATGGAAAAGCGTAAAAATATGCTGGATGAAAAAGCGATCGAACAACGGCTAACTGCGCGTGAGAAAAAAGTCGCACTGCTGAGGCAAAAAGCGCTGACCGTATCAATTTTTTACGCAAAATTCCATTAGAAGATTGCGAAACCATCCTGACTGTGTAATATTTATCACGATAAGGATAATTAGCGTTTATCCAAGCGTCTATGACAAGCTCTACAGTATTTGCATTAGCTTTTGCTTCTGCGTTTGCGTCTGCTTCATCACCTGTGACTCTTCCACTTCTCAAAACGTTCCCGGTTCAAGTTGCTTCACCTAGCGCATCGCCGTTTCTTTTGAGCGCGATTTCTGAGCTTCAGCCCGAATCGGGTGCTGAGCCAGAATTTTCCACGACGATCGCAACGCGTTTAACTCGCCAATCTCCTCAGTCGGGGGGACAGCTTTATCTTCAGCGTTTAGCTGCCCTGCAAGTTGGGAAACTCTACAGCCGATTGCCGAGCGATAGTTTTGGTGAAGTTTGGAAAGAGGCGGTATTGCAGCCAACCTATCAACAATGGCGGAAGCTATTGGCACTGGAATCAAAAGCGGTGTCAAGGCGAAAAAACAATCAAGATCTTGCCATTTTATTGGGAGATTCTCTCAGTTTGTGGTTTCCGTGCGATCGCTTGAAGCCGTCTCAAGTTTGGTTAAACCAAGGCATTTCTGGCGATACGACCTGGAATATTTTGGCAAGGCTCCCCGATTCTGCGAATACGCGCCCCTCAGAAATTTACCTCATGGCAGGCATAAATGATTTGAAAATGGGTGCGAGTGATGCAGAAATTGTCTGGAATATGCAGCGCATCATTGCAAAACTGAAAGCTATGCACCCGAATGCGAAAATCATTGTGGAATCGATTTTGCCAACCCGATCGCCTCGAATTCCAAACGATCGAATTGCTGGGATCAATCGGCAGTTGAATGCGATCGCTCAACAATCTGGTGCAACTTTTCTTGATTTGTTCTCTCAGTTTGTCGATCAAGACGGTCAAATTTTGCCTGATTACACGACAGATGGAATTCACTTAAGCGCTCAAGGATACGCAGCTTGGCAATCTGTCTTTCAAGAATCAAGCAGCAAAGTTGCATCAGCTTCTTTCTCAAAACAATGATCGTCTAAATCCATGCGCGATACTGTCTAAAATTAATGCGATTCCGAATCCAATCAGGAGATAACGAAACAAAATTGGAAACCAACGATTTACAAATTCTTGAATCGTTGGAAGTATTTGTGACGCACGATTCTGAGTCGCACAATAGATGACGAGTAAGATGATTAGAGGAAGAACAAAAATAAAATCATAAAACAGTAACAGCAATGATAATTGAAGCAAATTTGGATTAGAACGAGTGATACGCTCGATCGCGGCAAGATACGGTAATGCAGTCGGAGCTTCGACCAATGCCATTGTTAATCCAAACAAAAACATTGACGTTGGTTTGAGCGATCGCGGTTGTTTCATTTTTGAGTGCTGCATCAGCTTTCCGATGTTCCAACCCAAAACGACGAGTGCAACCCCGAATAGAAATTGCAGAACATAGAGCCAATCACCGAAGCGATCGAAAAAACTTGTGATCAAGCGCATCAAGCCCAGCGAAATCAACATTCCCGCAATCCAAGCCGCGCAGAAATCACCGAAAATGAAAGCGATTGATCGTGCGATTGGTTTGGGTGTGCTGAGCAGATAGATTTGCACTGCCATCGCGTTTGGATTGATGCTATCGAGGAGTGCGATCGCCGCGATCGTCCATAAAAGTTCGGTCATGATAAGAAAAGCTAAAAACAGCTATGATTGATTATTACTTCGTGAAGCTATTGTTATGTATGCTGTAATCTCGCGAAACAGAATCCAACTACCGCCGGGTACAGTCGTCAGAATGCCTGGTTCTTGGCAGGACTATTGTGTGCTGCGGGATAGTCGAGGGGATGGCTCGATTCCTCGAATTAAGTTTCGCGATGGAGAGGTTTTGCTGATGAGTCCGATGCCCCGCCACGGTCGTGAGGCTCACTTACTTGCTCGGGTTGTGGAAGCTTTATTAGATAGTGAAGATCGAAATTACGAGGCTTTCACACCCATCACGATGGACATTCCTGAATCCAGCGGGATCGAGCCAGATTATTGTTTTTACATCAATCATTGGCAGGCAGCCGTGGGTAAAAATCGAATCGATTGGCAAGCTGAACCGCCACCAGATTTGGTAATTGAGATTGATGTCACCACTTACAGCGCTGCTGAAGATTATCTTCCGTATCGAGTGCCGGAAGTGTGGTTGTTCAGAAGAGGACGCTTTTTGATCTATCAACTAGAGAACGAGGAATATGTTTTGAGAGAAGCGAGTCAATTTTTTCCTGAGATTGATGTGAAGACGATCGCGTTTGAATGCTTACAAGTTGCAACAGAACGAGGGACAGGGGTAGCTTTACGAGAATTACGGGTTCGCCTTTCCGAGTAATTCGGAAGCATTCCTTCAGTAGAGGATTGATTCTGCATCCGGTCGCTACAATAGAATCTGTCTTCATTCTTCGATTCGATATTTTGAGTGCTACTCATTCTCCTAAAATTGTCCTCGTAGACGGTCATTCTCTCGCATTTCGCGCCTATTTTGCCTTTGCCAAAGGTCGCGACGGCGGCTTACGCACCTCGACCGGAATTCCAACCAGCGTTTCTTACGGCTTTCTCAAAGCATTACTCGAAACCGTCGAAGCTGAGAAACCAGATTATTTGGCGATCGCGTTTGATCTCGGTGGTGCGACGTACCGCCACGAAGCCGATGAAACTTACAAAGCGGGTCGCCCTGAAACACCCGAAGACTTCATGCCGGATTTGGAGAATCTTCAGGAAGTTTTGAAGGCGATGAATTTACCGATCGTCGTTTCTAAAGGATACGAAGCGGATGACGTGATCGGAACGATGGCGCGAAAAGCTAGCCAAGAAGGATTTACAGTTAAGATCTTGAGTGGCGATCGTGATTTGTTTCAGTTGGTTGATCCCGACGGAAAAATCAAAGTGCTGTACATGAGTACAACTTACGGCAAAGGTGCGCCACCTCCGAAAGAATTCGGGGTAGAGCAGGTGAAAGAAAAGCTCGGTGTCCTACCGTCTCAAGTCGTGGATTTCAAAGCACTGTGTGGAGATGCGTCGGACAATATTCCTGGTGTCAAAGGGATTGGTGAGAAAACAGCAGTTCAGCTATTAAGCACCTACGGATCGTTAGAAAAGGTTTATGAATCGATCGACGAGATCAAAGGTGCAGTTAAAAAGAAATTAGAAACGGGAATCGAAGATGCACGTCATTCGCAATGGATGGCACAAATCCATTTAGATGTTCCGTTAGAGATCGATTTAGAGGCTTGTAAACTTCAAGGATTCAACGAAGAAACACTAACACCATTGATCGAGCGATTAGAATTCAAATCGTTCTATAACAAGATTCAGAAATGGAAACAGCAACTGAGTGGGGATACAGAACTCACAGAAACAGAAGGTTCAAAACAAGCAGCAATTGAATCGGAAATGCCGATCGTTTCACAATACGCAGATGATGATTTGTGGTTTTTTAGCGCAGAAGAAACCGAGAACGCTGAGAAGTTTGAGCCCGTCTCGATCGCGCCTCAAATCATTGATACCCAAGCAAAACTCGATGCACTGGTAAAGCGTCTCAAAACTTATACCAGTGATACAGCTCCAGTTGCCTGGGACACTGAAACGACTGATCTTGATCCAATCAAAGCTGACTTGGTTGGAATCGGTTGCTGTTGGGGTTCAGAATCCGACGCAATGGCTTACATTCCTGTAGGTCATACTGCGGGGACGAATTTGGATAAAGCGATCGTGCTCGAAGCGCTGCGTCCGATTCTCGAAGATGTTAAATATCCAAAAGCCTTTCAAAACGCGAAATTCGATCGCTTAGTGTTCCGATTCCAAGGCATTGAATTAGCGGGCGTTGTCTTCGATACGATGTTAGCAAGCTATGTTCTCAATCCCGAAGCAAGTCATAAACTCAGCGATCTAAGCTATCGCTATTTAGGCATTCACGCTCAAGATTACGAAGATTTGGTTCCTAAAGGGAAGCACATTGGCGAAGTAGGTATTGCTGCGGTTGCAAATTACTGCGGGATGGATGTTTACGGAACATACAACTTAGTGCCAAAACTACGATCGGAACTTCAAGAACTTCCAAAGCTCTATGATCTGCTAGTTGAGATCGAACAGCCGCTCGAACCTGTTTTAGCTGAGATGGAAGCAACAGGCGTGAGAATCGATCGACATTATCTCCAAGAGTTCTCAAAGACACTCAAGGAAGACTTAGACCGCATCGAGCTAGAAGCTTACGAAGCAGCAGGAGAGAAATTCAGCCTCGGATCTCCAAAACAACTGAGTGAATTGCTGTTTGATAAGCTAGGACTCGATAAAAAGAAATCTCGCAAGATTAAAACTGGATATTCCACGGATGCAGCCACTTTAGAGAAACTACAAGGCGATCATCCGGTAGTTGATGCGATCGTTGAACATCGAACATTGACGAAACTGAAGTCAACGTATGTGGATGCGCTACCAACGCTGATCAATCCGAAGACTGATCGCGTTCACACCGACTTCAACCAAGCAGTCACCTCCACAGGTCGGCTCTCTTCCTCGAATCCTAACCTGCAAAACATTCCAATTCGGACAGCATTTAGTCGCCAGATTCGGAAAGCTTTCATTCCCGAAGAAGGTTGGCTGATGGTTGCTGCTGACTATTCTCAAATTGAACTCCGAATCTTAGCTCATCTCAGTCAAGAACCTGTTCTGCTCGAAACCTATCGTAACAACGAAGATGTTCATTCGCTCACAGCACGATTGCTGATGGAGAAAGAGGACATTACTTCCGAAGAACGGCGACTTGGAAAGATCATTAACTTCGGTGTGATTTACGGCATGGGCGCACAGCGATTTGCACGAGAAGCCGGAGTTCCGTCGGCTCAGGCACGCACCTTTATCGATCGATTTAACAGTCGCTATCCGCTGGTATTCGAGTATCTTCAGCAAATGCAGCGAGAAGCGATCGCGAATGGTTATGTTGAAACCATTAAAGGACGACGACGCTACTTTAATTTCTCATCGGATTCGGTGCGAAAACTCCGAGGAACATCGCCCGATCAGATTCAACTCGATAAGCTCAAGCTGCGGGATCAATTCGAGGCGGGAGCGCTTCGAGCCGCAGCAAATGCACCGATTCAAGGTTCGAGTGCAGACATCATCAAGATTGCAATGGCACAGTTGCACGAAGTATTGAAATCTTACCCTGCGCGACTGTTGCTACAAGTGCATGATGAATTGGTGTTTGAAGTCGAACCCGATGCGTGGGAAGAATTGCAGCCCAAGATCAAACGGGTGATGGAGAACGCCGTTTCTTTGAGTGTGCCGCTAATGGTGGACATTCGAGCCGGAAACAATTGGATGGAGACCAAATGATGTTTCCATCCAAGGATTTCTGTTCTACGACGTTTTAACCATTAAATACTGACCATTGCCGTTGTATTCTCCATTGCAGGTTGCAAAGTTCGTTCCTAACCAGATCAGGTAGTAGCGCCAGATCCGACGGAAGCGATCGTAGTTCATGCCGTAATCAAGGTCTTTGACATACTCTTGATTCGCATCGAAGTTATCCAACCAAGCAGCAAACGTCTTGTGATAGTTAATGCCATTGAGATACCAGCGCTGAACTGTCTTGAGATCACCATTGTGACTGGGCACAGCATCGTAGTTCCAGTAGCGACCGTGCGGAAAGATGTACTTGTGCGTAAAAGGACTAGAAATGTTGTTCGGTGTTCTCACAGTAATGATGTGGATGAACACCTTACCCTCATCTTTGAGAAATGATGCCAGTTTGCGGAAGGCATTCGTAAGATTCCCAACATGGCAGAACACGCCCACAGACAAGATCTTATCGAACTTCTCATCGAACGCTGCATCGTTGAGATTGCCCTCAAACAACGTGAAGCGCCCACCGCTCAGATAGCTCTCTGGATCTTGCATCTTTTTCCGGATGTACTCGCATTGTTCATGACTCAGGTTGATCCCCGTAAATCGAACATTCGGGAACTTCGACATAATATAGTTCGGGACACAACCCCAGCCACAGCCAAAATCTAAGATATGGTCTCCATCTTGGATATCCAACTTCTCGATCAAGTCATCGATCATGTGCATCTGAGCTTCTTCGAGCGTCGTGGCTCCTTTTTCCCACAGACCCATGCTATACTTCGGATAAATCACTTTCCAATCCCCGATCATCCGATTCAACATTTCTTGAGGGAGATCATACTGAATGTCCATCAATTCCTTGGAGCTTTCAGCAATTTGATCCGTTTCCTGAAGTACCCAATCATAGGGTGCAAGCAATGCAGGAAAGTGCTTAAAGAAAATCGGCATTGCAGCCTTAAAAAACTGTTTCAATACTGGATCAGGTACCGTTAATCCATTGATGTATGTTTCTGCAAATGCCATCTGTACCGCATTTACACTGGAAACCGCAGCACGAGTTAAACGATATGCGATCGGAGTTTTTTGTTGAATATCACCGACGAGCGGAACGAATCGCTGGAAATCTGATGAGGCTGGAGCAACTGTCATCGTTATCCTCCAAAGCTTGTAGAGCAATCAGTTTTAGAATTATTCAATTCTCAGCTTTCAATCTGTTACGACACATAACTTTCTTGAGAAGAAGCCGATAAGCTTAGTTTTAGATCGCTGTCGGTCCAGTGCGATCGGGATCGCTACAAACCTTAACGTATTTACGCGAAGTTATGAACAGACAAGCTCTTACTCGTCAGGCAGACTATGCTAAAACACTTAGAGGTTTCCTGCCTCAAGCCGCTTTTCAGCCGAATATCGATCGCGTGATCGTTCTTGTGATTAATTTAGTCATTCTCATACTGGGCTGGGGAATTGCCGCCGATCTCGATCGCTGGATCTGGTATACACGATGGCTTTATCTTCCTTTTACGCTGATCATGGCGAATAGTGTGATTGTTCTATTGTTTACTGTGCATGACATTATGCATTGTTCCTTAATCAAACATCGTCATCTTTTACATCTCATTACCTTGCTTGCACTTACGCCGCTTTGGATGCCACCGACACTTTGGCGCATTGTGCACAATCAAGTTCACCACAATCACACCAACTCTCTTAAAGATCCCGATCGTCGCTATCTCGATCAGCAGCCAATGACCTGGGGAAAATGGATTCAAAATCTGATTGCTCCGTCTCGACAAGTCAATCGAGTGCTGATGTTGGTAGGAATGATGTTTGCGTGGGGAATTTACACATTCAGAAATTTGACATCCGTTCTTCTGTTTAATCGCGATGCTGTCGATTATGTTCCTGCAAGTTTTACCGTTAAAGCACGAGACCGATTCAACATTGCAGTTGAATTTTTGGTGATGCTGACGCTGCATTTTTACGTTATTCAATTTCTTGAGTTTGATCCAATCAAACTTTTGCTGAGCTACTTTTTACCGATCGGGCTAGGCTACGCAGGCATCATCTTCTATGTCTACACCAATCATATGCTTTGCCCCATGACCGAACTGAACGATCCATTGGCGAACAGCATCTCGATCAAAGTTCCAGCTTTTCTAGATGCTCTACACTTCAACTTCTCCTACCATGCAGAGCATCATATCTTTCCTGGATTGAACTCTGACTATTATCCCTGGGTGCAAGAACTCATCCAGACGCATTATCCGGCTCAAGCGAGCTACAAAGTTGACGCGCAAACTGCTTGGCAGAAACTTTTGGAAACGCCAAAGGAATATGAAACCGCAATCGCAAACGATCCACAAACTGCTCTGAATTGAAGATGGGCGGAGGGAGAATCGAACTCCCATACCTTTCGGTGCCACATTTTGAGTGTGGTGCGTCTACCAGTTTCGCCATCCGCCCTTGGATGTCTCCCTATCATACCGCATCGATCGCATTTCAATCAATCCCCAAACGGTTTTATTGTTTTCGTACTGATCAAAAATAATAATTACCTGGACTATTATAGCGGTCGCCTGTGAGGTAGCGGCAGCGATAGTGATGCGATTAAGCCGTTGCATCTTTGAGAACCGCTTCCATTGCATCACGCAGCGAGGGAGCTTTGTCTAAGCACTTGCGAACTCTGCTTTTGAGCCAAGCCCAACACTTTTCAATGCGATTGAAGTCTGGAGAATAAGGCGGCAGATAGAGCAACTGACAGCCTGCTGCCTCAATAATCTCTGCGACCCGTCCACCATGATGAAACGTGGCATTATCGAGAATGACCCCTTGGTTCGGCTGAAGTTGGGGAACTAAGCAGGTTTCGAGCCAGGTTTCAAATACAGTCCGATTACACGAGCCTTCGACCGTGAACGGTGCTTGCAGTTGTCGTTCGCAGTAAGCTGCAATCATATTGATGCGTCCACCGCGTCGCCCAGATTTGATTGCTTCAAATCGTTGACCCGCTTCACACCAGCCATCACCGTAATCCTCGCGTTGATCCATGCCCGCTTCATCGACGTACACCCGGCGTGCTGGCTCAATCAAAGCAAGCTGTTGCAGAAATTTTGAGCGTTTCACTTCATCGCGTTCGCGATAGCCGTAGGTCTTTTTTTACGAGTGAGTCCAATTCGCGCTAAAGCCCGTGAAATCGTGCGCGAACTCACTCGGTCGTGCCACAGTTCGGCGAGTTCTGCCTGAGTTCTGTCGCCATGCAGTTTCACAAAAGCGCGAAAGGCTTCCCAATCGACAATTCGATGGCTGTGTCCCTGCTGATAATTTTGAATCGCTTGAACGTTGCCTGTCGCTTTGCGCCGTTTCAACCAACGATCCAGACTATCGCGACTGATACTGAACATCTGAATCACTTCGCGCTTGGGGACACCTCGGTCTATGGCTGCAATCGCTTTTTCCCGTAAATCCTGACTGTATGCTTTTGGCACGACCGCGACCTGACAACTCTACAGGGCTAGAGTGCCCACCAAGGCTCGTTTGATACCGCAACACTATTGGCGACCGCTATAAAACCCAATGGCAAAGCGCTGCTGCGATTTGTGCCAGAGGGACCGCGCAAGTGTATTGAGGATGTGATTGAGGAGGTGTGTCAGTCGCCGCAGTGGAGCCACTATTTTGAACAGCATCACAAACCCTACTACCATCCAACCCCAGAGGAATATCGCACCTTAGCCGAACAAAATGGGCTGAAAGTGCTCCACATGCAGGTGGAGGACAAGTCCTGGAACTTCCAGACTCGTCAGGGATTTGTTTGAATACTGACAGGTGAAACTGGCAGCATGGACTCGATTTTTGCCAGAGCAGGAATGGTCTGCTTTTATTACCGAGGTACTGGATCAGTATCAAAAAGTTGCCGCCAATACTCCATCAGAAAACAACACTTTCAAGGGGTCTACTATGTTGAGTCCAACGGGAAGGGCTATCTCTGCTTCCTCTGTATGATCTCCGATCATCCCTTGCCGAACAGTCTGGGGTTTGATCCCTCGATTTTCTCCCTTAGCCCGAACGCCAACACCTTTTTCTCGATCTCGCGGGAGATGTTCTTAAGCAATATCATTCTCCCGGCTTTACAACAAACCTTTAACGACGGTGGGTTCTATGTCAGAACTCTTTGTGAGAACTGTCAGTTAATTAACGCCAATAACGTGTCGATCGACAAATTGACGGCGACGATGGTGTCCTGTGCGATCGATTCAAATGGACTGGGGTTGAGAGTGACCGCGAGTGGTGGGGGTCCATTGAAATTCCTCTTTGGTCTTGCCGATCTCCCCGGTGCCTATTTTAGCTGGCAGGTCGGCTCTCTGTACCTTCTCCAATTTGATGCCACGAAACAGACTGTGACTTTTTTACCCGATCCCAATCCCTGCAAGCACGTCGATCATTATGTGCCCGCCGCTGATTGGGTTCTTCTTTTCGTCATCGATATTGTCAATATTGCCGGGATTGCCTCATTCATTTATGACGCAACGGTGGGGTTTATCAACCAGATCAATAACATCAATGTCGATGGAGTGAACACTGCGATCGAACAGGCGTTTGGAGGAAATCCGATTAACCTGGCAAATTTAGTGGACTGGAATCGATCTGGATGGACCTTAACAATTGAGAACGCGGGATTAGACGGAGATTTTTATCTGGTTGGAAATCTGCAATTGAGTGAATCTACTTCTGTTCATTGAAACCTGTAAGGATGTACCTTTATGAGCAAAATAGCTGTTTGCGGAAATAGAACGATTTTTCTTACTAGCTTGTCGTATTCTGGCTTGCTGCTTAAGTCTGTTCGCTCTCCACCAGGTTGATTAATTTCACTCTTATTTGCTTGCTTTTTCTATTTTCTATTCTTTAGAGGTACTTTTCCCATGACTACAATACCAGTGACTCCAATCACTACGACGTGGGATGTGATTTACGCGATCAACTATTCCACGCTAAATAATACGCTAGCAAATCAATGGAAGCCGATCAGCATTGAAAACTACCAGCAAACAATCCTGAGCGCGGGTATAAAAGTGGAGTATACCCTCAATGCAACTTTTGCCCCTTGGCGGTTAACTATGGGGGGAGACGGGAGAAATGTTCGGTTGAGTTGCCCAATTCAATCTGGATCTTTGTCCTACAAGGGTCCAAATGGACTCTCTGGTTCTTATGCATTTCCGACCCCTGATCCGAAGATACCTACATATCCTACGGAGATTATGATTGAACTGGAGTTGGAATGGATTCCCGATCCCTCTCAAAAGTTCTTTGTGATCAGCGATCAACCTACCGTCGATAAGCTTGTTCCCTCGCTGAATGGTCAGACGGCAGTTTCTAACGACCTCGTTCAACTTTTCAAAAACAACAACGTCACCCTTGACAGTAGTGCAACAGTGACTCCAATCACGCTCGGATTGGAGTGGTCGATCAACAACAACGGGCAGTATTATTACATTCTCTACACCAACAAGGTAGACAGTAGTACAAAAACGGTCGAGTCAGAATTCCTCTTTGTCTATCAATTCAGCGACACATGGGCGGCAAACCTGACCGCTCTAGCAACCGATGTGAGTAAGGGGGATTCTCCTCCTGTGACCGTGTGGAACATAGAAAATAGTCCCATTCATGATGATGATGGCTCAGCCGCAGCACTGAGCACCTTGATGACCAACTGGTTTAACAGCAATCTCGATCAATTTGCCCAATTTTTTGCACAGGCAGATATCACCCTCACCCTCGACCAAAACGAGAAGTTCAAATGGACGGTTCCCAGCGCGATCGACTACGCCGTGACAGATGCGATAACGCTAAATGATGGTATCTTCGGAATGTTAATCATGACGGATGGCGGCAAAGGAAAAGATACGGTTCAGGTGCCCCAAAATGCGATTCCCGACGGTTGCGATGCGGCTTTCATTATTAACGGACCTATCTTTGTCAAAAATATGTTGCTGCCCGGAGCAATGGCAACTTTGGGAATTACAGATTCATCCTACTTCACGATCGAGGATCAAAATCTGCAAGTCCGGCTTGCGAAAGATTACCAGTGGGGTCCCTTTATCACCGACGATAACTCTTTCTTCGGTACTTATATCGGTACTGATGACATATCGCAACGATCAAGGGGAGATGTATGGTTTAGACCTTGATTTTGTTAGACAGGGTGTTGATGGACTGAAGTGGAGCATGAAGCCAATTGTAAAGGGACAACAATGGCTGATTACAAATGACAGCAAGCAGTTCATTCTTGAGTATTCAGGTAGCGGTACTGAACTTAGCAATGTTTATAAAGCAGCCACTATCACTATCCCGGCTAATCAATTCTCGCTGACCCTCAACAACGATCAGATACAATTGCAACTCACTAATTTCAGTTATCCCTATCCCGATAACAGCGACCTCGACATTACAATTACCTACACGGAAAACTGGACGCTTGGACTCAAGGAAGTGAACGGGCAGAATATCTTTTGGTTTACCAATGTCTCCGGGCAACAAATGAGCACTACCGTTACCCAGAGTCAGGCTGCAATTACGCGAGAGATCATTGAAGGAATCGTTGGTGCCATCATTACGCTGATCTCTAGCGTCGTCGTGGTCGGGGCAGCATTCAGAGACACCGCAACTGTGGCGATCGAGGCTGAAAATGCGGGAACTGCGGCTGTAGAGGCAACCGACACGGTTGATCAGGTAATTGCAGACAATGCTGATCAAGTCACGACTGCTGAATCGACAACCGCTATCGCCAAAGAGGAGGGTTATGCAACGAAACTCGGTAATCTCCTCACTGCACCGAAGTGGCAAGTGGTAGCGCTCACGGTTCTGATCTGTGGTGCTGTAGCAGCTATTGACATTGCCGTTGATAAGATCCTCACAGGGATGGCTCAGAATAATCCCGAAGCGAACTTACCTGACTTCGATGCCTTCGTTGAAGCCATAGTCAAACCCTACACATGGCCCGGAGTGACTGGTTTTGATCTAGAGACGGCTTACCTCGCGAACGCGCTGGTTATTGGCTTAAAAGCAAAAAAACCGACCTAAACACCGGGACGGAAGCCACCACCGCTCGAACTCGAAATCAACACTGGGGTTGGTGAATCCTGCGAATTCGCTAACCTCACGCAACCAACATAACCAAATTATTTGCTTTCAGGAGAAACTTTCCATGCTGAAACTTGCAACGACACCGCTTGCCTCCCTTAGCACCACCTCAACGCTTGGCGATCCCCTTTATACCGATTGGGATACCCTATTCGGAATTACCTATGACAAAGCGAATACGGCGATCCAGACCAATTGGTCATCTCTCGAAATGCAGAACACTGGAACTTTCAAGTTCATGGGACAGGAAGGTACCTACACGCTTGATGCCAAGTTTGGTCCCTGGCAGATAACGATAGGAGGAGACGGCAAGAATATCGATTTATCTTGTCCGATTTCATCCGGTACGTATGCTGTCAAGTTGGGTAATTATTCCAACTCTACTGACCTGGGTTCGGAAGCGGTAGTTAAGATTGAGGTGGGGCTAGAATGGGTTCCCGATCCCAGTCAAAAGTTTGTTTCCCTTTCTTCTAGCGATGTGACGAACATTGTCAACGCTTTGATCAGCGCTGTCACCTCTAATCCTCCAACCTCACAGGTTCCCCCTCAACTAGTGACGGATCTAAAAGCGCAAAACATTATCCTCCCCGACAATGCGACCGTCGCCGCCCTTTCTACTCCCCAACCGAATGTAGCCTGGAAGATTTCTGCTCCCCACGGACTTGCTTTATATGCGATCTTCTACAGTACTGACAAAGAGGGTCATCCGTTTCTGAACGTCTATCAACTTGGTGATAGTTGGCTAGGGCAATTACGGGTTCAGATCGCAGAAGCCGATGGCACCAGTCCAGTCACGGTCAAGTCGATTAAAAATGACCCTACTGGAGGGGATACTACCTTTGCGGCTGCGGTTGACGCTTGCTTCAACGCAAATATTGGTGTGTTTAACCACATTTTCGCAACCCTCAATCTCTCGATCGTGCTCGCGCAGGATAATCAATGGAAGTGGCTAACCCCGACGAGCACCAGTTATGCAGTCCTCGATGGGACGCAACTGTCGAACAGCACCTTTGGGGTCTTAACCATGATCGAGGGACGGTCATCCCCGGATACTCAACAAATTCCCGCCGGTCTGATTCCCTCGAATGATGGTCCCTCAAATGTCAGTTCAGATGCGGCGTTCCTCATTTCAAGTAAACCGTTCATGACAGAAATGATCCTACCCGTCGTGATGCAGATTTTCGACTCTACAAATGCGAGTGATTTTAACCTCACCAATGAGACTTTACAGTGGACAAACGAGAACGATGTTACCTGGGGGTTTTTTATTCTTAGTGATACGCCAACGATCACCTTTAATGATCTGAACCAGGGTATTAAATATACCGATGTTAAAGAAACTGTTTCACAGCTAGACAATCAGCAGTCTGCGGGTAGTGTTGAAGTTTATTGGGGCACGGATGCCACACCCTATCTGAGCAATGCCTTAAATGTATCAGATACTTCCCAGGTGACGATACTGGTACAGGGCAGTGAGTGGCGCGTCGTCGATGCTTCTAATGCCAATACTCAGTTCGCCATCAAACTAGAACCCGATCCGACCAATTCAACAAACAATGTCCTCAATGTCTATCCGGCAACCCAACTGCATATTCCCGCCAAGCAGTTCAAAATATCACTCAATCAAGCCCAGCTTGATGTTTCTTTCATCAATCTCACCTATGCCGCCAATCCAAATTACAACGTGAGTATCAACTACCAGGAGAGTTGGAAGCTGGGCTTAAAAGAAGTTGCCTGTAAAGATGCTAAGGGCAACCCTTCTATAGCGATCCTAAATCAGTTATGAGAAGCAGCCATAGGTAAATAGCTTTGAAAAATTAAAGGTCTGGCAGTG
>PSLO01000100.1:0-15041 GCA_040289665.1 Leptolyngbya sp. ERB_1_1 | reverse complement strand
AATTTAAGAGGGAAGCAATGGCACAATTGACAGAAATTGAACAATTCAATGCCGATTATCTCAAGCCTCGGTTCTTAAGATAATTTCAGAGCGTTGAAAGATAAAGCTGCGGTTCTACCTGCTAAAATTACAGCTACCTATGCCTTTTGTAAGTTTTTCAGCCTGTATGCTTATCGATTGCAAAGAGCTGATGAATGAGGAAATGGCGAACAAGCAACAAAAAATTGCCTGATCCTTAAAAGCCCCCAGGATCAGGCAGACTACCTGTAAGTACGCTTTTAACTGGATAGACTAAACAAGCTTAGTTGCCCCCTAGTTGCTTAGCTTTTCCGATTGCGTTCCTCAGATTTGAATCCATTTTCAGCCACCCGAAGACCGAATCCCCTCGCAAAAAGTACTTATTTTTACGTCAAACAAAAGTCGTACCTCGAATACGAACCCGTAATTTCTCCCTACACAGTTGTCTAAAACTGATTCAGCTGAGCCGTTTCTAAGCGAGAGCAGATAAAATTGAGAAGATTTCGTTTTATTCGTCGATCGACTGAATTATGCTAGTTCCTCTGAGCCGCAAGAAATTTGAAGATCTAATTCCACTAGTCGGGACTGGCGCTCAGTATAAATATTGCTGGGGCAAGTTCCCTGATTTTCTCCGACGAGTTTTAGTGTCGGTCTCAGCGTTGGCAGGTGTTCTGTTGATTCGGACTTTCTTTGCGACTGGCGAATTGAAGGACGTTCTACAAGCCATCACTTTCTTTATTGCGATATTTGCGTTGGTGTATTGGCTTTGGGGTCCAGCCGTTCAAGCAGCAGTGCGGAACTCAACTTGTCGGCGCTATAAGTATGCAGGATTTTTGCGGGGTGAAGTGTTCGATGTCTTTGTTACCGATGAAGTCGTGGGGACACAGGAAAGTGTTGATAATCGAGGTGATTTAGTCGTGACGGAAAATCTGGAGCGGCGGATTAATCTCGAAGTTGGTGATGAGTCAGGATTTGTAACACGGATTCAAGTGCCGCTGAAACGAGAACATCAAGCTATTCGGATTGGGGATACGGCAGAAATGTTGGTGATGTCCGATCGACCAGATTTAAGCCGGATTGCAAAGGTAAGTGATGTTTTTGTTAGCCGCGTTGGCGTTTGGGTGAGCGATTATCCGTACTTGCGACGTGATGAGTTTGAAGCGGTGAGTCGGCGCTTGAATACGATCGATCTTGATCAAGACGAGTATGAAGAATCTCCCCGTCGTGCGGATCGGTATGACCCTGACGATCGTTACGATGAGTTTGAGGAACCGCGATCGAGAAAACGGATTCCGAAATCGCAGCGTCGATCGCGTCGAGTTTAGCCCGCCTGGTTGCCCCCGTAAGCTTGCCATGCGAGATCGACTAAAGCATTGACGATCGCGGCGGCAACCACGGCGCTTCCTTTTCTGCCTTCGGTGCGAATGTGCGGAACCAGAGAATCGCTCAATCGCGCTTTGGCAGTATCGACATTCAGAAATCCGGAGGGCGTGGCAATCACTAAAGTCGGCTTGATCTCTTCAGCTTGAATTAGCGTAGCAAGGGTAGTGAGCGCAGTTTGAGACTGTCCGACCACAAAGATTCCTTCTGGATAGCGTTTTGCTAGGGTTTCGATGCCCCAAGCCGCACGGGTTTTCTCTTTTTGAGGACGAGTGATTGTCTCCATGCTGCAATAGATGGGATTGGCAAAGGTGTTTTGGATGTTGGTATTAATGCCAACCTGTACCATTGGCACATCGACAATGATCGTGGTTCGAGCCGCAAGCGCTGCTGCACCAGACTGCAAGGCAAGATCGGAAAAGTGGATCAAGGATTGATAGTCAAAGTCCGCAGTTGCATAGATGGCGCGTCGAACAATTTCATACTCAGCGGGAGATAGAGCATGATCGCCAACTTCTTGATCGATGATTGCCAAACTTTGCGCGTCGGTCGGATGCCACTCCATAATCGTGTGTTACTTTTTTTACAATGATTTCGAGCTTTTTCAGTTTACTCGGATTTTGTAGATTTGCATGGCAAAATCAGAGGAACACGATCGCTTAGAGTTTATGATTTTTGATGCAAATCACTATTGGATTAGAAACGCTCATGTGCCTGCTTCGTTCGTGGTAAATGGCAATAAGTGGACGACGCGAAAATCACCGAATGACAATTTGCTACACATCGATTTAGAAATTGTCGATGGCGTGATTTCTGCGATTTTGGCAGCGGGGACTTATAGCAATTATGCCTATCCATCGATCAATTTGCAGGGCGGGATGGTTTGGGCGTGTTTTGTAGATCTACATACGCATTTAGATAAAGGTCACATTTGGAATCGCGCATCGAATCCTGATGGAACCTTTGAGAGTGCATTAGCGACGGTTAAGGCAGATTCAGAGAAGAATTGGAATGCGGAAGATGTGTATCGTCGGATGGAATTTGGCTTGAAGTGTAGTTATGCCCATGGAACAAAAGCGATTCGGACACATTTAGATTCAGCAGGGCGGCAAGGTGCAATTAGCTTTGAGGTGTTTCGAGAACTGCGAGAAAAATGGGCGGATCGGATGATTTTGCAAGCAGTTTCGCTGGTCTCATTAGACTATTTTCTAACGCCTGAAGGAGAAAAACTTGCGGATTTAGTGGCGGAATCGGATGGTATTTTAGGCGGTGTGACTTTTATTAATCCAGACATTGATCAGCAAATCGATCGCGTTTTCTCACTAGCGAAAGAGCGAAAACTAAATTTAGATTTTCACGCAGACGAAAATGACGATCCAAACTCAGACACGCTACGTCGAGTTGCAGAAACCGCAATTCGACAGAAGTATCGAGGAAAAACAATTTGCGGTCATTGTTGTAGTTTGTCAGTTCAAGAAGAAACGGAAGCAGAAGCGACGATCGCGCTTGTGAAAAAAGCCGGAATTGGCATTGTTAGCTTACCGATGTGCAATCTTTATTTGCAAGGAAGACGACCCGGAAAAACTCCGAGATGGCGGGGTGTGACGTTATTACATGAGTTGAAACAAGCGAAAGTTCCGGTTGCGATCGCCTCGGATAACTGTCGCGATCCGTTTCATGCCTACGGAGATCATGATGCATTAGAAGTGTTTAGCCAATCGGTAAAAATTGCTCAGTTAGATCATCCGTTTGGCGATTGGGCAAATGCAATTACATCCACACCTGCGGATTTGATGGGATTGCCGAATGTCGGGCGAATTAGAGTCGGACTACCTGCGGATTTGGTGTTATTCAAAGCGCGAAACTATCGGGAGTTATTGTCTCGATCGCAGCACGATCGCATTGTTCTGAGGGATGGAAAAGCAATTGACACTACTTTACCAAGCTATGCCGAATTAGATGATTTGCTCAAAAAATAGGTAAACTTGTTAAACCTCATCTGATTTTTGTGACATGAGTATTCAAGCGACTCGCGGAACGCGAGACATTCTGCCGGAAGAAATCGGCAACTGGCAACGAATTGAAGCGATCGCTCGTGAGACTTTAGCGCGTGCTGCTTACCAAGAAATTCGCACTCCGATTTTTGAGCAGACCGATTTATTTGAACGCGGCATCGGAGAAGCAACAGATGTCGTCGGGAAAGAGATGTATACGTTTAAGGACAGGGGCGATCGCTCAATTACGCTCCGACCCGAAGGAACAGCAGGCGTGGTGCGATCGTATATTGAACATGGAATGCAGGCTCAAGGCGGGGTAGCGCGATTGTGGTACACCGGAGCAATGTTTCGATACGAGCGTCCGCAGGCAGGACGGCAACGGCAGTTTCACCAATTAGGTGTGGAGGTTTTAGGCAGTGGGGATGTCAGAGCCGATGCGGAAGTGATTGCGATCGCAACGGATATTCTGCAAACGATCGGGCTGAAGAATCTGACCCTGCAATTAAACTCGATCGGAAATGCCGACGATCGCCAAAATTACCGTACTGCACTAATTGAGTTTCTAACACCACACAAAGACAAGCTTGATCCCGATGCTCAAACGCGACTGATCAAAAATCCGTTGAGAATTCTCGATTCTAAAGATGCACAAACTCAAGCAATTTTAGAGAATGCACCAAGCATTTTGGATTACTTGAGTTCGGAGTCTAAACAGAGATTCGATCGGGTTCAAGCCCTACTACAAGATCTTGGTATTCCTTGTTATATCAATGCGCGATTAGTGCGCGGTTTGGACTATTACACGCATACTGTTTTTGAGATTCAATCCGATGATTTGGGTGCTCAGGCGACGGTTTGCGCGGGTGGGCGATATGACGGATTAGTAGCACAGTTGGGTGGTGCAGACACACCTGCGGTAGGCTGGGCAATGGGATTAGAGCGATTAGTGATTCTGTTACAGCAGATTCAGCAAAGTCGCGAAAGTTTGAACGCAAAGCGCGGTGCAAGCATCGATTTCTATGTGGTGTCGCGAGGTGAGAAAGCAGAAGTACAGGCGTTAAGCCTTGCTCAAGCGCTTCGTCGTGTTGGGTTTACAACTGAGTTAGATATGAGCGGTAGCGCCTTTGGAAAACAGTTTAAGCGTGCCGATCGATCTGGGGCTGTAGCTTGTTTGATTTTGGGTGATGCAGAAGCAGAGAATGGAACAGTGCAGATCAAATGGTTGAAAACTGGAGAGCAAAGCGCGATCGCACAATCTGATCTATTGAACAATGTGGGTCAGTTACGACAGCAACTATCAGAACAATTTGAGTAATTTTGCGATCGCACGTTACAGCAAGGGGCGCTACAGTGATGCCAGCCTCGATATCAAGGATGCGGGGTATGGCTGCTAACGATGTACTTTCGTTGTAGGCAGCTTTGTTCAGAGGACGATCGAGAAATGATCAATACCGTTATTACCATTCCTCGATCGAAAGATAGCGAATTATCGGATCAATTCTGCTTTTCTACCGCCCTCTTTAGCAACTTGCTGCAACTGTGTTAACAAGCTTGACCAATGCACCTCAGCTAAGCTTGGTAATACCACATGAGCCTCACCAACCCGCTCAACCGGACCTAATCCAACCGCCCACATCTGCGCTGCTAATGCTGCTTCGATTCCCGCTGCTGCATCTTCAAAAACGACACAGTGCTCTGGAGCAAGTCCAAGTTCTTTCGCCGCAAAGAGAAAGAGATCAGGAGCAGGTTTCGGACGCTCAACACTGTGACCATCCGCGATTGCATCAAATTGATCCGCAATGCCTAATTTCTCAATCACAGGACGCGCATTTTTACTTGCTGATCCGAGTGCAATCTTGATTCCTGCTTGTCTCAGTTCTTTGAGTAAGTTCAGCGCTCCAGGGAGCAGATCATCAGGCGAAATTGCTTTAATCGATTCAACGTAGTATTGGTTTTTGCGTTCCATCATTTGTTGAATCTGTTCTTCGCTGTAAGTACGATCGCCGATAATTTTCATCAAAGATGCGCGACGAGAAACACCGCGCAAGGCTTCGTTAGCTTGTTGATCGAAGGGTAAGCCTTCCTCATCAGCAAGACGTTGCCAGGAGCGGTAATGATATTCAGCCGTATCGGTGATTACGCCATCGAGGTCAAAGATAACGCCTTGAATATCGGAAGAGGGAGTCGAAGAAGTCATAATCGGTTTAGTAGGTTTTGGTTCTGCTCTAAGGTCAAATTCGTGCCATTTGCCGCGCCATTGGAGACGAAATTTCAACCGTGTCCAACCGGGGGGAAGGTGCGGATGGGCAAAGGGTTCATCGCCAAACTGGACACCCCCGAAGCCCAAGACAACGGCTTGCCAGATGCCACCTGCGGATGCGGCATGAATTCCATCATGGGCATTGCCGCGCGTGTCTTCGAGATCAACTAACACCGCTTGCATAAAGCGATCGTAGGCTTCGATCGTTTTATTGAGGTCAGATGCCAGAATTGCATGAATTGCAGGACCTAATGATGATCCATAGGTGATGTCGGTGCGAGGTGCGTAGTAGTTCCAATTTGTCTCCAAGGATTCTTTCGAGTAGGGAAACTCTTGAGATTGCCGCATCAGATAAAGCAGCATCAATACATCGGGTTGTTTGAGAACCTGCGCTTTATCTGCGCCTGTAATGCCTAGAATTTCCTGCATCGACTTCGATCGCGGTTCATAGTCTTGAAGGTTAATATCTTTGAGATTAAAGAAACCTTCGCATTGTTCGATTAAGCCAGATGGATGATAGGAAATCCAAAGATTTGCTGCAATATCTTGCCAACGCGATCGACGTTCTGAAGTAATTTTTAAGCGTTCGCACAACTCTTTTAGTCGTTCAGGATAGCAATCTTTTAACCAATCATAGACATAAATCGCTTTTTCTAAATGCCATTGTGCCATTCGGTTCGTAAACGCATTATTGTCAACGTGTTCGTGATATTCATCTGCGCCGATCACTTCACGAATCTCGTAGCGTTCATAGCGCGTACTCCATTCCGTTCGACTCATCCAAAACACAGCGGTATCAAGAATAATCTCGCAACCGTAATCGCGCATCCATTCATCGTCTTCAGTTGCTTGCCAGTAGTACCATACAGCGTAGGCAATATCCGCACTGATATGAATTTCACGATCGCGACACCAAATCCGAATATCCTCGCCATAGGGATCTTTCGGCAATGCCCAGCGTGGAGTGACTTCATCCCCTGTATCCGCGCTTTCCCATGAGTACATTGCACCTTTGTAGCCGTAGTATGCCGCTTTGCGACGAGCGCCCTCGATCGTGTAGTAACGGTAGGTCAGTAAGTTACGCGCTAAATGCGGCTGAGTGAAGGTAAAAAACGGCAGAATGAAAATCTCAGTGTCCCAAAACACATGACCACGATAGCCAAAACCAGAGAGCGTCTTTGCGGGAATGCTGACATGATCGTTGTGTCGCGCTGCTGCAATTAACAATTGAAATAAGTTGTAGCGAACTGCAAATTGAGCGCGCAAATCTCCTTCGATTACAATGTCGCTTTGCTGCCAAGCTTCTGCCCAACTTTGCTGATGAGCATCAAACAGCGTTTGGTAGTTTGTTAACCCTGCAAGTTTTGTTTGAGCCGCTTTGACTGGAGCTTCGGCATCGTGAGAAGTGTAGACTGTGAGCAAATTCTCGATCGTGATCGTTTCCCCTTTTGGAGCCATAAACGTTGTGGTTAACGTCGGATAGCCTGGGACATTGGTGATCTGAACGGTGCCTTCTGCACCACTCAATGACAGTCCTGATGCCATTGCCAGTTCAATATGGGAGGTACGAGTCCGAACTTGCAGCCAAACACCATGCTCGGTTTTGCCTTGTCCGATATGTTCCCAATGATTAAAGCCTTGATTTTCCGGATAGCCATTGATGCTCGCTTGCACTTCGACGATCGTATCTTGCTCTAGTGCCGTAACCTGACAGCGCAGTCCGACAACGTGTTCATCTGCAAGACTGGCAAATCGCTCAAACTGGAGTGAAATCGTTTTTCCGTTCGGACTACGCCATTTTACTGAACGGCTCAACGTCGCCTGTTTCACATCAAGCTGGCGTTCGTAACTGAGAATTTCGCCTTGATCAAGCTGAAAGCGATCGCCATCCACAATAATCAACAATGGTAGCCAATCTGGGCAGTTGACCAACTCTGTATAGACAACGGGAACATTATCATAAACCCCGTGAATCAATGTCGCAGGTTGAGATTGCGGGAATCCTTCTTCAAAACTCCCGCGTGTACCAAGATAGCCATTTCCGATCGTAAAAACAGTTTCACGGGCGTTTAACAATGTTGGATCGAATTGAGTTTCGATCACTGTCCAGTCGGTGTAAATCAACGGTGAGCGGTCGGTTTGGGTCATGGCGCGAGACTCCGGGAATGTTCAGAGGGCTACTGTTTTTGGTGCTGTTCGAGAATCATTTCGGCTCTGGGTTTATAGATTAGGTGAAACAGAGCATCGAGGTAGTGTAGAAGTGATTCCCGACTTTCGCGATGCACATAGTTCCAGAAACTATAAAGTCTGGTCAGTAGTAAAAGCTGTTGGGTATGATGTTGCCAGTTATATTCGTCGTGAATGCGTTGAATGCTGCGCGTTGATATCAACTGCCAGTAATTCGGGTCGGCATTCGCGTGATCGAGAAACTCTAGAATCTTACGCGCTGAACCTTGTAAATCCGTAGGGTTAATCAAAAATCCATACTTGTCGTTTTCAACAATTTCGGTCGTTCCTCCAAATTCAGTTACAAACGATGGTAGTCCAGAAATCATCGCTTCGAGCAATACTCTTCCAAACGCTTCAAAGCGAGCAAAATGGACAAAAATTCCTTGGCGATCGGCGATGCAGCGATACATTTCACCGAGATCAGGATTCGACAGGCGTTCGCCAATCCAGCGGACGTGTTCGTGCAACTGATAGTGATCAATTAATCGATGCAGTTTTTCAATCTCTTCGGCTTCTTGTGCATTAGTAGCCGTTTCAACATGAAGTTTATTAGTAACGAGAATTAAATTGCAATGCTGCTGAAGTTCAGAACTACGACCAAAGCATTCCACCAGTCCCGCTAGATTTTTCACAGGAGTTAGCGGTGAAACAGCGAGGAGTGGACGACGCTCCGGATGAGCAAGTTTGCCGAAAATATTCGGGTCTTCCTGCTCAAATAATAAGCGAGTCATGCGATCGCGTCGTTCTGCCGATCGCTCGTTCGTGTACGGGAAGAAGATGCGCTCATCGACTCCCGGCGGAACACGATTAAACTTCGGATTAAATAATTCAATACCGTTGATTACATGGTAAAGCTGCGGCATGGTGAAGCACTTATATGATTCATACTGTCCAAACGTATCCGGAGAACCTACGATCTCTTGATACGACGAAGTGACGATGAAATCTGCCGCATTCATGCTGATTAGATCTGCGGTAAATTGCGCGGAAAAATGGAATTGTGGTTCTAATTCTTGCCAGTAAAGGTTACTAAATAGATGCTTCGGCTTTTCGAGCGAATGAGCAATATTGCAGTGTGTCACATTTAGCTGACGTGCCATGAGTGAAGCCACTAGATTTCCATCGCTGTAGTTACCGATGATCAGATCAGGTTTACCGCCAAGCTGCTTGAGCAATTGGGCTTGAGCATCGATCGCGAAAGTTTCCAAATAACCCCAAATCTCAAATTTTGAAATCCAATTGTCAGTAATTTTAGGATTAAACTCTCGGAATGGAACCCGCAGAATCCAAGTACTCTCAGTATCATCGACCTTTTCTAAAGGTAATGAACACTGGGTTCCCTCACAGTTCGGAATTAATCGTGTCAAGATCACCACCTGCGGCTGAATGTTGAGCATCGATAATCCAGCGAGTTCAATCTCTTGGTGCAATTGTCGATCGAGCGATCGCGCTTGATCCAACACGTAAGCCACTTGTCCGAGCGTTTCTGGTCGCCCTAATTCTTCTTGTCCGACCCATCCATGAATCGAAATCGATGCGACTCGAAACACAGAAGGAAATCTCGCGACAAACGCCTCTAGAATCGCGCTGTGTGGCATTGTAATCATCTGCTCCAGCAGTTCCATCATCTCTCGCGCGCGCTCTGTGGTATTGCCCCATCCCGGCTCAAATCCTAATGGTTGTAGCTCTGGATGAATGCGCTGATACGGTTCTTCGGGGGGACGCGATCGCAAAATCTGAATTGCTTGTCGAACCTGCCGCTCTAATTGCTCACCCGATTGAATCTGATCATTGATCAACAACGGAATTCCTTCATATTCGTGCCGATGTAACACATCGAACAACATATTGAGCCAGTAAGATTGATCATTTACAACCTGACTCGATAGATACCGATTGAGAAAGGCGAGTCCTTGTCCAATGTTGCGCGGATCATTGATCGTGGGTGTTCCCTCATAAAAAGGCGTGACATCAATTTCAAACAAATTCGGTTGAGCATGATTCACAAAGCGATCACGGGCTTCCAGTAAGGCTTTCGGTGGCATCGATGTACATTCAGTCAGTGTGGGATCTAATGCCCAAATCTGCTGATTCCCAATCCACGGACGTAACACTAACCAGATGCGATCGTCTTCGATTAGTAGCTCGTGACTGTATTGAATTAGATTAGCAATATGTGAAGAGTGCAGGAAATGAGGCGGTTTGTTTGCTTCATGACAGTACTCAGCAAATGCCTGGAGAATTTCATTTTTTAGAAAATATCGCTGATTTGATCGACTGAGCCGATCAACAAGCTGTTGAAGAACAAATTTTTCTTCAGAATTTTGTAAAACTGTCGCAATCAGTTGATCCATAACAACGTCCCATCAAGTCTCAAGAGTTTGACTGATTCCACTCGCGGCTCGATGGACGAAAAACATTTGTCTCCAATTACACCACTCATCCGACTGCCATCAAGCCACAGTTTGCCTATTCTCGCTTATAGAATCTCAATCAGGAAAATTCACCTAGCCACCGATAGAGATTTGTTAATCCCAAACCACTCGCTTTCGCACTGCCACTCCGTCTTGAATCGTTCGACCTGAATAAGAACCCGCCTTCACTTGAATCACCACATAATACAACTGAGTTTCCGCACAATTCCGTAAACAGCGTTCGCCTGCTGGATCAATTCGCACGATCGAGCCTTCACCCACCGGAAAATTTTTGCCATCGACTTGAAACTCGCCTGTTCCTTTGAGAAAAATGTAAATCTCTTCATTCTGCTGATGCTTATGGTAGAACGGGATCGATTCATGAGCAGGCAGTTTATTGATCGAAATCTCCGCTCCGGTCAGATGAAGCAAATCTTTTAGAAACACCTTCCCTTCACGCTTAATTTTTACTTCAGGTGCTTCAAACACAAACTGATCCAGCGCTTCGAGTTCACCTAAATCGACGATCGTAAAATTTTCTCCGGTTTGTGTTTTCATTTTTCACGACTTGTAAATTGCAAGTTAAAAGTAACAAAGTCACTTGTAAAATGCAAGGAACAAAGCGAGGTGAAAAAATGGATGCTCGATCAACTTGTCCGATTGCCTGCACGTTAGATCTGATTGGCGATCGTTGGACGTTGCTGATCATTCGGGACATGATGTTTTTTAAGAAACAGCGATTTGAGGAATTTCTCGATTCTCCTGAGGGCATTTCGACCAACATCTTGAGCGATCGACTCCGCAAGCTCGAAGACCTCAACCTAATCGAAAAACAACCTTACAGCACTCATTCCCGCCGCATGAACTATCAGCTCACTGAAAAAGGAAATAGTTTACGTCCCGTTTTGCGATCGATAATCAAATGGGGTTTAGCGAATTTACCAGAAACATCGATCGGGTGAATTGAGCGAGTAAATAGTCGATCGCAGTTCTACATCAATCTTCTTGACTCAGAAACGAACTTTACAGGACGAGCATTTTCGCTGCTAACCTGATACGATAGGCAATCAAGCTAGGGGTGCCTTTTTGGGCTGAGAACAAACCCTTAGAACCTGAGACTGGGTAATGCCAGCGAAGGGAAGCTACTTATCAGAGGAAAAATTTATGCGGACAGATTGGATTGCCAAACGTCGGGGGCAGGACAACGTTTCACAGATGCACTACGCCCGAAACGGCGTGATCACCGAAGAAATGCATTATGTTGCCCAGCGAGAAAATCTCCCAGTCGAATTGATTCGCGATGAAGTTGCACGCGGTCGGATGATCATCCCTGCCAATATCAATCACCCGAACCTAGAACCAATGGCGATCGGTATCGCATCCAAGTGCAAAGTAAACGCTAACATCGGTGCTTCGCCCAATTCCTCGGACATGAGCGAAGAAATTGCAAAACTGCAACTCGCTGTGAAGTACGGCGCAGATACCGTAATGGACTTGTCCACAGGCGGCGGCAACTTAGATGAAATTCGCACAGCCATCATCAATGCGTCTCCTGTCCCGATCGGCACGGTGCCGATCTACCAAGTGCTAGAAAGTGTACATGGCAACCTCGACAACCTAACTCCAGATGATTTTCTGCACGTGATTGAGAAACACGCTCAGCAGGGAGTCGATTACATGACGATTCATGCTGGACTGTTGATCGAGTACTTGCCGCTTGTGCGATCGCGAATTACCGGAATTGTTTCTCGCGGTGGCGGAATTATTGCTCGGTGGATGTTGCAGCATCACAAGCAAAATCCGCTCTACACCCACTTCGATGACATCATCGAAATCTTCAAAAAATACGATGTGTCCTTTAGCTTAGGCGATTCTCTCCGTCCGGGTTGTACGCATGATGCTTCCGATGAGGCGCAACTCTCAGAACTCAAAACCTTGGGACAACTCACCCGCAAAGCCTGGGAACACAATGTTCAAGTAATGGTCGAAGGTCCTGGACACGTGCCAATGGATCAGATCGAATTCAATGTTCGTAAGCAAATGGAAGAGTGTTCCGAAGCGCCGTTCTATGTGTTAGGTCCACTGGTTACGGACATTGCACCGGGATATGATCACATCACTTCTGCGATCGGGGCAGCAATGGCAGGCTGGTACGGTACAGCAATGCTTTGTTATGTCACTCCAAAAGAGCATTTAGGCTTACCGAATGCAGAAGATGTCCGGGCTGGATTGATTGCTTACAAGATTGCGGCACACGCGGCAGACATCGCGCGGCATCGACCGGGAGCACGCGATCGAGATGATCAACTTTCCACCGCACGCTATAACTTCGACTGGAACAAACAGTTTGAACTGTCGCTTGATCCAGAACGGGCAAAAGAATATCACGATGAAACGCTACCCGCAGATATCTACAAAACCGCAGAGTTCTGCTCAATGTGTGGACCGAAATTCTGCCCGATGCAAACGAAAGTTGATGCAGATGCGCTAACTGAACTAGAAAAGTTCTTAGCACGCGAAAAACAGACTGTTTAATGTTCGTTTGATATTTAATTACAATCCCGTTTTCTTCAATAGAAGCGGGATTTTTTAGTGTTGGCAAAGTAGTGCAAAGGTTCTATGGTAAATTAGGCATAACGGTTGCAATCAGGAGTTTTAGCATGACGACTCAGCAACAAACACTCACCTCTTCTGAAGTGTTTTATCCAGAAAGTGACGGCAAGCCAATGGCAGACAATACAAAGCAGTTCCGTTGGATTGTCGTGATTGAACAAAATCTGGAATGGTTATTTGCAGAAGAGCCGAATGTGTTTGTCGCAGGCGATTTGCTCTGGTATCCGATCGAAGGAAATAACACCGTTTGCACCGCTCCTGATGCAATGGTCGTATTTGGCAGACCGAAAGGAGACCGAGGCTCTTATCAACAATGGAAAGAAGATAATCTCCCACCCCAGGTTGTATTCGAGGTTTTATCTCCAAGCAATACTCGGCGGGAGATGGATCGCAAGCTGTTATTTTACGATCGCTACGGCGTTGAAGAATATTATATCTGCGATCCAGACCGGATTGAACTCAGTGGATGGCAGAGATCGGAAACCGGGCTTGATAGCATTGAAGAGATGGACGGTTGGATTAGTCCGCGTTTAGGCATTCGGTTCAACCTTGCAGAAGAATTAGAGCTATATCGTCCAGATGGCGATCGCTTTTTTTCATTTACCGAGATTAATCAGTTGCTATTGCAGGAACGACAGCGGGCTGAACAAGAGAGACAGCGGGCTGAACAGGCAGAACGCCAGAAAGAGGAAATGGAATTATTGCTTCAGCAGTATCGCGATGCCTACGGCACACTTGGTGGTGACCGCTTCGGTGAACTCGGAGACTAAAGTGGTTCTAAATGCTGATCATCTAGCAAGAATGAGCCTTTGAGAAATCGCACTCCCCAATAGCCGCCGGGTCGTCGATCGAGAATGGTTCCTTCTTCCCCAACTTGCAAAATATCCGCCGGACGCAGCATCGGCATTGAGTCAGCCGTTTTCAAATAGGGTGGAAGAGAAATGAGGCGGACTTTTTCGCCGATCGTAAATTCTTTCATCGCGTGTCACTATGACTCCAGCTTTTACTCTACCGCTTCAATCGCAGTTAAGTTGCTGTAGATTGAAGCTGATTCTCGATCGCATCACATGCCACATTCACGCCGTTCTCAGCTTGAATAATTCGTCCGATCGAGGTCGCCTTCGCTGCATAGCCAGGATTTTCTAACAGTTCACCTAACGCCTTGGTGACTCGCGATGCCAAATATTGTTTACGCGGAACTGTGCGCGACACTCCCAAACGCTCAACTCTCGCAGCATTATCCGGTTGGTCATGGCTGTAGGGCATGACCAGCATTGAACGACCTGCCCGTAATCCCTGAGCCGTTGTCCCAATTCCGCCTTGATGAACGATCGCGCAAGCGCATGGGAAAATTTGAGAGTAGGGCGCATCACTCACAGCAATGATGTCTTCTGAAAGATTTTCTGGAGGTGCATTCTTACCAATTAGCAAAACAGCGCGGCGGTTTAAGCGCTTTGCGGCTTCGATACTTTCTTGGTAGAAGCGACCCGGAGACATCACAGCGGCAGAACCTAGCGTAAATACGATCGGTGGTTCACCCACATTCAGAAATTGTTGAAGTTCTGGTGAAAGTTCTGCTCCTCCCTCGCTGCCATCGTAGAATGCGAATCCGGTAATTACAGTATTTACAGCCCAATCGGATTGAGGTTTTGCAAATGCTGGTGAGAACATTGCTAACACCAGATAGGGAGAATATTCGTCGTCAACAAAGGGATTTCCAACCAGTGGCGGCAATTCAAGTTCTCGTCGCAGTTGATGAACGGGTTCTGCCCATGATTTCGACATGATTTTTGATAATGTGCGAATGCCACGACTGGCGATCGACCCCAAACCGCGCAATTTAGCAAGAACCGGAAAAACAGGCAGGACAGACGGATCATAAACCGATAGAAATGAAGCGGGTTGCAGAACCGCAAACGCCCACGGAATTCCTAACTTTTCTGCAACCAACCGAGCCGCCAAAACACCTTCTCCAGCAATGATTAAATCTGCATCTTTGGCACTATTGCTTAAATCAGCATAAGTCTCACGTAAATTTGCACAAACCCAATTGCAAATGACGTATAGCAATCCCAGGTCAGTTGTGAGAGTATAGAGAGGACTAAAACAGCGTTAAAAATGACTTTATGC
>PSLO01000099.1:0-15224 GCA_040289665.1 Leptolyngbya sp. ERB_1_1 | reverse complement strand
TCGTTTTCATCCGCAAGTCTGACAATTCTCCTGTTCTACAGGTTACCGTTTCTAGTTATTCATGCAACAAAGCCGATCGCAATTAATAAAATGAGTCATATTGGTACAACGTTACGCACACCTAATTTATACCTATGCAACAGCGCGATCGAGAAAGTTTTAGGAAAATGATCAGCGTTTTGGTGCTGATTGTGCTGATGATCCCGATCGCGCTTTACAGTGTGGCTCAACATTCTCGACCACCCCGTACCAATGAAACGCGATCGCTGTTTCCCGGTATTACGTATGAACGGCAAGCGTGGTCTAAGCCGCGTCCAGTGATGTTGCATCAAATCTCGATCGATCTAACGACTCCAGGAATTCGCCCTTTTGTCACTCCGGGTGTAGTTGAGGCTTCTCCAGGTGGATTGGAAACTGTTGCCCGCACTGTGACAGAATTTACTGACGAATTTGAGCTTCAACTAGCAATCAACGCGAATTTTTTTCATCCCTTTCGTGAAGAGACACCTTGGGACTTCTATCCCCGCATTGGTAATCCCGTTAATAGTTTAGGACAAGCTACCTCAAATGGAAAAACCTATTCCCCAGCACAAGAAGGATGGTCTACGATTTGTTTTCTGTCTCAAAATCGCGTTGCAATCGATGAACGGGGGTTCTGTCCTTCAGGAACAGAGCAAGCCGTCGCGGGAAATGATCTTCTAGTAAAAAATGGTCAACCGTTGCCACCTCCCTCATATGAAGCACCGAAAGATAAGCCTTATCCACGAACTGTGATTGCGATCGACAAAACCGGAAAAAAACTCTGGCTCGTTCTGATCGATGGCAAACAGTTTCAGTACAGCGAGGGTCTCACTTTTGTTGAAACGGCGGACTACATGGCGAAATTAGGCGCAGAAACCGCATTGAACTTAGATGGCGGCGGCTCGGTGACATTAGCAGTGCAAACGCCAACCGGAGCAAAGGTGTTAAATGCTCCGATTCAAACCCGCATCCCGATGCGAGAACGCCCCATCGCCGTTCAGATTGGCTTCTTCGCGCCAAAAAATCAGCGATAGCGGGGAATGCTCCGTACGAAGGCACGATCGCTTAAAGCGAATACCAGATCGACTCGATCACATTCGCTAAATTCATTGCCTGCTGGCGGACATTCAAAGCCGAATCTAACAAAACAGTAACGTGCCCTAATTTGCGACCCGGACGCGATTCTGATTTGCCATACCAATGAATAAAAGTCTTCGGAAGTTGTGCGATTGCGTCTCTTTTCTCTCGATAATCGCTTTCCACCTGCTCAAATCCAAGTAGATTCACCATAATGGCTCCGCCACAATTTAAGGCAGCACTGCCCAACGGTAAGCCGCTCACGGCTCGAAGCTGCTGTTCAAACTGAGAGGTCTCGCAAGCCTCGATCGTGTAATGCCCCGAATTATGCGTGCGAGGTGCAATTTCATTCACCAAAACGCGATCGTCTTTCGTTAAAAAGAATTCGATTCCGTAAATTCCTACGACTTCCAACTGACGAAGCAGCGTATGAGCGATCGCGGAAATTTCACGCACAACCGATTCTGAAACTTCAGCCGGAGCAATTACCCGACGACATACCTGATTTTCTTGCTGAGTTTCGACCACGGGATAAACGACAATTTCGCCAGCGGTCGATCGCGCTGCCATCACCGCTAATTCGCGATCGAACGGAATGAATTCTTCAACCAAGAGCGGCACAGATTCAAGTTTCGCGATCGTTGCATCCCAAGCGGCTTGATCCCGAATAATCAAAGTTCCCTGACCGTCATATCCTAAGCGGCGAGTTTTTAAAACGACTGGAAACGAAACGGGCTGCACTTCGGGTGTCCAGAAGTGGGGAGTTGGTAAATGATTCGTTTTGAGAAAACAGCGCTGATCGTACTTGTCTAAAAGCGGCTTGAGTGCAGACAAACTAGGACGAAAGCAAGCGGAGCGAATTTGAGATAGGGCATCGAGATCCACAAATTCGTTTTCAAATGTGATCACATCCACACGATCGCTTAATTTTGCCGTTGCCTCAGCATCATTTAGGGGTGCAAGAATCGTTTCTTTGGCGATCGAGACAGCGGGATCGGTTGAACTCGGTGTTTGAATCGCCAAATCTAATCCCAATTTTTTTGCTGCATCTCCCATCATCCAGGCTAACTGACCGCCCCCAATCACCCCAACCCGATTCATAAACGCCTCCTAAGACGGGCACGAGAGTGATTCTCGCGTCTCCACACCCGTTTTTGAATTTGTGCCCTGAGCGATGCTGCACAATTCTCGGACTTGAGCACGATCGAGAATGGCTCCGGTAAAATCTGCCCCCGTGATATTAACATTTAGAAATGCGCTACGGAGCAGCATGGCATCGGTGAGGTTCGCATCGCTCAAATCTACCCGCACCATCGGAACTTGATCGACCATCGCTTGCTGCAAATTCGCGCCATGCAGATTCGTTTCCGTCATATTCGATGCACTCATCGCGGCTCCTGAGAGATCAGCGTTGGAGAAATTCGCATCAGTTAGATTTGCGTTTGTAAATTCTGCAAATCTCAGCGTTTGACCAGAAAAATCTTGCCCTTTCACATCCGCATTGCTGTACGACAACGGTGGGCGATACTGCTGATCGTACCGTTTACCGACGATGGGATCAGCTAGCGCACTCGCCATCATCCAAATGCTACACACTAGAGTCAGTAGACCGATCGCAAATCGCTGCACCTTCATGCTTTACCGCCAAATCAACACCTCTCAGCTTATCGCACCCTGGAATTTGCGCGATCGCGATCGTCACTGTTTTCTCGATCGCTTGTTTCGACACTCGTAGAATATTTGATCCTGCTGCACAAAGCGCTGCTGCTTCTGCTACGCTCGGCGTTCCGATCCGATCAACAGAAGGATTGGGTACCGCGATTGCTTGAAGTTGATCCGCCGAAAACAAAGACAAAGGAAGCTCGTGTTCTTGGCAATATTCCAGTAATCCTGCTTCATGGCGTTTGCGATCGACGGTTGCAATTCCCACGATCGCGCCGCTGGATAACTGATGCTGTTCGAGAACTTGAGCGATCGCAGAATTGATCGTTTGTTTTGAAGTGCCGCGCCGACATCCGATTCCGAGCCAAAGTGTCTGCAAGATGTACAAGAGGAAGTCAAATTTTTACCGATCTATGATAAAACTTGAATGTTGCCCACAATGCAACAATTTCTATTTTGCGCTTAGACTAAGCTAGTGCAAAATGAAACCAATCAGGGTGCGGTAGATACGGAATAACGATTTGTCGTCCACGTATTGAGGCACCAGCAATGCAAGTTTCTCAACGCTCAGTTTTCCCGATTCTTTTGACCTTGACCGCTGCTGCACTAACAACAGGATGTGATGATGCTCGCGATGCAGTTCGTGCTTCTACACCCGAAATTACAAGCGATCTCGCGCTTGGCGATCCGGCTTACTATGTAAATTTAGGACACGAACTTCAGGTTAGCCGCAAATACGATGAAGCCGTTGCTGTGTATCGAAAAGCGATCGTGCTCGATATGGAAAATGCGGATGCCTACAACGGATTAGGTGAAGTTTTGGCAGCACAACGCCGGACTGAGGAAGCAATCGCCTCTTACCGTCGAGCGATCGAGATTAATTCTCAAAACGCTGCAGCTTATAGCGGTCTGGGAAATGCACTCGCTGATCGCAAACGTCTCGAAGAAGCGATCGCGGCATATCGTCGCTCGATCGCAGCCAATCCCAAGCAGATGAATGCTTATGCAGGACTCGGTAATGTGTTGTCGCAGCAAAAGAAGATTTCTGAAGCGATCGAATCTTATCAACGCGCATTAAACGCACCTGAGCAGACCGAAACTGCACAGTCGATCGCCTACGTGGGTTTAGGTCGTGCTTTACAGACACAGGGACAAGACGAGGAAGCAATCAGGCTCTATCGCAAGGCGGCAGAAGTTGCACCGGATAATACTTGGGCGCATATTTTCCTCGGTCATGCGCTGGCAGATCAAAATCGGTTTGATGAAGCGATCTCAGCGTACCGACAAGTACTAACTCAACCGAGTGAGCGCAAAGGTACTCTTGGAAACAATCATGCGATCGCGCTTAATGGTTTAGGTTCAGCGCTTCAACGTCAGGGGAAAGTGAAACAAGCGATCGCGCAGTTTGAAAAAGCGGTAGATACTGATTTGAGCTACGAAGCGGCTCAGAACAACCTGAGACGAGCAAAGCAACTGGCGCAAACGCCCGCTCAAAAGATTGCCCTGAGATGAGAAAGCCATAGATTCACGCTTGAGTCGGATCAAAGGCTGCTGTCGATCGGCGGTAGTAAATTTTTGGCGCGATCGTATAATGAATGAGATCATATGCACTGGAGAAACGATGATGACTGCTAGTTCTCCCGTTTCGCAAACGACAGAGATCTTCTACCCGACTGGCGATGGTGAACCCGTGGCAGAAACTTTCGATCATTTCTATGCCCTGCTAATCACGCTAGAAGTACTGGGGCAATATCTCACAGGTCAACAAGCGACTGTTTTGGGCAATCAGTTTCTTTATTATGCACAGGGGTTTCCCAGGTTGCGAACGGCTCCGGATGTGATGGTCATTTTTGATGTCGAGCCAGGTGGACGCGACAGCTACAAAATTTGGGAGGAAGGGCAGGTTCCAGCGGTCATTTTTGAGATGACTTCACTGGGAACCAGAACTCAGGATGAAGGCTTCAAAAAAACGCTTTACGAACAGTTGGGCGTTCAAGAATACTGGCAATTCGATCCTAGAGGCGAATGGATTGCAGAAAAACTGCGCGGCTACAGATTACGAGACGATACTTATGAACCCATTACCGACGGTCAAAGCCAACCCTTAAAGCTTCGGCTCACGGTAGAAGACAACCTAATTGGGTTTTATCGCTTAGATACAGGCGATAAACTTTTGATTCCTGACGAGTTAGCCGCTGCCTTAGAGACCGCCGAATCTCAAACCGCTCAAGAATCTCAACGTGCTGAAGCAGAACGCCAATGCGCCGAAGCAGAACGCCAACGCGCTGAGGAACTTGCTGCTGAACTTGCACGTTACCGCGATCGCTTCGGAAACCTACCAGAATCGTAGTCGAAGGTTAGACTCTGCCGTATTGCGCGATCGCATTCGCTGCTGGATCGTCCTGATTTGTTAGCCATGCCCAAATCTGATCTCCGTGGGAGAAGTGCCACCATTCATTCCAGTGGCGCTTGAAGCCTGCGGAAATCATGCTATTTGCGAGAATTTCCCGGTGTCGATGATAGGGTAAACCAGAATTCTCGAAATGATTCGGAAACGATCGCTCTGAGATTTCATCAATTTCTGATCCCATGTCGATTGTATTTCCGGCTTCATCGATTAAAGTGACATCGATCGCGGCTCCAGTACTGTGAGGCGGAGGAGTTGCCGGATCTAAATTTGGTATTGCCCAAAACTGATACACCTGTTGCTGAAATTCTTCTCGCTGCGTTGCAGATAGTGTTTCTAAATTCAATCCGTTTGCATTGACTAATTCTTTTAGCGTGTGATCTACCATAAATTGCTGAACTGCCACCGGACGATACGCATCAAAAATCTGAAGCTTCCATCCGGGTTGGAGTTTCTGAAGCTGAGAGTCAGCCCTGAGTAGACGATCGAGAATTCCTTGCCTCACGAAAAACGGCGATTTTTCTCCATAGGGTGCGCCTAACTTCGCATAAGGATGTGGGGTGACACGCGCGAACGGATTCGGAAGTTCGACTAAGGGTTCGTGACATTCGACGATCGCAATTTTTTGATAAGATTTCATGCTTCATCTTTTTGCGGAACCGGATCGTAGCCACCAGGGTTTAGCGGATGACAACGACAAATTCGCCGTACCGAGAGCCAACTGCCTTTCAGTGCGCCATGAGTTTCGAGAGCTTCGATCGCGTATCGAGAACAGGTCGGATGAAATCGACAAGACGGCATCAACAACGGGGAAATTATCACTCGATAGCCTTTTACTAATCCAATCAGCAAAAATTTCATGTCCGGAGCATTGAGAGTCAAGCTCGATCGTAAACGAAAACTCCCCGCGTGGGTACTGCCTTCGCTCGATCGTGGCTTCCACCATAGAAAGATACGAGAAAGATACGAACTAAGGAGCGCCTGTGGTGAATAACATTAGCGATCGCACAACCCTTCAACTCGCTCAAGCGATCCCTGCAACTGCGATCGAAGCTACCCCTGTGGTCACAACAAGACTTGAACAGATGAAATGGATCAACCCGGAGTTGGCAGCCGAGATTGCAACCATTCGAGAGCCGATCTCTGGTGTACCACGCAATCAAATCACCGTCCCAATTTCCCCTGGTGGAACAGTAAACGATGAGGTATTGTTTGAAGCTCCAACGGATGGAACAAAGTACTATTTGCCACGGTACCGCGTTGCTGAACGAAATCAACAAGTTCACATCATGTTGGGGCAAAGTCCGCAAGGTTGGAGTTTGAGTATTGAATTAGAAAAATATCCGGCTCCGGCAATTCAGGACTTAGCGCGATCGGCTAAAGAAATGAATCATTCAGTCAGCGTAATTTTGCAGCATCGGCTTGATCCGAATGATGCGAATGCAGGGCAGAAAGAACTAATTTTTCAGGAAGTGACACCACAGCCAGAAGGAATCCGAGCAGTTTTGCAATTGTCTTCGATTCCGGAGCGGGACTTAGTGTATCAAGCCTTAACCAATTTGGCGTATGCGTCGGTTCTCACAATTCGTCGATCGACCAGAGTTGGACTCCCACTTTCGGAAACTGCAACCTCGATCGTTTCTTCTGGAACCGGAACAATTCGCGGCACTTGGTTGTTTAACTTGGATGCTGGGGCGGAAGGAACAACCGGAGACATCTGGTGGGAACAAGAAACCAAGGTTTTGCGAAAAATGGTTCCACGAGGCAATGCTCAGATTGTCAGTTTAGGAATCCGCGATTTTAATGCAATTACGGTTGAAGAACTGCGATCGCTTACCTATAGTTCTACTCCGATTGATGGTTCTATTGTTTCGTGGCGTAAAAGATTACCGATCGATGTTGTTGCTAAAGTAGATACTGCCACAAGAGTTAATCCTGATATTGTTAGAACCAAAATCGATCCGGTTGTTCTGAGCCGAGTGGTTGTGAATCAACTTCGCTCGATCGATGCCGTTGACCGAATTCCGATCAATGACAGAATTCTAGTTAAGCGACCTCCGCTCGATCAAATTCCTGTAAAGCGACCTCCGATTGTTGTATCAGATGACGATCCAACCGCAAACCGCAGTAACTATCTTACCAACGGGAATGTTTTTGCAGTCAGAACGAACAATGGTAACTTTGCAAAAGTACAGGTCATTTCTTATGGTTATGACTTACAAATTCAGTGGGTAACATATCGCCCGCCCGTCGAACCGCAGTTTCGAGAAACGACGAGAGTATTAGATGTACAAAGCGACTATCATCCTTTTGTGTTTCCACCAGCCTTACATCCTTATATCTATCGCGATATTACTGACTCGAATAATGCAAGCTTTAAGCTCGATCTGCGTCAATCGAATGGAGATAGCTATTATCAAGACCCGGCTGAACGGCACGTATTCTATTATCTGCCCGATAGCTTCAAACTAGTACGCCGCCCAGAGAGTCCACACTATCCAATGTTGTCGATCGAGTTTCAGCCGATCGAAGGCTCTGAAGAGATGCAAGTCACGATTGAGTTTTGGGCATATCCTTATGTTGATGCTGCTCGACTCGCCGCTGCTGCAAAAGACTTAGAACAATACATTCCTAAACCGTTTCCAGCAGACGTAACAGGGGTTGAATTCAAGCCGTTAGTAGCTGAGACACCTCCTCGTCTGTTTTTGGGACTGCCGCAAGAAGATGGATCGCTCGACTATCGAGAGCGCGTTAATATTCCAGTTGAGTTACGAAGCGGATTTCGAGATTCTTGCACGTTGTCGATGAAAGCGTTTCAGAAAATCTACGACGCGCTGTTTAGCTCAACTCAGATCTTTCAAGGACACGTCAAAGTTAGCTTACCAAACAACATTACAAAGGACATTCCGTTCATTGCTCAAATCGATGATGTTGTTGGGGAGATGATTGATAACACACAATCGATCGAGATTGCATCAGGAACAATTCAAGTAGCGCTAAAAAATGCGATCGAGAGTCCAATTCGGATCAATTCTCTCGCTGCTAAAATCAATACAAACCTGCAAGTTCAAGCAACAATCACAGGCTGTACTTTCCCGATCAAACTTAAGCCTGGTGAGACTATTAATCTAACAGTCAATAGTGCAATCCCGCTCAATAATAGTTCACAAGCAGTATTCGATTTAAGCGGGATTGAAGTTTTAGCCGATCGAGAAGCAATCTGGAAGTCGATCATACGACTCAATTCGAGTGCAACCTACAAGCGCAAACTTGAAGTCAGAACGGTAAATGCAATTTTCGGTGATCGAATTGCTGCGATCAGTGTTGATCTCAAGTCAGGAAACGCGGTCACATTCCTACGTGATGCAACACCAGATCATTTGGTTGTTCAGACTGATTTGATCACTCCAGTGCAAGATTGGATTTTAAACAAAGTGGATTCGGGAAGCTATGACTATCGATCGCAGGTGATTCTCAGCAATGGAACTACGGTCGAAGATGCAGCGGGACAATGGCGATCGGAAAGTCGAGAACCGTTATGGATTACGTCTGAGAAATTGCCGCCATTGCCTTAATGCAGGAGGTAAAGATGTCGCTTCAAGGACTACCTGACTTTCACCAGTCGATTCAGTTTGAAGGAGGATATGTTTTTTATCCGTATGAGAATGCAGGGGATTATTCTGTTCTACCAAGCGCGATCGACATTGGAAGCACGAATCAACAGCTTGATTTTAGTCTGGTGTTAGTTCGCGGACAAAATCCAATACTTCCACCAAAACCGCATGGGCTGTTAGAGTTTCGATTGCAGCCTCACTATCAGTTTACTGAAGCGCTGAATGCCGTCCGAAGCCAGCAACCTGAAGCAACTATACAGCCTGTTATTTTCCGGGCGGGATTTTTGAGACTCTATGCGGATGTGGATGAAATTCCAGAAGAGCTTAAAGCTCCGATCGCGTTAGCTTGGAACGGTTTAACAAGTGCTCGCTATGGTTTAACTGTTTCTGACTTAACTGCGACTAAGCTCAAAGGTGCATTAACAGGTAACATTCTCAAGCTGATGGCGCGGGCTGAAATGGAGATGGTTGGTGTTGCGCCACGTTTACCAATTCGAGTTCGATTTGATCCGGCAGTGTTGTTAGAGCGTTTAGCTACTTTAGGAAATACACAGCGACAGGTTGCGTGTGAAGATATCACTGCGTTCTTCCGCAAAGATTTGAGTTTACTGCCGCTTGAAGTGACTGGAGAAACATCAAATCTTGAATTTGCTGAAACCATGACAGATTGGATACGCGCTAATTTTGGCACGTTTATCCCTTCTCCAAACAATGATGGCAGAGCTTATATTGCATTGTCTTCTGTGAGTCCTGGCAGCTATGAATGGGATTTGTCTCAACCTTTACAAGCTTATCGGACTGTTGTTTTAACACTCGATCCGTTAGCTTCTGCCCGTCAAATTGTTCAAACTCAAGGACTTAGCGCTGTTTTCCAAGAATCGATCGTACCTCCAATTCCAACCGGATCTTGGTCGATCTCAGTTTCTGCCAATTTACCCGATCGACGACCCAATGTTCTCTCGATCAGTGTTTGTCTCAAAGCTGATCCTGTTTTTCCATACCGTCCCCAAGCTAGAGTCGTTTGCTCGGAACTGCTTCCACCAAATGATTCTGCAAAGTTACTTCTGAGGTTATCGCCAAGCGAACAACCCACTTACACTTTTTCAACCACCGTTGTTTTGCAAGATGTGAATGCGGTTAAACAATTGAACGGAGAAGACATTTCGCATACAGGACAGCGCTTGTACATTCGCCCGGAGCAATTTCCGGTCAATTTCATTACAATCGAAGCGCTCCGATCGCTGTTAGAACTTGCCAAAGTTCAAGGGATCTGTCGCTGGCAAGAAGGCGAGAAAACGAATGCTCAATCGTTTGATCTCGATGGTGCGATTGCGATCGCACTTCCAAAAACTGGCACGAATTCCACGATCGAGCTTACTGCTCAGTCTCTCGATAGTTCTCAAACGCTCAAAATCGCTCCTTTTCCTGCTAAAAACTGCCAAATTGGATTGTACTCATTCCGAGAGTACGGAGCGCATCAGATTAGCGTTGAGTGCGAGTTTGGCAACGATTTGAAGGTTTATGCGATCGAGCTTCTTCCCGAAGGTTCTCCAGAGTCAGAAGCAAGTTTGTTGTTTTTCACAGTTGCTCAGCCCCGCAAAGAGTGGAGTTGGCTGGCGAGATCTCCATTTCAAGCGGGATATCGCTATCGAATTCATCGTGATTCGGTTCCATCTGCGGCATGGTCTGAAGTTCAACCTCCGTTTGTTCCACTCAAAATCCAAGCTCAACATACTTAATTTCTAAGAGGTTCTATGGCAACTCTCGATCGTTTTAACTATCAGGGCATTGAATACTATGTCGATCTCTCTGATCCATCGAGCTTTTACTACATTCCTGGCATTCCCACTTCTCAACACACTCCGCAAGGACAGCCAGCCGCTTCACTCATGGTGCTTGATCAGCTTGCAATGTTACAGCTTAGTAGTGAGTGGGATGTTTCTTCTGATCAACTAGAGGAGCTAAGAACCGCGATCGCGAAACAATTCCATCTCGGTACTGTCTCGCTACAGCCTGCACCGCTCACCGTCGAATCTGTGATACTTTCCCTGAAAACAAACAAGGGTGACTTTGAAGTTCTCAAATCAGCAGAATCTTCGGGATATCCACCCTTTACGACGGTGTTTAGCGTACAGCTTGACAATGAACAGAAAGCACAAGCGATCGCAGCTTTCAATGGTCGCAAAGATCAGCTAATCATTACTTATAAAGTATCACTCAAAACTGAGATAGTTGCTGAAGTCATGATCAAGGGTGATGTGACAGAAGACTTGAAGAAGCTACCGAAGACTCCAACGCTTGAAGATTGTAGTCGGCAAATTGATAGCGCGATCGTGCAGCATCGACTCAAGCTTGAACAGTCCAGCAAAGCTCCAGAGGATTTACTTGAAAAAGCAATTCAACTGGCTAAACGTCGCGCGGCACAGTTGCTATTGTCTATGGCGGAAGATGCACCCATTCCTTACGATCGTACCCACTTTCAAGCTTCCGCAAGTTTAACCAATGATGATTTGGTAAAAATTGAACGGTCAACCGATATCAGTACATGGTTTGCGACTAGAAGCGGTATGAACTACGTACAAATTTTGACAGTTTAAAAATTCCCCGATCGGTTACTCTCATCTCCCACATTGATCTCGCAGAATTGACACAGATTGAAAACACTACACTCAATCAGGAATACTACTCATGTTGAAAATTGACCAAGTTCAAGTCATCGAGGGTGTAACCGTCTATAGTGACGAGGAAACTGCTAAATATTACCTTGTCCCTGATATCCCTCGTTTCCGGGTTAATGAAGATGGTCGCCCTTCGTTCAGCTTCTACAAATATCGAATGCCCATCGATCGAGCAGATCAAACAAAAGGTGGCGGTTTCTTAGTTTGTGATGTTGAATTTAGCGTTCCCGAAGATAAGAAACAAGTCATCATCAAAAAGCTGCAAGAGCAAGTCAATCAACAATTCGCGGGTAGCAACATCAAACCCCCAGAAGTTCAAATCGGCACAATCACTTACACTAAAGGAACTGCAAAACTCAACATCGAAAACATTAGCAATAAATTCGTTGAAACTGTTTTTAACCCTGGTAAGCCCTCACTTTACGGACGCAACATCACACCTTTTACGCTGGAACTCACTGATCTCGGTGCAACCTTCTTTGAGCAAGCACTGCAAAACAAAGGTGGATTTGTTCAAGTCGTTTATGATTTGTACTGTGTCGTAAAACTACCCCCGATTACTGCTCGTGTTTGGTTTGATTCCAGCAAGTTCTCTAGCTTTGTTGAAGACTTTACCAAGCGAGAGCAATCCCAAGGCGCATTTGGCTCAGTTTGGCGATGGTTGTTTGGAGGTGAAAGCCGCAATCGGACGATCATCAACAAGACTGTTAGCGAGTATGCTAGCCAGTATCAATGGGGTGGTGTCGAGATTGACTTTAGAGACTTCAAAACGACCGATGATGTCAAGCAAAAAATTCGCGACTGGGCAATGAATTCGCTGGCAGAAGCCATCAAGAATTCCAACGAAGACAAGTTGCAGCCGTTCACCGAAGAACAGAAGAAAGTGCCTGAGAATGCAACTGATTTTCATTTGCGGATGAGCCAGTACAAGTTTAGCAGCTTTGACACCTCTTACAGAGAAAGCCAAGCAGTTGAATGGAATATGGCTCCTCAAGGAATGCTGCAACCGATTACAACGCTACTTGATAAGGATGGTAAGCCGCTGAAGTGGGAAGACTACGCAACGACTATTGATCTCGATGATCCGTTCTTCAAAACCTTAGAAGTTCCGACGCGCGTCAATGCAAACTTCAAAGACTTGCCGCTTGATAGTGTTGAAGTTCATCTGGATTACAACGAAGGTAGTGTTCACCAAATTCAAGAATTCAGCTTCAACAGTCCCGATAAGCTGGAGAAGTTCAAGTCTTTCGTTGAGAATGGCAAATGGACTTACAAGTATTGGTATCAGGTGAACTATGCCAATCAAAACCGCGCCTACAAGTCTGAAGAAATCACCACAGATGAGAAGTTCCTAACTATCAACGTTGGCGAGACTGGGATTTTAGCGATCGACATTCTCCCTGGAGATTTGAACTGGAGTCAGGTCAACCAAGTACAAGTGAAGCTTGCCTATGATGCTTCTGAAGGCGGAGTCGGTATGATCGAGCGCGAGTACTTGATTGATAAGAACACTCCGAAGGCATCGCTGCGAGAAGTCGTCTTTGCGCCTGTCAAATCGCCTTACAAGTACACCGTGAAGTACTACATGGCGGATGGCAAAGAATATCAAGTGAGCCAAGCAACTTCTCGATCGCCCCAACTCTATCTCAATGATCCATTCAACGCGACGAAAACAATTAGCTTACGGGCAGCGGGTGATTTGGATAAAGACATTCAAACCATCTTTGTCGATGTGAAGTACATTGATGAAAAGAATAGCTACACCAAGACAACCACCGTTGCACTAAGCAAAACACAGCCGTTCTTTGATTGGACGTTTCCTGCGATCGATGAGAATGGAGGAAAGCTGATCTACAAAGGCACCATTCAGTTTAAGAATGGTCAGGTCGAAGAGATTCCTGAGACGATAACCGAAGATCTCACGGTGATGGTGGGACGTAAGGTTGAAGATATGCTGAATATCAAAGTGATTCCGGTTGGAATTGACTTTAACAAGGTCGCGCTGGTGATTGTGTCATTAGGCTATGAAGATACGAAAAATGACATCGTTCAACGCTATGATATGACCTTCGATGCGACTGCAAAAGCCCCTCAAACTTGGTCAGTGCCATTAAAAGACAAGCACATGAACAAGTATAGCTGGAATGCTGTGTTCTACATGGCAGATGGCTCTGAGCGCAAGCTGAATGCAACACCTCAACTGACCGACAATCTGACGCTGGCGCTGCGGATGCCTGTTGGCGTGTAGTTTACCTAAGAGATCCGATTTTACCCAAGTCGGATCTCTCTCGTCTTTTTAAGTTAAGGAATAAACAATGCTGTACCTCAACCCACCTTTTCACATCATTGAAGGTGTTTCTCTCTTTTGCGATCATGCTGATCCATTGCAATATTACTATCTGCCGTTAATGCCGAAGTTGACCACGATCGTAGATCAAGTCACAGGTCAACAAATTCCGCAAATCCAGCTAATTAAGTATCGGGGCAAAGCTGGAAATGGTGGATTTTTGAATTTCGATGTCAATATCGGCATTGAAGAAGTAACCTTAGAAAAAATTCGTCAAAAGCTCAAACAAATTGCAAATCTGTCTCAAGCTCCGCGCCTTGCTCCAGTTCCTTTAATGGATGGAACAGTGCGGCTCTTATTGTTTGGTAAGCAAACGGGTGATACACCGAATCCAAATAGTTCAGCTCCTCAATTTGTTCTCAAGATTGATCAAGCCGCGAAGCCTTCTCTGTATGGAAATAACCAGGCTGCCTTTTCGGTCGCACTTGATCAGTATGGTGTTACGGTGATGGAGAAGGCATTACAAGGTGAGATGTCCCCGATCGGGATTGTTTATTCGCTCGACTATCTTGCGCTCCGTCCTGCCTATTCTGTGAAGTTAAATGTGGATTGGGATCGCGTTCAAAAACACTTAGATGAGCATTTCGGTGTTGATGCGGTATTTGTTTCGATCGATATTGATAAAGCCGTTGATGAATTGATCGAAAAACGTGCGATCGTCATTGAAGCTGATACTTTCGTGCCAGAAGGGGAAGATGAAAGTGCAGTTCTTGGACGACGCGATCAAGCGGTGAATGAAGTGCGCGAAATGATTACTGATGCGTTTTTCAAACCTAGCATTGATCCAGTGAAAGAAGAAAAAGATGGATGGGATAAAGCGCTGTATGCGGTCGATCGCGTTTCTCAAATCGCAACGACGGGCGGATGGTCTTCGATGGGATCTTTTTCGTATAAGAAGCTGGACTATACGCGCATCGATCGTAAATCCCTGGATGTCAACATCACAGAGCGGACAATGGTAAAGCGCAGTATCTATCCTCAAGGTCATTTGAGCGGACTGACTCGAACGATCGCACAACAAGGATTAGATTTGAAAAACTTTATTTTATCGGTGGATTTAGATGATCCTTGGTTTGAGCGTCGTCGGTTAGCAGTGATTTCTCGCGCGAACTTTGAAGAAGATTCGATTAGCTCGATCAATGTTCGATTGAACTATGGCAGTTCGCCAACGAATGTTTTATTAGAATCTTCCAATGCTCGTGCTCAGGCAGAATGGGCGAGCATTGTTAACAATTCTGTAATGCAGCGGGATGTAAGTACTCAATACAAAGTCACATTCAAGGGCATTGATAGTAACGAAAGACCGATCGCGATCGAGTCTACGCCAACAAACTGTGATGGAGATAACTGAATCTTTGGGGTAAGCCACTGGTTCTACCAGTGCGACTCGATGAGCTTTGAGCGATACGGCAGTAAAG
>PSLO01000098.1:0-15311 GCA_040289665.1 Leptolyngbya sp. ERB_1_1 | reverse complement strand
CTATCACAGGACGAGCATCTATTCTGGAAGCACTATCTGTAGCGGGAATTTAGAGAATTGGTATTACTGAGGTTCAGAGACCCGTCGTTGAGAATCAGAGACTCGTCACTGAGGCAGAAAGACTCGTCGTTGAGAATCAGAGACTCGTCATTGAGATAAAAAGACTTGCTATTGAGAATCAGAGACTCGTCATTGAGATAAAAAGACTCGTCATCGAGATAAAAAGACTCGTCATCGAGATAAAAAGACTCGTCATTGAGATAAAAAGACTTGCCATTGAGAATCAGAGACTCGTCATCGAGATAAAAAGACTTGCCATTGAGAATCAGAGCTTTATTATTGAGATAAAAAACTCAAGTGTGAAAGTTACACATCGCCCCTAGTATTGGAAGGTTGTAACAGGAGCGTGTCGATGGCAATCCAGCTAAAAATTAGTCAGAACACCGTTTTTAAGCAAACAACAGAACAGGCATCTCAACTTCCCAGTCAGAATAAAGTATCAGTTGCCGCTGGTAAAAGCTTTGATGTCCACACCTGGAAATTGGTAGATAAGAGCCATGTTAGTATTGCCCTGCTAAAAGATTTTCTGGGCAATCCACCCCGCAACACCTGGTTTGCCTATATTCCAGACATTCGACTGATTAAACCTGCCAGTCTAAAAGTGACTCAAAACACCTTCTTCAAGCAGTCCACCGCCGATTCTTCAGAGGTCTCACCCCCCTACAAAGTAACGGTTGCCGCTGGACAAGTGTTTGACCTCCACTCCTGGGCAACTGCCAATAACAACCATTTCAAAATCACGTTGGAGTCAGACTTTCTAGGCGATCCACCCCGCAATACCTGGTATGTCTACGCGCCCCATATGCAGTTCATTAATCAGCAACCTCAGATCATATCGCTCGATCAACCGCCGCCTTCACAACCTGGGCTTCCCAGCACGAAGCTGCTCAACGTGCCCTACAAGAGCCAGCTTGACAATGCTCTGAACCCTACCGGAGCCTGCAACGTCACCTCTTTAGCAATGGTGATGGCGTATTTTCAGATTAAAGGCTCAGTGGGTGTGGGGCAACTAGAAGATGAAGTCTATGCCTACATGGAAAATCGGGGCTTGGTGCGCGGCAATCCTGAAGATTTAGCTAAGACCGCACGGGACTATGGATTAGTCGATGACTTTACCTACCGTGGCAGTTTGTCTGATATTCGTAAGGCGATCGCTGAAGGTCGTCCCTGTATCATCCACGGAAATTTCACAAGTTGGGGGCATATCATCGTGGTGCGTGGCTATGACCAGGATGGCTTTTTGGTCAATGACCCCTACGGTGAATGGACTTCCTCTGGCTATCGAACCGATCTGACGGGCGAGAATCTCCATTATTCCAATACTCTGATTCAAAGTAGATGTTCTCCTGAAGGCGAAGATTACATTTGGCTGCACCGTCTTGCGAGGCGTTAATCGCATCGTTTCCGGCGGCTTCTGCAGCCCAAGGATGCAAATCCTCTGAAATTGAACACCTTTCCGTTCCTAAATTTTCCACAGAGAGGAGTTCAAGGTAAGGGATGAATTGTTAAATGTAATGCTTTCATCCCTTTTTTTATGCGATCGCGACCTCTCTCTCCAACGCCCGAACTTCAGCAAAAACTGATTCAAATCCACGATCGCTTATGTCAAGAATACGGCTGTCCGATTCCCTACTTTCACAGCCTTGACCCCATGAGCGAATTAGTTTCAGCATTGCTGTCTCATCGCACGAAAAACGCAGACTCTGATCGCGCATTCAAACAACTCAAAGCCAAGTTTCCAACCTGGGAAGCGGTGCGCGATAGTTCAGAAAAAGAAATTGAAAGTGCGATCGCATCTTGCACTTGGACAGATCAAAAAGCACTGCGGCTAAAACAAATCTTGCAGCAAATCACTGCACAGCGAGGCGAATTATCCCTTGATTTCCTCGCAGATTTAAGCGTCGAAGATGCCCGAACCTGGCTAGAATCATTTCCGGGAATCGGGCGTAAAACCAGTGCTGCCGTTCTCGCCTTCAGCAATCTCCGACGGCGTGCCTTACCCGTCGATAGTCATCATCATCGTGTGGCAATTCGGCTCGGCTTGATTCCCGAAACGACAGCAGTCGCTCCAGCGCATGACTTACTAGAAGCACAACTGCCTCCAGAATGGACAGCCCAACAGGTCTACGATAACCACGAAGTTTTGATGCTGCATGGTCAGCGCTGTTGTTTTTACCGCAATCCTCAGTGCGATCGTTGCGTTGTTCTGTCGCTTTGTCCCACGGGTCAAACTCGTCTAGGGTAACGCTCCCGGCTTATTTCCTTTCTGCAAAGCAACGAACACATCATATCGAGAAGTGCGATCGCTCGTAATTGCAGCCGTCACCCCGATTGAGCGAATTGCTTCCATTACGGCTCGGTTTGCGATCGGAATCTGGAGCAGCGGGAAATTCTGAAGCTTCAGCACCCGATCCATATCGACATAGAAGTGACCGTTATTCGCACCAAGCTCAGATTGCGTACTCTTGCGGAACAGTTCGTTTTCTCCCAGTGTGGTCGAGGGTTTGGGGATGAACGAGCCAGCAACGGGCGCACCGAGCGACAAAAACGCCACATCGCCATCGAGCCAACCGCGCGTAATATTGACACTTGCGGCAGGCAATGACCAATTCACCACTGATTGTCCTTCGATCTTCGACTCTTCTACTTTGAAGGCGTATTTGTCCGCCATCACGCCATCGAGTTTTTTCAGCGTTGTTTCTGCGGCTCGTCGATCGTTGGTTCGTACCATTAACACCAAACTTGCAGGCAAATTCGCGGGCGCACCTTGAGGCGCAGGTATTAGCGCCAACGAGTACTCACCTTGCATCCAATTGAGCAAATCTTTCTCTAAATCAAGTCCAACGGTGGTTCTAATCCCCTGCTTTAATGCCTCTGGATTGACAAATTGAATCGGATTCGCGGCAACACCTTGAGTGTAGTCTTGCCAAAATTGCTTCAAGTTACCGCCAGATGCCATGAGTAGCGTATCTCCTGGCAATCGGGTAGGCATCATTTTCGCATTGTTGCTGGTATCAAAGCGACGTTGACTATCCGGTTTCAACCACGAAATACTTTTGAATTGAATTCCTTCGTTTGCGAGTGTTGCTGTTGCTGCTAATCCCTGATTTTGTTGCAGTTGTGCAAGTGTTTGCGGTGGTACTGCTCGATTTGAGTTTGCAGTAGATGTATTGGCGGCAGCAGGGATGTTGACATAAAATCGCGCCATCGCATCATCAGCTTTGATCTGCGTGAGGGCATCTCCATATCCTGGTGTTTGCGCGAGTGATGCACCGCCTTTCACCGTATCGATCGCCCGATCGATCGCGGCTGGATTATTTGCCACCATCACTTGCGTTGTATCTAAAACTGCGATCGAGGCACTTTGAGACGGTGAATCTTGGGATTCTCGAACTTTCACGCCTTTGTAGTTGCGTTCCGTCCATTTTCCGCTTTTCGTTGCAGGAGACTGTTCTAAAACTTCTTTTGCTTTGAGCGCATCCGCGATCGGTAACACCATCACCGTAGGTTGCGGTGTGGGTGGCGATGCGGCTTGTCCGGGCGGCGGAACGTTCACACCTGCTTGAGGTGGCAAAAATGCCATCGTCACTTCTTTTCCGATCCAAGGCTGCACATCGCGCTGATACTCTAACCCGCGACTTTTGAGAAAACGATCGCGCAATTGTGCCAAATTCTGATCAAATGCGGCTTGCGATCGAGGCGTGCCAAATTCCCGAAGCTGCTGCCATTTTCCTGGATCAGTGGACACCGACACGACCATCAACGCATCTTGCGGAATCGCGTTTGCACCGATCGGCATGACGCTAAGCTGCTGTTGGCGAGTGAGTGCCCAATATGCGATCGTGCCTCCTCCCACGAGTGCAGCGGCTGCACCAATGGTTAAAGGTAAAGGAGGTTTTTGCTTTTGAGGTCGGGTTTTAGTCGGGGCGTTCATGGAAAGCGACAAGTCGAGTTATATTGTCGTTGTCACTGTAGCAAAGTCTATCGAATCTGTGACGAATTTTCGATCGACTTTAGTTTCCGCATCACCGTAAATTCGATAAGTTTCCTCGCTTCCGCTCAACTGTTCACCGATTGATACAATGTATCTCTTTGCCGATACGGTCGATCGACTGCCGCGATCGCGCTTTGCAAAGTCTCAACCTCCATACAGGTTCCACCGATCGCGCCTGCCATCGTTGTAATATGCTCTTCCATTAATGTTCCGCCAATATCATTACATCCCCAGTTCAAAGCTTCCACGGCTCCAGAAAGCCCTAACTTGACCCAACTGGGTTGATGATTAGGAATCCAGTTCCCAAGATAAATTCGAGCCACGGCAGTCAGTAACAACGCATCGGATAAAACGGGCTGATCGCGCCCCACGCGGCGACGGAGCGGCTTCGGAGCTTCTTGACCGACAAAGGGCAGCAAAATAAACTCTGTGATTCCGATGTGACCGGATTGTTTAGCGGATTGTTGGAGCGATCGTAGTTTCTCTAGATGCTGAATCTGCTGTTCTGGTGTTTCAATATGCCCGGATAACATCGTACTCGTGGTCGGAACGCCTTGTTCGTGCGTTGTCCGAACAATCTCGATCCAAGTTTCAGCATCAATCTTTTCAGGACAGAGAACTTTACGAACCCGATCGTCTAACACTTCCGCAGCGGTTCCTGGCATCGAATCTACACCCGCATCTCTCAGTGCTGCAATCACCGCTGCAAACGTTAAGCGATCTTCTCGTGCGATAAATTGAACCTCCTGGGGCGAAAACGCATGGAGGTGTAGATGAGGAAATTGGGATTTAATCGTACTGACTAGCTTTTGATAATACTGTAGTGAACTGCCATTGATCTTTGCAGTCGGGTTTAATCCACCCTGCATACAGATTTCAGTTGCGCCTCGCTTGACAGCATCCGTTGCTTTCTCTAAAATCTGTGCCCAATCCAACCAGTAAGCTCCTTCATCTCCGTCATCTCTGCGGAAGGCACAGAAGCTACAGTGTTGCTCACAGATATTGGTGTAATTAATATTGCGATTGATCACATAAGTCACCGTGTCGCCCGATTGATGTTGGCGTAAACGATCGCTAATCTCTCGAATCTGCTCAACCTTTTCCGGCTCTGCTTTCAGTAGCAGCACCCCTTCTTCGGGAGACAAATCGAACCCCGATCGAGCTTTGTCTAAAATCGCATCAATCATTCTATTCGTCCTTCATTCAATGCGCCCAACAAGCGTAAAACGCGATCAGTATCGTCCAAATTTCCCACAATTCGACGTACCGGATGCGGATACACCTTTATTAGTGTAGGCGTTGCAGAAATTTGATCCGCTTCTGCTTGATCGGGATGTTTGAAAATATCAATGACTTTTAGCGTGTAGGGACTGTCGAGAGATTGTTCTAGAAGTTCGTGTAAGTTCTGCAAAATTCGCGCCGTTGCAGCACTATAGCCCGATACAAATAATCGCAGTACATAGCCCTGTGGATAAGGAGAAGCAGGCTGAGCAGGTTGAGCAGGCGGAGTAGGGTCGTACCGCATAATCAGATCGTGATTTTCCCAAAGCTGGGGAAACTGATGACGGTAAGTTTCTAGAACTACCGGATCACAGATTTCTTGAGACGGTGCAATTTGCCACGCTAAATCGCCCGATTCAAACACCGTATTCAGCAACGAGCGATAGCGAAACACAGGCCGGTAGGCTTCTGCAAACACTCGGACTTGTTGTGTTCTCGCATCAAACCATCGATCCAGCGTTGCCGTATAACAAGGTACAAGAAAATGCGGCGGTTCGGGAAGTTCTAAAACGTCTTGCAGTGCTGTACACAAATTTAAATGCCATCGCCCTTTCTTATCTGGATCAATGCAGTAGATGAGATCCCCGCCCGGTGTGAAGAGCGCGATGCCTTTGAAGAATGTGGGAATCGATCGATAAAAACGAGGATTCAACGCTAACCCCTCGATCGAGGAACAGAATGCCATCAGTGTATCGCTGTTTGAGCCAAATCACCATCGAATCAACTGAGCCTGATCATTGAAAAAATTTCGCCCAATTCCATCGGTGACGAGCAGTGTTGCCAGCAGTGTCGAAAACGCCACCATGAACAGAATCACGATCTGAAATGCAGTTGCCCGAATCGGATCTGCACCTCCCAAAAGCTGACCGCTGAGAATTTCTGGTAGCGTTGCCAATCCGACGATCGACATCGCATTCACGATCGGCAACACACCCGCCCGAATTGCCTCTTTGCGATATTGCGCGATCGCTTGCTGGGGACTCGCGCCCAAACTCAAATGCGTCTCAATTTCCATTGCATGAGAATTCAGCGCACTAAAGAACCGTTCTCCTGAAATCGTTGCCGCATTGATGATTTGAGCCAGAACGATCGCGCTCAACGGAATTAGAAATCGTGGCTCATACCAAGTTTGCGGTTGAACCACGATCAGTTGAACATAACCTACAGTAATGATCGTGGTAATCAAAAACGATCCAATAATCCAAGGGAGAATCGGCAACTTTTGGCTAATCCGATTTCTGGTGACGATCGCGCTAATGATCAGCAACACTGCTAACACAAACAAAATCAAAAACGGGCTTTGAGGCGGCGCGAATATTACCGCTAAAACATATCCCACCACGGCTAATTGAATGATTGATCGCCCTGCTGCCAAGATCAAACTTCCCGCTAATCCAAGTCGCTGCCAAGAGGAGAGCGCAAACGCCGCCAAAATTAACCCAACTGCCCAAACTGCTTGAATCTCCAAATCCATTGATTGATTTTCCCCTTGCCTGATATCCTTAGATCCGAGATTTGATGAAACCAATCTCAAACCTTTCCGGTCTAAAGTTTAAGACCAATCATTACAGGTGCGTGGTGTAACCGAGTGAATACAATTCCCCCATTTGATCTGTCCGAACAGTTTAAGAGTATTGGCGCAGAAATCAATCAAGCTGTTTTAGAAGTGCTGGCATCTGGTCGCTACATTGGCGGAGCCACGATCGAGAATTTTGAAACCCAATTTGCTCAGTACATTGGCTCTGAAACCGCGATCGCCTGCAATTCGGGAACGGATGCGCTATTCCTCGCCCTCCGAGCGCTCGGTATCGGTGCAGGTGATGAGGTGATTACAACACCATTTACATTTATTGCCACCGCAGAAACAATTAGCGCGGTCGGAGCAACGCCTGTCTTTATTGACATTGATCCAAAGACCTTTAACCTAGATCTCGACCAGATCGAATCTGCGATTACCGAAAAAACGAAAGCAATTATCCCGGTGCATTTGTTCGGTCAGCCTGTAGACATGACGCGATTAATGGTGATCGCAAATGCCCACAATTTACTCGTGATCGAAGACTGTGCCCAAGCAACCGGAGCAGAATGGGCAGGAAAACGAGTCGGAAGTATCGGTCAAATCGGCTGTTTTAGCTTTTATCCCACCAAAAATTTAGGCGCGTGTGGTGATGGCGGCGCAATTACAACCAACGATCCGCAGATTGCAGCAAAATTAAAAATGCTTCGAGACCACGGACGTTATAGCGGTTATTATCATGAGGAACTAGGGGTAAATAGCCGTCTTGATGCCGTTCAAGCGGTGATTCTTCAGATCAAACTCCGCTATCTCGATCGCTGGAACCAACAGCGTCAAGAAATTGCCGATCGCTATCATTCCCTTCTCGCTCCGGTTCCTGGAATCACTGCACCAAGCGCGATCAAAGGCGGTCGCAGCGTTTGGAATCAGTACACGATTCGCGTCGAACATGACCGTGATAAACTTCGAGCCGACCTGCAAACAAAGGGCGTAACGACCATGATTTACTATCCCCTTCCTTTGCACTTGCAGCCTGTGTATCAGTCGTTAGGGTATCAACCTGGACAACTCCCCGAAAGCGATCGAGCGGCTAACCAAGTCCTATCGCTACCGATGTTTCCCGAACTCTCACACGAGCAGCAAGATCAAATCGTTTACAGTTTGAAAGATTGTCTCGGTTAGGAAAAAGCGGTAGTCGCTCAAAACGCTTGGAAAATCTTGCTTCTAGTAGATAAAAGCTGCTAAATTTCAGTTCTGAAATATGTAGTTTTATATACTAGAATGGAATGAATTATAAAAAATAGTAATTATCATAGGGCAGTGAGACAGTCCCGGAACCTCTAGCAGTTTGATGTTGTTAAAGGTAGAAAACGACGATCGCATCGCTGCAGGTGGTTGCGTTTCATCGATTCGCTCGTAGAGGCAGATAAAACCGTGGCTCGAACTCCGCTTTTTCAACTCCAACGTTACGACTCGAACGCGATCGCAAGTTATTACCGCTTGCGCCCTTGGCAAGTCATCTGGCGTGCGCTTCGAGTCACATTTCTGTTTGTCGGGTTCATTCTGGGTCTAAAGTGGGACGGCTGGCGAGGAGTCGCAGAACGCAACAAGTTCAACCGTGCCGCTCAACTCCGGCAGATTCTTACCAAACTCGGTCCAACCTTTATCAAAGTCGGTCAAGCCCTCTCCACCCGTCCTGATCTGATTCGACGAGATTTCCTCGACGAACTCACCAAACTGCAAGATCAGTTACCGCCCTTTCCAACCGACATCGCCTTTCGCATCATCGAAACTGAACTAGATGCCGAGGTCGATGAAATCTTTGCTGAAATTACTCCAAATCCGATCGCGGCTGCCTCTCTCGGTCAGGTTTATCGCGCCAAACTTAAGAGCGGCGAAGAAGTCGCGGTTAAAGTCCAACGCCCGAATCTTCTGCCAACCCTCACGCTCGATCTTTATATTCTGCGTTGGGCTGCGGGCTGGTTGGCTCCCTGGCTCCCATTGAATTTGGGACATGATCTGACTCTGATTGTGGATGAGTTTGGCACTAAACTATTTGAGGAGATTGACTATCTTAACGAAGGACGCAACGCTGAAAAATTTGCTGCGAATTTCCGCACCGATCCTTCTGTAAAAGTACCCGCAATCTACTGGCGCTACACCTCGCAGCACGTTCTGGTTCTAGAGTGGATTAACGGCTACAAATTAACCGATGTCGATCGCATTCGTGCCGCTGGAGCCGATCCAAACGCTATCATTCGCATTGGGGTGACTGCTGGATTACGTCAGCTTTTAGAATTCGGTTTCTTTCATGCTGATCCACATCCCGGCAACTTGTTCGCGGTTCCAACTCCATCTGGCGGACAAATGGCTTACATCGATTTCGGCATGATGGATCAGCTTGAAGAAGAAGCAAAAGAAACCCTCGTTGATGCGGTAGTGCATCTGATCAACAAAGATTACGTTGATCTGGCGCAAGATTTTGTCAAACTTGGTTTTCTCGCTCCCGGAACCGATATTTACCCGATCGTACCCGCTCTCGAATCCGTTCTCGGTGACATTATGGGCGAGAGTGTCGTTAACTTCAATTTCAAAACGATTACCGATCGCTTTAGCGAGTTGATGTACGATTATCCGTTCCGCGTTCCTGCCAAATTTGCGCTGATTATTCGATCGCTGGTCACTCAAGAAGGCTTAGCCCTGACCCTCGATCCCGACTTCAAAATCGTTGAAATTGCCTATCCTTATGTGGCGCGACGCTTGCTCACTGGAGAATCTCCTCGCCTACGTCGCCGTTTAATCGAAGTGCTGTTCAAAGATGGCAAATTCCAATGGCATCGCTTAGAAAACATGATTGCGATCGCGCGATCCGATTCGAGCTTTGACATTCTGCCTACGGCTCAACTTGGCTTACAGTACTTGCTATCCGATGAAGGGCAGTTTCTCCGTCGGCAATTGTTGATCGCGCTGACCGAAGACGATCGCTTACACACCGAAGAAGTCCAACGCTTGTGGCAACTGGTCAAAGACGACATCAAACCCGCTCGCTTATGGACAGCGGCATTAGGTACGATTGCTGAACTGTCGCCCGCAGCCGCCCTGATTCCGACCGTCTCTTCTTTGACGGGAATCAAGCTAGAACGGTAGGATATGGAAATCTCTTTCCGCCTTCCTTAACCCCTTATTTATCTACCGTGCAATACTTATTTCCTCAACCTCCTTATCTGCTGCTCGTGGCTGGACTGCTGGCGAGTATTGCTTCCGGTCTAGCATTTGAAGCAGTCTTAAAACAATCGGTCAAAGACTGGAACGAAAATCGATCGACTCGTAACCTTGCAAAGATGCGTGGACTATCGCTCTTTACTCCATTTTTAGGCATGGCGGGGGGCGCGTTTTTCTTTCTCAGCGCGGGAGTCGAAATTTTTGGATTTCCAACTCAACTCGCTTACGCGATTGCGCTTCCGTTGACGATCGGAACAGCTTGGCTCGTTTGGTGGCAATTAGGCAAGATCCTGACTCAGTTAGAAGAAGGGGGTTCAGCCGCGCTCGACCTCGATTCCTGGGGCTAATTTTCTCCTTTAGAACATTCTCAAGCCCTACTGGTGATTTGATCCAGTGGGGCTTTATTGTGGCAATCCTCGACATGATTCGACATTCTTCGACATAAAGTTTTGTTGCGCTAGCTATTTCTTCAGTACCGTAAATCTATCTCAAGGTATACTCTTACAAAATTAGATCTGTTGTAACGACACATTGCTGTACCTTTGGGAGATGAAATAATCCGTGCAAGACACTAGCAATTTGGAACTTGAACAAGAATTGAGCAGACTCACCTGTGCATTCGCAACTCGTAACACTGAGATTGGCAAAGCAGTGATCGCGAATTTAAGAAGCCGACTCACACTTCGAGATGTGGCAGGAATGGTGATTGTGAGCTTAGAGCGATTGGTTTGGACTGATCAACTTGCATTCTGTTGGGCGATCGAACACGTCATTCCGGGCTATGTAATGCGAGAAATTCGCCGCATCACCTCTGTGACCATCTATCGTCGTTTGATCACGCAGGGATATGAGCCTGGACACGATTTTAGTATGGATGGTAAAGGACAAGTCCTACTAAACCAGCAAGCGAAAACCTCAATTTTTGCAGGATAGTTCTACCAACTCAAGCGGATTGGACTCGATCAAACGCGATCGAGTTCTTTTTTTGCCTTCTGTTCATTCCTTTTGGGCACTTTGTAGAGAAGTTACTGTGAGTTCACCTGCTCAGGAAACACTTTTCTATGCTGCCGCCGAATTTTACCGTTGCGATTCGGACATTTAATGCCGCAGAACGACTTCCCACACTGCTCGACAAACTACGATCGCAGCAACACCCCCCTTCAATTCGTTGGGAAGTCCTAATTGTAGACAACAACAGCACCGATAACACGGTTGAAATCGTACAGAAATACCAAGCCGAGTGGCTTTCTGGCTGTGAACTGCGCTATGTTTTGGAACTTCAGCAAGGAGCCGCGATCGCTCGAAAACGCGCGATTCAAGAAGCAAGAGGAACGCTCATTGGCTTTCTTGACGATGACACGCTTCCTGCACTCGATTGGGTGGCAAAAGCGTATGAGTTTGGACAGGCTTATCCAAGGGCAGGCGCTTACGGCAGTCGTATCTTACCGGACTACGAAATCGAGCCACCACCGAACTTCGATCGCATTGCTCACTATCTACCGACCATGCTTCGCAAAAAGTCGTTTCGCTACGACTCACATCGTCAAGGAATGCCCGTCGGAGCAGGTCTTGTGATTCGTCGGCAAGTATGGCTGGATCATGCGATCGGGACTCAAATTATTCAAGGACCAGTCGGGCGCAGTCTTATGCTCAAAGGCGAAGAAATCGAAGCTTTGTGGAAGATCAAATCTGCGAAGTGGGAGATTTGGTACAACGCTGAAATGTCGATCGTTCACAAAATTCCTCAGTGGCGACTAGAAAAAGCTTATTTGCTGAATTTTCTAAAAGTGATTGGATTAAGCCAGCATCGCTTCAGAATGTTGCGCTACCAAGTTTGGCAACGCCCGTTTGTATTTCCTCTGTTGCTCTTCAACGACCTCCAAAAAATCGCATCTCATAAACTCAAACATCGCAACTCGCATGACTTTATTACAACTTGCGAATTGCAATTTTTTATCGGCAGGCTTTGCAGTCCGTTTTACATCTGGGCACATCTCCTCTCACAGAAAAGCGATCGGAGGTATCGCCATTCCAGTTTCACGCGGACTGGTCTCTAAAAACGGGTTGAAACGGCGATTGAGCTTTGAGCAAGCCTTGACGTTTTTTCTCAATTAGCATATCTTTCCTATTGAGAAGAAGTTTCAACAGATAATGCTTTCTCTAATGCGAAACCTCTTCCTGTATTCCAGTGCTGGGATCATCAACCTGGCTCGAACACTAAAGAAGAGGTTTTGCATTGATCTATGAAGGTGCTTCTGAAGCAGGAGTCGCTCTTGCGAAACTCACTTTAATTCTGAGGAGGAACTCACCCAGCGAAATCTATGTCGCACTCTAGCGCTTCAGGCTATCGGGCGCTAAGAAGTGACCAATATGGAAAGCTCTATCCTCGGTTGCAAGCAAGATTTTTTCGAGCAAATAGCGCGTTGCTCGATCGCCAACGCTCTCAGCTTGAGTTGCTTGTTGACGTAGGAGTTCAATCACCGCTTGTTCGCCAACCAAATCATGCTCCAACATCGATCGACAACTGTAAGCCCCATCCGGTTCAGGTGCAAAGCAGCACAACTCAGACAACTTGGAGAAACTCGCAGCCGGAACTCCACCCAATCCTTCTAACCGCTCACCAATTTCATGAACGTGTTCTTGAACTGCTTCGTAACTGTCTTGAAAGAATTGATGCAAAGAGTAAAATTCTGCCCCTTCTACAACAAAATGATGCTTTTGATACTGCAAATACAACGCTTGAAAACTAGCCAGCAGAGCATTCAATCCCTCGCAAACGGGTTCAGTAACGTTACGCTCTAGACAAATTGGATTGTCAACAATTTGACCAAAAGGACGCATTAGAACTTGAGCTTCAGACATTAGATTCTCCTGATTACTGAGAGTAGTTGATAGAAAAAATACAACAGCCTACGAAGTGATGTAACTCACTTTTGTAAGCGTTAATCAGCAAGGCTGTTGTGCTTCTTACTGATCTCTTGATTGACTCATACTTCTTTATGAAAATCAAGTTTTAATCAGCATTTCTTAAGCTCTTCTTTCGCACTAAATGAGAAATTATCTTATTTTATTCAAACCAAAATATTACCGTTCTCTTCAACATTAGTTCCGTAAAAGATAGCATTGCACAGTAAAGTAATGAATTGCCCTAAATGTGGTTCTACTCATATCAATAAAAACGGTCACTGCCGAGGAAAACAAAACTACCGCTGTAAAGTCTGTGGTCGTCAATTCGTCGAGTCTCGCTCAGTAAAAGGATATTCAGAAGATGCCAAACAAATCTGCTTGAAAATGTATCGCGATGGCGCTGGATTTAGAGCGATCGAGCGCATCACCGGAATTAGCCACAACACCATTATTAATTGGGTTAAGCAATCTGAAGACGCTAGCTTGTCTGAGTCAGACGAACAGAGCGAACAACATTCTTACACCAGCAACATCCTTACAAAAGTGTGCAACCTTCACTTTGATCAAGACCACGCATTTCACACCTATTGAAAAAGATTCTTTATTGGGCTAATCTACATGAATTTAGATCCGACCCCTTTTCCTGTCCAATTTACGATCGAAGGCTACCACCGCTGGCAAGTTTATCGTCGCCTGTGCGAACTTGGCATTGCATGTTCTTGCGCTGCCTATCAACCGCTGAAAGTTCAAGTCGAAAGTGCGATCGTGCTCGTACAGCTCTGGAGCGTCATGAGACAAGTTACAATTCCACGTCAAACCTTAGTCGATTGGCTGGAGACTTGCTGGAACTCCCGTTCTTCAACCGATTGAAGGCGTGTAAGCTGCTCTCGCTTCGCAGCTTGCCCTGCGACTTCCCTTTATACTTGAGTAGATTTTTCTCTATCTGAGCGTGCTTTTTTTCGAGTACTGAGAACCCTAGATAGAGAAAATCTTAGGCAAGTGATAAAAGCCTAAATCTAGGGAAGTTAGGTATGTTAGTGGATGATTCTTCGACCGATTCTCCCAGCGGTCTGCTTGGTATTCGCAGCCGGATGCACTTTAGTGGGCGATTAGACGTTTCTACTAGCGGACAGCAGTGGAGTTTATATCTCTACATGGGGCGGCTGATCTGGGCAACTGGCGGGCCCCATCCTCGCCGTCGTTGGCATCGCTATTTAAATCAGCACTGCCCACAACTTAGCCGGGACGCGATCGACCTTCCACCTAACAGAGACACCGCCTGCCAGGACTATCACACGCTTACGAACCTGGTCAAACGGCAGCAAATCAACCCGGAACAGGCGGTCGCTGTCATTCGCAGTACTGTGATCGAAGTGTTGTTCGATATTATTCAACAAGAAGAAACCAAGCCTGTCACTTTTAAGTCCGATGCTCAAGATATGTTAGAAGCATCGCTGGCACTGCTGAACGCTGAGCAACTCTTAAATGAGGTTCAGCAGCAATGGAACACTTGGCGATCGCTTGGACTTGCCGATCATTCTCCCAATCTCGCTCCCGTCCTACGCAATCCCGAACAACTCCAAGAGCACGCGCCCGAAAAAATCTACACGATGCTGGTGTCCCTTGTCGATGGTCGTCGTACGCTGCGCGATCTCGCGATGCTGATGAAGCAAGACTTATTGCAACTTACTCGCGTTCTTGTGCCGTTATATCGCAAAGGACTCGTTGCGCTGATCAAACTTCCCGATCTCACTCCTCCAAGAGCAGCCCACCTAAATAGTCGATCGACTTCTGGCAGTTCCAAATCGGCTCGATTGCGGATTGCCTCCTCACCACCGCTCACAGGTTCAAGTGAGGCACCCGTGATCGCTTGCATCGACGATAGTCTGCGGGAATGTCAAATCATGGAGCGCATTCTCACCGAGGCGGGCTACCAGTTCGTGGGGATTCAGGACTCGGTTCAGGCATTGCCGACATTACTTGAGAAAAAACCTGGACTGATTTTTCTCGATTTGGTGATGCCGATCGCGAACGGATACGAGATCTGCGCTCAAATTCGTCGGGTTTCCGCTTTCAAAGAGGTGCCGATTGTTATTTTAACCAGCAACGATGGAATCATAGATCGAGTTCGGGCAAAGCTTGTCGGATCTTCGGGATTTTTAGCCAAGCCAGTCGATATTGATCGCGTGTTAGCCGTTGTGCGAAAAGCATTGCCCATTCAGGATTGAATAAGCCCCCTCACCTTAGATCGGAGAAACTATAGCAATCCTAAATGATATGTGAAAGCGAACAAAAGTGATAGACTGCTTTACATTCTCCATTCAGTTCTGT
>PSLO01000097.1:12130-16073 GCA_040289665.1 Leptolyngbya sp. ERB_1_1 | reverse complement strand
CTTGCCTCGTCTGGTGGTGCCATTTCTCATGATGTCTTCAGAGCCACAGTTGGGACAACGCAGAAAGGGAGGAATACTTGACATAGGAGATGAAGATAGCAGTCACCCCTTATTTTATCTACCCTTTACGAAAAGGCACTACCTAGAGATAAATAGCAAGGATGCAATAGTAGGATTGCGTTGAGCAATTACTTGAAAACCAGTGATTGCTGTAAAAATTAAAAACATACATATGAATGGAAATCCTAGTGATGGATTAGAATTGTAGAGACCAGCCATTCCTACTGCTAGTGAAAAAAGGGAAATTAGGAAGCTGTAGATGGGTTTCGGAGTACCAAGGTTATTACTCATGCTGGTCACTTGTATGCGGATTAGAAGTATGTATAAGTCTTGACGCTACTTTCTTCAACTACATAATAGAGGCAGGCGATTCCTAAAATCCACAATCTTGTAACACTTCGCAAAACAAAAAAGACCTACACCAATCAGTGCAGGTCTTTTCAACCAACCTAGAACTTAAACGCTCTCGCAAGTTCCGCCCGCCGCTTCGATCTTCGACTTCGCGCCCTCGGTAAACGCCGCTGCTTTCACCGTCAGCTTCACCGACAAGTCACCATCGCCCAAGATCTTCAACGGACCATCATCCTGAGTCACAATCCCCGCATCGATCAGCGAAGATAATGTCACTTCAGAATTTGCTGCCAACTCAGCCAAATCACCAACATTGATCACCGTAAAGTGCTTACGATTGATCACCGTAAAGTACTTCAACTTCGGCAAGCGGCGATACAAAGGAGTTTGACCCCCTTCAAATCCCGGACGAGTCGGACGACCCGATCGAGATTTTTGACCCCGCATTCCAAAACCACCACTCGCACCTTGACCCGCAGAAATCCCACGGCAAATGCGACGCTTGCGCTTCGTTGAGCCTTTTTGGGGCACAGCATCTTCTAATCTCATCAATGCCTCCTAAACGCCGTAAAGTTGTTCAACCGGAATGCCTCGCTCTTGAGCGACATCCGCCAAGGTGCGAAGATCCGCTAACGCATTCACCGCCGCACGCGCATTGTTCAGAGGATTATCCGATCCAAGCTGTTTCGCCAGAATGTTTTTCACTCCAGCAAGTTCTAGCACCGTTCGGACTGCACCCCCTGCAATTACCCCAGTCCCTGGAGCAGCAGGACGCATCATAACTTTTGCGCCGCCACCTGTTGCCGTTGCCGGATGCGGAATCGAGTTTGACTTGGTGAGAGGAACTTCAACGAGATGTTTCTTACCATCTGCGACACCCTTCTTCACCGCACCGATGACATCGCTGGCTTTACCAACGCCGACACCGACTTGACCCTTCTCGTTACCGACCACCACGATCGCTCTAAAACTGAGCTTTTTACCGCCCTTCACCACTTTGGTCACACGGCGGATTTGCACCACGCGCTCTTGGAAATCAGATTCCTTCTCGCGGGATTTTTTCTCTTTACCTTTTGCCTTAGCCATTTGTTTTGCTCCTAGAAGTTCAGACCTGCTTCACGGGCAGCATCCGCTAAGGTCTGGACGCGACCATGATATAAGTTACCACCGCGATCGAACACTACTTGTTCGATGCCTTTTGCTTTCGCACGTTGGGCAATCAACTTACCCACTTCCGATGCAGCCGCGCAGTTTGCTCCGGTTTCGATCTTGTCTTTCACTTCCGGATCGATGGTGGAAGCAGAAGCGATCGTCGTTTGAGCCACATCATCGATCAGTTGCACATAGATGTGCTGATTCGATCGAAATACGGCTAAACGGGGACGCTCTGGAGTGCCAGATACGCGACGGCGAACCCGAGCGTGGCGCTTTTGTGTAGATTCTCGACGACTTGTTTTGCTCATGGCTTATTTCTTCCCTTTACCACCCGTCTTACCAACTTTGCGACGAACCTTTTCGCCTGCATAGCGAATTCCCTTACCTTTGTAAGGTTCGGGGGGACGTACAGCGCGGATCTTCGCAGCGGTGTTTCCGACAATTTCTTTATCAATTCCAGTGACAAGCACGTTGACGTTGTTTTCCACTTGGAATTGAATTCCTTCAGGCGGTTCAATTAACACCGGATGGCTATACCCCATGTTCATGTTCAAGTTCTTGCCTTGAACCGCAGCCCGATAGCCGACCCCTTGAATTTCTAAGCGACGTTGAAATCCGTTAGAAACCCCTTCGACCATATTGGCAACAAGGGTTCTGCACAGACCATGACGTTCGCGTGCCATCCGGGAGTCATTGATGCGGTTGACGTTGACTGTATCACCTTCAGTTTCGATCGTGACTCCCGCAGGTAGAACTCTTGAGAGTTCACCCTTGGGTCCCTTCACTACGACCTCTTGACCATTGATCGTAACGGTCACTTTCGCAGGGAGGGTGATGGGACGTTTTCCAATTCGAGACATAGTTCATTTCCTCCAACTGCTTACCAGACGTAGCAAAGGACTTCACCGCCAACACCCGTTTTGCGAGCTTCGCGATCGGTCATAATGCCGCTTGAAGTGGATACGATCGCAATTCCAATCCCACCTAACACGCGGGGCAGGTCTTTGCGATTCGAGTACACCCGCAAACCAGGACGGCTCACCCGCTTCAGCGCAGTGATGATCGGTTTGCGATTTTTGCCCTTGTACTTGAGTCCAAGCACAAGGTTCTTTTTCGGAATTTCGCCGACTTCTTCGACTGAGGCGATAAAGCCTTCAGCGACCAGTACCTCAGCGATACTGCGAGTCATGCGGGTGGATGGAACTTCGGTTGTTTGGTGACGCGCCAAGCTTGCGTTCCGAATGCGCGTCAGCATATCTGAAATAGTGTCGTTTGCTGCCATAGTTGCCTCTCGTATTGGTGACTGCCTTAGTTGTCTCGGAACGGCATACCCAGTTCTTTCAGCAGGGCACGTCCTTCTTCGTCTGTGTTTGCAGTCGTGATGATTGAGATGTCCATCCCCCGAATTTGATCGATGCTGTCGTACTCGATTTCGGGGAAGATCAGTTGCTCTCTCAGACCGAGGGTATAGTTACCGCGTCCATCAAAGCTTTTCGGGCTAATGCCGCGAAAGTCCCGAATCCGAGGCAAGGCTAGATTCATCAAACGATCCAAAAAGTTATACATTCGATCGGCTCTGAGCGTCACCATCACCCCAACTGGCATTCCTTGACGAATTTTGAATCCGGCGATCGCTTTTTTGGCGCGAGTAACGACGGGTTTTTGACCAGTGATGATTGCGAGTTCGTTGACAGATGCTTCAAGCGCTTTCGCATTCTGAGACGCTTCGCCTAGACCCCGGTTAACGGTGATCTTGACGACCTTGGGAACTTCATGGACGTTCTTGTAGCTAAACTGCTCGGTTAACTTGGGAACGACTTTTTCTTGGTACGAGGTTTTCAGTCTGTTGGACATGGTTTTAGGTTCCTCCCTGGGCTTGGTCAGGGGCTAAATGAATGCAAGGCTTAATCGATGATTTCGCCTGTTTTGACCAGCTTTCTCACTTTGCGTCCATCTTCAGTGAAGGTGTAGCAAACGCGAGAAGCGACTTTTTGCTTTTCGGAATACAGCATCACGTTTGAGCTGTGAATCGGGAATTCCAGCGTTTCAATCCGACCCGATTCGCCTTCTTGTTTCGGCTTGATGTGCTTGGTTTTGACGTTTACGCCTCTAACAATCACTTTGCTGAGTTTGGGAAATGCGCGAACAATTTCGCCCACCTTGCCTTTATCGTTTCCGGCAATCACTTGCACGGTATCGCCCGTTTTTACGTGCATTTTTTGTGCAACGAGGGGCTTTTTCTTCTTCAATGCCATTTACAGCACCTCCGGCGCTAGAGAAACAATCTTGGTGAAGTTCTTTTCGCGGAGTTCACGCGCGACCGGACCAAACACACGGGTTCCTCTGGGGTTGCCGTCTGGGTTGATGATCACGGCGG
>PSLO01000097.1:0-12094 GCA_040289665.1 Leptolyngbya sp. ERB_1_1 | reverse complement strand
CGCGACGCAGCGTTTTGCGGGTGCGAACAATCACGGCTTTCACCACATCCGATTTTTTCACTGCCATGTTCGGAATTGCATCCTTCACGACAGCAACGATTACATCACCAACTCCGGCATAGCGACGGTTGCCACCCAGTACACGAATGCACATGAGTTTCCGAGCGCCGCTGTTGTCTGCCACATTGAGATAGCTTTCCTGCTGAATCATGTCCGTCTCCTAGTAGGGTTAGGCTTTGGTACTCAGGATCTCAAGCACAGACCAGCGTTTGGTGCGGCTCAAGGGGCGAGTTTCCTGAATCCGAACGCGATCGCCTTCTTTGCACTTGTTTTCTTCGTCATGTGCTTTGTAGCGCTTTGTTCGGACTACGATTTTTCCGTATTTGGGGTGTGACGTGCGGTTTTCAACTGCGACCACCACCGTTTTGTCCATTTTGTCGCTGACAACTAAGCCAACTCTTTCTTTAACTGCCATTATTCCTACTCGCCTTTCAACTGTCTTTCACGTTCCACGGTCAGTAACTGCGCGAGGCGGTGTTTGACGTGTTTGAACTGATGGGGTTTGTCGAGTTGACGGGTTCCCTGCTGCATTCGGAGTTCAAACAGTTCGCGCTTGGTGGCGAGAATTTGATCCGACAGGTCTTCGTCATTGAGCGATCGAGCGTCTGCAATTTTTGGAAGTGCCATGATTTATGATTCCTCCTCGACAACTTGCTGACGGGTAATGAACTTGGTTTTGATCGGGAGTTTGTACTGTGCGAGTCGCATTGCTTCGCGTGCAGTTTCTTCAGGAACTCCTGCGATTTCAAACATGATTCGACCGGGTTTAACGACGGCTACCCAGTATTCAGGCGCACCTTTACCAGAACCCATTCGGGTTTCGGCGGGGCGTGCGGTTACGGGCTTGTCAGGGAAAATCCGAATCCAGATTTGTCCACCCCGGCGGATGTAGCGCGTCATGGCTCGACGGCTGGCTTCGATTTGGCGCGATGTGATCCAGGTTGGCTCTAAGGCTTGTAAGCCAAAGTCACCGAAGTTCAGTTGACTTCCGCGTGTCGCCAATCCTCGCATCCGACCGCGCTGCTGCTTACGGAATTTTGTTCTTCTTGGGCTTAACATTGGTCGATACCTGTAAGGTTGCGGGTGAGTGTTTAGAGTTTTGAGAGGTTTGGAGATTGTCGCTTCAATTCTGTCTCGCTCCGATTTTCAATCCGAAGCAGGTGAATAGGATCGACGACAATCTTCAAACACACTCAGAAAATCCTGAGTCTGCTCTTACCCTTCGTTCGATCGATCTTCAAATCGCTGACGACGCTGTTGACGACGACGCGGTTGTTGATTCGGCGCGACAACTTCTGCTTCACGCTCTTGTCCGGGAAGGATTTCTCCTTTGAATACCCAGACTTTGATCCCCAACGTTCCGTAGATCGTTTGAGCAGTCGTATAAGCGTAATCGATGTCGGCTCTGAGGGTGTGCAGGGGAACGCGACCTTCGCGAGTCCACTCTGGACGGGCAATTTCAGCCCCATTCAGACGACCACTCACTTGAATCTTGATTCCTTCAATGCCCGCACGTTGAGCGCGTTGGATGGCTTGACGCACGACGCGACGGAAAGAAACCCGACGCTCTAACTGTTCTGCAATGTACTCTCCGATCAGCATGGCATCGGCATCCACGCGAGCAACTTCCACCACGTTGATGCGGATTTGTCGATCGCTGTTGCCCAATACTTGCTGAAGGTTCGTTCTGAGCACTTCGATTCCAGCACCGCCGCGACCGACGACAACGCCAGGGCGAGAGGTGCGGATTTCTAAATCAATTTGATCAGCTTTACGCTCGATGCGAATCTCCGAGATCCCTGGCTTCTTCAGGTTGTCTAAGTTCTTCGGGTTTTTCAAAAAGAAATTCCGAATTTTGTAGTCTTCCTGAAGCAGGTCGGGATAACGATCGGCATCTGCAAACCAGCGCGATCGGTGATCTTTAATCACACCGAGCCGAAATCCATTGGGGTTAATCTTCTGTCCCATGATGTTCCTCTAATCGTCCCTTATGAATCTGCGCCGGGTGCAACGCCGATCGTGATGTGACACGTCGGTTTGCGGATTTGGTATGCCCGCCCTTGCGCTCTCGGTCTAAACCGTTTTAGCACTGGTCCTTGGTCAGCATATGCTTGACTCACGACCAGATCTCCTCGATTCAATCCTTCATTGTGTTCTGCATTTGCGGCTGCCGATCGCAAGACCTTCAAAACAGGCTCACAAGCGCGATACGGCATGAATTCGAGAATAATTAGCGCTTCCCGATAGGAACGACCGCGAATTTGATCCAGAACTCGACGTACCTTGAACGGTGACATCCGAATGTATCGGGCTACCGCTTTGACTTCTCCTGGTGTTTGTGTCGCCATTGTTCTTACTCCTATCGACGCGATTTCTTATCGCCGCCGCCGTGTCCTCGGTAAGTCCGAGTTGGCGCAAATTCTCCCAGTTTGTGACCGACCATTTGTTCGCTGACATACACGGGAACATGAACTTTCCCATTATGAACACCAAACGTCATGCCAATCATTTGCGGCAGAATCGTGGATGCGCGTGACCAGGTTTTGATCACTTGAGTATCCCCTTTTGCTCTTGCAGCTTCCACTTTTTTCATTAAGTGGTCAGCAATAAAGGGACCTTTTTTCAATGAACGTGCCATCGTTTTTCGTCCTCCTTAACTTACGATTCGCGTCCGCCACGTCCGCGCTTAGAAGTCTTACGACGACGACGCACGATCAAGGCGCTGCTCAGTTTCTTCTTCTTGCGGGTCTTTGCACCCAAGGTGGGTTTACCCCAAGGGGTCACCGGACCCGAACGACCGATCGGGGCACGTCCTTCACCCCCTCCATGTGGGTGATCCACCGGGTTCATCACACTACCCCGAACTTCAGGACGACGACCCAAATGGCGTTTGCGTCCTGCTTTTCCTAAAGTCTGGTTACGGTGGTCGGTGTTGCCAACTTGTCCGATCGTGGCATAGCACTCTTTGCGAACTTTGCGAACTTCAGTTGAAGGCAGTTTCAAAGTGACGTAATCACCTTCTTTCGCAAACACCTGAGCGGCTGCACCTGCCGCACGAACAATCTGTCCGCCTTTTCCAGGCTGAAGCTCGACGTTATGTACGACTGTACCAAGAGGAATGTTCTCTAGCGGCAAAGCGTTGCCCGTTTCGATCGGTGCATCAGGACCCGCTTGAACTTTCGTTCCAACCTGCAATCCAACGGGATGTAGGATGTAGCGCTTTTCACCATCGACGTAGAACAACAATGCAATTCGCGCGTTGCGGTTGGGATCGTATTCGATCGCTGCCACGGTTGCGACAACATTGCGCTTATCGCGTTTGAAATCAATGATTCGGTACAGTTGTTTGTGACCGCCGCCCCGGTGACGACAGGTAATGACACCTCGGTTGTTCCGTCCTTTCTTGCGGTGTTTGTACACCACCAAAGACTTTTCGGGTTCCGACTTGGTGACTTCTGCGAAGTCAGGCACGCTACGTTGACGAGTGCCGGGGGTATAGGGTCGATAATTTCGGATGCCCATAACTTGCTCTCTGGGTGGTTATACTTCGGGGAACAGAGTGATCGTGTTGCCTTCAGCCAGGGTGACGATCGCTTTTTTGTACTGCGGCTTAAAGCCAATGTACTTACCGACGCGCTTCTTCTTGCGAGGAAGATTCATCGTGCTGATGCCTGTCACCTTGACCTCGAATAGATATTCGATCGCGGCAACAATTTCGGGCTTCGAGGCTTTCGGCTGAACTTCAAACGTGTATTGATTCAGTTCGAGCAGCCGAGTCGCTTTTTCTGTGATCAGTGGGCGACGAATGATATCAGCTAAGTTGCGGGGATCAGTCTTCACCGTACACCTCCTGGATTTTTTCGAGTGCTGCGGATGTCGCAACAATATGATCTGCGTGCAGCAAATCATAAACATTGAGGTTGTTCGCTGAAATCAATCGCAGTTTTTCAACGTTGCGAGCAGAAAGATAAACATTGTCATCACGTTCTGCCACAATCATCAACACGCGCGATCCTGCTTCTACGCCCCAACGCGATAAGGCTTGCACGAGTTCTTTGGTTTTCGGGCGAGGCAGCTTATCGGCAAAATCCTGCACCACGATCAAATCTTCGGCACGTCCTTGAAATGCGGTTCTGAGTGCTAATCTCCGCTCTTTGCGGTTCATTTTGATCGAGTAATCTCTGGGTTTGGGTCCAAAGATCACACCGCCCCCTCTCCACAATGGAGAACGGCTTGAACCTGCACGAGCGCGACCTGTTCCTTTTTGTCTCCAAGGTTTGCGACCACCGCCACGCACTTCCGATCGCGTTTTGGTTGAAGCGTTTCCTTGGCGCACGTTTGCCAATTGGCGAATTACCGCTCGGTGCAAAATGCCAGCCGCGCTTTCGGGTTTTGCGGTCTTAAGCTCGATCGCGGCAGTTCCCGCTTCCGTTCCGTCCCAATCTTTTACTGTAAAGTCTGCCATGTCTTATTTACCCCCGACGATCGTAGCGGGCAAGATTTGCACAAGCGCACCGGGCTTTCCAGGAACTGCACCTTTGATCAAGATGACGTTCCGTTCTGCATCGACGCGCACAACGGTCAACTTCCGAATCGTAGTTTGGGTTCCGCCTAAGCGTCCTGCCATGCGTTTCCCTGGATAAACCCGTCCGGGAGTGGTTCCGGCTCCGGTTGAACCAGGTTCACGGTGGTTCTTAGAACCGTGAGACATCGGACCTCGTGCAAAGTTGTGACGCTTTTGATAGCCTGCAAATCCGCGCCCGATGCTGGTTCCAATTACATCGACGATTTGACCTGCCTCAAACAAATCAGCTTTTAACTGCTGACCGAGGGTATATTCTCCCGCGTTGTCTACTCGATACTCGATCAAGTGTCGCAGAGGCTGCGATTCTGATTTTTTCAAATGACCCAGTTCAGGCTTGTTCAAGGCTTTCTCGGTGCATTCGCCATATCCAATCTGGATTGCGGAATAACCGTCTGTTTCTTTTGTTTTCACCTGCGTTACGGGGCAAGGTCCAGCCTGAATGACGGTCACAGGGATTGCTCTCCTCTGCTCGTCAAACACTTGAGTCATGCCCAGCTTCGTGCCGATAATTCCGACAGCCACTGTTCTTTCTCCTTGGTTTACACATCATGACAAATACAGTGATGGGTCTCTATCACCGATTTGTGTCTCAGTCACTCCAACGGATTCCACGGTCGGAAGACCAGAAGAATCTTACCTCTAGGAGATAGAGGCAGCGGATTCCGCGTTTGTTTGAGTTGGTTCTTCAAGCGATTAAAGCCGATGGTGCATCATGCTCTGAAATGCGAATTCCAGTCGGACTTGAATAGCGAACTACTCAGTTTCCTGGTTTGGAATTGACTCGCGAAGAAAGACTGAATTGGGGTTCTCAGCTTCTTGCTTGAAGAAGAGCGATCTTCGGGAGTGTGTGAAGTGCGATCGCTTCACACATAAAATTCCTCTCTGAATTCTCTCCAGAGAGATCTTCCGAAGATTCGCGCAACTGAATTTTAGCGACAATTAAACAGTGTAAGACAAGATTGGCAAAACTGTCTATAATTTTTTGAATGGGTCTAAGAGGGTACTTGAAAAGTGTAGAAAGTCTCTTCGCTTCGATGGCATTCCGCCCTGAAATGGAATTTCGGGCGAATGGGCGAAAGTTCATTTCCAATGAACTCAGAACTTGAGACTTGCTCCGAGTCTACTTCAGTAGACTTTCCACGATTCGCTCGAAATTGATTTCAGGGCGAGCGATTGCAACGAACGAAGTCTTCTCAAACATCCTCTAATAGTCAACCTAGTCTTAATGCTTATCGTGATGAGGATCTAGAGAATTCCAACGCTCCGTTGAAGCAGAAATAATCCGAAGGCGGTTGCTTCTCGACAGAAGATCTCGATCGCTTTAATGTACTAACAAAGAGCACTGCGAAAGCCGATCGCAAAACAATCGGCTTTCGCAATGATTTCTTTTACGCCCCAACCGCTTCTTTAGCAGCGTAAAGGACTTCAGCCGTGATTTGAGTGATGTTGCGATCGCGAGCAAACTTTTCAGTATTTCGTTTCACTTTACCCCGAACAAATCCCGGAATTCGATTCAGTTCTGTCAGTCCATCTTTGCTCCAGTTGAGATCAGAATCTGCTGAAACTGATTTGGTGATCACATCTTTTGTATCGTGACCGCCAAAGATTTCGAGCAAATGATCTTCCATTCCTAGCGTGAACGAGTTGTAAATCAAATCCACAATCTGATTACTGCCTTCGTAACCCAAGAAGGGTTTGTAACCGACCGGGAAGTTTTGAATATGAATCGGAGCCGCAATCACACCGCAAGGAATATCAAGGCGTTTTCCGACGTGGCGTTCCATTTGGGTTCCGAAGATCGCAGCGGGTTCAAGACGGGCGATCGCATCTGCAATCTGTCCATGATCTTCGCTGATCAAAACATCATCACAGTATTCGCTGACTTGATCCTTAAACCATTCCGCATCATATTTACAATATGTTCCTGCCAGCAATACATGAATTCCCATCTCGCGTGAGAGAATCTTGGTGATCGCGGCGGCGTGAGTGCTATCTCCAAAGACAACCGCTTTTTTGCCTGTGAGATTTTGGCAATCAATCGATCGAGAAAACCAAGCCGCTTGTGAAACATGGCGAGTTTGCTGATCAATGAATTGCTCATAATCAACCGCTCCACCTTGATCATTGATCACTTGCTGAATTTTGCGAATGCAGCGTGCGGTTTCGACAATCCCCATCGGAGTAATGTCTACGCAGGGCGTTCCAAATTCTTGTTTGAGATACTCAGCTGTAAGCAAGCCTGTCTCGCGATAAGGAACCAGGTTAAACCAAGCGCGGGGAAGGGTTTTGAGTTCGTGAACGCTTGCACCTTGAGGCACGATCGCATTCACTTCGATGCCCAAGTCAGACATCAATTTCTTTAGTTCAGTTGCATCGTGATTGTGATGAAAACCGAGCGTGGTCATGCCAAAAATGTTGACCGAAGGCTTTTCGGTTTTTTCAGTCACCAAATCGCCTTTCTTGCGGGCTTTTGCAATGTAGAACTGCACAATCTGTTGCAAGGTGCGATCGGCGGCTTGCAGTTCATTCACCCGATAGTGATTCACATCGGCTAACATCACATCGCCTTTGGCTTCAAGCTGTGCCCGCTCGACAAAGTTCTGCAAGTCTTCCTGCAAAATACTCGATGTGCAAGTGGGAGTTAGCACAATTAGATCGGGATGTTCTTCTGCATCTTTGCGCGTGATGTTATCGACGACTTTTTCTTGTGATCCGCGTGCGAGAACATTGCGATCGACCACGCTCGTTGTGACGGGCGTATAATCGCGTTCGCGCTCTAACATCGATCGCATGACATTGAAATAGTCATCTCCGATCGGCGCGTGCATAATTGCATGGACATTTTTAAAAGAACTGGCGATGCGGAGTGTGCCAATGTGCGCGGGACCTGCATACATCCAGTAAGCTAATTTCATATCGGGTGTCTCCCTTATCGTGCAGTGAAGGGTTTGAGATAAACTGCTTTAGCATTGTCGCAAAGTTACCGATCGCATTAGCGCTTGCTTTGTGATGTGTTACGCGGCTGTACAAAAGTTTAAAGAGCGATAAGGCTTACGTGGAGGAGCGATCAAGCAAATTAACGCGATCGCAGCCAAAACGATTCTTAATACAATGCAGTAAATCGACACAAGGAAGATTTGCTCAGTCATATTGCCTACACTTTTTTTGAGCGAGGCGAGTATTTCTTTACCTAATCAGAATTGTCGTCATCAGCGTCACGAAAAATTTCACTTGCGGTTTGCGAAAATGCCCCCTTTTGCCAGTAGGCTTTGGACAATTTCTTCCATTACTGTTCACGGGGTGCTGTTCGGTTAGTATTTGCACCCGATCCGTCGGATAGTTTTTCTGTCAAAAATTGTCCGGACTATTGCTATCAACAAGAATCGTTCAAAAAGGTCTTAAGTTATGGCGCAATACGTTGCGCGACTCCTGCAACCTAGAACATAAGCAGCAGAGCTAAAGTATGCTAAGCACAGCTTTTACCCTTGAAGCAGTACTCGGATTACATAGTTGAGCGTTTCCTTGTAGAGTTTAGGCTTTTATTAATGGTGACTTGAACAAGCAGAAATTCCTTGCTTTCTATGTCAAAGACAATCAAGCATTAGCAGCAAGTAGCAAACGGGATACCGTAACGGCTGCGCGCATTACGTGGAGCGAAGCTACCGAAGAACTGCTCCGACTCAAGCGAATGCCCGCTTTCGACAAGTTACGCCAAGGGCAATTCAAGCTGAAAGAGTCGGCTTTGCTAAGTAGTTAGTCTTTGTACTGCCCGTAATTCCCTGGATAGAGATCTATCAGAAGAGATAGGATACCTTGAACCGCTTACTCTAGACTAGTGAGCGCTAACTCCCTAAATGCAATGAATCTCAAAGATTTTTACGGATTTCTAGCCCTCTATTTCTAGGTTTTTGCTCCAGACACTGTGTTTGATTTAGAGCCAAATCTAAATCGAGAGTAACTGCTCGATCGCATTCAAAATCACATTATCATTATCGAACAAGCGCGGCTCGTCGGTGTGTACGAGCGGTAGCCATTCCTTTCAACAACCTCACTAGACACCAATGGTATTAACTTCAGAAATGCTTTATCGAGAACTTGGTAGTACCGGAGAACAAGTTTCTGCAATCGGACTCGGTGGCTGGCATCTCAGCTTACCCAACGTCGAGGAGTCTCTAGCGATTCGGATTGTTCACACCGCTATCGATCGTGGCATTACCTTTATGGACAACTGCTGGGATTATAATGACGGCGTGAGCGAGATCCGTATGGGCAAAGCGCTCCAGAATGGTTATCGAGACAAAGTATTTCTCATGACCAAACTCGATGGTCGATCCAAACAACTTGCTGCCAAGCAACTTGATGAATCACTACAACGCTTACAGACGGATCATCTAGATCTCGTGCAATTTCATGAAGTGCTACGATTTGAAGACCCCCATCGAATCTTCGACCCAGAAGGTGCTTATGCTGCAATTGAAGAGGCACAGCAAGCAGGAAAGGTACGCTACATCGGCTTTACGGGGCATAAAGACCCAGCAATTCACCTGCATATGTTAGAGGTTGCAGACCAGGTCGGCTTTAAGTTTGATACGGTTCAGATGCCGCTGAATGTGATGGACGCTCACTATCACAGTTTTGCAAAGCTTGTCGTTCCCGAACTCGTGAAACGGAAGATTGGAATTCTAGGAATGAAAAGCATGGCAAATGGTATTTTGCTTCGCTCTAACACTGTGACCCCGATCGAGTGTTTGCACTATGCTTTGAATTTGCCGACTTCAGTTGTGATTACAGGGATGGAGAGTCTGGAGATTTTAGATCAAGCGTTTGAAGCTGTCCGAACTTTTCAACCCATGAGTGACGAGCAAGTAGAAGCACTGTTAGCAAAAACAGCAGTGGCTGGAGCGCGTGGAGCGTTTGAACCCTTCAAAACTGCTTCTATTTTTGATGGCACAGCACAGCATCCCCAATGGTTAGGAGATGAACCGCAGCGCCTCAAGCAATTGATGCCTATGTAGGACCAAATGTCAAAAGAGCTTGAAGCGATGAATTCAGCAAAGTGAGGGAAATCGTTGACTGTGCGAGTGAACATCGAACCTGCGGTGCTGATGATCAATCAAGGCAATATTCTCATAGTGACAGAGCAAGATGGGCAAATGAGTAGCGAAGGGAACAAGGTGCGATGTCAAGCAATAGATCCGTCTTGAGTATGATGTACTCATCCATAGTGACAGCATAGATTACTGCCTTAAGTATATATTCCTGGCTGACTAACAAAACTGTTGAAAGTCCCTTCGCTTCGTTGTTATCCCACCCTTGATGGAAAATTATAGGCTAACCAGAAGGAAGTTTACATTCCTCTTGTAGTCCACTCTTCTACTCATCATTCAGCTTCTATCCCATCCATCGTCCAGTTCGCCTGAATCACTCTACGAATTCTACAAATCGCCTGCCGACACTTTACTTCTATGGTGCAATACGATTATCAAAGCAACTTTCAGACGTATTCTAAAGTGCAGTCCTCTATTTTTGCACTGCTGCTGATTATAGGATGCTCAGTCAGTGGGTGCCGCAAAGCAGAGCAAGCGAATGCGAACGCTCCACCTCCTGCCCCGGTGAAAGTGCAAAAGATTGACGCAGGCACGATCGAGGAAAGCTCAGAGTTTGTGGGATCGCTAGAAGCTCCTCAGCGAGTTACGCTGCAACCGCAAATTCAAGGTCGGATTGAATCGATTCTGGTGCGTAGTGGGCAACGGGTACAGCAAGGAACGCCAATTATCTCGTTAAGCTTAGATCAAACTGAAGCGAATGTTGCCAGTTCTGCTGCTTCTGCAAGTGCTGCGAGAGCGGCAACTGGAACGGCAGAAGCTCAACTGGCTGCAAACGAAGCAGCGCAAAGTAAAGCAGCGGCAAATGTGCAACTTCAGCAAACTCAATTCAATCGCTATCAATCGCTGGTGAATCAAGGAGCGGCTCCCCGTCAACAGTTAGATGTGGCGAGAAATAACCTACAGGCTGCGATCGCCGATTTGCAAGCCGCACAAAAGCAGGTGAATGCGTCTCAAGCGCAGGTGAATCAAGCGCAAGCAAACGTCAAAGCAGCAGAGGCTCAAGTAGCGGCGACCCAAGTGAATGTGAACTTCAAACGAGTCGTGGCTCCGGTAACGGGTGTTGTAGGCGATTTTCCAGTCAAAGCGGGTGATTTTGTGAATGTTGGACAAACGCTGACCACAATTATCCAGACCGATGCGTTTGATCTGAATTTATCGATTCCGGCAAATCGTTCAGCTCAACTTCGGTCAGGGCTTCCCGTCGAGCTAATTGATCCCAACACCAAACAGCGGCTTGCGCTGGGGTCAATTGGCTATATTGCTGCCAGCGCCGATCCGGGGCAACAAACGATTTTGAGTAAAGGACGGTTTCCGAATCCCAACGGCTTGTTACGGGATGGACAGTTTGTGCAAGCGCGTGTGATTTGGAATCGCAAACCGGGTGTACTGATCCCAACTGAAGCGGTTTCGCCGATCGGAGGGCAGAATTTCGTGTTTGTGGCAGTCAGCAAAACCGATGAATCTGGCAAAACGCAAACCGTAGCGCATCAAGTTCCGGTCAATCTCGGCAGTATTCAAGGACAGTCTTATCAAGTGTTGAAAGGACTACAACCGGGCGATTCTGTGATTGTATCGGGTGTTTCAAAGCTCAAAGAAGGAGCCGCGATCGCGCCTCAAGAAAATACTGCACTATAAGCCCTCTAGCATCTGGAGAGTATGACCCTTGATTTTATCTATCGCGGATCTGTTCATCAAGCGCCCGATTCTGACCACCGTTTGCACGATCGTGATTGTATTGTTAGGGGGCGTGTGTCTACCCCTTTTGCCGATCGAGTACATTCCCCAAATTGCACCGATTCAAGTTCAGGTTTCGGCTTCGTATGTGGGGGCTGATCCCGAAACGATCGAAGCGACGGTAACAACGCCGATTGAGCGGAAACTGAACGGCACACCTGGTCTGTCTTACTTCACCTCGAATACGGTTGCAGGCACAAGCAGTATTTCCGCCTACTTTCCGGTCAATACAGATAAGTACATTGACCAAGTGAATGTTCAGAATAATCTACAGCAAGCGCTCCCTTTGTTGCCAACTTCGGTACAACAACAAGGGGTAACAGTGCGAACCGCTTCCACTAGCATTCTGTTGGTTTATGGGTTTTATTCACCAGAAGATACTTATGATTCCACGTTTATCAGTAACTATGTAGATTTGTATGTAAACGATGAAATGGCGCGAGTGCCGGGGGTTGGACAAGTTAATATCTTCGGACAACATCAATATGCGATGCGGTTTTGGCTCGATCCAAATGCGTTAGCGAGTCGAGGCGTAACTGAATCTTTGGGGTAAGCCACTGGTTCTACCAGTGCGACTCGATGAGCTTTGAGCGATACGGCAGTAAAG
>PSLO01000005.1:0-88609 GCA_040289665.1 Leptolyngbya sp. ERB_1_1 | reverse complement strand
AAATCATTGCTTCTATCACAGGCTATTCCTTCATTCGAGAAGCAGTATCTGCCCTGAACGCTGTTTAATTTGGTATAATTTAGATATTCAAGTCATTCCCTGGCAGGTCAAAGTTGGCGAAAGCCAGGAAGTGTATAAACTGGGGCGAGATTCATTTTGGAGCGATATCTCTCAAGAGCCAAATCGTTGGCGAAGCGCCAAGTTGATGCTAGAAAGAGTGATCAATTTTTATCCGCCAATGTATGAGTCGCTCAAAAAAATTATCCAGCAGCATCAACCAGATTGTTTAGTTATCGATCGATCCGTGATTCCAGCGATGAATATTGCTCAGCAAAACAATTTGCCCTTCGTGATTCAATCGCGATTTTTAGGTAGTTTTGTTAAACCTGATCCTAAATATCCTCAGTTCGGTACTGCTTATTCTATTCATATGAATTTATGGCAAAAGTGCTTGAATATCTTAAACCCACTATTCGCACAGTTCTATTTATTTCCGACCTTGATAAAGTTAAATCGAGTTCGCCAGCAGTGTACTAACCAAGAAAAATTGCCGCTGCCTTGGGAAGGACAAACGACGATCGTTGGAACTTCATTTGGAATTGAGATTCCCCGTCCGATCCCTCCAAATATTCATGTGGTCGGACCCATTTTTCCAAGAGCTATGCAGCCCTTAAATGACTCGTTACAGGATTGGCTAGAGTCAGATAATCGTTTGGTAGTTTACATTGCTTTTGGGACATTAGCAACTCCCAATGCTTGGCAAGCCAGTGCATTAGTGGAAGGATTGACCAATGCCGGAGTCAGGGTTTTGTGGTCATTACCTGAAGCACAGCGCTCAATCTTACCGCAGTTGCCTGCTACTTTTCGGATTGAACCCTTTGTTGAACAACGGGCAGTTCTATCCCATTCAAAAGTGGCTGCATTCATCAGTCATTGCGGAATGAACAGTATCAATGAAGCACTTTATTATGGTAAGCCAATTCTAGCTTTGCCGTTCTTTGGCGATCAGCATTACAATGCAGCACGCCTAGTAGATTTAGGTGTTGCCTTAAAGCTGAATAAGCAGAACTTTAGTGGGACTGAGGTACGCCGAAAACTTGATCAAATTCTGCTTATTCAGAGCTATCGCGACAACGCTTCTCAGATTGCTAAAACATTACAGCAAACGAGTGGATTAGATAAAAGTGCTGAAATTATAGAATCCATTTGACCTCTTTGAGAAGATCCTAAGTCGCTAGGTGAATTAACTGTAAGACGGGCTTCGACTGCGCTCAGCCCTCATCTATCCGTCATGCAGTCTGAGCGTAGTCGAGAGCACCAAACCTCGCGATCGAATGCATGATTTTGCCGACCTACTTAGTCTAAGAGAGTGTTTCAAAACTTATCATTGCGACTAAAAATTCCCTCAAACACCGATTTAACTGAATTTCCTGCATCACGAAATGTCTGCAAGAAAGGCTGTTGAGCATGGAGAAACACACGCGCACAGTTTCTTCCCGGCATTCCCGAAATCGAGCCGCCTGGATGAGTTCCCGCTCCGGTCAGGTAAAGGTTCTCGATCGGGGTTTTATAGTTCGCAATCTCAGGTAGCGGACGGAAGAACACCATCTGCTCTAACGTCATATCAATGTGATAGTAGTTGCCTTTGTAGGCTCCCAAACGCTCACCGAGTTCAGCAGGACTTTCAACCGCACGCGCGATCGTCGCTGTTTTCACATTCGGCGCATAGTCCGCCAGCTTATCAATCACGCGATCGGCAACTTTATTTTTGAGTTCATCTGTCCAACCCGTGCCATTTAAACCTGTCCCTTCAGCGTTTTCGATTTGGTAAGGCGCAAAGAACTCGATCCAAACCGTGTGACAACCATCAGGTGCCATTGATGGGTCAAGCATGGTCGGTTGCACGAGATACATCGAAGGATCAGCATCGGGAATTCGACCGATCGCAGGATCGCTGTGGGCAATCTCAACGTGCTTCACTGAATCGGCAATCAATACTGATCCAATAAGATATTCATCCTTGTGATCATGATTGACAAACTTCAATGGCTCTGACATGGCTAGATCGATTTTCAGAATCGTTTCGTTATTGTTGACGATTCTACGATCGAGCCGTTCTCGCAGATGCTCATCTGCTGAATCCACATCGCTTGGATCAACTAATTATAAAAACACCCGTCTTGCATCAATGTTTGAAATCACTCCCTGTTTCGCGCGGTATTCTTGACCTGAAGCAACTCGTACTCCCACTGCGCGACCCTCATCTACCAAAATCTGTTTTACAGACTGTTCCGTTAGGATTTCTCCACCTAAACTTTGTACCAATCGTACTAGTGCTGCCGTGAGTGCACCCGTTCCTCCTCTTGGGCGTGCCATACCCGGATGATGACGCATTGCCATCATCATTGCACCGATCGCTAAATTCTTCTGAGAAGGCGGCACACCCATTTCAGCCGCAAGTCGAGCCAATGGCGCTTTCACGGTTTCTGTATCAAAGTACTCGTGCAAAATATCTTCTGCACTCGATAGCATGGTTCTAATAAAATCCAGCGCTTTGTTCGTCGAGCCAACGACCGATAAGAAATCTTTGACCTTCTTAAAGTCATAGTTTCCAGCAATATCAATGATCGATTTTGGTGGCGCATTGAAGATCGGAATCATTGAATTGATCGTGCGCTGCCACAAATCAACGAATTCAGCATACTTTCTGGCATCGCGTTCACTGTACTGTGCAATTCCCGCGCAAGTCTTTTCGACCGATTGATGTGCCAGAAAGTACTTTCCATCAGGATGCGGACAAAAAACAACCGGATCACAGTAGAGATACTCTAAGCCATATTTGGTGAGTTCCAACTCTTCGACGACCGGACCTAAATGAATGAATTCGTGATCGATCGCGCATCGATTGAACTGAAATTCAGGTGCTTCTGGGATAATTGCTTCGGTCGTCGCAGCACCACCCGGAACCGAGCGTTTTTCTAATAGCAGAACAGTACATCCTGCTTTTAGCAGGTAAGCCGCGCAGACCAGACCATTGTGACCTGCACCGATAATAATTGCGTCATAAGTAGACATTCAGGTTGCTCCTACCTCATTGTTTAGAAGAATTGTTTGGAAGATTAGAGGCATCTGGTGACGAGTTGCCTATTATTTAATACCTAGTACGGATTTCCGAAATTCCACTATCCAAGGGTCAATCTTTCAGGCTTATGCGGAGTAATTTAGCGCATTTTCAAGTCAACCACGGGAAAGATGTTGCTTTGTGTTGCGTGTGCGAAGCTCAAAGCTGAATGGATGCCGATCCTAAGATGAATTAAAATTGGAGAACACAAAATGGTAGCCACAATGGATGATACCAAGCGTCTAGCGATCGCGATGAAGCTTGCAGACATCAAAGCTGTCCAAGAACTTATCATTGCAAACGAACAAAAGTTCATTTCAGCAACGACCGACTCTGAACTGGTGAAGCGCTTTCAGGACATGCTGAAGGACGACCAGAAGAACCTGGGCATCCTCGACACAGTAATCGTGCAATATGGTGTGCAGTCTGAACCGAAGAAAACGGTAACTGAATTTGTACAAAAGGTTGAAGAACTGATGTCAGGTTCTGAATTAACCCTGTACGAAAAAGTGTTCCAACATGAATTGCTGAAGCATCAGCAAACCATGTCGGGCATTGTGATTCATAAAGCAGCACAAAAAGTCGGTGCAGACATCGAAGCTGCGATCGCTCCCCTCAATACCGTGAACTTTGAGAACCGCGCCCACCAAGAGCAACTCAAAGGCGTTCTGGAAATTCTAGGGGTGCGCGAACTCACAGGTATGGATGCAGATCAAGGACTGTGGGCACGGGTACAAGACGCAGTTGCAGCCTTGACGGGTGTTGTAGGTAGCGTCGTTACTCAGTCCAGCGATAAGTCAGATATGAACATTCAAGATGTGATTCGGATGGATCACCAGAAAGTGAATGTTCTGTTTGCTGAAATCAAAGGTACTCAAGATCCAGCGAAGCGGAAGGAATTCTTCATGCAGTTGGATGGCGACATCCGCGCTCACGCGATCGCGGAAAACGAAGTTGCTTATCCGGCTGTGCGCGGTAAGTATGCAGAAAGCGATCTGCAAGAACTCTATGATGAGCAAAACTCCTGGTTCCCCGCACTTGATGCGATGGAGAAAATGGATGTGATGTCTGATCAGTTCATGTCGGCAATCCAACGCCTGATGGACGAAATTATGGATCACGTGCGTCAAGAAGAAAGCACCTTCTTTGCTGCATTACGAGATAACTTCAGCAGCCAGCAGTTAGAGCAGCTTGCAACTGAGTTCAAAGCGAAGAAGAGCGAAGTTCAACGTCAAGCTGCAAAAATGTAGTTTGGATGATTGTCTTCTAAATCAGGGTTTGATTTAAGGGGTTTATCGATTCGGGAGGTTATTGTTGACCTCCCGATTTTTGTGTGTGTTAATCGTTTCAGGCGCATAGTACTGTTCAATGACTCTAGAAGAACTGATTCAGTCAAATGATCGATCGCAGTTAGAATTACTTGCACTTCAAAATCCCGTTTTTGGCATTGATACCAACACTGTTCGCGATCGCATTCAAGCTCGATTAGCATTGTTTCACGAAAGCTATGGCGCGATTGTTGAATGTTGCACAGCATTAAAACTATCTCCTTCGATTGAAACAATTTGGAATTTGTGGCTGCCTTTAGCAATGCACATTGCAACTTGGCGACAAGCAAAGCAACATTGTCTGATTCAAGGTTTTCTAGGTGGACAGGGAACTGGAAAGACAACACTGACAAAGATGTTATCGATTATTCTGAAACAGATGAGCTATGAGGCAGTAAGTTGGTCGCTCGATGATTTGTATTTACCGTATGTCGATCGCGTTGCACTCAGAACCCGTGATCCTCGGATGGTTCGTCGAGGTCCGCCCGGAATGCATGATGTCCAGCTTGGAATCGAAGTGCTAACACAATTTCAGCAAGGCAACTTTCCGATCGCGCTACCCCGATTTGATAAATCTGCCTATGCAGGAGAAGGCGATCGTATCAATGCAGAATGGATTGAACACGCAGATATTGTTCTGTTTGAAGGTTGGTTTGTGGGAGTGCGTCCGATTGTTTCTCAGTTTGACATTGCGCCAATTGTGACAGAAGACGATCGACAATTCGCGCGGGACATGAATGAGCAGTTACGGAACTATTTGCCGCTGTGGGAATTGCTCGATCGATTGGTCGTGCTGTATGTTCCAGACTATCGACTCACCAAACAATGGCGTAAACAAGCAGAACATCAAATGATGGCTCAAGGAAAAGCGGGAATGAGTGATCCAGAGATTGATCAGTTTGTTGAGTATTTCTGGAAAGCATTGCATCCAGAATTGTTCATCACACCGATGGTTGAGCGATCGAATAACGTAGACTTAATTCTTGAAATTGGATCAGAACATACCGTAAGAGCAATCCATACAGATTGCATATCGGTCAAATTTTAATAAATCGTGCGATCGTACGATTTTGCGGATGACTTTCGATTAGAACTGCGGTAAAGTCAGCAAGATTATCGTGTTTCCTATAGGTTTAATCTTATGCTGCATCGAATTCTTGCGGGAAGCCGACAGTTTATTTTGATTGCGGTACTCTGCTCGTTTATTGCATCCGTTACAGTCTTAATCTATGGTGCAATGCAAACTTTCTATACTGTGTTTCATCTGTTTTTTGAAGGTGGAGTATCGAGCAAGGGAGCAAAAACGCTCGTCGTTTCTTTCGTTGAAATTATCGACTTATTTCTATTAGCAACCGTATTTTACATCACTGCACTAGGACTCTATGAATTGTTTATTGACGATCGCGTTAGAGTTCCAGGATGGCTTGAAATTCATACGATCGACGATCTCAAAGGTAAGCTTGCGAGCGTCGTAGTGGTCGTTCTCAGCGTTTCTTTTCTGGGTCAAGCCGTGAAATGGGATGGTGATGGAAACTTACTTCCTTATGGTGCAAGTGTGGCTTTAGTGATTGCCTCTTTATCCTATTTCTTGAGTGCACAAACCAAGAAAACCGGAGCTAAATCATCTCAGGAATAAGACGTTCTAAATCTAAACTTGCGGCGACTTGAGCTAACTTTTCCACATCGGTTGGATCGCTTAAATAAGGAATCAATCCAAGAACTGGAATCCCCGTTAATCTTTGAATTAAGCTGACCGATGCCCAGTTTTCAACGTCCTCATCAGAAGTCGATCGAACACAGTTCAATACAATTCCTTTCAGGTGAACTTTCGACTGTCGCGCTAATGCCACATTCGCCACTGCTTGCCCGATCGCACCTAATTTCACAGGCACAACCAACACTGCTGGTAAATGCCAATCCCATGCCCAGTCTGCCACAGTCGTTTCGTGCGTCACAGGTGATCCTAGCCCACCCAACGCCTCAACCAAAACAAAATCACGCTGACTCCGCAACGCCTCAAACGCTTGCCAAACAGGTTCAAGTTTGACGCGCTTGCCTTCGAGATCTGCCGCGATTGGAGGAGCCAGTGGCGCTTCAAAATGCAATGGATTTAACTCTTCTGGCGTTTGATCGAGATCAAACAATTGACGATACAATTCTCGATCGCCAATTCCCGTCTGCAACGGTTTCATCACACCCAGAGAACGCGATCGACAATAGCGCTGCCAATACGCGATCAACGCCGTTATTAATACAGTTTTACCCGCATCCGTATCTGTTCCTGTGATGAGGAGTGCATTCAGAATCATTTAGCACCAACGCTTAGTGTGAAACTGGTTTCTCGATCGCTAGTGACATCAACTTGATAATCACCGCTAGTCGGCACAATTCCCTGCCAAGATTGCAGATTTGTCGCATCTTCAACAGGTCGTCCATCCGGGTATCTTACTGTAAATCTCGCACCTTGAGAAAGATCCAGCGATAGGGTTTGATTTGCTCGTAAGTTGATCAAATAGCGGCGGATGGTGCTTGGATTCACCGTGTTACTTACTTGAGTACTCGTTTGCCCCGCAGGAAAACCGACCACGCTAACCGTTATGGTCGGACTGGGAGACGGTGAAGGAGACGGAGACGGTGAAGGTGTTGGAGTTTGTAAACTGACATTGAGTTTAAAGTCGCTCTTCGGAATGCCTCGAACGGTTCTGAGTTGTACGGTGTAGTTTCCAGTAAACGGAAGTTCACCTGACCAATTAGAAACGCGACTTGCACTGCTGTCTACTGGTTCGCCATTGGGCGCTAACACACTCAGCAGAATCCCTTCACTTCCTGAACTAGCGCTTAATCGCTGTCCCTGATTGGCAGGAATGATGAAGTTTAAGGTTTCATTCGATCGTAATGTTCCACTCCGAGCCGCTGCTCCAGTCGATAGATCCAATTGCTGGCTATAGGTAACAGGACTGGGACTCGGACTGGGACTTGGTGAAGGGCGAGGTGTCGGAGTCGTCGTTGGACTCGGTGAAACTGAAACCGTTGGAGTCGGGGTTGGAGATGCAACAGGTTGCCCTGCATTCATCAAAGCGCGTGTGATCGTCCAAGCCCCTAAACCCGTGAGCAGAACTAATCCAGTTCCGATCGCAAACACTGCCCAAGGATCGTCCCAGAGCGAACTACGAGTCGGAATTGAGGGATCATTGCGAGTTTGTAGGTTCGTGGGTGCAACGGTTGAATCATTCCGATGCCCGATTGCTACCGTCTCGGCTTTAGAAACGTTGGTCGGTTGAACATTTGTTGGAGGTGGTGTTGCAGGGAGGGGCGCGATCGTCGCGGGTGCTTGAAGTACCTGCATGACTTCGCTGGCAGACTGAAAGCGATCGCCCACTCGATAGCTTAACATTCGATTTAACACTTGTGCGAAAGTCGGCTCTAGACTGACAAATCGCTGCCATCGCCAAGTCATCGTATTTTCGTCAAAGAGATCCTGTGGCTCTCGTCCCGTGAGTAACACCACAGCCGTTACCGCTAACGCATACAAATCACTATTCGGATAAGCGCGACCTGTCTGCATTTGTTCAGTTGGCGCGTAACCGAGTTTACCGACTGTCGTATGCTGTTTAACGGTTTCTTGTGCCTGAATTCGAGTTGCAAGATCTTTCACCACCCCGAAATCAATCAATACCGGGAGCTTATCGCGATCGCGCAAAATGATGTTATCCGGTGCAATATCTCGGTGAATGATTCCTTTGCCGTGAATATATGCCAAGACGGGTAAGACTTGTTTGACTAACTGCGTGACTTCGCTTTCTGAAAACACATAGCCGCGTGCCTTGCGTTCATCTAGAAGTGCTCGATAAGTACTGCCTTCGACGTAATCTTGAACAATAAAGAAACGCTGATCCTGCTCAAACGTTGCGCGAAACTGCGGAATTTGAGGATGTTGAATCGAGTAAAGCGTTTGGGCTTCTCGTTGAAATAATTCTTTAGATTTTTCGAGTGCGTAAGGATTATCTTGAGGCGGGGTGAGTTCCTTAATCGCACACAGTTCGTTAAATCGTCCTTGATCTTCTGCCAAGTAAGTTCGTCCAAATCCCCCCTGTCCCAAAATGCTGAGAATCCGGTAGCGGCTCTGTAAAATTGTGGCGGTTGGGATAGGTGGCTGCATATCAATGGCGATCGCGGTACGAACTACTAGAGGGACAATTTAGAACCAGAGTTCCAAGTATTTACTTATATCGTATTGCAAGAGATTTGAGTTAACCGATCGCGCCAACCTCTCACCTCAGAACCAGAATTTCAAGGTAATCTAAGAAATCTGTCCAAGCGTTTTCTGTCTGCAAAATGGGACACGCTTATTTTCTGAATCTTCACCCAATTCCATGCACACTTTCCTCCCCATCGCCTATTTTAAGAATCAATTTGTGCCGTTTGCTGAGGCGAATGTGTCGATCGCGACTCATGCGCTCCATTATGGAACGGGCGCATTTGGCGGCTTACGTGGCATTCCCGACCCGGAGAACCCAAATCAAGTTTTGTTATTTCGGCTCGATCGACATTGCCAGCGATTGAGCAGTAGTGCGAGATTTCTGGGCTACGATCTGCCTGCCGATAAGATTCAGAGCATCATTACTGAGTTTGTGAAGAAAAATCAGCCGACGCGATCGTTCTACATCCGTCCGTTTGTGTATACGTCTGATTTGGGCATTGCACCCCGCTTGCACAATATTGAGAAAGACTTTTTTGTTTACGGGCTGGAGTTGGGCGATTATTTGTCGCCAGAGGGTGTGAGTTGTCGAATTAGTTCTTGGTATCGGCAAGAAGACCGCAGTTTGCCGCTGAGAGGCAAAATTAGCGGGGCTTACATTACATCCTCTTTAGCGAAGACGGAAGCGGTTTCATGTGGGTTTGATGAGGCGATTTTGCTCAACTCACAAGGGAAGGTGAGCGAGGCATCTGGGATGAATATCTTTGTGGTGCGAAATGGAGAATTGATTACACCCGGATATGACCAGGATATTTTGGAAGGAATTACGCGAGATAGTATTTTGACGATCGCACGCGATTTGGGGATTAAAACGATCGAGCGTCCGGTTGATAAATCAGAGTTATTCATCGCGGACGAGGTGTTCTTAAGCGGAACGGCAGCGAAGATTACCCCCGTGAAGCGGATCGAAACGTTTGAATTTGGAACGACCCGACCGATCACCGATCAGTTACGCGAGGCGTTGACGAAAATTACGGAAAATCGGGATGAACGCTATCGGGAATGGGTGAACACGATCGAGATCGAATAGATTCACGTGCGAGATCGAATAGATTCACATGAACAAACCCAAGTCATAAAAAACCGACAGTCTTCTTGAGAAACCTGTCGGCCAGTCGTGTGTTCCCTGTTGATGACTCGGCTAAAGTTGAGTCTTCTACAGTATGTCTGGGGTCAATGAGACCCTGGGTGATCGAGATCACTCAAGGTTGTGATCTTGATCACAGCTAATCCTATTTCCCGCTGTAAGCCGCATCAAACCGACGATTAATTTCTTCCCAGTTCAATACGTTCCACCAAGCATTGAGATACTCAGGACGGCGGTTCTGATACTTCAGGTAGTAAGCGTGTTCCCACACGTCATTACCCATAATCGGGGTATGACCCTCTGTCAGCGGGCTATCTTGGTTCGGTGTTGAGATCACCTTGAGATCGCCTTGGCTCGATCGAACTAACCAAACCCAACCACTCCCGAAGCGCTTCGTTCCAGCATCGTTAAATTGCTGCTTAAAGGCATCGAAGCTACCGAAGGTATTATTAATCGCTTCTGCGATCGCGCCTGCTGGTGCACTACTGCCATTTGCACCCATAATTTCCCAAAACATCGTGTGATTGATGTGTCCACCTGCATTATTACGAACCGCAGCCCGAACATCTTCAGGCACTTGGTCGAGGCTTGTCACGAGTTCTTCAACCGACTTGCTTTGCAGATCGCTGTATTTCTCGATCGCAGCATTCAAATTATTGACATAAGCAGCATGGTGCTTGTCATGGTGAAGTTGCATGGTCGTTGCGTCGATATAAGGCTCTAAAGCGTCATATGCGTACGGCAGCGGTTTCAATTCAAAAGCCATGAGAAAATTCTCCAGAATGAAAGATTGTGAGAAAACTTGTTTTGCTGGTGTATCGTTCAGCTTTGATTTTCAAATCATAGTCATTCTGAGTTTGATTTGCATTAGCTAATCCGTAATTTTCAGTCGTATTAACCGTACAACTTAATTATTGCAATAACTTGATCGATTTACTAAAGAGACTTATTCTCACTAAAAGCAATAAAAAAAGGGGCAGTCTGCCCCTAATTGCTCCATTCTTTACTGCCGCTCGACATATCGAACAAAGATTTCGACTCCCATTCCCAGTGCTGTCTCATCAAAATCAAATCGCGGATGATGATGGGGGTAATCCAATCCAATCTGCGAGTTTGCAGCACCCAGGAAGAAGTAGCAACCTGGAACCGCTTGCAAAAAGAACGACATATCTTCACCGCCCATCGTTTGGCAGTTTGGTACGACTCCTAACGGCGACTCAACCACCGTTTCAGCCACCGATCGTACTAAATCCGCGATCGCACCATCGTTAATCACAGGCGGATAGAGCGATTGATAATTCAATTCGTAAGCTGCTCCATGTGCCTGACAAATCCCCGATACAACCTGTTCGATCCGCTGCTTGAAATATCCTGCATAATTCGGGTTGAAATAGCGGACTGTGCCTTTGAGCCGCGCTGAAGCCGCAATCACGTTACAAGCCGTTCCTGAATGGAATTCACCTACCGTGACGACAGCAGATTCGATCGGGTCAACATTTCGCGCCACGATCGTTTGCAGAGCGGTAACGACTTGAGAGCCGACAACGATCGAATCGATCGTTTGTTGTGGAATCGCACCATGTCCACCTTTGCCAAGAATCGTTAATTCAAACGTCTCAACCGCCGCCATTAGTGCCCCCGTCCGAACCCCCACAGTTCCGAGTGGCAAGTTATTCCACAAATGCAACCCAATAATCGAATCGACATCCGGGTTTTTGAGAACGCCCGCTTCGATCATCGGTTTCGCGCCGCCCGGACCTTCTTCAGCAGGTTGAAAAATAATTTTGACCGTGCCAGAAAAATCACGATGTTGAGATAAGTAATAAGCGGTTCCAAGCGCGATCGTCACATGTCCATCGTGCCCGCAAGCGTGCATCACGCCATCGTGCTGCGACTTATATGGCACGTCATTCTGTTCTTGAATCGGCAAGGCATCCATATCCGCACGAATTGCCAACACTCGACCCGGACGATTCCCCTTGAGGGTGGCAACAATTCCGGTCTTTGCAATTCCCGTTTCGTGTGGGATCTGCCATTGCTGAAGTTTTTCTGTGATAAATTCAGCCGTTAACTGTTCACGAAAACCGAGTTCTGGGCGCTGATGCAGTTGTCGTCGCCAAGTGACGAGTTGGGCTTGGAGCGATCGGATTTCGAGTCGAATCTGTGATAAATCAACCGCTGGGGAACTGAGAAAAGTAGAGACCATAGTGAGTAAAACCTTTGCAGTGTGTCGATTTATTGTGTGGTGATCCCAAAGACTTGTTTTCGATTGATCTTGTGAGATCTCCACTATCGCAAATTTGGCAATCAGCGCGAAAATGAAGTTGAAGCGTTTTAAGCTGCTATGAAGGTTGAACAGATTTTAGAGACACTTCCACGCCTGAGTTTCGACGATCGTAATAAAGTCATCGATAAGCTAGCCGAGATCATTCAAGCCGAATCGATGGATACAAAAGAACAGCGCAGACAGAAAATGGCGATTCAGGCAGTGCCAACTATACGACGATTATGAAAACGACCCTGAGCTTACGATTTTCACTTGTCTAGATGATGAGGATTTTTATGAATACACAGACGAAGATTTTCAGCACCTAGATCAGCATGAATAGAGGACAGGCTCATTTAAATTAAAATAGGCTTCTGCCGCTGATGCTCTTCAGATTCGCTTATTTCACAAACAAGATTAATAAATCAAATTGGCATTCTTTCTGACGCCGAAATGGAAGTGATCGCAAATGCCCTGATCGCCGTTCTTGGTCTGTAACTGACAACAATTCTTTACACCCTTCCTGAAACGAAGCGCAGTAACGATCTCGTCGCTAGAGAATGCGTAAATGACGAATGTTGAAAACTACAACCATTTACGAACGCGATTAGCTTTGCCAAAATTCCGACATGGGAAAAGCAGGAAAGGCACTCAGACAAGTACTCTCTACCTATGGGATCAGCCAAAATCGTTTGGCAGTGACGATGGGAATTAATCGATCGACCGTCCATCAGTGGGTCAACGAGATCAGCGATCCCCTTGCCGAAGCCGTCACACAAATGATCAAAGCGCTGCGAGAAATCAACAGCACCGCCGCCGAAGACTTTATCGATTTGTATCTAGAGCGTCAATCTTCGCAATCTTCGCCTGAGCCTGAAGATAATCTGTAATTCTGCGTTGTAAATCGTCAAACAGTGGTAGAAAACGATAGAACTACGCTGATGTAAAACGAGTTACAATCCAAAACTACCGACAAAAACATTAATCGTAGTTTGAATGTTCGGCTACGCTCTGTCCAATTGCGAATTCAAATTTTTGGGAATTCACACAAGCTGCAAAAAAGCCCCCAAACATTCAGAATTCATCGTTTAAGAAAGCAAAGAGACCTTCAACCTATGACCTATACTTCAACTGTCAATCCCGCTGACAGACTGAGTGCGCGTTTACCCCAAGCTCTCAAACCCTTAGCAGACATTGCTTATAACTATTGGTGGTGCTGGACGCCCGATATGATTTCGCTGTTCCAGTCAATCAACCCCGACGAATGGGAACGCTGCAGACATAACCCGATCGCGCTATTAGAGACGATTAGCTACGATCGCTTAACGCAACTCGCTTCTGAACCCAACTATATGCAGCGGCTCAGAACTTTGTCAGAACAGTTCACTCAGTATGTGAAATCAACGGATACCTGGTCGAGCCGTGTTGCCCCTCAAATCACTCCAGAGCATCCGATCGCATATTTCTGTGCAGAGTTTGGCTTGCATGAATCGCTGCAAATCTATTCCGGTGGTCTGGGCATTCTCGCTGGGGATCACTTGAAATCCGCTTCAGATCTGGGTGTTCCTTTGGTTGCGGTCGGTCTGCTTTACCGTCAAGGCTATTTCCGCCAACGCCTGAATCAAAGCGGATGGCAGGAAGACTATTATCTCAACAATCCGTTTGAGCGCTTACCGCTGCAATTATTGAAGGATGCGAATGATCAACCGCTGGTGTTTGAAGTGCTAGTGCGGCATCGTCAAGTTAAGGTGCAAATTTGGAAAGCTCAAGTCGGACGAGTCAGCTTGTTCTTGATGGATACCGATCGAGAAGACAATGATCCGATCGATCGCTGGCTCACAGGTCACTTATACGGCGGCAACCAAGAGACCCGCATCGCTCAAGAAGTCATTCTAGGAATCGGTGGCGTTCGGGCACTCAAGACGGTTGGAATTGAGCCAGCAGTTTATCACTTGAACGAAGGACACGCGGCATTCTGTCTACTCGAAGTCTGTCGTCAAGAAATCGAGAAAACAGGCAAATCGTTCTATGACATTGAAAAGTCAGTGCGCGATCGCTGTGTGTTCACAACTCATACTCCTGTTCCGGCTGGTCATGATGTGTTCTCAGCCGATTTGATGGATTCGTTCTTTGCCAAATACTGGGGACAGTTAGGATTATCTCGTGAACAGTTTCTTGCATTGGGCGCACGTCGATTAGGCGATCCTTGGGAGCCGTTCGGGATGACCGTGCTGGCGTTGCGGTTATGTCGATCGGCAAATGGCGTGAGCGAACTGCACGGAGAAGTCTCGCGCAAAATGTGGACGGTTCTCTATCCCGAAAAGAGCGAAGAGAATGTCCCGATCGGTTACATCACGAACGGCGTTCATGCTTCGACTTGGACTTCTGCAATGATGGCAGATCTCTATCGTAAGTATCTGGGTGAAGACTGGACAAATAAAGTTCTCGATCCGCAAACTTGGGCAAAAATTGACAATGCACCAGACGAAGAGATTTGGTGGAGACATCAAATTCTCAAAGAACGTCTTGTCGCTCATACCCGTCAGAAAGTGAAAACTTCGCGGCAAAATCGTGGAGAAGATTGGAGCTTGATCGACGCTGCTGATCATTTGCTTGATCCGAAGATTTTAACGATCGGCTTTGCCCGTCGGTTTAGCCCATACAAACGAGGCGATCTCCTGCTTAGAAATGCCGAGAAAGCATTACAAATCTTCAGCAACGATGAGCGTCCTGTGCAGATTATCTTCTCTGGTAAAGCTCACCCCGCTGACGAAGAAGGCAAGCGGATCATTCAGCGCATTATGGAATGGTGCAAGACCCATCAGAACGTCCGCGATCGTGTTGCATTCATCGAAGATTACGATATGCACACTGCCCGTAAGCTAATTCAAGGCGTAGATGTGTGGCTAAACAATCCTCGCCGTCCTTTAGAAGCTTCTGGAACCAGTGGTCAAAAGGTCTGCTTTAATGGCGGTCTCAATTGCAGCGTTCTGGATGGTTGGTGGTGTGAAGGCTACCTAACCGATGCCAATGGTAAACCGTTGAATGGTTGGGCGATCGGGGAAGATGCCCACACGAGCGATCAAGCACTGCAAGACAAGATCGATTCCGATTCACTATACGACCTGTTGGAAAACCAAATCATTCCGCTTTATTACGAGCAAGATGAAAATGGCATTCCTCACGGTTGGATTCAGATGATGAAGGCTTCGATTAAGACGAATTGCCCTGCATTTAATACACACCGCATGATTGCAGATTATGTGGCTCAAGTGTATGCTCCGGGCGTGAAGTCTGATGTACCGCTGACTTTGGCGAAAGTGCCACAAAGTTAGTAAGAGTTAGTAAGAGCGCGATCGACTTTGACTCCGCTTAGTTCTGAGATTTACCAGGATTGAGGGGAGTTACGATTTGCTGACTCGCTCAAGTTCCTCGCGCAAAACTCGTCTCAACGTTGCACTATATGCACATCTGATACATATTGAAATTGCGATCGCGGCTGTTCACTTACAAAGAAGTCATGATTCAAGATTGAGCCGACGGAGGAAGTAGAAGTGATCGCTAGTTATGAAACTTTGCTTGCAGGAAGATATAAAACATGAGGCTTACGCTCATCCATGCGTTGAGGGCTACCTAGAGTTCGTTTCTGCTGTTCCAGCCAAATCACAACTTTAGAGTTACTTGGATAGTATTGATGCACAAACTTAACGAAGTCATCGATTGTACAGGGTTTAGTGGTGCCTCCCATAAATTCATGAAACTGATCATGAACTTCGCAGGTAAGTGTAATTAGATTATTTTCGACATCTGCGAGATAGGGATATGTATTACAAGAATACAAGTGGTGTGCAACTAGGTGAAAGTTGTCAACTCTGTTAGGTTTCCTGCCTGTAACCTGACAAGTCTTGTGATCTCGCTTTTTCGCTCTATCCTTTGCTTTTTGGATGTTTTTCTCACGTTCCAGGATTTGGTCAACAATGTCTTTGACCTGCGGTTGGACAACTTCGCCTACATCCTTACACCACTCACGGCGATTTTTCTGTGTCAATGATCGTTCTAAAGCTTGAGCCAGCTTAAAAACCCCAGATAATGAGTAATACAATCCACCTTCATCAATAAAATCGTCGAAGTCCTCACCTTTAAGCAGTGGTCTTTCACTCCGCTGTGCAGATTCAGCCATTTTGCTTAGATAGTCAGATCTAGTTCCAAAAATAGCAACAGCATCAGATTTTGAAATGAAGAAACGATTATTTCGCTTGATCAAGGAAGAGCAATTATCAAGAATTTTTTTCTTGATGAATGCTCTACGGATCTCCCGCTTTGTGTGCAGAAACCATTCTTTCAGCAGATCCCAAAAGCCAGGTTTGCGAGTTGACTCTAAGTAGCGAGCAATCGTGTAAGCGCCAGATGTTGTATACTCGCGCAATCCGTTTCCATTCACAACTCTGTAGTCTTTTTTCTCAATTAGTTCCCATTCATCGTTCGGATTTGCATCGAAAAACTGTTCGATCGCGATCAAATCTTGAGAACTAATCTTCAATGTGCTAATCAGTTCCTTGGACGTAATATAGATTTCTGCCATTTTTAGAATCTCTCAGTCAAGCTTTTATAGAAGGTTGTCAAACGATTAAAAACTTCAGAATTTCCGGTTTCAGGAATATCTGGGTGATAGATTTTGCTCAATTCTCGGTAAGCAGATTTCACTTCTTCAGTAGAGGCTGTCTTAGAATCTAGTCCAAATGCTCGCCACGGCAGGTCATATTTGAATATGTTGATGCCATTCAAACAGCCGTATCCTGTTTCATTTTCCTCTTCAGGCAAAACCCCAACAAACTTGCGATATAGAACTTCCCAGCCCTCTTTTTTACCAAGTTCTAGTTTTTCCATGCCGTTTGTTGCCATCTGGAATGAACCAGATTTTTTCAATGCCATAGTATTCGCAACACCAAAATGTTGGTAGATAGCAGTTTTAAGTTGAACCAGCGTTAAAGGCTTCGGAGTTGATTTCTTCGGCGGTTTCTTCTTGTGGTTCTCAATAACGAATCGAGCAAATTCTTCAAGAACTGCTGAATCAATATTTTGTAACTCAGCAAGACGAGCGATCTCATTTTGAATCATCTCACTCAGTCCTGAGATAGCTGTGCTTGAACCTTTACTCTTTTGCTTCTGAGAAGTTGATTTTTCTTTTTTAGAGTGAGTTGTTACCATACGAAGATCCTCTGAGTTCCAGAAGGCAAAGTTTTAGGGCAGCAGGAAGGATTAGTCCCAGAATGCCCGGAGGCAAAAAGAGATTAACGTAAAGAATTTAACAAAGTACTTAACGTGGATGAAGGCTATTCAGGTAAGTGAGATCATTTGCACTAAAGATATCTAGTGGTTGTTGAGCCTAAACCATGCTTGTTCACCAATAATACAAGTTTCAAATACTAAGTTTCGGAGTGTTCAGATAGAGACTGTATCAAGAAGAGTGAAGCTATAATGAAGAACTCAGTAATCCACAGATTTAGCAAAATAGTGCCACTTCCGCAATAGCACTTATGCTCTGTATCCCGTAGAGATAGAATAGATTTCGTTCCATCTTTTACTGGTTTATGCGAAATCCTCCTCAGCCGTTGCCCGAAAATTTGTGGGGAGAACAGTGGCGGTTTGCATCGCTTAGAGCAGGTGATTTGGTTGATACGATCGCCAATCGCACCATCCCGATCGTCGAAATGCCAGAAGCCTTATTACCAATCAATTTAGGCATTGCATCAACCATTCAGATCCCTGGTGTGGTGATTGATGGAGGACGACGATCGATGCAATTAGCGCGATGGTTAAAGGCGAGTCAGCCCGTGTCGTTGGATGCGATCGCAGGTGCGCCCGATGGATTGATTTTGAATGCGGGAGAAGTCGATCGCTGGATTGTGGCGACGTTTGAAGATTCAGAAGTGCGAAGCGCTGCTCAGTTGTTTGAACAGCGCAAAAAGGAGAGCGATCGCTTACATTTTCTGTTAGTTGAGCCAGATGATTCAGGAATGACTTATACCGGATTTTGGTTACTGAGAAGTCAAGGACTTAAGGCGTGAAAATATTTCTTGTTCTCCAACGAGTAGGATAAGTTTCATTTTCTTAACTCACCTAAGTGCGCTTAAACCAACGGTCTAAGAATAAGGATAGATTTTGCCTCAACAAGCTCTCATTCAACTGTCCAGCTTTATTCCTATTAATGAATAATATTCGATTTGAAGCAATATCAAAAGGTATTTCACCTGAACTTTTCTCGCGAATAGGAATCACATTTTCAAAATTTTCTGATTTCGCTGAAAGAATACCAGCCTCAATCAAAACATTTGGATTATCTTTGTATCTAGTTTCACTAGATTGAGAATCGGAGTTAATAATTTCGGAAAGATAGCAAATTCCGTATTGGCACGTCTTAATTTGCTTTAAAATCTCCAGATTAATAATTCCAGTTTCAGAAATTTGCTGCCAGAAAACCACCTCGGCATCATACTTGTCTACAGCTTCTTGAATGATACCCATCACGTCATTTTCTGCTCGACTTGATGAAGCAAGAAATATTCTGCGCTGATTCACGACAGATGAACTATTGTCAGTTCCAAACTGATTGAGACGTTGAATTGCTTCTCGTGTGTCGGATTTTTGCTTCGTATAGGATTGATTACGCTCGTATAGTTTGATAATGGAGTCTACAATTTTAAGCAATTCGTCTCTTATTAATTCTGAATACGCCAAACATTTCTCTGATTCAAAGTTGACAACTCCAAAATTTCTATCTAACTCAACAACTCTTAGAGGGACAATTATGGACGTTCTAATACTACTGGTCGTTTTTTTTAACGTATTTCGGAATGATTTCACTACTCGTTTTAGACCATAAATCTCTATATCTCTCACTATTTCTAAGCTCTTCTCCTGATGGATCACTAACAATCCATAGTGGCTGATTTTGGTCAAAAGCAAGCGATACTTGTCCTAAATACCGACCTTGACTATCTTGCAAAGCAGTAATATGTCTGTCTCCTCCTAAGTGCCAATCTGTTGTTCTCAATCCTCTGACCTTTCCTCCATCTGAACCCTCTATCGCCGTTTCAACTGATAAAGTAAAGAATTTAACCCCCATTTCTCGGTCTAGGTACTGCTTAATTTCCCCTAGTATTGAATCTTTTATGTGTTCATCTACGATATCTACTGCTTGTACAAACTGAATCAAGTGATCTCCGAAGGTAACGCTCATTCTTACGCTCATTTTTTAAGCCCCTGATATTAGTACAACTTTATTTTTGTACAATCTCTTCTAGAGAAATACACTCCTACTGAATTGCGTTCCTTACTTCTTTAAAGGTTTGTTGTGTTAAAAAGTGTTTCTAATGCGATCGCTTGCGCCACCTCCATTTGTCCATAACTAAACACATAAGGAACATCTGATGGCAAGCTTGGAATAAAGCGATCGAGAACATAAGGACTTCCGTAAACGACGATCGCATAAAGTTGATCGCTGTTCAACAGAAATGTAAACCAATCTTGTGCCGCTTGAGTGAGTCCTGCAATTCCACGAAAAGGATTACCTCGGATAAATAATTGCAATACGGTTGGACTCGAGTCGCGATTATCAAAGTTGATGTATGGGGTATGACGATCGACAATCTCAAGCTGTGTAAATCCGAATTGTGAAGGAAGTACAATCGCGGGCGCAGTTCGACCAAGAAAATCACAATCGAGAATGCTATCAACAATCACCAAATTGCGTCCAACACCGGAAAGGGAATTTAATCGAGAAGGGTTTGGGTGATGCGATCTCATCGATTGACGAAGCAGTTCAGCATTGACTGAGATCGCTTCGGGTTGAGCGATTTTCTCGGTTAATTGATTTGTTTCTAAGATCGGTTCGGGTGGATTCTCCCAAGCATGACCTTTTTCAGATGGAATTGCGATCGCACAAGCTTTCTGTTTTGCTCTCCACACTCTTTCGACCGATGCCTGAATACGATCGCGACTGATTCGCCCACTTTCTACCGCTTCACAGACAGCTGAAATCGCTTTTTCTGGCTCCAATGGCATCAATAAAATATCTGCTCCCGCTTCAACTGCCAGCACACAAGCTTCTTCAGTTCCATATCGATTTGCGATCGCGCCCATCACCAGCGCATCCGTTACAATCAAGCCCTCAAATCCAAGATTTTGCCTTAATTCACTGGTAAGAACTTTCGGAGAAAGCGTTGCAGGATAATTCGGATCGAGAGCAGGAATCTGAAGATGAGCGCTCATCACCACATCGACACCTGCTGAAATTGCAGCTTTGAACGGTGGAAGTTCAATTTGTTCTAAGCGATCGCGATCGTGCGAAATAACAGGCAATTCGAGATGAGAATCGATCGCCGTATCGCCATGTCCGGGAAAATGTTTTGCAGTGGTTAAAATCGAATACTGATGTGCACCTCGAATAAAGGCTTTCGCAAGTTCACCCACAATCTCGGGGGTTTCGCCAAATGCCCGCACATTGATTACGGGATTGTCTGGATTGTTGTTAACATCGACCGTTGGAGAAAGTAGCCAATTTAAGCCGATCGCTAAACTTTCCTCTGCCGTAATTCGTCCCATTTGCTCAGCGTAGCGACAAGCAAGTGGCAGATCGCGTTTCGCTATTTCAACGATCGACATGGGCGGCGGAAACCATGTTGCACCCGAAAACCGCTGCCCGACTCCTTCTTCAACATCCGCACAAATCAACAACGGAATCGCTGCCCAAGTTTGAAGCTGCTGTGTTCTGAGGGCGATTTCTCCCGCACTTGCACCCAGTAAAATCACCCCGCCAACGCCTAAACCCTCAACCCAATGCTGTAACGTCGCGGCGGGTGGCTCCCAGATTGGATACTGAATCTGATGATCGAACAGAAAACCAGAAGCTCTGACGACCACCATTTGAGCCACCTGCTGACGCAGCGTTAACTCATCAAGATTCGGGAGAAACGTCTTCATCATCTTTGCGTTCCTGGCTGAGTCGATTGATCAACCCTAGAACTTTATCACCTCGCTCTAGCGATCGATCTTCGATAAACACAACTTCCGGCGTTCTCCGTAGCCGAATCCGTTGTCCGATCGCACTGCGAACGTAACCTGTTGCCGATTTCAAGCCTGCCATCGTTTCGGCTTTGGCTTCCTCATCACCATAGATGCTGACAAAGATTTTGGCGTGCTGCAAATCGCCCGATACATCGACATCCGTAACGCTCACCATGCCGGCTCCTACGCGATCGTCTTTGATGCCATGTAACAGCATTTGACTGACTTCGCGCCGGATGGATTCTGCGACACGAGCCATTCTTCGATCTGTCGCCATACTAATCGTTCCTATGTGTATAAAACGTTGATTCTAGCATTTCAGTTCTTAGACCGGACTTAAGCCCAACATGGCACGCAACGTGAAAGAGAGAAAGGCAAGTGCACCAACGAAAACTCCAATCACCGCGATCGCAGTGACGGGACGTTTGAGCAACGGGGCGAGTGGCGCTAAAGCATTCAGTATCACGCCAAGCATGATACCAACGAGAAAACTAGGATATTTAGCAATGGTCTTCCAAAGATCTTGAATCATAACGATGATTTCCTAAACTCAGTTTCCATCATATCGAGAACCGGGAGCCACGCAATCAATTACGAAAGCTGATCAAATTGGCAATTTTTTAGTACTTAAACTGATCAGATCAAATGTATTTTTGGTATTAAATAAGAACATGATTACTCCAGTACAGTCCCCGGTGTTACCGCGTCCATTTATCAAGTGGGCGGGTGGAAAAAGTCAGTTAATTTCGCAGTACGTTTCTCATTTTCCGAAGCGTTATCAGAATTACTATGAACCGTTTGTCGGCGGTGGGGCGATTTTCTTTCACCTCCAGCCTGCACATTCATTGTTAATTGATATCAATCTTGAGCTTGTGAATGTATATCGCTGTGTGCGCGATCGAGTAGAAGAGTTAATCGATCGATTAGAACAACATCACCAACAACATAGCCCTGATCATTACTATCAAATTCGCGCTCAAATCGCGTCGAATGATGATTGGTTCTTTGAAGGAAGCAATATTGATCGAGCCGCAAGACTAATTTACTTAAACAAGACTTGCTTTAACGGACTGTACCGAGAGAATTCCAAAGGGCATTTTAATGTGCCGATCGGAAGCTACAAAAAGCCTGCAATTTATGATCCGGAAATTCTGAGAGCCGACTCGATCGCGCTTCAGTCTGCACAGATTGAACCCGGAGCGTTTGATCAAGTGTTGCAATACGCGAAGAGCGCCGAAGACTTTGTTTACTTTGATCCGCCTTACTATCCGATTAGTCCAACGAGCAGCTTTACAGCTTACAATCGCTACTCGTTTAGCGAAGATCAGCAAGTTCAACTGCGCGATGTTGTGACCGAATTAAGCGATCGAGGTGTGAAAGTCATGTTATCAAACTCCGATTGTCCATTTGTACGTGAACTGTACAAAGAGTTCAACATTCATACGATCTATGCAACACGCAATATTAACTGCAATGCGGAGAAGCGCGGCAAAATCACAGAAGTACTGGTCACGACTTACTAATACATCAATTGTTAAGTTCTATGACTATTTAAATCCGATTGTCGAGTTCCATACGGACTTAGAGAATTTATGAATCTATCTAAAGTAGGAGAAAAAGTACTTCTTTAGACGGAAATACTGTACTACGATCACGCCTATCGTAAAGACAAGCAAATGGATTACGGGTTCTTCCAGATACACCGGAACTCGTTTTGGTATTTGTGTCACTCCTACTTCAGAATTAAGCACTCATGAATTTGCTGACGACACTGGATTTCGATCGAGCGATTTTTTCGCGCCGTCGTGCCCTGAAATGGGGACTTCTCGGCGTTGGGACAACTCTATTAGCAAGCACTCCTAAACTCGTGATGGCGCAAACACGAGCTAAAACACTCAGCTTCAATGCAGACGATATTGGTATCCTCAACTTCGCACTGTTACTCGAAGAACTTGAAGCCGCGTTCTATCCCGCAGCCTTGAAAAGCGGCAAGATTAAGAATCCAAAAGAACGCGACTATCTAAGCGCGATCGGTAGCCACGAAGCTGCACACGTTGCATTTTTGCGCCAAGTTCTCGGAAGTAATGCACTGTTTCAAACCCGCGATCTGAGCTTAAACACCGCAGGTCTGAATGCACTGCTCACAAGCCGCGACAAAATCTTGAACACAGCAGTCACTTTAGAAGATTTGGGCGTTCATGCTTATAACGGTGCAGGTCCAAGCTTGACCAATCCAACCTACATCCTAGCGGCAGGGTCGATCGTCTCCGTCGAAGGTCGCCATTCTGCGGCGGTGCGAGAACTGGTCGGAAAACCTAGCACCGAACCAGATCGCGATCGACTCGTCTCGGATTCAGACTTAGTTGCAAGCCTGAATCCGTTTAAGGGGCGTGCCTATGATGAGCTATACACTCCGAAGCAAGTCGTTGCTGCGGTTAGCTCCTTCAAAATTTTGAACAATCCGATCAACGGAACGCTGGTCGCCTAGCTTAAGGAACGTCTCAACTATGAAAAATCAAATCATGCACCAGTTCTGTCGATTGCAGCCAGTTGCTCAAGGATTGATCAACTTTACCAAGAACAGGTTTAGAGCCGTTGTCGCGATGCCTCTGTTACAGGGAAGCTTGCTTGTGTTTCTGTTGCTCTTTTCTCTGACTTGGGTGACTGCTCCCGCTTATGCTCAAACTGCAACGCTTACACCGCGTCAAGTTGTAGAATACGCACTGACACTCGAAAAATTAGAAGCTGACTTCTACCGTCGTGCGATCGCGGAAGCTCAAACTGGACGATTATCCAGCGCACCTGAAATTGCGAAAGCTGCACTGGTTTCCTACGGACAAGATGAAGCGCAGCACGTGGTCAACCTTTCAGCCGTTTTGCGATCGCTCGGTGGCAATCCGGATTCGGTTCAATTGCCTGCAAACCCAAATTACAGCGCGATTCTTGGGCGCGATCCATTTGCCAATCCTACCGATCTGCTGCTTGCGGGTCAGTATGTCGAAGATTTGGGGGTAGCCGCCTACAAAGGGCAAGTGCAAAACCTGCTGGCAGCAGGTGAAGCAGGTAAAGCGGTGCTAGCAGGTGCGCTAGAGATTCACTCGGTCGAAGCGCGGCACGCCGCAGGCATTCGATATTTGCGACAAACCCTCCTTGGCGCAAAGGTCCGTCCGTGGATTAACGATCCTAAAAGCGTGATTTACAACGAGGCTCGCGGGGGGTCTCCGATTCCTTTCGGTTCTGCGGCATTTGATGGCTATGCAACCGAATCGGAAGTCTTGGCATTAGTGAAACCGATTCTAACAAGCCAGCAGTCGAATGCAGCACCCGCTTCATCAACCGAATCCGGCAATATGCAGATGGGTAGTACGGTTCAAGGACTCTGGTAGAGCAGCGATCGCTTTAACTCGCCTAAATCGTGGTTAAATGTCGGTATCTCTTGCACGCTCAAAGAGATACCGACGTTTCGCTTTAAAGTACCGTGGTCTAACGGTGATTGAATGACGATCGAGCCAGCCTCTGATGACCTCTCTTTGATGAAACGCATCGCTCAGCAGGATCAAGCTGCAATGGCAGCGTTGTACGATCGTTACGTCTCCACGCTTTATGCCGTAGCGTTTAAGACACTTGGCTCAGCCCAAGAAAGTGAAGAAGTGGTTTTAGATGTCTTTGCTCAAGTCTGGAGAACGGCAGGTCGCTTTGATCCCGCCAAAACTCAGATCGATACTTGGCTATTTACCGTGACTCGTAGTTATACGCTGGCTCGATTACGAACAATGCAGCAGACCGAAAAAACTGCGATCGACACTGCGGAACCTCTTCTGAGTTCAACCGGAAGTGATCCAATCGAAGACGCTCTAATTTCAGAACGACGAGATCAAATTCAAATCGCGCTTGCCCAACTTTCAGACGAACAACGTCAAGTGATTAAACTGGCTCACTATCAAGGACTGTCTCACTCAGAAATTGCGACTCGGCTAGGGCTTCCTCTCGGAACAGTTAAAACTCGAATTCGGCTTGCCTTGCAGCGACTGCGAATCATCCTGAATTCGTGGAAGCCAGACTAAGATAAAACTCTTGATCACTCAGACCGAATGAACACCGAAAATCGCTGCTTTTGTGAACTTGCTCCGCTCTATGCCCTTGACCTTCTGACCGAAGAAGAACGAGTTTGGGTAGAGCAACAAGCTGCGGCATCTCCAGAGCTAATGGCTGAGTTAGCAGAACTTCAAGCAACCGTTGGAGCAATCTCCTACAGTGTTCCAATTGTTCCCGTGCCACCTGATTTAAAGGCTCGACTGTTTGAACGGCTCAGTCAGTCTCCGTCCATTCCCGAAGCAGAACTTTTGCCGTTCAATGTAAGATCAGATTCCGCTGAAGTAAGACGATCGCGTTCTGACCGCTGGCGATCGTTCTGGCAGCGTCGCGGTGCACTGGCAGTCTCAACTTTCTTAGGAGCCGCTGCGCTTGGTCTGTTGATTCTAGGAATCGAGAATTACCGTTTGCGGCAAACGATTCAAGCGAACCAAAGCATCTTTGAAACCTTACAACAGCCCAATACGAATTCTTATGCACTGCGGGGGACAGAAAAAGCATCAAATGCTTCGGGTAAGGTTGTGATTGATCCACGCCAAAATGCGTTTGTGGTGTTGGTACAGAATTTACCTGACTTACCGCCAGATCAGGCTTACCGACTCTGGGAAATTCCTCAAGGCAGGACTCAGCCTAGTTACTGCGGGCAGTTTACGAGCCGTGAAGCAGCCTCTGGATATCGATCGTCGTTACAAGCCGCGTGTGGTACTCCTACGGCTCAGCTTTTGATTACAGCGGAGTCAACGGCGGCTCCTCCAGTTCCAGCAGGTCCGCTAGTGATGAAGAGTTCGCTTTAGCTTGACCCTCACTTGGTTGTGATCTCTCATTAGAAAGAAGGAATTGGTTAGCATTCTCTCTAGGATTCAAGCAGTCGTGATCTGGAGGGTTGCTATGCGAATTCATCATCTGAACTGTGGCTGTATGTGTCCTGTCGGGGGAGCATTGTTCAATGGGTTCAGTCGTGGCTTCACTTCACATCTTGTTTGCCACTGCTTGTTAATTGAGACAAATCAGGGACTTGTTTTGGTCGATACGGGCTTTGGACTCCGCGATATTCAAGCGCCTTATCATCGTCTCAGTCCATTTTTTGTCGCATTCAATAACATTCAATTCGATCGCAAATATAGCGCGATCGACCAAATCCAGAAGCTCGGTTTCTCTCCTCAAGATGTCCGTCATATTGTGCTGACTCATCTCGATTTTGATCATGCAGGCGGCTTAGAAGACTTTCCGAATGCAACGGTTCATGTGATGCAAACCGAAATGGAAGCGACCCGCGATCGACAAGGTTTTATTGCACATCGGCGCTATCGTCCGGATCAATGGGATGAAGTCAAATCCTGGAAGTTTTATGCTGCTAGTGGTGAACCGTGGTTTGGATTTGAGGCAGTGCGAGATTTAGAGGGACTACCACCAGAAATTTTGTTTATTCCACTGGTGGGTCATACGCGCGGTCATGCCGAAGTCTCGATCGCGACTTCTGAAGGCTGGTTGTTACACGCGGGGGATGCTTATTTCTACCGCGATGAGATGAAACCAGATCATGATTGCACACCGGGTTTACGGGCGTATCAATGGATGATGGAGGTCGATCGTAAAGCGTGACTGCTCAATCAAGATCGACTTCGTAAACTCTCTTTAGAGCATCACGACGAGGTGAACCTATTTTGTAGCCATGATGCGATCGAGTTTAAGACCTATGCGGAGAAAAGCCCTGCGATCAATGTAAGTTCAAGCTAAACTTCTGGCGGGGGTTCCGTTGGTGGTAGCGCTTCTTCACCGAAGGTTTGGGGCCAAGGGCGCGTTGTTGTGACATCATCTTCAATCTCGATCGAAGCTGCCAACAAGAATTCTGGTGGCAAGGTCAACGTCGATAGATTGGTCAATTGGCTCAAATCTTGCAGTACCGCCCCAGCCGATTGATAGCGCTGCCGAAAATCGCGATGCACCAATTTCGTCAAAATCGCAGCGAGCGCTCCACTGACGATCGCCCGATCGCGCCAAACAATCTCACCCGTTTCCGGATCTTCTCTCAGGTGACTTGGCGGTAATCCAGTTAGCGCTTGAATTCCAATCATCCCGACCGCATAGAGATCACTGTTCAATCTTGGATTTCCAGCGCATTGTTCAGGCGGCATATAACCTTGAGTTCCAATCCCGATCGTGGCGCTGGCGATCTCGCTTTCTGTAAGTTGATGATGCAGTTCTTTCACCGCACCGAAATCAATCAACACCAGCTTTTGATCTTGCGATCGCACAATAATATTGCTCGGCTTGATATCTCGGTGAATCACATTCCGATGGTGAACGAATTCTAGAATCTGCAAAAGGTCTTGCAGCAATGCCACGATCCGAGCTTCTGAGAGGTGTCCTCCGCTCGTCAATTCTTCACCTAGCATTGACCCCGAAACAAATTCCTGAATCAAATAAAACTCTCCATCTTCCTCAAAATGCGCCAGCAATCGAGGAATCTGATTATGTTCTCCTAACCGTTCCAAACTTTGAGCTTCGGATTTGAATAAACGTCGCGCCAGGTGCAAATGCTTGGGATTGTTGCTAGTGGGGCGCAGATGTTTTACTACGCAATCCGGATCGCCTGGACGCTGAGTATCGACTGCAACGTAAGTTTGTCCAAATCCACCTGATCCAAGAATTTTCGTGATTTTGTATCGTCCGCCCAGTTTTTTGCCAATGATCTCTTGCTCATGTTCTTGAAGTAAGTCTTTGAGATCATCTTGATCGCGAATTAATTCTTGCACCAGTGGCGCTCTGGCAAACTGCTTTAAGGTCTTGCGGAATCGGTGCTTATTGCGGTATTCATGAGCCAGTCCAGTTCCCAAATACGAAACTCCAGTAAGTAAGATGGCTCCGATCGGAACTGCGATCGGCAAAATTATTAATCCTTGTGTGAACGCCGCATACCCCATTCCTGCCCAAGCAAACGCGATCGCACTTGCCCATCCGAGTCTGGCAGTAGGTTGTTTCGCTTGCACTTGAAGCAATCCGGCAATCAGCACTAATGCCGCGATCGCCAATCCTGCTACTGCTGGATTCGGAAAGGCATTGCGAATTGATTTGTTTTCGAGCAGAGTCGCGATCGCGTTGGCATTTAGTTCAACTGAAGACATCATTCCGACTGGCGTACTTTGCTCACTGCCAACATTAGAAGCTGTCACCCCAATCAAAACGATCTTGTCTTTGAATACTTGACCGCGTCTGAGAAAATCGCTGTTCCAATTCTCATCAGACAACACATTCCAAAACGGAATCGTTGTTCTACTGAAGGTTCCATCATTACCGTAGAAAAAGAGATTGTCGCCTTTTGAAGGTAAGGGGCGAAGATTTGCCGATCGCAAGGTTGCTTCTGCAAACGATAAAATCTTTTCTTCATCAAACAGGGCTGCCATCTCAGGAGACGATCGCACTTTCTTGATTGCTTCACGACCCAATCGATGAATTTTTCCGTTCGCTTCGGTGGGATATTGGATAAATCCGTAGGAGGCTTTGGGAGTGCGGAACGGACAGAACGGTAACGCGAGTCGCATTTGTTCACCCTGACGGTTATCGAGTCGATCGCTATCGACCGAAAGCGTAATCCGTCCGTCATAGCGCTGCAAAACTTGCTGCAATTGGCGATCGTCCTCTTCTACTTTCAGGTTTGGATCGCTGCAATCGGTTGATGTCTCGGTCTGGCTAAAACTGGGTAAATCGAGCAGCAAATTGACTCCAACCGTTTTCGCACCTGCTTGCATCACGCGGTCAATTGCCCGCGCATAATGACTCCGCCGTAGTAGCCGACTCGATCCCGATAGTTGCAGCAGCGTATCGTCGTCGATCGCTAAAATCACAATATTGTCCGGCGGTGCGATCGCGCCACGGGTTCGGAACATTGCGCTTTGGGTTTGGCGTTCCCAGTCTTGAGCGAATCTTGGCTGCGTTGCGATTGTTAGTCCCGCCGCGAGTGCACATCCCATCATCAAACTATGTCCCAATTGTACAAATCGTCGATCGCGCTTGTTTGCCGCAGGTTCCGTAACTGCGATGGCGTGATTGACTTTGCGATCATCATCGAGCTTGCGATCGACTTGGGATTTGATCGGCATCGTCTCTGTATTCGAGCTTTGAGGCTGTTTGATGGTTGTTTGTCGAAACAGCCCAGATCGCAGCGTCATCGTTAACGTTTGAATGAGAGACGAAGGAGATACTTTTTTTGACATACTGAGAAGCCGGGCACGTTTGATCCATCAGGTGCGTCATCTCAATTTAGAATGATTTTCAATGACGCTCGTTCCGCAAGTACTATAAAATCACGGTATTTTGTAAAAAATCTGTCTATCAGCTGAGGAACTGATCGAATCGCTCCAATTAACTAATGTAAAGCCCTATTTCTTACTGTGATATAAAGCTAGTTCAAAATGTTAGAAAAACATCTACAGTTTAGCAACAATTGCGAGCGTCAACGTCCTTCAAACCCGACGCTCTGGTTTTATCTAATGTTAAAACAGAGTGGATTTGTATGGGGACAGTTGGCAATGGGAGCAGAGTAAGTACGCTTTATTGCCGTGCTCTAAGTGGAAAAAGCAACAGGAAAAACCCGCGTTTGCCATGCGATCGAGAGTACGCTATTGCAGATGTAAACGAGATTTCGGGATTTTCCAGTTCGCTCTCAGTTTTCCGTTGCTAGAATTAATTATTCACATTTTTGCTTCTACAAATTCTAGGTCTTTAGCTTCTATGCATTACTCGATGAACCGTCTTTCTATTTTTGTAGACGGAAACAACATGTTCTATGCACAGCAAAAAAATGGTTGGTTTTTTGATCCCAAGCGCGTTTTAGAACATTTTGCTGGCGAAAAAAACGTTGAACTGATTAACGCTTATTGGTATACCGGGCTGAAAGATCCTCAAGACCAACGGGGCTTTCGAGATGCTTTGATCAGTCTGGGCTACACGGTGAGAACGAAGATTCTCAAGGAATATTACGACGATACATCGGGGCGCTATTCCCAAAAAGCGAATCTTGATATTGAGATTGTGGTTGATATGTTTAACACCGTGGAGCAATACGATCGTGTAATTCTGTTTAGCGGGGATGGTGATTTTGAACGCGCGATCGAACAACTGCGCTCTAAAAATACTCATATCACCGTGGTTTCAACCGAAGGCATGATCGCTCGCGAACTGCGGAACGTGACTGATCGCTATATCGATTTGAACGATATCCGCTCATATATCGAAAAAGCTGATTACTAAAGCTGAGTATTGGTCAAGCTTTCATCACTCGACACAGCAGCGTACTACAATAAGGGTTACAATTACTACAGAAATTCTTTTGCGGCAAATTCTGAACATTTGAAGCGCCCAACTGAATCAATTGCTCCTTTACGACCGTACACTACAACTACACAAGTCGAGCTATGAACGCATCTCATTCCGATCGCATTCTGATTTTCGATACCACCTTGCGCGATGGCGAACAGTGCCCAGGCGCAACCCTTCATGTGGATGAAAAACTTACGATCGCGCGTCAGCTTGCTCGACTTGGTGTAGACATCATCGAAGCGGGGTTTGCCTTTGCGAGTCCGGGAGATTTTGAAGCGGTTCAGAAAATTGCTCAAGCGGTTGGAACGCCAGAAGGTCCAACGATCTGTAGCTTAGCCCGCGCCATTCCTGCCGATATTAAAGCCGCTGCGGAAGCCCTCAAACCCGCTGCAAAACCGAGAATTCACACCTTTATCTCTACCTCTGATATTCATTTGGAATATCAACTCAAGAAAACACGCGCGGAAGTTTTAGCGATCGCTGAAGAAATGGTTTCCTATGCCAAATCTTTTGTCGATGATGTCGAATTTTCTCCGATGGATGCCGCTCGTTCTGATCCTGAATATCTGTATCAAGTGTTAGAACGCGCCATCGCGGCTGGAGCCAAAACGATCAACATTCCCGATACGGTCGGATATATGACACCGAGCGAATTCGGCGCAATGATTCGCGGCATTAAAGAAAATGTTTCCAACGTCGATCAAGCGATCATTTCCGTTCACGGTCACAATGATTTAGGATTAGCCGTCGCTTGTTTCCTTGAAGCAGTGAAAAATGGAGCGCGTCAGCTTGAATGCACGATCAACGGCATCGGTGAACGGGCTGGAAATGCCTCACTCGAAGAATTAGTCATGGCATTACACGTTCGACGATCGTATTTCAATCCTTATCTAGGTCGTCCGGTCGAATCCGAAACTCCGCTCACCAACATCAACACTCAAGAGATTTACAAAACCTCTCGCATGGTTTCTAACTTGACGGGAATGTTGGTGCAACCGAATAAAGCGATCGTCGGAGCTAACGCTTTCGCGCATGAATCGGGAATTCACCAGGACGGAATGTTAAAGAATCGGCAGACCTACGAAATTATGGATGCCAAAACGATCGGGCTTACCGATACACTACTCGTTTTGGGTAAACACTCCGGTCGTAATGCCTTCCGTTCTCGCTTGAATGAACTGGGCTTCGAGTTAACCGATCAGGAAATCAACAAAGCCTTTGTTCGATTCAAAGAACTTGCAGACAAGAAAAAAGAAGTCACCGATCGCGATTTGGAATCGATCGTCAATGACGAAGTGCAACAGGTCCCCGAACTGTTCCGTTTAGAGCTTGTTCAGGTGTCTTGCGGCAATAGTGCTTGTCCGACTGCAACGGTTCGCCTGATCAATCCCGACGGTGAGGAGTTAACCGATGCAGCAACCGGAACGGGACCTGTCGATGCGGTTTATAAAGCGATTAACCGAGTCGTCAACGTGCCAAATCAACTGATTGAATTCTCGGTGCAATCGGTGACAGCGGGAATTGATGCGATCGGAGAAGTGACGATTCGGCTGAAATATGGCGATCGAATTTACTCCGGACATTCTGCGAACACGGACATTATTGTTGCATCGGCACAGGCTTACGTGAATGCGTTAAATCGCCTGTATGCCTCGTTGCAAAGTGCGGAGAATCAGCAGGCTGTGGCATCTCAAACCGCTAATTAATATTAGCTTGGGTTAAGAAATTGGTTTTCTGTGCCTGGGCGGTTTCAGCCGCCGATCGAAGATTAACCCGAACTCATGCTAATCATCGAGTCAGCAAAACTCCTCTTAATCCCACAGCGTTCGCAGCTTCGTAGTCTTCCTGCTGACTGTCGCCAATGTGCCAAGCATTTGCAGGCTCACATTGATGTTTCGCAAGCGCGAGCGCAAAAATTTTCGGATCAGGTTTTGCCACTCCCACTTCTGTTGAAATCGTGACGGATTCAAAGAAATGCTCTAAATCTAGTGCTCTCAGCACCTTGTACAAACGAGAATCAAAATTCGAGAGAATGCCTAACGGAATATTTAGTCTTCGCAGTTTTTCCAATGTTGGAATCGTATCTTCATAGACGATCCACGGTTCAGCCGTCTCAAAATGAGCGTACAAATCTGAGAAAAAACCGGAAAAATCCTCGAACTTGTTTAACACCCCCGCTCGATCGAAGGTTTGTTGAGCGATCGTATTCCACCATTGTTGCTCAAGTTGCGGCACTTCTAATACATCAACTCCCGGAAACGTACAGGGCGGAGACGCTTTGAACGCTTCGTAAAAGGCTCGATCGATCACCGTTGCATCGACTTCTACGCCGTAGGTGCGGGCGATGTCTCGATACACTTGACCGACACTGCCCCGTACCCCGAACAGGGTACCGACCGCATCAAAAAACACGACATGGGGACGCTTCATCACTCTTCTCGAACTCAACAAGGAATAAACACACTATTATTCATTGTTTTGCGTCATTATTCATTGTTTTGCGTTAGGGCAGTGACGATCGGGCGAGTAATCCAGTTAAATCCAACGCGGAGTTGGTGTTTAAGTGTGGGCATTCGGCTCAAGTAAGCTAAACGGCGAGCCAGATGAGCGGCGGTTCCGTCGAGTTGAATGCCGAGTCCGGTGAGGGTGGCTTCGTTGATTCCCAAGGTCATCATCTCACCGAGATATTGATAGCGGAACGGTAGCAACGGTCGATCGCTCAATGATGCCCAAAGATTCCATCCGGTGTAGTCGGCTTGCTGAAATGCCGCTTGAGCCGTCGAAGGGACTTGCTGATTGTCAGCATCTTTGCAGTCTGCCAGATCCCCGATCGCGAAAATTTCAGGATGCTCCACGACTTGCAAGGTTGGAGTGACAATAATCTGACCGCGTGAATTTTTCTTTAGAGGTAGATCTTGTACGACTTGATTGATGCGAGTGCCGATCGTCCAAAGCACCAGATCAACGGGAATCGTATCAATAATGCCTTTGTAGAGTAGGGAAATGCTGTCTGCCGTAATCGATTCGACCGAGGTTTCTAAGTCTGTCCAAATGCCACGCGCTTCGAGTGCTTTTGTTGCTGCATCCCGATTGTGCGGAGACGACGATCGTAGAATCTGATCCGACAATTCGATTAAGCGAATCCGACCTCGATCGCCTAATTTATCGGCAAGCTTGCAAGCGAGTTCAACGCCGCTATAGCCTGCACCGACGATCGCCACTCGAATTTTATCGGCATCTGAGCTTTCCAACTGTCGCAGGCGATCTTCGAGACGATACGCATCGGTGATCGTTCTAAACGGAATCGCAAATTCCGCCGCGCCGGGAACGAGATCCATTGGAGTTTCGCCGCCCATCGCTAAAACTAAGCGATCGTACTCCAGCAGTCCCTCATCTTGCAGTCGAACTTGTTTCGTTTCGAGATTGATTTCAGTCACCGCAGCTTGGCGAAATCGGATCGAGGTTCCTTCGAGCAATTCTTCGTAGGGGGGCGCGACTTCCCAGGATTGCAGTTCTCCAGTGACGAGTTCGTAGAGCAGGGGAGAAAACACAAAGCGATCGCGCGAATCGACGAGGGTAATTTCCGGCTTCTCGGTCTTTGTCCAGGGAAGATTGTGTAATCGGAGTGCCGTGTACAACCCCCCGAAGCCACCACCGAGAATACAAATTTTTGCAGGAGTGTGAGACATAAGACAAAGCGAGAAAGGGCAACTCCTTTAATTCTAAGTTCGGATCTCTAAATTCGGAATCACAGCCGCCCCGATCGCGCGAATTTCTGCCTTGCGTCCAGTGTCTTGGTAACTCAGAGAAACCTCAAGATAAGCATCGGGTTTGTACGCTAGCCGTTCTGCCCATTCGATCGCACAAATTCCCGGTTCTACTTCGATCCCTTCCCAATAGATTTCTGGATAAAGCGTCGCGGTTTGGTGCGGTTCTAATCGGTACAAATCAAAGTGATAGAGCGGAACTCGTCCCGTGAGATACTCGTTGATCAGCGTGAATGTAGGGCTTTCGATCGCATCTTGAATTCCTAATCCTTCCCCGATTCCTTGAACCAAAGAAGTCTTGCCGCTGCCGAGATCGCCTTGAAGAAGTAAAACCGTTCCGGCAGGTAACGTTTGACCGAGTTGGATACCGAGCGATCGAGTTTCGGTTGGATTTTTTAGGTCGATCGTTTTCATAGCTTAAGTCACTTTAAACTTGCTCCAGACCTTGCAAGGCTTCCAAAACAAACACTCTTCAGCGACATATTCACACTTCTCATAAAACTCGATCGCGTTTTCGTGCGCCACTGTCACAACCGTAATGTTATCTTCTCCACCCGCTGCTTCTTGAATGCGAATTAATAATTCCCTGCCGATTCCTTGTTTGACATAAGCTCGATCGACCCCTAAATCCGTGACAAACAAAAAATAAGCAAAATCCGTCACACCGAATGCAATTCCAATCAATTTTCCTGCTTCATTTCTGGCAGTGATGGCAATCGATCGTGTCGTCAAAAGCTTTCTAATTCTTTCCTCAAACCGCTCTTTGGGATACTGGCTACCAAGATCCGATCGTTTCAAAAAATCGTAATACTCTTCAAAACTCAGATCCTCATTCTGCCGATATTCAATCATTGTCTTGCCTGTTCGTACCAGCGGAAAATCACCCGCGCTAACTTACGCGAATCATGGCGAACATAACCTGTTTCTCCATCCTCGATCATAATATTGGCGCGAATCACCTGCCGTCCCAACTGCGCCACCACATCGGCATCGAGATCAACTGGATGCGATTGCTCTTGAGCATACCGTAAGAGCGCTCGATCTGACGGCGCGGTTTTCTGCACCAAAACTGAATCAAACAATTGCTGTCCACAGGCTCGATCGATTGCCTGAATGTGATCTGCCACTGAATAACCATCGGTTTCTCCAGGCTGCGTCATGATGTTGCAAATATAAATGCAGGGGACTTGTCGAGCCGCGATCGCCTCTGCAATTTCGGGCACAAGTAAATTGGGAATCACGCTCGTATACAGGCTACCAGGTCCGATCACAATGTAATCAGCTTCGTCGATCGCGTCCAAAGCTTTCGGAAGTGCGGGCGGATTTTCTGGCTTACAGCCAATTTTGACGATTTTACCGTGTGCTTCGGTAATGCTCGATTCTCCCTCGACATAGCGACCGTCCTCCAATTCTGCCCACAGTTTCACATCGCTCAATGTCGCAGGTAAGACTTGTCCGCGAATTGCCAACACTTTAGAACTGGCTGCGATCGCTCGCTCAAAGTCGCCCGTAATATCACTCAGCACCGTTAGAAATAAATTCCCAAAACTGTGCCCTACAAGCCCATCACCCGCTTTAAATCGATATTGAAAAAGTTCGGTTAATAATTTTTCTTCATCTGCCAGCGCCGCAATACAGTTGCGAATATCTCCCGGTGGCAAAACGCCAATTTCGCGCCGCAATCGTCCCGATGAGCCGCCATCATCCGCAACCGTCACGATCGCCGTAATATTTGCACTCAACGCCTTTAATCCCCGCAGCAGCGTCGATAATCCGGTTCCACCGCCGATCGTGACAATTTTCGCGCCTCGATTGAGCTTGCGGTGGCTAATCAGCACATCGACTAATTCTTCATTGCGATCGCTCATCAGCACTTCGGTAATCGAGCCAAACGTTCGTTTTTGTCCCCAAAGCACCAACAGCATTCCCAGAATCAGCACCAAAGGACCACTAATGTAATTGGGAAACAGGCGCGTCACGTGTTCCAGCAGATCGCCGAAAAACTGCATGATGTAATACACCGGGGTCAATCGGCTCCAAATTGCCGCACCGAGTACCACCATGAGCATTCCGCTGACGCTGATAAACATCCAGCGTTTGACTAGCAAACCCGGAGACAGCCACTTAAACCAGTGCCCCGCTCGATTAGGGAGACGGCGCGATGCCGATCGCGAAACGCGCATTGCTTGTTTGAGAAAACGATTGGTCGCCATTCTGGGGTTTAACCTTGAGCAAGGTGGCTTGATCTAGCTATGCAGCATACCCTAAGTTTGGAATTGCAACGGGACAATCCTCGCCGTGGGACTCGAAATCATTACAGACAACTACCTTGTTTTCTCCGGATTTACCCCATAAACCGGGAAGAATTCACGGAAAGTTTATTCGCGAACTGCGAAAATTACTGATTCAATCAGAATTTTTTTGACTTTCGGGAGTTCGATAAATTCCAATCAATAAGCAGGCAATCCCGACGTTGATAAAAACATCTGCCAGATTGAAAATCGGAAATTGAATCCAAACGAAGTTCGGGAATGGATTGGGATAAGGAACATAAACAAACGGAACTTTAATAAAATCAACGACGTGACCTAACACAAAGCGATCGATCCCGTTGCCTAATGCTCCACTAAGAATCAATCCGTACCCCCACTGTTCCCAACGCGGCATTCGTCGCCCAAACCATGCCCACGCCATTAATGCCACGCTTGCCAACAGCGACAACCACCGTAACAGTGGACTCCCGGATAGAATTCCGAACGCTGCCCCTTCATTGATCACATACACCCAATGTAAAACTCCTGGGATGACGGGAATATCTTGGGGTGGAATCGTCAGCGCCATCGTTTTGACCACCAGTAGCTTGGTGAGTCGATCGAGGATCAATCCGGCGATCGCGGCGATCCAAAAAAAGCGGTTTTTCAGCATGGAGTGACGGCAGAAGGAGCAAGATCCCAATTCTCACAGAAAATCGGCTTAGTAGAACATCAGGCGTCGCAAGATAAATGCCAGAACCGCGATCGCGCAAGTCACCGCCAATTGACCCGGTAGCAAATTCACCGAATATGTCAGCAATGCTTGCCAAATTGAGGACGATTCCAGATTCACCCAGCGCAACATCGATCCAAAAATCAAATAAGTTATACCGACGAGATGAATCACAAATAGCCCACACAGTCCGCTGAATGCCAGTGCTTCCAATCGAGGTGGCGCTTTGAATGCGAGATAGCCGCAAACCCACGCACCCGAAACAAACCCCAACAAATACCCAAAGCTCGGCGCACTTAAGTACTGCATTCCGCCGCCTTGCGAGAACACTGGGAGTCCGGCTAATCCCAGCGCAAGGTAAGCGATTTGTGACATGACCGCCGCATTTTTTCCACCCAAACAGCCGACGAGCAGCACTGCGCCAATTTGATAACTTACTCCCAGAAAATAAAACGGAACCGATTGCGATATCCAAGGCACCACGATCCATGCCCGCAGTAACGTTCCCCCGATCGTCAACATCAGCCCGATCAGTGCCCACAGTAAGTCAGTGAGCGTAATCCGAAATCGACGCGATCGAGCCGGAGGACGGCGTGAGCGAGTACGGGTCATAGTCAAGGAGGTGTACATGGGGGCAGTGCCAATGACAGAATCCGGCAGTGGAGATTGTATCTCAAGGCAGGATCGTTGATGATAAAGAATCGTGCTTGATTTGAGATTTATGATTGTTGCTGTTCGCGATCGCATCGCCCAAATTTATCATCAACCGTTTCCCGATTTGCTATTTGAGGCGCAGCGTGTTCATCGTGAACATCACGACCCGCGAATGGTGCAATTTTGCACACTGGGCAATATCAAGAGTGGCGCTTGTCCCGAAGATTGCGGCTATTGCGCTCAGAGCGTGCATCACAACGCGGGCTTGCAGCCGGAGCCGTTGATGCAGCTTGATACAGTTTTAAAAGAAGCGAAAGCGGCAAAGGCAGGCGGATCAACGCGGTTTTGTATGGGAGCAGCCTGGCGAGAAGTGCGGGATGGGTCGCAGTTTGATCGTGTTCTCGAAATGGTGCGTCAGGTGGCAGCCTTGGATCTCGAGGTCTGCTGCACACTGGGAATGCTCAAACCGCATCAAGCACAACAACTCAAGGAGGCAGGATTAACCGCTTACAATCACAATCTGGATACGTCTGAAGCGTATTACGACAAAATTATCACGACCCGAACTTATCAAGATCGGCTGGAAACCATTCGAGCGGTGAGCGATGCGGGGATTTCGGTCTGCTGTGGCGGAATTTTGGGACTGGGCGAATCGATCAACGATCGTTTATCGCTCCTCGAAACGTTAGCCACTTTTGATCCGCCTCCCGAATCGATTCCGATCAATGCCTTAATTCCGATCGAAGGAACGCCGCTCGAAACTGCGACCCCGATCGATGCGATCGCGCTTGTGCGAATGATCGCCACAACTCGTATTCTGTTTCCCAAAGCAATGGTGAGATTGTCCGCAGGCAGAACCCAAATGAGCGATGAACTGCAAGCAATGTGTTTCTGTGCAGGTGCAAACTCGATCTTTACAGGTGCAAAGTTGTTGACGGCTCCGAACCCAGAACGATCGCACGATGAGGAATTAATTATCGATCGATTGGGGATGATTCCGAAACCGATTTAAATTCAATAAGATTGCTTGAAAAGTTCGCTCTGCTTACAGATAATTGCTGGTAAGTTAGCAAACACGATCGCAGTTCATTCAGGAAAGCGCAAATGACAAAAGCACTCCTTATCTCAATCGGTCAGTACGATGACGCGAGTTTTCCAGCGCTCTCTGCAACGACTCAAGATGTCGAAGCCCTGAAAGAACTGCTGCGTCGTCCAGACATTGGTGCAAGTCGTACGAATGCGGTCATGGTGCTAAACCAGCCCACACTGAATGAACTCAGAGAAACGATCGAAACCTTCTGTACGCTACGCGATCCAGATGAAACGGCTCTGATCTATCTTTCCGGTCATGCTGTTATCGATGATCAAGGACAGTTATTTTTTCCCTGCCGCGACACCGCACGACCGCATTTGGAAAAAACAGCATACCCACTGAATGAACTTAAAGCCGAACTTGAAGCTTGTCGATCGCAACAACAAGCGGTCATTCTCGATTGTTGCTTTAGTGGCACATTCACCAGCGGCATGATTGCAGCGCAAGAGTTTGACACGATCGCACAAAAATTTGTCAGTACTCGTCGCGCCTTGCTCACCTCTCCAACCTCGATCGACTATTCACCAAAAGACAAATCAAGAGCGCAATCAACCTACACTCAATTTCTGCTCGATGCTTTAAAGACCGGAATGGCAGATGGTAGCGCCAATCAACCGTTAGATGGCACGGTTGATGTTACTGAACTTCACGCCTACATCACGACCCATCTACAAGAAACACTGCCTGCACTTTCACCCACACTCCACAGTCAAGGTGATGGCTACCGAATCATTATTGTGAACGCTCCTTACCTTGAATTTCGTAGACAAGTGATGGGTTTAGCAAGTCAAGGAGAAATCTCGATCGTCGGTCACAACATTCTTCAAGAACAACAAGTTAAGGAAGGCATTCCGCAAGACGTTGCCAATTCGATTCGAGAAGATGCAATGCTTCCTCATCGCTTACAAGCTGAGAAACAGCGCCAGTACGATCGCATTCTCGAAGAGATCAGTCGGCGCGAGTCTCCACTCAGCGACAACACTCAAGCAGAGTTGCTGCAACTTCGGCAAGTGATGGGACTACCAGGGAATCCCTTTGCGAGTGAACCTCTGCCTGTAACCTTTGTGCATCAAGACGTGCAAGATACAACATCGCTCCCGATCGAGGTTGCTGCAATTCCTGCTGAGGCTCCAGTCGAGAGTGAAACTCAGCTAGAGACATCAGGCAGTGGATTTACACAGTTTTTGAGAAACCTTCGATTGTTGCCATCACCTGACGCAGGGAGCGAACCCGCAAACGGTATTTCTCCAGAACTGATCAGGCTAGGACTGGCAAGCTTAGTGATTTTGGCGTTGTTTAGTGCAGTGCTATGGGCATTGTTCCAGCCGTTTCCTGGCTCAAAACCTCAGATTGCAAGTGCTGAAGGTTGGTTTGATGAAGGAACACGGAGAGCGCAAGCAGGAAATAGCAATGCTGCGATCGAAGCTTACACGCAAGCGCTGAATATGAGTCCTACTCCAGCAAATCGGGCAGCAAATCTCTACTACAACCGTGGACTCGAATACGCGAACAATGGCAACGTGGATCAAGCCTTCTCTGACTACAATGAAGCCATCCGACTTGATCCGGCACTTGCGGATGCTTATTTCAATCGTGCGAACCTTGCAGCTAGACGCGGCGATCGTTCATCTGCAATTAAAGGTTATCGGGCTGCGGCTCGACTGTATCGGCAACAAAATAACAAAGCAGCACAGCAAGAAGCTGACAACGCAATTCGGACACTGCAACAGCAACAGTAAGATTAACCTAACCAACGAGATGAGTTTGAATGATTAGCAGTGCGTTTGCGATCGCCTAAGAAATGCTGAACATCGGCAAACTATAGTTGTCGATCGAGTGGATAGTTCCGCACGTCCCATTGATGCCTCAAGGTAGCCTTGATTGTTTCTTGTATCTATCGAACTTCTGGAATAGATCTATCTGTGTTGTAGTCATCTGCACAAGCTTGCGATTAGAACGCTACACTTCAAAATTTCGCGTTGTTCTATCAGGCTGCATCTCTATTCTGAGCGATAGTTCTAATTGCACTTGTCATCCCACAATACTTTGGGCTGGCATTATGAAAGGTTTAACAGGTTCTCATTTATTTCGCTGCTCGATCGTTGTTCTAGCGACTGCTGTTTTTGCTATCACGTCTCCCCAAGCTGTTCTGTCCCAATCGATTCCTTCGATCGCGCGATCGATTTCAACTTACAAGAACACCAATCAGCACTGGATCGAAATCCGGCTTGCAGACCAGCGATTGATTGCCTGGGAGGGGAAAAAACAGGTTCATGCAGTAATTGTTTCGACGGGAAAAGCAGACACTCCAACGCTTCCAGGTGTGTTTGCGATTCAGTCGAAGTATCGCTTTGCTCGGATGCAAGGGGATGACTATGATATTCCCGACGTACCTTACACGATGTACTATTCTGGTGGCTATGGAATTCATGGCGCTTACTGGCACGATCGATTTGGAACTCCGGTGAGTCATGGCTGTGTGAATGTTGCAGTTGATCATGCACGATGGTTGTTTAACTGGGCAGAAGTCGGAACTCCGATCGTGGTGCATTAAGCTTTTATCCGATCAACACCCAAGCCCGTAACACTTCCGCCACTGTCCAAGCCTGCGCCACACATCCATGCGGCATCATCGGGGCATCACCATCAAAGATTTCGCTCAGGCTCCCAAGTCCTTGAGCGCGAAGATGATTTGCCATCGGTTCGAGAAATTCTCGCGCTCTGGTCGAATCGCCATATACCCGATAATGCGCGATCGCATAGGCTCCAATCAGCCAACCCCAAACCGTCCCTTGATGATAGGCACCATCGCGCGATCGTGGATCGCCTTTATAGCATCCTCGATAGTTCGCATCGCGCGGATCGAGCGATCGTAACCCGTAGGAGGTAAGCAGCGATCGAGAACAAGCATCGACGACTCCTTTCTGCTGATTTTGAGCTAAAGGACTTTCTGGTAGAGAAACCGCGAAAATCTGATTCGGACGCAGGGAAGCATCATTGCCATTTGGAGTGTCGAGAACATCGTAACAATAGCCCGTATCAACGTTCCAGAAACGCTCAAAGCGGGCAAGAACCCGTTCTGCCATTGCATCATACTCGCGGTAGGGTTTGCCAAGTTGACGGGCAAATTTTGCCATGATGCGTAAAGCGTTGTACCAGAGCGCGTTGACTTCGATCGGTTTACCAATGCGAGGAGTCACCACCCAATCATCGATCTTGGCATCCATCCAGGTGAGTTGGGTTCCAGGTTCTCCAGCGTAGAGCAAACCATCCGCAGAATCTAAGTGAATGTTGTATCGAGTTCCACGACAATGCCAATCGATAATCTCTGACAACATCGGAAACAAATTATCGATCACGTCATGATCATCAGTTGCGTTGTAGTAATCGAAAATCGCAATGAAATACCATAAGGTTGCATCGACGGCATTGTATTCGGGAATGACTCCAGCATCAGGAAAGCGATTCGGAAGCATTCCACGATCGAGATATTGAGCGAACGTGTAGAGAATTGATCGAGCAATTTCAGCGCATCCGGTTGCGAGTGTTAACCCAGATAGGCTGATCATCGTATCGCGTCCCCAATCACTAAACCAGGGATAGCCTGCAATAATCGTTTTACCGCTGGGAGGACGATTGACGATGAATTGGTCAGCCGCGAGCACCAGTTGGCGAACCCATGCCGGAGAAGTTTCGACTTGTTTTACTCGATCGAGTCGCCAACAGTCAAACAATCGCTGCTCATGGTTGCGCTGCAATCGAAGTGCGATTTCGCCATCGAGATTGGGAGCGGCTTCGGTGCTGGTGACAAACGTAAGGGATTGCCCTGGATAGAGGGTGGCTTGGAAGGTCGCGGCGTGCAAGTGGTCTTCTTGATCGCTGAGTCCTCGATCGCGCTCGATCGCCAAATCAAATCCGTAATACCAATCGTGCATTGGTGCAACAGTGGCACCTCGACAGAAGAGATAAAAGGGAGTCGCTTCGGGATAGGCAGAGATTTGCAAGCCGTTGTCGATCTCTTCAGTGACCATTTTCCAGCCGTTACCTGTTGTACTACCGTGGTAATCTCGATAGTTTACAAAAACTTTGAATGTTAGTGTTAACGATTGTGTTGCTCGATGTAATTGATAATGTACATAAGTTGTATTTTCTCCCTGCTGCATCCAGATGCGTTTTTCTAAGACGGCATCGCTGCAAGCATAGCGCCAAACCGGAATCGTTCCTTCGAGGAAAAAGCGCTCAATGTGTCGATATCCATGCGGTCCAACAATTCCATCTGCCCAACGATTTGTACTGAGCGGATAAACATCGTCACCATAGCGGACAGATTCATCGAGCTTGGTGGTGAGCAACGTTCGATCAAGCGGCGGTTTCAAAGCCGCAATCAACAGTCCGTGATAGCGACGGGACAGCAAACCTGCGATCGTGCCAGAGGCAAATCCTCCGATCCCGTTTGTGACTAGCCATTCTCGCGCTTCTGATGTTGGCAAGATGCCACAAATTTCGCGCCCAAAATCAATCACCATAAAAAAAATTCAGCCAGCCTACTGATTCTAAAAGACTCAATCGGAAGAGATCGGATTTTGCTATAAGAAATTCGGATTTTAGATCGAGAGGCGGTTCAATCTTGGGGATCAGGGACTATTCTCGATCGAGATCTAAGCTCAAATGCGAGATGATTTGGAGATGACTTGTTTGGGAGATGACTTGTGACCCCGATTCTTTTTGTTACGGATCTAGACCACACTTTGGTAGGCGATGACTTCGCGCATGAGCAACTGAACGAATGGTTATTAGCAGCGAGGGCGACAGGGAGCAAAATCGTGTATTCGACTGGTCGATCGTTGATTCGATATCAGGAACTTGCGACAGAAGCTCCACTGTTTGAGCCAGATTTGCTGATTGCATCGGTCGGCACTGCCATTTATTCACAGCTTGATGGCACACCGAGTTCGGAATGGCAGGAAAAGTTAACTCCAGGTTGGGATCGCGATCGTGTGATGGCAACGACGGCACATTTCTCAGACTTGGTGCTTCAAGCAGAAACAGAACAAAGTGCATTTAAGGTCAGTTTCTTTCTGACTGAAGAAGCCGCGATCGAGCTTTTACCGCAGTTGGATACTTTGCTAAAACAGCAAGGTTTAGACGTACAACTGATTTACAGTAGTGGACGAGATTTAGACGTGCTACCGCGTCACGCGAATAAAGGAGCAGCTTTGACCTTTGTGCGCCAAACTTTGGGATTTGCGCCAGAACGCACGATCGTTTGTGGCGATTCTGGAAATGATATTGCACTCTTCGCGGCTGGATCAGAACGCGGCATCATTGTCGGCAATGCCCAACCCGAATTACTCTCTTGGCATCGAGATCATCCGACTCCCAATCACTATTTAGCAAAATCTCACTGCGCCGCTGGCATCCTCGAAGGACTAGAATACTTTGGCTTTCGCTAAAATGAATCTATGATTGGTTATCTCAAAGGCACGATCGCAGCAATTCAAAAAACGACGAGCAATCGCGTCACCTTAACGCTAGAGGTGAATCAGATTGGCTATGACTTACAGATCGTGCCTCGCCTGCTGCAATCCCTGCCCTCTGAAGGCGAAGAGGCACAGATTTTCACGCATCTAAACATCCGTGAAGATCAGGTGACACTATTCGGATTTGGATCGGCAGCAGAACGGGATTTATTTCGGCAGTTGGTGAGTGTGAGCGGAATTGGTCCGCAATTAGCCGTAGCGTTGCTCGATACCTTGGGACTGCAAGACTTGGTGCAAGCGATCGTCTCTGGCAACACGCGATTACTTTCTCGAACTCCGGGAGTGGGTGTAAAAACCGCAGAACGCATTGCCTTGGAACTGAAAACCAAGCTGTCAGAATGGCGGCAACAGTCGGGAATTGTGGTGACTCCGGGGGCAGGTCCGGCACCGAACATTCTCGAAGATGTCGAGATGACGCTACTGGCATTAGGCTACACGGATCAGGAAATTACCCAAGCACTTCAGGCAGTAGGGCAAAATACCGCTTTATCAAAATCTGGAGATGCAGAAGCCTGGATTCGACAAGCGATCGCTTGGTTGAGCTATTAGACTTGCTTTGAAAATCGATTTTCAAAGCAAGTCTAATAGCTCATGAGTCAAGGGATCAACAGTCATGCCCGCCCTTGAAAGATCGCTTCGATCTCTGTTCTCAATCGGTCTAAATCAGTTAACTTGATCGATTTCACCAGTCTCGATTCGATCAGGGGTAGTGCTCGATCGTCAGTCGGTTCCCCGCGCAGTCCTGCCGCTAACAGATTCGCCGTCCGTCCACTGCCATCGATCACAATCAACGGACGCAATTTCATAATATTTTGCATTGCATCCTGCCAGGTGACCTCGCCCCCATTGACTAAAACCGTAACTGAAGGCGCAGTTTTAGCAATCTCGGTTGCGATAGCCACTCAGACTCAGCCCCCCAGTCTGAACCTGGTACTAATAGAAAATGTGAATGGTGCGGCTCTAAAGGGGCAGCCGATTCAGACAAAGCGCTTTCACCCGGCAAAATTGCAAGGCTAGTCGGTGTCACCCCAATTAGCGGAAATGTGCCTTCAAGCCGTTGTCTAGCGTGTCCCATCAATCGCATCACTCCGGTATCTGTTCCGCCATCGACGACTGCTGCTTGCCACTGCTGCGCGATCGGCGCTAATACCGACTCAAACACTTGTTTCACTAACTCATAATCGTCAGGACTTAATTTACTGGCACCGCCAATAACGACGAGAACCGGACGATCGTGATCAATTCGGAGCGATGCGATCGCCGCGCTAACCTGCTCCAATGACTCTAACTTTGTGATCGCGGCGATGGAGTGCATCGAAAATTTAACATGAAAGGGGGTTGACATTCCCAAATTCTAGCCCCAAAAGCGAAATTTCAAGCGGTACATTATTGGCGAGCGTGATTGAGCGCAGAAATCATCTGCATCGGCAAGAATACAGTAAACGTTGAGCCGACCCCTACCGTTGACTCAACCTCGATCGTGCCCCCATGCAGTTCAACCAGTTGCTTAGTGAGTGCTAGTCCCAACCCCGTGCCTTCATACTTGCGATGATATGAGGCATCTAACTGCTGAAACTTTTGAAACAGAAACGATCGCTGATGACTCGGAATGCCAATTCCTGTATCTTCGATTTGTAGAATTGCAGTGTCGCCACTTACCCGGACTCGCATTGTAACGTGCCCTTGGGCGGGAGTGAACTTGATCGCATTACTCAAAAGATTGAGGCAAATTTGCTGAACCCGATGTGGATCAGCTTGAAACAGAAAATCTTGCGATCGTTGTGGGAGTAGTTCTAAATCGAGTTTGACTTGTTTGGCATCGGCTTTTTCTTGCAGCAAATCAATTGTCTGCTGAGCGAGTTGAGCAAGAGAAAATTTTTGAATCTGCAAAAATATTCTTCCAGCTTCCACGTCTGTCAAATCGAGAATGTCGTTAATCAGTGTCAGGAGATGCTCGCCTCGGTCTTGAATGATTCGCAGATATTCCTGCTGTTTTTGGGGAAGCAGCGTGTAGTTCGCGCCTTGAGCGTGATAGCGTAGCAGCGTCGAAGCCATACCGATGATCGTGGTTAAGGGCGATCGTAGCTCGTGGCTCATGGTAGAAAGAAACTCTGATTTGGCGCGACTGGCAGATTGGGCAGCAATTAGGGTATCGCGGAGGTCTTGCGTACGATCGATGATTTGTTGCTCTAATGTGCTTTTTTGTTGTTGAAGTTCGCTATAAAGTTTGGCTTGATAGATGGCGATCGCTAAATGTTCGGCAATGCGCTGAAGCAGGATTTTTTCTCGATCGTTCCATTGGCGGGGCTGTTCGCACTGATGCACAATCAACAATCCCCACAGTTCGTCTTGAACGACGATCGGGGTGACTAGCTCGGCTTTGATGTCGATCGCTGGAGATAGCTTTAACAATGAGGCAACGGTTGAAGACTCGGATGATTTTTGTCCGTTGGGTGTCCACGTTGTTGATTCGTGCTGTTTTTTCTGTAGAAGCCTCAAACTAGCAGCACTGTATTCATTCATCACATTCAAAATTGAAGGAATGGCTTCGCTACTGCGGGATTCGTAAGTAATGCCATCAAGATTAGGAGTAATGGCTCCGACGATCGAGGGCGTAATCGTGTCGATCACGCAAGAAGGAGCCGGAAAATTAAATTGATAAATAATTAAGCGATCGGCTTTGAGAAAATCGCGTACTTGATGCACTGCGGTTTCGAGAATCACAGGAAGATTCAAACTGTGTCGGATCAGAGTGGTGACTTGGTTGAGTAGCCGTTCTTGCTCAACTTGATGAAAGATGGCGGCATTGATCGAGGACTGAGATAAAATTCCGACGAGCTTTAGTGTGAAGTCAGTCTGCCGATCGCTCTTGTTTTCCTGTAAATCGAAGGGAAGTACTGGGGGATTGCTAAGCGTGCCGAGGAAATCAGCGATCGTCTCTGGAGAGAAGGTTAGTTCTAAACTGCATTGCTCAGAGTTGAGTGGTGTCCCTACCATCAGTGCGCTAAAGTCGGGTGAAGCGACGAGGACAAAGCGCCCGGAAGTTTGAGAAAAATCGGCTTCTGTATATACGATCGCATCCGACTTAACCACTTGTTGAAGCAAGCTTCCAATTTGGTTAAACACAGCCCAGGAAGAAGTTTGACGCAGGTTCTGGAAGCTAGGCATATCCGAGAGAGCAGGCGAGCAAATTTGGATGAGGCAGTCTACTCTAACGCACTGCAAGATGGTGAGCAGCGTTTGTCTTATCGTTCTTCTATTATCAGTCTGATTTTAGGTAACCTGGATTTTGTAAAGGTGTCCTTAATCTCGCTTTTACTATGTCCGTAATTCTATAGATGTCTTAATGGTTTTAGATCTTCCGAAAGTGGGGAGTCGATGCAATCGATTCGACTTGCTTCCCAGCCCAATAGAACAGCTTTGCGATCGAGTCCCCATCGAAAACCGCCCAATTCGCCCGACTCTCGTATCACACGATGACAGGGAATCAGATAGCCCACAGGATTACTTCCAATCGCGTTTCCGACGGCTCTTGCGGCAGTGGGACGACCGATCGCCGTCGCTAATCCTTGGTAGGTGGTGATTCCTCCCGGTGGAATGTTGAGAAGTGCCCGCCAAACTTGAATCTGGAAATTTGTTCCTTTGACAAAAACAACGAGCGGTTTGTTTGGGATGGGTGAAAAGATACGATCGCAAATTTCCTGAGTTGCCTGTTGATCTTGAAGCATTTCAGCGTTTGACCACTCCGATCGCAGCAATGATTCAGACACATCGCTTGTTTCTAAAAAATGAAGATTACAGATGCCGCGTGTCGTCGTTGCAATCAGGCATTGCCCAAAAGGGGTGGAATGCACTCCATAGACAATTTCTAAACTTCTGCCGCCGCTCTTAAATTCTCCTGGTGACATTGCTTCTAACGTCACAAACAGATCGTGTAAACGTCCAGGACTCGATAATCCAACCTCTAGAGAGAGGTCTAACAGGTTAGTCGTTTCAGCAATTTTTGATTTAGCGTATCCGATCGTGAGGAATTGCAGAAAACGCTTTGGACTGATGCCTGCCCATTGAGTAAATAAGCGCTGAAAGTGATATTCACTAAAATCGACGTGCTGAGCGATGGTTGCGAGGTCAGGTTGCTCTAAGTGATGTTGCCGCATAAACGCGATCGCTTTTGCAATGCGTTCGTAGGTTTCGATCGAGGAATTCATAGCAGTACTGACTGAAAATCTGTTCTTACTTTATCGATGCCAAATTCCCAATCCCACCCGATTCTTGCGATCTCATTCATGAAGTCTAACAAAACAAAAAAGAGGCGGGAGATTAACCCGCCTCTTCTCTCATTCAATCAATTAAACCATCTTCAGGTTTGGATATTCTGCAACCAGATCATCGCGGGTTAGCACATCGCCCTCTGCTTGAGGAGTCCATAGCACTTCCAGAGCTAGAAGTTGATCGCTTGAAACACTACCCAACTGACTTAGCGCTCGACGCAGATCTTCAGCAGTGTTGATCGGCGGCAACTGTAACTTTCCTTGAGTTCCAACCAGCACTGTCACAACAATGAACTCACCTGGACTTTCTGCCAACGCTCCACCTTTCTCCGCCACTGTTAGCGCGTTCGACGAGGCTGGCTTGAGTTGGTTATTCACATTCGAGAAAGTTTCGGCACTGAACTTACTACGCTCAGTTAAAGCGAGACGGTTAAACTCAGCTCCAGCAGCTTCTAATCGAGCTTGGTGCGATTCGGTCATTCCGTACACCCAATACTGAGGGTTGCGTAACAGTGCGAGCGACACTTCTTGTAGCACTTGAGCCAAGCCCTCTGAAGTCTCTGTGTCCGCCCGTTCGCCAATGCGATCAAGATCGGCTTTGAGTTCCCGCGCTTGAGCCAGCAATCCCACTTGTACCTTCGCGACAGAAACGGTCGGAGTACCATAATCCAGTTCGTCACTGCTGCTGGCTCGCCGGAAGTTGTTCAGTAGGAAGCCTGCGATCGAGATCAAAATCAGCAGCGAGAATACTCCTCCAAGTCCGCCTCCAGTACTGAAAAATGGGAAGTAAACAAACGGGAAGAACCCGCCGCCACCTGGATAATATCCGCCGCCACCCGGATAATATCCGCCTCCGGGTGGAGAATAAGTCCGGCTCGGTGGAGAATAGCTCCGAGCAGGCGCTCTGAACGATCCGCCGCCTATCCGTCCGCCACTTGCCGCTAACGCACCATCCGCATGACCAAACGCTAGAGTTACCACAAGCGCGATCGCAATCACCGGACGGATCAAGGTTTTAAATAGTTTTGAAATCTTCATGAGTCTACCCCTATCGCTTATCCAGACGCAGACAAGAGATTACCTGTCGTCCGGTTCTTCTTAACTCTTTGTTACAGAGTTTTAAGCTAACAGATCTACTCTATCGCGTTCACCAGCGGTTGCAAACGTCCTAAGCAGTAGGTTTTAGGAGAGATTACCGTACTGTTTTAGCCCCCACCCACAATCGTCACAATCTCTAAGCGATCGCCGTTTTTAACCTCTGTTTCTTCCCAAAATTGTCGATGCAAAATCTCGCCATTGTACTCGACTGCGACGAGACGTGGATTCATGCCTAACGATTCGAGGAATTTTGGTAAGGTTAGCGCTGTCTCACAAGTTTGAGGTTCGCCATTCACGTGCAGCGTGATCATTATCCCTCCCACGGATCAGGCGCGGAGTGAGCTTGAAATCGCCGTTTTTGATCCAGTTGAGCCACAAAAAATTGAGTCGCAAACGTGGGCTGATCCGATTGCATAATGGCACGCACGACCGAAACGCGCTCTGCCCCTGCAGCCAGAACCTCATGAATGTTTTGCGTATCGATTCCGCCGATCGCATACCAAGGAATCGGACACTGTTTCGCCGCATGATGAACATACTCTAAGCCCGCAGCAGGTCTACCCGCTTTCGTTGGCGTTTCATACACAGGACCGACCCCGACATAATCGGCTCCTTCTGCGATCGCTCGACTCAATTCTTCTGGGCTATGCGTTGATCGACCAATAATTTTATGTTGACCCAGCAATTTCCGTGCCCACTCAAAGGGCATATCCTCTTGTCCTAAGTGAACTCCATCCGCATCGACTGCTAATGCAAGATCAACGCGATCGTTCACAATGAATAGCGCCTGATACTCACGGCACAACTGACACAACTTCTCAGCGGTCCGAAATCGTACAGAATCATCTGCTTCTTTATCGCGGTACTGAACCAGCGTTAACCCTCCTTGCAAGGCTGCTTCGACGGTGGAGAATAGATTGTCTGTCGGTGCTGTTACTAGATATAGGCGTGACGATTGCAGCAACTGGCGGCGATGAATCGAGAGCAATTGGCTCTCTAGCGTGTAAACCTGGTAGCGCATTTGTTTTATGGCGCTTGCCATCTCGGAGCGATACACTTTGCCGTATTCTTCCAATACGCGCAGTGCTTCTTCGATGCGGGCAAAATTTGCTTGTAGAACTTGTTCTACGCTGCTGCGAACCGCCTCTTGAGGATGTGTTAAATCAGTTCCAGGATCGTCGGGTGTATTCCGAGAGGTGCGTAATTCTGACTGATGCCACTGGGCGAGTTCTTGTCGCCAGTGTTTACACTGTTCGGTTAAAGCTACATTCTCTAAGCCAAATCGACACCATTCTTCGATCACCCGTAAGCCTTCGCGGGCACGATCGAGGTTGGCATCTAGAATTCGGTACAGTGCTGGCTGCATAAAAGGTTGGAAATGCGCTGGGTTGCCCATTGAATCAGTCCTATTCATTCATAGGTGGTGTGCTTTGCTGCCTCGGTGAAGCAAATTTGTGGAGACAAATTCGCGACTATATGACCATATATAGGCACAGTTTCTATACCGATCAAAAACTAGGGATGCACATTGCCTATTGATTGTTTATCGTATCAGGGGCGCGAAGCGTGTTGCTTTCGTAAAGTTTTGTGAATTTGATTGATCACGGTAGAGTTACGGAGAAAGTAATCTCACGACAGTGATTTACGTGAAAACCCGCTCATGATCAGCGTTTCGGTAGTTTTACAGAGGTCGATTGTATCGCTTGATGTAGACTGATCCTTCTGTAACCGAGCCGTAACGTTCGTCATGTTATCCGAACAAGCCGTGTGTAGGAGAACAATCGTGACTCAACTCCGTTTTTATTCCTCAGTGTTCGCTGTGTTTAGTGTATCGGGACTGGTTGGATTCGCAATTCCCGCGATCGCAGATCCGATTCCCGATCAGCTTGTTCAATCTTCTGGGTCGGTGATTTACGTTAATCCCACGAGCGGGAATGACAATGCGTCTGGTCAAGCTCAATCGCCGCTAAAAACCATTACGGTCGCGCTTGATCGTGCCACTCCAAGTTCAACGATCGTGCTAACACCCGGAACTTATAGCATTGAAACCGGAGAAGTGTTTCCGATTCAACTTAAACCTGGTATTGCGATTCAAGGTGATCCTCGCAATCGTGGACAAAATATCATTATTCGCGGTGGGGATATTTTTTTGAGTCGATCGTTTGCGCGGCAGAATGTGACGATCGTCGGCGCAGATCGTGCGACTTTAACTGGAGTGACTGTAACCAACCCTGACCCCGTGGGATATGGACTTTGGGCAGAGTCGAGCAGTCCGCTGGTGGTCGCGAATACGTTTACCGGAAGCGGGCATGATGGGGCTTTCATTGTTGGAAATAGCACACCGATTTTAAGAAATAACTATTTCTACCAAAACGGTGCAAGCAGCATCACGATTTACGGAACTGCACGCCCTGAGCTTCAAGAAAACATTTTTGAACGTACCGGATTTGGTGTCAGTATTGCTCAGAATGCGGCTCCTAAACTAATCGGAAACCGAATTACTCAGAACAAAGACGGCATTGTAATTCAGGGCAGCGCTCAGCCGATTTTGCGGAACAACGTGATTGATAGTAACGATCGCAATGGCATTGTAGCGATCGCGCAATCCCGCCCCGATTTGGGAACCTCTACTGATCCAGGCAACAATACTTTTTTACGCAATCGCCAATTTGATATCAACGCTCAAAGAACGACACAAACACTTTCAGCATTTGGCAACCAACTTTCAGCCCGGACGAGCGGACGATTAGATCTGTCTGGATCTTCCAGTAGCCCAGCAATCACGACGAATGTTGCTTCTTCGGCTGCATTCGGTCAGTCTCAGATTTCGACAAATCGCACCCCGATCACCGTTAATCGAACGCCTCAGCCGGATCACTCCCTTGTTCGCTCGACTTCGCTTTATTCAGGTGCAAACACTTCAGGTGCAAACACTTCAGGTGCAAACACTGAGAGCGGCACAGGGATCGAAATTCCGGTTCCGGCTCCGCTTGGTGACTCGATTCCTGTAACTCAACCAGCGATCACGCAATCCACATTTCCGCGTCCGATGGTTCCAGTCCAAAGCGTTCCGATCGCACGATCGGCATTTCCACGCCCGGTGGTTCCGAGACAAAGCGCGGCATTCCCGATCGTTCCGTCAAGATATCCACGTGCGACCGTGCCAGTACGAGGGGTTCCGATCGCACGATCGGCGTTTCCGCGTCAGGTAGCTCCACTGCAAATGAACACCATGATGCAATCGGCTCCCGTTTCGATTTACCAAAATGCTGTACCCACTTACCAGCCTCGGCGTACAACATCGACGGGAATTTTGCCTGTTCCGCGTGTCGCACCCCCGATCGGCAATACGAGCGGAACCTCGGTAAGAGTTTGGCGAGGTGGGCAAACGCAGAGTGCACTGCAAGCATCGGGTGTCAGTCAAGCAGCGAATTTGGGATTTCGGTTTCGGGTGATTGTGCAAGCGAGCACGGACTCCGAACAGGCACAAGTGCGATCAATCGTTCCCGATGCGTTCTCATTGCGTGGGCGAAATGTGATGCAGGCAGGAGCATTTCGCGATCGAGCCGAAGCCGATGAACTACTGCAAATGCTGAGTGGTCAAGGATTGCAAGCCTCGATCGAGCAGATTTAACATCAGTGGTGATTTGCTGAGTCGGCAGTGCAACTACAACACATTGCATTGCCGAAATTCTACATAATCTCGATTGATCGAAATATCGCAATCTCCAAAGAAATCATGACCGAGTAAGCCTACCTCTAAAGGGCCGATCGACACCGTAACCTCGCGAATCGTACTGCCTGCTACCGAAATCGATTGCAAGACTGCAACTTGTACGGTCGTGACTCCTGCGGCAGTCATTGCTTGAGTTTCACCGATCGCTCTTGCATTCAACCGCCGCGCCATCTCCGGCGTAATCATCGTCGCAGATGCGCCTGTATCGACCATCATTTCAAATCGTTGAGTACCGTTAAACATCACGTCGATCACGGGAACACGATTTTTGCGGTATTTGATCGGAACGCGAATTCCCCGTTCTTTCTGAGCGGTGATTGCTGCAACTTCATCTGCGGACATCGCACGATCGACTCGAATTCCTGGATCTTGTGCTGCAATTTTCTCTTTTCCCGTTCGCACCGCTCGCTCTTCAGCTTTCGATAGCGCTTGGCTAAATTCAAATAATTTCTGAGACACAAATTTACGATTTGGATCAGACTTTGGAACTTGTTTGAGCGACGCGATCGCACTTTTCCACCGACTTGCCACCAACTGCCAATCTTCTGGAGACTGCGCGGATTGAGTAATTGATCGAGCACTTGCAGCCCGATCAAGCGCGGATTGATAAAAATCTTCGATCAATTTAGTAGAGGGAGTTGGGATCGCTTGAACCGAAGGCGTTGAAGTCTGAAGAGGCGCTGATTGCATTGATTGCATTCGACTACATCCCACTCCAATCGCCGCTGAGGTTGCCATCAACAGCGGCAAAATCACTTGCACACCAAATCTGTCCATATTCCAAAATTCCAAGGGCTATCTCCCGACTCTGTTAGAGTTCCCTAGAATTCTGTGCAAAAGCTTAGAGAGAGCTTGCAACCCCAAACAGACGTGGTAATAATGATGAGAACTTTGTAGTTATCTCTGTTTATGTCCTCTGCTCAACCTGCTTTACTTGTGCTGGCTGACGGCACAACTTATCGCGGCTACTCGTTCGGTGCGACGGGAACCACGATCGGAGAAGTCGTGTTTAATACCGGAATGACGGGTTATCAAGAAGTCATGACTGATCCGAGCTATCGGGGTCAGATTGTGACATTTACCTACCCAGAACTTGGCAATACAGGCGTGAACCCGGACGATGAAGAATCGGAAGCGCCTCATGTACGCGGAGTGATCGCGCGAAATATTTGCGATCGTCCGAGCAATTGGCGATCGACTCAATCGCTGCCTGAGTATTTGAAGCAGCACCATTTACTCGGAATCTACGGCATTGATACTCGTGCTTTAACCCGAAGATTGCGATCGGCTGGAGCAATGAACGGCGGCATTTCAACCGAAATTCTCGATCCAAGTGAACTGCTCGAACAAGTTCAAAACGCTCCGAGCATGGCGGGACTAAACTTGGTGAAAGAAGTCAGCACGTCTAAAGTCTACGAATGGTCAGAGAAAACCAAGACGATTTGGGAATTTAGCGCGACTCTGACCGATGAAGAACCGCTGACGGTTGTGGCACTCGATTTTGGCGTGAAGCGAAATATTTTACGACGGCTGGCAAGTTATGGCTGTCGCGTCATCGTCGTTCCGGTGAATACGCCACCTGAAGAGATTTTGAAATACAATCCTGATGGCATTTTTCTCTCAAATGGTCCTGGCGATCCTGCCGCCGTCACCGAAGGGATCGAAACAACCAAGGCACTGTTAGAAGCTCAGAAGCCTGTTTTTGGGATCTGTATGGGGCATCAAATTCTAGGATTGTCGCTCGGTGCTGAGACATTTAAGCTCAAGTTCGGACATCGGGGACTCAACCAGCCAGCAGGATTACGCCAGCGAATTGAGATCACGAGCCAGAATCATGGATTTGCGCTTGATGCCGATTCGCTGCCAGATGCGACCGTTGAAATTACCCACTTGAATTTGAACGATCGTACCGTTGCAGGACTGCGACACAAAACGCTACCAATGTTCTCGGTGCAGTATCATCCGGAAGCGAGTCCGGGACCACACGATGCTGATTATTTGTTTGAGAATTTTGTGCGATCGATGCGCGAAAACAAACAATAGCAAAACTCGCTGCAACGGTGTATACTGGAGCGTCAAATTAAAATAGATTTTCAACGCGGTAGGAGGGGGCTATTCCTGAGCAACTAACCCTAACAGTCAGTCTTCGAGGCACACGCGAAGTTAGGGACAACACATACCAACTCTTTCGCCTCGTCGGGCAACTCGACGCTTTTTCTGAGCCAACCTTTCGCAAGGTGCTAACGAAATGCGTTGAGGATGGACCCAAACACGTCATTCTAGATCTGTCTAAAATCGATTTTGTCGATAGTTCCGGTTTGGGCGCTTTAGTGCAAGTTGCAAAAAAGGCGCAGCAAGCATCCGGGACATTGCAGATTGTTACTAATGCGCGTGTTACACAAACGGTTAAACTCGTTCGCTTAGAGCAATTCTTAGCGCTGCAACCGTCTGTGGAAACTGCGATCGAAAATATTGAATCTGCTTGAGTCGTTCAATTCATTTGTTGGAAAAACCGCTATCCAGCCAAATGGATAGCCAGTTTTTTCGCGGTCTGTTACGATAAAAAAGCTTTTCAGTTAAGCGGAGTCAGAGAAGATGTGATCTCATCGAATGAGTTAGGGTTTTCGGAATTCGCGACGGTTTTGCCCGCGCCCTCGGTGTCTGAGATCCAACGGCTTTCTCCGGCTGCGCTAGCATATTTAGGGGATGCAGTTTACGAACTGTATATTCGGAGGCGTTGTCTATTGCCACCGAAGCGTTCTGAAGTCTATCATCAACAAGTTGTGTCACACGTGAGGGCAGAAACCCAGGCATCACACTTACGATCGCTCATGCCCTATTTAAGCGAGTCTGAACATGAGTTCCTAAAACGTGGTCGTAATGCTGCCTCGAATCGCCCAAAACGACTTGACCCCGAAGTTTATCAACTCGCCACCAGTCTAGAAGCGCTAGTTGGCTATCTTTACCTCACTGACCCCACTCGTTTGTTTGAATTGTTAGATTTTCTCGATCTTGAATAAAAATCAAGTCTTGAATAAAAACCAAGATAGTAGAAAGCGAGATTTAATAGTCGCTTTCCTTTTTTGTCTATTCGCCTGTCTCTTCTGCCTCTTCACTAGGATTAAATTACTATGGCTACTCCCAATCACCGGAACGCTGACTCACAAGGTCGGTCAAGTCGCGACTCAGGCGGCAAAAAACCAAATTTCAAAGGCAAGCGATCGAGCAATCCCAAACGCCGCAATACTGAAGGAAAACCCGACCGTGATTCTCAAGGCGATGCCTATGGCACACGTGAGCGTGACCGACGGTTTGAAAAGCGCGATGGCTCCGCTACACGAGGACGCGATCGCAATTTCGATGCTTCTGGGGATCGCCGCAACTCTGATATCGAAGCACCCCGCAAGCGTGACCGTTCAGAATCGAATGGTGAACGGCGATACGAACGCAAGGAAAGAAGCTTTGATCGTCCCAGAAATACTTCTGGAGAACGATTTGAGAAGCGCGATCGTCCAAGAGAAGAATTTAATGGAGAACGAAGAGAGCGGAGTTTTGATCGCCCGCGAAGCGAATTTAATGGAGAACGGCGAGAACGCAACTTTGATCGTCCCAATGGCGAACGACGGGAACGTAATTTTGATCGTCCTAGAGGCGAATTTAATGAAGAACGAAGAGAGCGGAACTTCGATCGTCCTGAAAGACGGGAACGGAACTTTGATCGTCCAAAGGGTGAATTTAACAGAAGTGGATTCAACGGGGAACGGCGGGAACGGAACTTCGATCGTCCCAATGGCGAACGACGGAATTTTGATCGCCCCAGAAGTGAATTTGATGGAGAACGCAAGTTCGATCGTCCTCGAAATGGTTCAGACTCGAAGTTTGAGAAACGCGATCGTTTAGCCGAACAAGCGCGGGATGACATTCCTCAGCATTTTGTCTCACGTGATGAGCCGTTTGAAACCGATGACACTCCCGATTTGCTGTATGGTCGTCATCCAGTGTTAAGCGCAATGCAAGGCGATCGCACCTTAAATCGCATTTGGGTCACAGAGAAACTTCACTATGATCCCCGCTATCTTTCGTTGATTAATCAAGCCAAAGCAAACGGAACTGTGGTCGATGAAGTTACACCAAAGCGATTAGATCAAATCACGCATGGAGCAAATCATCAGGGGATCGCAGCACAAATGGCTGCTTATGAGTACACTGAACTTGGAGATTTGATTGTTCGGGCGAAAGCTGCAACTGATCAACCTGTGATTGTGGTTGCAGATAGCATCACTGACCCTCATAACTTAGGTGCCATTATCCGGACGGCTGAAGCTTTGGGAGCGCAAGGGATCGTGATCCCGCAGCGTCGTGCAGTTGGAGTAACCTCTACCGTAATGAAAGTTGCAGCAGGTGCGATCGAGAAGCTTCCCGTTGCGAGAGTCGTTAATTTGGCTCGTGCATTGGAAGACCTCAAAGCTGCTGGTTTCTGGATCTACGGCACTGCTTCCGAATCAAGCCAGCCCATTCATACCGTGAAGTTTGCGAAAGCTTCGGTGTTGGTAATTGGCGCAGAAGGGGAAGGTTTAGGATTGATGACGCAGCGTGGATGTGATGTACTGGTTTCGATCCCATTACAAGGCACTACGCCCAGTCTCAATGCCTCGGTTGCCGCAGGAATGACACTGTACGAAGTGTTTCGCCAACGATGGGAAAATACCATTCATCTGGATGGGTTTAAAGCATCGATCGGATTGAAAAATCAGGTGTAACGGAGTATAAAGAAACTTGAACTCCGGTTTGGAGCGTCAAGTGCGACAATCTCCGAACATTCTGTCGCTCTGACGATGTTTGCTCCTGTTTGCAGGTAGTTCTTTAACTGAATTAGCAAGCTTATGAATGAACTCTTGACAAGTTTCCTTAATGCGATCGGTCTTGCTTGGTGGGTTGAAGTTACAACGGACAACCCCCGGTGTGTCTACTACTTTGGTCCTTTTCCCGACAAGAAAGCCGCCCAATCCTATCAAGGTGGCTATGTCGAAGATCTCGAACGGGAAGGCGCAGCTAACCTCAAAATCAACGTCAAACGCTGTAAACCGTCAAATCTGACGATTTACGACGAGAAAGCGGATGCAGGGTTTAACCGAATACCGAATGTTTTGAGCGGTCAGCACTAAGGGATCAATCTTGCAGGGTTTTAGAACTCCGATTTTTTCTGAAAAGTCAGAGTTCTCCACAAGAAAGAGCACCTACCGCCAAGCTTCGGGATGTCGATCGAGCCATTGATCCACATCCGCTAAAATCTGGTTCGGGATCTCCCACGGTAACAAGTGGGCAGTATTCGGATAGACCTTGTATTCACAGTTCGATAGATGTTTCGCGGCTTCGACGCTCGATGCTGCGGTGATATGTCGATCGTGTTCTCCAGCCAACATCAGCACCGGACAAGCAATTTTTTCAAAGTTTTGTACTCGATAATAACCACCGCTCAGGGCTGCATTCAGCGCTCGATTTGCGGCGGCTGAGGTATTGAGAAAAGCGTAGACGGCATCGCTCGCAATGTAGTTGTAAGTTGCAGGTGTGTGTTGTTGGATTAGATAGCGAAAAAGCGATCGCTTTGCAAATGTATCAATGTTCCACTGCCATCCGGGTTTGAGCACATTGAGCAATGCAGCGATCCCAGTGTAGAGATTATCTTGCAAGCTAATGCGCGGATGATTTCCCCACGGACGCGCAGAAGTCGCAATCAGAATCAACCCGCTCACTTTTTCGGGAAATCGGGCGGCGAGTTCTAGCGCGATGATGCCACCGAGCGACCAACCGAGGAATAAAGCACGATCGATCCCGTATTGATCTAACACGCCTTCAAGATCATCTAAATGATCGAGCATGACGAAATTCTCGCGCGTTTTTGACTGACCATAACCGCGTAGGTCGGGCGCGATCGTGTGAAACCGCTTTGATAAATGCTGAGTAAATACGCTCATACTGCGACCCGATCCCGGATGCCCGTGGAGACAAACGAGCGGATATCCGCTTCCATCAATCCATACCTTTAAAGAAAATCGATTCATCTCTACTCCCAATTCTCGATTCTCGACCCCCGCTCTTCGATATCATGAGAACGAGTACTCCCAAACAAACTGGTGTTATGGCAACGGAAGAAACCAAGCCTCAAGGCGAATCGGAACTCCCCCCGACGGTGACAGAAAACGTTCCCGATGTCGTCAAAGAAAACCTGCACAGCGAATCAGAACCCGAAACTACGGAGATTCCGACTGCAAATGCGCCTGATCCCACTGCCGTCAACGCTGGAGACAATCCTAACGCAGTCAAGCCCAACGCTGGGAAACCTGATCAAGATACGCCAACCGATGAAGCGATTAAACCTGCAAAGGCGAAAAAGGCAAAAGCTCCGGGAGCTGAGGATAAGCCGTTTGGTGATTTTATTCGGCAAGACTATTTGCCTGCACTGAAGCAAGGATTAGAGAAATTGGGAACGCGATCGCTCGAACTGCATTTCGAGAAGCGCAAGATTCCGATCAAGGGCTACGATCAAGCTCCGGAATGCTGGCAAGTCGTCGGGAAATGGCAACCAAGCTATAAGCAGTTGCGAGAATTCAATATTTATTTCTTCGATGAGAATATCAACGGTTTGAAGGGATTTGCTTGTGCAGAAGGCGATCGTTTAAGCACGATGGAATCTTTTCTAATTGATGAGCGGAGAGTATCGCTAGACTTGCTGGTATTCGGCGCGGTGCAACGGCTGAACGGTCAGAAGTGGCTGACGCGGAACTAAAATAAGCGCGATCGTTGAAGCGGTAGAACTTTAGTTTTCTCACGCAGAAATCAGAGTTCTACTGCTTTAGCGATTCATTGCAAATCAAAAGCGGTATGCTGCTTGAACACCGATGATATTGACCTGAGAACTGTAATCGCCGCGTAATCGATCGCCTGTTGAGCCAACTTGATCGATCGACGCATCTTTTACAAAGAGGTGAGCGTAACCGATATCTAAACTAAGCGACGGAGAAGGGCGATAACTCGCACCGATCACGATCCAAGTCCGATCGCTATCCGGGATTCGGGCTGTCCGAAACTGATCGCGTACAGGACTGGGATCGTAAGCGACCCCGACTCGAATCGCTAGAGCAGGCGACACATCGTACTTCACCCCTAACCCAACTCGAAAGGTGTCTTTCCAGTTTTCTGGTTGAACCACAGAGGGCTGAACGGGATTGTCAAAATCAACGCGCAGTTTTTTTTAAATCGGCTCCAGTTTGTCCAAGTCACATCACCGACCAGCGCAACTTGAGGACTGAGTTTTTGATATGCACCGAGCGAGATCGTATCTGGCGTTTTCAACTGTGCAGAAGCGCCTGTGTTGATAAACTGTCCGCGTCGAGTTAGGGCTCACTCAGCGCGAATCCACTTGCCCAAACTGAGGTTGCTGACCCGCTCACACCCAACACCACACCTGCTAGAGTAAATCCAGCTTGAGTTAACCAACGTTTCATTCTTGTAGATATAAAAATTTCCTGCTAGGTATGATACCTAGCAAGGTGCAATCCTCTGAGAAGGCTGAAACAGAGCGCAATGGAGCTAGAAGCACTACTAGAACAGCGTCGCTTGATTCGGGCGATCGGGTTTGATGATGCACCTTTTATCCGAAAATCAGGAGAGCCTGTCTCGATCGCAGGTATCGTTTGCGCCGGGACAAGATTTGAAGGAATGTTGTGGGGTCAAATTGAACCCGATGGCTGGGACGCGACAGAGACGATCGCAAACATTCTGTTAAGCAGTAAGTTCTTACCTCAAGCTCATATTGTGCTACTCGATGGGATTTCGCTCGGTGGGTTCAATGTGGTGGATCTGCCTGCATTATCGAAGGCGATCGAGCGTCCTTGTGTGAGTGTGATGCGGCGATATCCAAAACTAGAAAAAGTAGAATATGCACTGCGACGATTGCCAGAGCCAGAACGCCGACTAGAAATGATTGCCCGCGCGGGAGAAATTCATCAATCTCCGCCGTTCGTGTTTCAGGTCTATGGTGCAACACCTGAAACGACGGCGCGAGTGTTAGCGAGATTAACCGATCGCGGTCACGTTCCCGAAGCATTGAGATTAGCGCATTTGATTGCGTCAGCCGTGATCAATGGTGAAAGTGGTCGTCAAGCGTAAATCTGATCTCGGTGATGCGGTGCGAGTAGATTTTGGGAATCACTATCGATCGGGATAATTCCTCCCGGATTGAGCGGAAATAAGTTGCCATAATAGTCTCGTTTTACCGCTTGTAGATCGCAAGTATCAGCCACACCTGGAAGCTGATAGATATCTCGGACATACGCGCCCAAGTTTGCATAATCTTGAATGCGACGACGACTACATTTGAAAATACCGTAATAGGCAGCATCAAACCGAAACAGCGTTGTAAAGAGTCGAACATCTGCAAGTGTGAGTGTATCACCGCAGAGATAACGATTGTTTTCTAGAGTTTTGTCGATCGCATCTAACATCGTGAATAATTCATTACAAGCAAGTTCGTATGCGGCTTGTGTTTGTGCAAATCCACAACGATAAACACCATTGTTCACTGAGTTATAAATCTTCGAGTTCCAATTCTCAATCTCATCGCGTAAAGAATCTGGATATAGGTCGATTTCTGGATGCGTTGCAAATTTGTTAAATTCAGCATTAAGCATCACGATAATTTCGGAGCTTTCATTGTTGACGATCGTATTCGTCTTGCAATCCCACAGTACCGGAACCGTTGATCGTCCTGTATATCCTGGTTTTGCTAATCGATAGAGTTCCGCCAAGGTTGAGCAACCGAACTCTGGCTGATCTAAAATCCAGCCGCCATTCTCAGGAGAAGGAGACACGATCGAGACTGCGATCGCGCTTTCTAATCCTTTGAGTGCCCGTGTCACTAAGGTTCGATGCGCCCAAGGACAACTCATGCCAACGAATAATTTGTAGCGCCCCGCAGCAGCAGGATAAGAAGTTGATCCAATTCGCTCGCGAAATTGACTTTCAGGGCGAAGATAAGCGCCAGAAGTATCAGGCGGCGCAAGTTTGGACATCATAATTCGCCACATCGTTGTCCAAACAAAACGACCGAGTTGAATGATCAGTTTCGGAGGCATAGGATTAAGACCAACGCAATATCCTAAGCCTAGCTTTGAATCATGAATAACAAACCGAAAAATGTCATTGATGTCGATGCTGGAACATTACTAATCGTGGCGATCGCCGTTCTACTTGTGCCGCTGTTAGTAGCGGGGTTTTTCTCGCAATAAATCAAATCAATTTCACAGCAGATCTTGAAACTCCGATCGCGCTTGAATCGTTTTTAAGACTGATTTAATTTCCTGAGTGCGATCTTTTTTCACAATCAGCGTGACTTTACCATCGCGAACGATTACCGTATCTTCTAAACCGATCGTCACAATCACTTCATCCTCATCCGATGTGTAAACAATCGCGCCACGGGTATCAAGTCCAACGTGCTGCCCTAACTCCACATTCGGACTCTCGGATTTCATCAAGCGCTCGATCGCGCTCCAGTCGCCCAAATCATCCCAGCGAAACCGCACCGGAAGCACACAAGCACGATCGGTCTTTTCCATCACCGCATAATCAATGCTGAGTTTCGGCACGGTTGAATAAGCTTCGATTCCTTTTTCTTCTAATAATTGAATAATTTCGGGCGCGTGTTGATGCAACTGATCGAGCATCACTTTTGCCTGAAACACAAACATCCCACCATTCCAGCTAAACCGACCACTGCTGACGAATTCTTCTGCCGTTTCGCGATCGGGTTTTTCAGTAAAGCGATCGACGCGATACGCTGGATATTCGTCATACAATCCGATTTTGTCGCCTTGCTCAATATAGCCATATCCTGTTGCAGCATGGGTTGGAGCAATTCCAAGGGTGACGATCGCGGCGTTCTGAACGGCTGCATCGACCGCAGCTTTCAAGGTCGATTCAAAAATATCTTGTTCCGCAATCCAGTGATCTGCCGGAAAGAACCCAGTCACCACTTCTGCACCATATCGCTTAGCAACCTCGATCGTACTCCATGCCACCGCTGGAGCCGTATCCCGTCCTTCAGGCTCGACTAGAATATTTTCGATCGGCAAGTCAGGAAGCTGTTCGCGCACACCATCGGCTAAATGCGAAGCAGTCACGACCCAAAGATTGTTCCAGCCCCCCGCCGTTGACAATAAGCGATCAGCAGTCGTTTGCAATAGGCTGCGTCCGCTGCCATCAAGACAAAGAAACTGTTTTGGGCGGTGTTTGCGGCTGAGGGGCCAAAATCGCTCACCTTTTCCACCTGCGAGAATGATCGGGACAAGAGATTGGGTCATACGGGGTTACACAGAATTGGGGGGCTAGTCTAGAGCGCTCGATCGCGCAACGCTCAGATTTTAATCAATCACGCGACATTCTTGCGCCCAAGAGCGGCATCTTTGCGGACTCTTCTCATTCTTCCCAAATCGATTTTGGTTTGTCGCAAAATCACGGTTCTCTTCCGGACTGAAGCTTCAGTAACGTGATTCTGATCGATAGCACTAGCGAAATGTCGAAGTTCAAGTGTAGAATTCCCAGGGATTGCTAAAGTCACGTTTCAGCAATTTTGTATTGCAGGCTACTTGCAGGTTTCCTTAGTTCTCAGTTGAGAGAATATCTCTAAAAGCTGAAGAAAATTGGAAACTATCTGGTTAAGATGACGACAATCGACCTGCGACTTGCCGGAATGATTGACCGAAATGTTTTTGAGGTGTGAGCGGAGTGAAAGAGTCTAAGCGCCAATCCACGCTAGAGCCATCTAGCGCGACTGAGAAAGTGATTACCCCGGCTCGACCTGCGGTTCCAATCGCGCCTGCGGTTGTCCAGAAACCGTCAATGGCACGATCGCTGCTTTGGATTGCTGGTTTTTTAGGAGCTGCAACGATTTCAGCATCGCTAGGAACGACACTAGCACTCATCGCGCCACTTCCAGGAACCAATCCCGCTCAAGGACGAAAATTACTTGGAGATCTTTGGAGTAGTGGTTTTCAGTACAAAGTTTCTCGTCCAGTGAATGTGCTAGTGATGGGAATCGATCGTGTTCTGGATGCGCCTGCGGGTTCCGATGAAGTCTTTTCTGGTCGCAGCGATACGATGCTGCTGCTCCGGATTGATCCGACGGATAATTCGGTGAATATGCTCTCAATTCCGCGCGATACGCAAGTTGAAATACCGGGAGTTGGAGTCACAAAAATCAATCAGGCGAATGCCAGCGGTGGACCGCTTTTAGCGCGAGAAACTGTAAGTAAAACGTTGAACGGAATCGAGATCGATCGCTATGTGCGTATCAGCACCGAGGCGTTTCGAGAATTGGTTGATCTTCTCGGTGGAATTGATGTGTATGTTCCTGAACCGATGCAATACACCGATAATACACAGAAGCTCAAAATCGACCTCAAACAAGGCTGGCAAACCCTAGACGGCAATAAAGCAGAGCAGTTTGCGCGATTCCGGCATGATTCTTTCGGGGATATCGGACGAGTCCAGCGGCAGCAAGCATTGATTAAAGCTTTGCGATCGAAGCTGACTAATCCGTTGATCCTGCCCCGGATTCCTAGCTTAATCGGCATGATGCAGAAGTACATCGATACAAACCTCAGCATGGAAGAAATGCTAGCGCTCGTGAGTTTTGGGCAAAAGCTCGACAAAGATGATTTCAAAATGGTGCTGCTGCCTGGACGATTTAGCACACCGAACGAATTTCGCGCCAGCTATTGGATCATGGATTCGCAAGGGCGCGATCGGGTGATGCAAGAATATTTCAAATCCTCATCGACTGAAGCAGGAGCCGAACCTGCCCTCGCAAGCCTCAAGATCGCGATTCAAAATGCTTCGAGTAATCCCCAAGCCGGAACTCAATTTGCCCAGTATCTAGCGACGCTCGGCTATACCAGCGTTTATCAAGCTCAAAATTGGCAAGACCCGCAGCAGAAAACGCAAATCATTGTGCAGAAGGGAGATTTGCAAGGTGCAAAAGTGCTACAAAGTACGCTAGGGTTTGGCAAAGTTGAGGCGAACTCGACCGGAGAATTGGATTCGGATCTGACAATTCGGATCGGAGATGATTGGAGAGTTCAGCGATCGCAACTTCCGCAGTAAGCGCTAGGCTTGAGAAAGCTCTTTACTGAAGTTCGTCTCATGTTTCTCGTTCCGATTCCCCGCATGGTGAAGCGCTTGGCTTACGCGCTGTTGATTGTCGCACTCGCTTGGTTCTGGATTCTACTTGGAGCAAATCCAGCATTTGCTGAGACGAAGTTTCTAAACTATTCCAATGCTCAATTAACTGGAAAAGATTTTTCAAACCAAGATTTTGAGGGCGGAGTATTCGTGTCGGCAGAAATGCGACAGGCAAACTTTCAGGGTGCAAATCTCAAAAATACGATGTTGACAAAAGGGAATCTGTTAGGCGCAAATTTGAGCGGGGCGAATCTGGAAGGGTCGCTGGTCGATCGCGTCACGCTCTACAAAGCAAACCTCACCAATGCGATTCTAGTCGGCGCAACGTTATCGAATAGCATTCTAGATGAGGCAGACATTACTGGAGTTGATTTCACAGATGCGATCGTCGATCGCTACACCACAACTCAATTATGCAAACGCGCTTCAGGTACAAATCCGACAACCGGAGTAGATAGCCGTGAAAGCTTGGGGTGTCGTTAAACTTTCGCCATTTGTAGCGCAATCTTTCCGACTAAACTCATCAGTCCAACCAGCAATCCTAGAATTGCCCAGAGTTGCCAAGGTCGATGCGTCCGAACCTCAAGGGTTGTTGCGGTCGAATCAGCGAGAAAGCGATCGAGCCGTTCACGCTGCCGAAATAGCTGCTCATTATTGCTGGTTGACCAATTATCAGTCAAGGGAACTTCTTCGCTTGATCGCGTCACCAATGCAAGCCGAACTTCATTCGGTTTTCGTCCTTGCTGGGTTGTAGTTGACTGCAACTCTGCCTTGTCGAATTGCCGAGTTTCTAGCCCGCCGATCAACGGTTCGCGCGTTAGTTCACAAATGACCTGATTTGAGTGAGGACGACAGTTGAAATGTACAAGACCGCCCATTGTCTCGATCGCTTTCTTACTTGCTCCTAACAGACCAACGATTAAAAGCCCAGAAATCCCCCAAATCAAAAACTTGCTCATTCAATTAGGCATCCGGTTGCAGCGGGAGAGTCACTTGTACGATCGTGCCTTCGTTTTCTCGGCTGGTGAGGTAAATTTGACCTCGATGAAAATCGACGGATTGTCTGACGATCGCAAGTCCCAATCCGTTCCCGGAAATGATGCCAACATTTCTCGCTCGATGAAAGGCTTCAAACAGTCGTGTTTGATCTGAAAACGGAATTCCGATCCCTTGATCTTGCACTTCAAAATAAAGATGCGTCTCATCATGGCGAATTCGGAGGAAAACGGTTGCACCCGCAGGCGAATATTTCAACGCATTCGATAGGAGATTCGTTAAGATCTGCCGCATTAGCTTGGCATCCATGTAGCCCCGAATTTCAGGTAATGTCGTCTCTGGCTCAAACAGGAGTTGATGCTGGTTTTGATCATTGATCCGCATCTCATCGACTAAGTTTTCGCAAAACGCCAGAACGTTGAGCGGTGCAGGTGCAAACTTTACTCCCTTGGCTTCGGCACGCTCCAACAGTAGAACATCACTGAGCAAGTCTTTCATGTTGAGCGAGGCAACCTGGATGCGTTGAATGTGTTCAAGCTGTTTCTCGATCAAACCTTCTCCTGCATAGAATTCCAACATATCTGCTGAAGAAAGAATGGTACTCAAGGGCGTGCGAAATTCATGCGAAACGGTGCTGACAAAATTTGACTTGAGATCGCTCAGTTCGCGTTCTTTTTCCAAAGCTTTTCGCATTTCAATCTCAGCTTGCTTACGATGGGTGATGTCGCGCTGCAAGCCAACCCAGTAGGTATAGTGTCCAGTCTCATCAGTCACCGGAAAAATACTCAGTTCGATCCAAACTTCAGAACCATCTTTGTGATAATTGACCAATTCTGCGATCGCTGGCTCCCAATTTTTCAGCGCAGTTCTGATCTCCTTCAAAACCGTCCAATCGGTTTTTGGTCCTTGCAAAATTCGGGGCGTTTTACCGATCACCTCATCGCGCTCGTAGCCCAGCATTTTTGTAAAGGCATCGTTAACATAAACGATTCTCGGACCCGGTGGCTCGACCGGTTCGGCTTCGGTAATCACAACCGCATCACTCGCATTCACGATCACTGATTCGAGTAAACGCAATCGCTGTTCCTGTTCTCTGCGTTCTGTTTCGTGGGTCTTTGCGTCCGTAATATCTTCGGCAATTCCGGCAATGCGATAAATCTTGCCTTGGGAACTCCGGACTGGAAAAGCACGTGCCCGCAACCAGCGATCGACTCCATCTTTACGGCGAAATCCGAAGGTCGCTTCCGTAGGTTTGCCTCTCAACGCTTCCCGACTCACTTTCATCAAGTGCGGAATGTCTTCGGGGCGTGCTCGATTGATCCAAAAGCTCAAAGATTTCTCGTAGCAAGTCTGACTGTCATACCCTAAAACCTGCTGACACGCTGGACTGATGTAGAGCCATTTCTTGCACTCAACATCATACATCCAGAAAATTTGCTGAATATTCTCTGCGAGTTGCCGAAACCGTTCTTCGCTTTCCTGCAATTCTGCTGCTGCCTGCTTGCGCTCATCTTCAACCCGTAAGCGCTCACCCACATTCAGCATCAGCGACAAGACCGAAATCAGTTCGCCGTTGCTGTCGAAGAGTACCGAGTTGTACCATTCACAATGCACGATCGAGCCGTCTCTCGTCAGATTGCGGCTGTAGCAAACATTGCGGGTTGCTTGTCCGTTGAGCAATTGGGCGATCGCTCGATCGACGCTTTCTAAGTCTTCTGGCACGACTAGCTCCCAACTCCCGAACGTTTTACCGATCACTTCTGCTGCATTCCAACCGAGTAGCGATTCCGCTTCGCGTGACCAGCGGGTAATTTGCAAATTCCGATCCCATTCGATCACCGCAAACGGCGAGTTGTCCACATGGAACGCTAATCGCTGCAATGCACCTTTCAGGGCTTCTTGTGCCTGATCGCGTTCTCGTGCAGTCTCTACCGAATCTGTCATATTGCGAAAGAACAGCGACACACCCGATTTTGAAGGATAGGCACGAACCGAGTACCACCGCTGACAAGGCTCATAATAATCGACGAGTTCTAAAGGAACGCCTTCTGTCACCGCCCGCCGATAGAGCCGTCCGAAGCTGGTTTCAGCAAAATCTGGAAACGCTTGCCACAAATTTCTGCCGAGCAGATCTCTTGCAGGTTTACCTAGTGTATTTGAGGCTTCATGATTGACGTAGGTGAAGCGCTCCGCTCGATCGAAAGCGACAAACCCATCCGTGATGCTTTGTAGAACTTGGGTAATCTGTTCGCGGGCAAGTTCTGATTCAGCGCGGGCAGCCTGTTCGCGTTCTAAAAGCTGATGGCGTTCTTCTTCGATCCAGCGCCGCAAGCTGATATCGGAAAAGGAAACTACTACGGCATACGGTAGAAGTTGATCCCGCTCAAACAGGGGTTGAGCGTTAATTGAAATCCAAGTGATCTGGTTTTCGGGTTTGCACAAGCCCATCACCACTTCAGAACAAGGAATTCCAGTTTTGGCGGTGATCAGACCCGGAAAATCTTCAGGATCAAACGGTGAACCATCTTCGTGAATCGCTTTCCAGTCGAACTCAAGCAAGCTGCGATCGACAAGTTCTTCTACAGTGGATTCTAAAATTTGGGCAGCACTCGCATTACAAGTTTCGATTACGCCGTCCGCATTTAGCATCACCACGGCTTCGTGCATCGCTTCGATCACCGATCGATAACGCTGTTCGCTGTTTTTCAGGGTTTCCTGTTCGCGGCGACGACGGCTGACCTCCGCTTGAAGCTGCTCGATTTTGTGTTCAAGCTTGGCAATTTTCCACTCAGTTGATCGATCGAAGTTTGCATCAGCACGCGAGGGGGAAACCGCTTTTGGTGTAACCGTTATCTCCTGCACAGATTGGGCTTGAAGTTGGGATCTCAGTTCAGTAACGAGAACTTCTAGTTCAGCATTACGCTGCTGTAACCGCAGTTGATCGGTTTCTTGCATAACTCACGTTCGATCGACAATATCTATAAATCTTTGCTTGAATTTTGAATCCCCTTTATGGAGAATTGCTGAAGTTTGGTTAAAGAGTTTCATAAGGGAGTTCGATTACAACAGTCGTCCATCCGGTTTCGCTCCTCACAATAATACTGCCTTGAAGTTGTTCAACCAGCTTCTTCACCAATGCCAATCCCAGTCCTGTACCGCCTTTTTGCCAGCGATCGCTGCCCGGAACTCGGTAGAACTTATCAAAAATGTGGGGTAGATTTTTCGCTGGAATTTCGGCTTGATTAGCGATCGTAAAATTCAGCACTGCTTTCTGATTCAGCCCTGTGACTTCACGCACCCTAAAGCAAATCTCACCACCGCTTTCTGTGTATTTACAAGCATTGTTCAGCAGTTCAACTAGAATGCGGCGCAAACTTATCGCATCTGCCACAATTACGGGCAGGGTTTCCGGCAGATTGATTTTGAGAAGCTGCTGACAGTCGCGTGTCCGAACTTGAAACGCATCGGTCGTTTTTCGGAGCAGTTCTCTCAAATTTAGAGGTTCTGGAGGCGCTAATGCTTCACCTGATTCGAGTTGATACAAATCCAGCAGGTTTTGGATTAACTCGTCTCCTTGATCACAAGCATTGAGCGCAATTTCGATGTATTGCCGCCGATTGTCGGGCATCGCTTCCATCAGTTGAAGCGCGACTTTAATCGTGGTCAAAGGAGCACGCAAATCGTGAGTGATTGTGTTGAGCAGATCGTTTTTCTGATGATTAATCTGTTGTAGTCGATCGACTTCTTTTTGAATCTCGAATTGAGCACGATGGCGTTTGAGGCGAGCCGCGATCGTATCGAGCAGTTCCAAGCGGCGAAACGGTTTGGTCAGATAATCATCGGCTCCTAAATTCATACCATGTCGCATGTCACCTTTGTCGGCTTTCGCGGTGAGAAAAATAAACGGGATCATCGCGGTTTTTGGATCTTGACGGAGGGCTTCTAGCACGTTGTAGCCGTCAAAATCAGGCATTTTAATGTCACAGAGAATTAAATCCGGCGATCGCTCTTTTGCTAGTTGAACACCTGTTAGCCCGTTGTCTGCGTTGAGCGAGTCAAAGCCACCCGAAGCCAGAATTTCGACGATGTTTAGCCGAACATCTTTTTCGTCTTCGATTACCAAGATCGTCATCAAATCGTCCCCCGCTGGCGACTGTATCGGTTGAGGGCTAATCTTTCGACTCATCATGGTTCGCTAAATTTGAAGATAGATTTGCTGGAGCGACAGCGTTTAATCAGATGGGGTTCTCGATGGCAATTAGACCTGTGTGACAGTCTATCCTTTATTGAGGGCAACTCTGTGGAAATTACGCAGAATCATTCATCATCATAAGAGTTTATACGGTGTTCTGATATAAAAGCAGGACAATTTTCTCAGGTTTAGAATAGAAATATTTTCAATTTGACGATAGTAAAACGTCTAAAGCATTGAAGGGAGCGAATCTTACGTTTTACTTACAGTGATTATACGGGGAAACTAATGATTAATTAGATTTAAGTAAGTTTAGAATCTATCAGCTTCTACCGTGGGCAGTTTTCGATTAGGCTAGGAAGCGGAATTTTATCGATCGCTCATGCAAAACTACGATGTCGTCATCTGCGGTGCGGGTCCTTCGGGAACGATCGCCGCTGCTCATTTGGCTGAAGCAGGTTTGAAAGTGGTATTGCTCGAAAAGCAGTTTTTACCGCGTCATAAGACTTGCGGGGGTGGAATGCCAATGGTGATGCAGGCTCAGTTACGAGATTTGGCTCCGGAGGCGTTTGTCGAGTCGGATGTCACAATGATGCGACATACGTGGAAATTTGAGGACGCGTACTTGGCATCGATGAATCCGCGATCGACCGATGAGCGGCTCTCTCTTTGGATGGTACAGCGCTCGATTTTTGATCAGGCATTGGCTGAAAGAGCGCAGAAGTTTGGAGCCGAATTGCGAGACGGAATTGCAGTTCGAGCGATCGAGCCTGAATCGGATGGCGTAATCGTCAAAGCGCAAGGAATTAAGACGGGCAGTGAGTTTGCGGCAAAGGCGCGGTATGTGATCGGTGCAGATGGGGCAAACGGAGTCACAGTCAAAGCAACGCAATTAAGAAAGCAAAGAGCGATCGCACTCGCAATGGAAATCGAGCATCCTCATCAATGGGGTGAGGGTCACGCAGATTTACGTCCAGAAATTGCTCACTTGGAATATGGTGCAGTGAAACGCGGCTATGCCTGGATCTTCCCCAAAGCCGATCATTTGAATATCGGTGCAGGCGTATTTCGTCCGGATAATCAAGACGCGAGAAGCGATCGCACGTTACGCGCCGATCTGCAAAAAACCATTCTCGATTATATGGATGCGTTGGAGGTGAAATACGATCGTGAAGCGTTGAAATTCCACGCGCATCCGTTACCGACTTGGAGCGGGAAAGAACCACGCCACGAGGGACGAATTTTATTAGTCGGAGATGCCGCTGGATTGATTAATCCGCTGTTTGGCGATGGGATTTTGCACGCAGTTAAGAGTGGAGCGATCGCGGCTCAATCTATTATTGATGAAGCAGCAGATGACTATACTGATCGGATTCATGCTGAATTTGCGGCGAATTTCGATGCAGCATTGAATCTGGCGCGGATTTTTTATCAGTGGACGGGGGTTTGCTATAAGTATGGCGTGAAGTACGAAAAAAGTACGCGCTATGCAACTCAGCTATTGTGTGGAGATTTGCTGTTCACGGATATGAAGGGTCGAGCAATGCGACGACTGAAGCGATCGGTTGGGGCAAATTTCTTTCCGGCTTTCAACGGGTAAACCGATGAATCGACTGCTTGCGTGAATCCTGAACGCCGAGCAAATTCAATTATCCATGCAAGCAGTCGATCAAGATCGATCGCGCAACTAACGCGCAATTTTCACCGGAGTTCGGTTCGCCCGCACATCAAACTCGGCTTTCTCAATGAGCGATCGACCCGTCATTTCTTCCGGAATCGGCAGCTTCAAAATATCGAGAATCGTCGGGGCAATATCCGCCAATCGTCCATCCTCTCGCAACGTTACTTCCGTTCCATGTCCCGGAATTTTCAAGCCTTCGCCTTCTACTAAAATGAACGGAACCGGATTCGTCGTGTGAGCCGTCCACGGATTGTGATTTTCATCCCACATTTGTTCAGCGTTACCGTGATCTGCCGTGATCAATGCAGTTCCACCCGCCCGATTGATCGCCTCAAGCAATCGACCCAAACATCGATCGACGGTTTCAAGGGATGTAATCGTTGCCTCGATTTGTCCGGTATGACCCACCATATCAGGATTTGCGTAATTGAGAATGATCATGGAATAGATCCGTTTCTCGATCGCAGCGATCGCACCTTCAGTCACTTTGTCTGCTGACATTGCAGGCTTTTTGTCATAGGTCAGCACCATCGGACTGGGAACCATTTCTCGATCTTCGCCGGGGAAAGGTTGCTCTAAACCACCGTTGAAAAAGTACGTCACATGAGCGTATTTCTCAGTTTCAGCGGTACGAAGTTGACGCAATCCATGTCGCGAAACAACTTCACCCAGAATATTATTGAAATTCTGCGGCTCGAATGCAACTTTTACAGAAAGCGAGGGATCGTACTGAGTAAACGTGACAAACGACAGCGGCGTAATCTGCGATCGCTCAAATCCATCAAATTTGGGATCGACAAAAGCTTGAGTCAGTTGACGCGCCCGATCTGGACGGAAGTTAAAGAAAATTACACCGTCTCCGGGTTCGACTGCTCCGGGTGCAATCCGAACGGGATTGACGAATTCATCGGTGATCCCCGTATCGTAAGCTGTTTTCAAAACCTCGATCGCGCTTTGTCCGGTTCCTTCTCCGATCTCGGTTATGACGTTGTAAGCTTTCTCAATCCGATCCCAACGTCGATCGCGATCCATCGCATAGTAACGGCCGCTAACTGTGACAATCCGACCGACACCGACGCGATCGATTTCTAGCTGTAGCTTTTGAAGTTCTGCCAAAGCTGACATTGGCGTTGTATCACGCCCATCGGTGATCGCATGAATACAAACTTCTTCAATTCCTTGTGATTTCGCAAGCTCTAGCAATCCAACCAGATGCGAAATGTGAGCATGAACACCGCCATCTGAACACAAACCGATCAAATGTAACTTGGAGTGATGCGATCGTACATCTTCGCAGATCTCAACTAACTTCGGGTTTTGCAGCAGGCTCTTATCTTCGACTGCATCGGAAATTCTGACTAATTCTTGAGGAACGACGCGACCTGCGCCTAGATTGAGGTGTCCGACTTCTGAGTTGCCCATTTGACCATCTGGCAATCCGACATCTTTTCCAGATGTACGGATCAGCGTGTGAGGATATGCTGCCCACAAACTATTCATTACTGGCGTATTGGCCTGCGCGATCGCGTTTCCATCACGACTCTCGCTGTAGCCCCAGCCATCTAGAATAATAAGCACCACAGGAGAAACAGGCGGTTGACCCATATTGTTCTGCCCTTTCACTGAAATATTCTCCGCAAATCATACCATTGCTACCGTGACCATTCCCTTTTCCCTACATAGGAAATCCTTAACTGATTGTTTTATTTAGAATCTTTTAAGAATTCGCTAGTCTGGAAAATCACATTGAGAAAACCTTCTAACAATAAATGGTCTGCCATCAGTCAAAATACTCACAGCAAACCATCGATCACAAGTTCTTATTTCTTGAATAGTAGCGGGTTTAAACAGAAATTACGCGCTTTTTTGAGCTTTTTTTTCCTTCTCTTTGGCTTTCTGTCTGCTACGCTTTTCAGCAGCTTTTGCGGCTTTCTCAGCTTCGATCGCTGCCAGCTTCGCTTTCTCTTTTTCCTCAGAGACTTTCTCTAGGTAATAGTGGTAATCGCCCCGATACAAGCGAAGTTCACCGTCTCGGATTTCCACAATCTTGTTTGCCGTTTGCGAGATGAAATAGCGATCGTGCGATACAATCACCACGCTGCCTTCGTAGTTTTGAATCGCTTCTTCTAGCATTTCTTTTGCTGGAATATCTAAATGATTGGTTGGCTCATCGAGAATGAGCAAATTCGCAGGTTGGAGAAGCATTTTTGCTAATGCCAATCTCGCTTTCTCGCCTCCGCTGAGTGCTTCTACTTTCTTGAAAACAGTATCACCACTAAACAGAAATCGCCCTAAATGTGTGCGAACTTCCTCGTTTTTCCAGTCGGGAACCTCGTCGTGAATCGTGTCGATCACCGTTTTATTTAGATCTAACGCCTCTGCTTGATTTTGCTCAAAGTAACTTGGGATCACGTTATGATCCCCTAACTTAACTGTGCCTTCAACAGGCTGTTCGATTCCGGTCATTAAGTGCAGGAGCGTTGACTTTCCAGCTCCGTTTGGTCCTAAAATCGCGACGTGATCCCCACGCTCAATGAGCAATTCTGCACCTAAGAATAGGATTTTATCGCCGTACATGTGCGTGAGCTCTTCGATGATCACGACTTCACGACCGCTTCGAGGAGCAGGCGGAAAGCGGAAATGTAGCGTTCTGACATCAGAATCTGGAGCATCAATTCGCTCAATTTTATCTAGCTGTTTCTCGCGGCTTTTTGCTTGGGTGCTACGGGTTGCACTCGCACGAAAACGATCGACAAATGCCTGCTGCTTTTCAAGTTCTTTTTGTTGCCGCTCGAATGCACTCAGTTGAGCCTCTCGCTGTTCTTGCTTCTGCTGCAAGTAAGCCGAGTAGTTTCCGAGATACGTGGTCGATATGCCCCGTTCGGTTTCGACAATCTGCGTACACAGTCGATCGAGAAATTCCCGGTCGTGCGACACAATCACCATCGGGGTGGACAATTCTTTGAGGTAATTTTCTAGCCATTCGATCGTTTCGAGATCCAAATGGTTCGTCGGTTCGTCGAGCAGCAAGAGATCCGGTGATTGCAGGAGGATTTTTCCTAAGCTCATTCGCATTTGCCAGCCGCCACTGAACGCACTCACTAAACGATCGCCATCATCGGGATCAAATCCCATTTCTGGCAAGATCTTTTCGATCCGCGTTTCTAGTCCATATCCATCGATCGCCTCGAATTTGCGTTGCAAGCGATCCATCTTGTTCAGCAACTTATCCAGTTCTTCGGGGGTAGCGGTTTCTAGCGCTAGGTGAACCTGAGACAGGGCTTCATGCACTTCGTTCGCTTCTTTGAACGCACGCCAAAATTCTTCTCGGACGGTGCGAGTGGGATCGACCTCAAATTCTTGAGTTAAATAAGCAATGTGCAGACTCGCAGGACGAATCACTTCGCCATCAGTGGGTTCAATCTCACCTGCAATGATTTTTAGCTGTGTTGATTTGCCTGCACCGTTTACACCGACTAAACCAATGCGATCGCCTGGTTTAACTTCCCAGTTCACATCTTTGAGAACTTCGCCAGTCGAATAAATTTTGCTGACGTGCTCAAGTCGCAACATAAAAAAAACTCCAAAGGTTAGGGATGCAGGCAAGTTTTAAAATCTTAACAAAACCTAACCATTCCGGAATTTTTAAGTTGCAAACTGATGCGGCAAAGTGAATGATCCGTCCGCATTCGGTGGAAAATCGATGACTTGCACGATCGCGTCAGCGTTCAGTTCACCGTAGATGTGAGGAAAATCGCCCACGCCTTCCACGGTTTCGTATTTGATTTCTGCATGAACGCGATCGGGATCAATCACCAGCAAAACTAGCTCAGGTTTTCCTCGATAAAACTGATTCGCCACCCAAACAGCTTGATCGCACTCTGAGCAATGAATAAACCCTTCAGTATCGAGAGAATCGGCTCGGTAAGTGCCGGATTGTTGAGCAGCGATCGCGCGATGGCGTTCTGTAATATGCAGAAGCATTAATTCAGCGATCCCAGATTTAGAAGTGGGAGAGAAAAGGCGTGGAAGAGTGGGTTTGGTGTTTCCTTGGGTTTGGGCGCACCGATGCCAGCAAATAATGTCAGAAGTAATGTAATGGCGATCGCCTGTAGGAGTTTTTCTAACATCTCAAACCTCACTCAATTCTCAGGAAAGCGAATAATACACCTACCCTTTGCAAGATCTTACTCAAGTATGATGCAAATGGCGTTATCTTTTAGGGTCTTATAAACTTACCGCTTATCTAGTGATCTATCTCACTTAAGCCTGAAAGAACTGAGCCTGAAAAAAAAGACCCGATCGGGTGAACGGGAATGACCGGAATGGGTGAAGGGAGATCTGAAGTAGAACCTGTACCTTACAAGTATTGCTACTCTCTACACCCCAGGAGCAACTCTCATGTTTTTACATCTCTCTGCTGAAAATTGGCTGCTGACGATCGCGTTTCTCATTACTGCTCTCTACAGCAATTGGTTAATCAGTGAAGCCGAAAAGCAAAATCGCGACAGCCAATAATCGCCACAGCCTAAGTCGCTAAAGTGTGCAGCCGTTCCGCTGTGATCCTATGGTGCAGGATTGCAGCGGATTTCTAACATAAAGCCATCCGGATCATAGAAATAGATTCCGCGTCCTGTGGGGCGAGTCACCGGACCGTGATCGATCGTCACATCGTAGTGATGCAGCACTTCAACGGCTCGATCGAACAGTTCCGGTGCAATATCAAATGCAAAATGATTCATCCGCGTAAAGCCCTTTTTCGGATCGGGGTCAGGCGGCATCAGATCGGGTTCCCAAAACAGATCGATAATGGTTCCGTCGGGTGTTCTAAAATTTGCGACTTTTCCGGCTGCGACTTCGTTTTTCAGCGTTTCAGGCACTTCTGATCCAGTTAACTCATGTAAGCCTAGAATTGTGCCGTAGAAGTGACGGGCTGCCTGCATATCTTTCACATTCAAGGCAAGATGATGTACCTGGCGCAAACAACCCGTTAATGAAACGATCAATTCAGAAGTCGCTAGCATAATTCACCCAGCATTTTTTATAGTTCTAGCGCGTTTTCACGATCGCTTTCAATTTCATTTAAGGAACGACCGCAGCGCTGCTTGGCTGCCGTGATCCCTGCCAAACATATTCTTTGGTGTCTCCCTTCATACTTTCAGTTCCTTTGAAGCTGAGGAAATCTGGTGAGAAAGTTGCGTTAAAGTCTCCACTACTAAACCCTCCACTTTGATTCGGTTCTCTCCAAAAACAGTGAATGGTGCGTTCTTGCTTGACTTGGCACTCCGTCAAATCACCGGAGATCAAATTGCCATCTTGAGAGGTAATGTACATTCCAGTCAAGCCCGTCTGTTCAGAGAGATAGAAGAGCGTTGAGCCGTTTACAACTTTGCCATTTTTCCAGAATTCGCCTTGATAGCTCTTACCGATGCGCTTGAGCCAATCTGGACTAGATTGAGCTGGATTAGATTGAACTGGATTAGATTGAGCTGGTGGGTTAGATTGATCTGGGCTAGATTGAGCGGTAGCTTTGTGTCCGGCTCGGGCAACCAATGTCAAAAACGCGAGTGAAATCAGAAAGAAATTTCGAGGCTTCATGATTTGATTTCCTATAAATATATTGTTCTTCGGGAATATTACCAAGCCTCTCAGCGCTACCTATGTCAGAAAAATGACAAAGCATTTTCATCCTTGTGTCATTTATCTATTTCGACGATCGCTTTCAATCCGGTTACAAGTCGCTGGATTCCCTCGATCGCGGTTTCTTTTTCTAACGCTCCATATCCCACACGCAAATAACACCCGTTTTCCAACCCAAAGGTAAATCCTGGCAGTACAGCGACTCGATGATCTTGAATCAATCGTTTCACGATATCCATTGTGTCTAGATCAGTGTGAACTTTGAGCAGGAAATAGAATGCGCCATCGGCTCGTGGAACCGTACAGAGATGGCGAATGGTTTCGAGTTCGGCTAAGACGATCTTTCGGACTTGCGCGATCGCGCTCAGTTTTTCTTCGCAATATGATCGTCCGGTCTGCAATGCTCCGAGTGCTGCAAACTGAGAAATTACCGCTGGACAGATTACATTCGTATCTTGAATTTTCTGCACCGATTCAAGTAAGTAAGCCGGAATGATCATGTATCCGATTCGCCAGCTTGCAAAGCCATACGCCTTGGAAAGACTAAAAATTGAAATCGTATGGTTAGCACTATTGGCAATGTTGGCAGCAGAGAAATGATCAACACCATAAGTGAAATATTCGTAAGCTTCATCGGTAATGTGAGAGCAATTAGAATCGCGACAGATTTGATTCACTTCTCGCAATGCTGCTTCTGAATAAACTGCACCCGTTGGATTATTCGGAGATATTGTGACGATCGCGCGAGTCTTCTCTGTAATTGCGGCTCGAATCAGATCCGGTTGAATTTGGTAGTTTTCATCGGTGGGAACGAGAACCGCTTGACAACTCGCAATCTCGATCGCCATTTCATGATTAAAGTAAAACGGGGTTTGCAAAATAATTTCATCACCTGGATCAGTAATGGCTAGAACGACATTCAAGAACGCCATGTTGCTGCCTGCGGTGACAACGATATCGCGCTCGCTTAAATCGATCTTATTTTCGGTGATTAACTTATGGGCGATCGCATCTTTCAGTGCGGGAATACCCTCAACGGCTTGATATTTGTGATTTACAGGATTGCTGAGAAATGCGGTGATTTGATCGATCGCGCCTTGAGGTGGAGGATAGTTCACCACGCCTTGACCGAGTGAGATGGTTCCTGGATGTTGCCGAATCAGTTCACCCACAATCGGGATAATCGGGGACTGAACCGCTTGCATACGTGAAGGAAAACGATTGAAATTCATGCCAGAATTTGACGACGATAAGGACTATCATGTTATCGAACTCGATCCATCGTGAACTATGGCGCAAGAGCAAAAAGATCAGCAACATCCTTTGTGGAAGACCGATCGAGAAATTGTTGATGGTTTACTCACAGGCGAAGCGACCGATCTAAACCTCGCGGAACTTGCCCGTCTTCGCATTCGCTACAATGGCTTTCCGGGTGCGCGAGACATTCAAGCTGATCTCGACAAAGTTCTGAAACAATGGAACTTAACCGAGGATGCCTTGTTTGAAAGAACCCGGAAAATTCATGCGGAAACCCAACCCTACAAAGGACGCGGCGCAAAACGAGACGATTGGAGCTAATCTTCGTTTTATAGTTTCTTTGCTGTGGAGTAAAGCTGTGCAATCATTTCTGCGCGAGATGAAACCTCAAGCTTACGAAACATTCGCTTCAAAGCCTGCTTCACAGAATTCTCGGTAATCTAAAGTTCACTTTCGATCGCTGCATTCGTTCGCCCCAAAGCAACCAATTCAGCAATTTGCAACTCACGAGGCGTTAAGCGATCCTGCGGAGCTTCGCGAAGCGAATCAAAGCTTAATCGTTGCTGCTTTGAGATTGAGTTTTGCCCGGATCGTACCGTTGCAGCCCAAACTGATAAGTGCAAACAGATCGCACTCAAATCAGCTAAATTTTGAGTATCAAAGGCGGGCATAGACTTATCACGGGTGCAACCAACCGCGCCGACTAATTGACCTCGATCGATGATAGGTCCTGCCATCACGTGCCAATGATCAGGACGCGGACAGATTATTGCCCAAGCTTTTGGCGATGTCACCATTGCTTCATGGACGGGCGTATGGCGTTCTGCTACATAACGCGCAATCGGATTATGTTCGATCGATAACGCGACTTTCAGAATTTTTTGAAATTTGCGATCAGATAGAAGCTGATCAAAGAAAAATATTCCCGATCGCTTCGCAGCAAAATACTCGCCTACTTCTGGTGTCACTTGCGATCGTAGTTCATATTCGTTCTTTACCTGATTGATCGCTGCAAATAAATGCTGCAAAGGAATCGTCATAGTGGCGGAAGGAGTCCTCGATCGAGGACTAGGCGCAGTTGATTGCCACTCCTAATATAGGTCGTAGATTCTATTTCAACTCTGAGAATAGATATGACACAAGAGGCAATCTTCAGTCCTTTCTTTGCAATGATATTTCTGACATTTCTGGTTTGGGTGTATCTGTACATCCGTCGCATCAGATTCATTACAAGTAGAACGCTCAGTTCAAAAGATCTTTCTCCTGTTACATTTGCACAACTTTCGCCACCAAGCGTATCTAATCCATCTGATAATTTCAAAAATTTGTTTGGGATTCCAGTGCTGTTCTATGTGTTAGTTTTGTACCTCTTCACCACACAGCAGGTAAACACGATATACGTCAATACTGCATGGATCTTCGTTCTGTTTCGAGCCTTGCATAGTGCTGTGCATTGCACATTCAATCTGATCATTCTGCGGTTCTACCTTTACCTATTTGGCACGATCGCGCTCTGGTTCATTGCGATCCGTGCAGCCCTATCGCATATTGCTATGTGAGTGAAGGGTTTTAAGAAACAAGTTGCCAGGTTTCGTTTTCGATCAAAATGTAAATGCCTAAACCAATGAGGACGATCGGAACCAAAATTCGATTGTATTGCTCTAACACAGGCGCGATCGCAGGATGACTTGCCAATCGATCCGCGATGATGCACCAGACTGCAACCAGGATAAAAAATACAGCGAGGACAATCACTAACCGCTCTTTATCTAAACTGGCAAACAAGGGAATATAGGTTGCGATATTGTCACCACCATTGGCAAACGTGACGATCGCAGTCCTCAAAATTTGAGGCTGGAAAAATCGCAGTAAAAACTTAGTGAGTGCATTGTTTGGCAAAGTTGCGCCTTGAATCTCGTCTTCCTCTTCGCGTTTTAAGATAGCCCGGACTCCTAAAAAGATCGGCAGAAATCCCAACAAGCCAATCCAGGTTTGTGGAATCAATAAACCTCCTAAGAATCCCAATAAACTACAGGCAGTAATTGCAGCAAATCCCAAATATTGCCCCAAATAAATCTGATACTTTGTAAAAGATGAATCGACCTGAGAAAAAAACAGCATTAAGACAAACAGATCATCAATGTTTGTTGCCGAAAATGCGATCGCACCTGTTAAAACCGCTGAAAGAAACCAGAGCATCGAGCAAGATACCTTAAAATTTGAATTCAACTATATCGGATTGCAGCACTCTTCTAGATTGATGTACCCGTGTTGACGACTCAGGTTAACATATCGGCTCACGGGATTAATCGGAGAATTACAGAATGGCGGCTTGGGCAGAATATACGCTCGCACAATTTCCCCAATGGTTTACCCCGATCGCGGGAGAAGTCACGCGGCACAACATTATTGGCTTGCAGCAGATTGCGGGCGAAACGGATGATTTGAAGCTGATTGCCGAAACTGGAGAAGTGATAATTTCGCGATCGGGGCGCTTCATTCTCTGCGGTTCAACCTATGTGCAAGGTTCAATTGAAGCAGGTGATCCGAATTTTACGATCGATGTGATGGGTGCGATCGTGGTTCGGATTCCACCTGATCCAGTTCCCAGTGTAGGAATTCGGACACATGAACTGCGACTCGGACAGCAAGTGATCCCCTTAACCGCTGGGGGAGAGATGCAGGACTCTGGTTTTAGCTTTTCGGGCTGTACTGCGTTAATGCTGCCTGCGGAAACGAAGATCAGTTTACGAGTGGGAATCTTTGCAGATAATCTGACGCAAGGAACGTTTCTCAATTGGCAAGCGCGCGCAGATTCAGCACTTGGCGGTGCAAATCTATCGATTCACGAAATTAGCTGATAATACAGTCTAGAGTTGAGTCATTGCCATGATGCACGGATTTATTCCTAGCGATCGCTATTTTCCGTATCTTAGTTGGACAGACATTCAAGCAATGCCCAACAAAGAAAATGTTGTGATTGTGCAGCCCATTGGCGCGATCGAGCAGCATGGCGCACATTTGCCCTTAGCCGTGGATGTTGCGATCAGTGTTGCCGTTTTGGGCAAAGCGTTAGACCAACTCGATTCAACCATTCCAGCCTATTCCCTACCGCCTTTGTACTACGGCAAATCAAACGAACATTGGCACTTTCCCGGCACAATCACCCTCAGCACCCAAACTTTGTTAGCCGTGTTGATCGAGGTTGCAGAAAGCATTTATCGAGCTGGATTTCGCAAGTTAGTGTTCATCAATTCTCACGGTGGACAGCCTCAAATTCTCGAAATTGCCGCTCGTGATTTGCACCAACAATACGAAGATTTTGCCCTGTTTCCTCTGTTTACTTGGAAGGTTCCGACCATTCCTACGATCGCCCAAGAACTCTTCACCCCCAAAGAACTAGAACTCGGCATTCATGCAGGCGATGTTGAGACGAGTCTGTTGCTATCAATTCTGCCCGATCAGGTAAAAATGGAGCGTGCCAAAGCCGAATATCCGCTCGGTGAACCTCAAGCAGGTGTTCTCAGCATGGAAGGAGCGTTACCGTTTGCTTGGATGACTCGTGATCTCAGTCGCAGCGGGGTTTTAGGTGATCCCACAACTGCGACAAAAGAAAAGGGCGATCGCATTCTTGCAGCGCTTGTAGATGGATGGGTACAAGTGCTGCAAGATGTTTATCAATTTTCATTACCAACTGCGTGGAAATGTGAATAAGCTGAAGCATTTGTCACAGTTGTTACTGTATTTTTCTGCGGATCAGTAGAATTGGAGACAAATCGCATAGCTTATCTGGAGGTTTGTATGGCAGATGCGATGATCAGACCCGTTCTTCAGGTTCTTCAATCGATGCAGGAACTCGATGAGGCAGTCAGAAGCTATATTGCAACTGACTGGCAAGGCGAGGAACTCTATCAACGTTGGCAAGCCATTCGAGACGCTTCACTCTCACAATTGCTGCCTGAATTCGATCCGCTGCAAGTCCCAGGAGAAGATAGTTACTAAGAATCTGCGCGATCGTGCCCTCAAACGATCGCGCACTTGGAAAAACCAGAAATGTAAAGATTCTCTGATAAAACTGATCAATAATTGATTCACCAGAAATACTTTTGAGGTGTACTTTACCCTGACTCTATGCACCTCGACATTGTTGTTCAAGTTCTAATTCAAATCCTGCTCGTGATTGGATTATCGCGATTGGTTGGAGCCGGATTTCGACGGCTGAATCAACCGCTCGTGATCGGTGAGATCGTTGCGGGCATTATGTTAGGTCCATCTCTATTTGGGTTGGTTGCGCCGGACGTTGCAGCGTGGCTCTTTCCGCCTGAAACGATTCCATTTCTGGGTGTTTTATCTCAGATTGGACTGATCTTCTTCATGTTTCTGATTGGATTAGAACTCGATCCCAAATACCTCAAAAATGGATTAAACGTTGCGATTCTCGTTTCGCACGTCAGTATATTAGTTCCATTTTCATTGGGAACGTTAGCATCTCTATTGTTGTACCCGTTAGTTTCTTTTGATGGGGTGTCATTTACAGCGTTTGCGTTATTCTTGGGCGCAGCGATGTCAATCACAGCATTTCCAGTATTAGCGAGAATTATCACAGAAAATAATTTACAGAATAGTCGTTTAGGTGCGTTAGCGTTAACTTGCGCTGCTGTTGATGATGTGACGGCTTGGTGTTTATTAGCATTAGCGATCGCAGTGACGCGCTATAACAATATGATTGCTGCGATTCCAACAATTTTAGAAGCGATCGCCTATATCGCGATCATGCTCACGATTGGACGAGCGTTGTTAAAACAGTTTGCAGCACTTTACGACCGAACGGGCAAACTCAGTCAAACCATTCTCGCCACGATTTACATGGTTGTGGTTGTGTCTGCGGTCATCACTGAACTAATCGGAATTCATTTGATTTTCGGGGCGTTTCTGGTGGGTGTGGTCATGCCCAAGCATCCAGGATTAACGCGGGAATTGGCTCAGAAAACTGAGGATTTTGTTCTAACGTTTCTGCTGCCTGTGTTTTTCGCGTACAGCGGGTTACGCACTCAGATCGGATTGCTGAATCGTCCTAGCTTATGGGGACTTTGCGCGATCGTGGTGGCAGTTGCGATCATCGGGAAATATGTTGGAACTTATGTGGCTGCAAGAGTTTCAGGCGTTGAGAAACGAGAAGCTTCGGCGTTGGGTTGGTTGATGAATACTCGCGGCTTAACTGAATTAATTGTTTTGAATATTGGTTTGAGTCTAAATGTGATTTCACCGCTGTTATTCACGATGTTAGTGATTATGGCGCTAGTAACTACGTTTATGACATCGCCACTGTTAGAGTTAATTTATCCAAAGCAACAAATTCGACAACAATCAATTTATCAACCCACTGATATCGAACCTGCAAGCTATCGTGTGTTAGTTCCGATCGCAAATCCCACCACTCAGCGCGGATTGATTGAATTAGCAATGGCGATCGCCATCGGCAATTCATCAACACATCCACCCGCGATCGTCACTCCGCTCAGTTTGATTCATCTTGACGAAGATTACGTTTACGAAAGTCTTCCGAGTGAAGCCGATCGACAAATTGCCCACACAAACGACAGACTTCAAGAGCTAATTCAAACTTTAGAACCTGCGGATTATCGTCATTTGGTACGTCCAATTGTGCAAGTCGATCGCGATGTTGCCCGCGCCACCATGCAAATCGCCATGCGCGATCGAGCCGATTTAATTCTTGTCGGTTGGCATCGTCCCGCTTTTCACAGCAATCGGCTTGGCGGGCGAGTCGGGCAAATTCTCACGACGGCTCCGGTTGATGTGGCTGTGTTTATCGATCGACAAGCCACAAAACTAGAAAACCTACTGCTCCCGTATGTTTCAAACATTCATACAGATTTAGGGTTGGAACTGGCGTTACGGCTTTTGATTAATCGAGAACAGACGCATCTCAAAATCCTAAGAGTGATTTCAGGAGATCAGCCTGTCAATGAACTGAGCTTTGAATTTAACGCCATGCTGGATCAACTTCCCGATCGTATTCGTCGTCGAATTGAGTTGCCAATTGTGGAAACGAATTCTCCGATTCGAGCCGTGGTGCAGGCATCAGAACAAGCGGATTTAACGATCGCAGGAGCCAGCCGCGAATGGGGAATCGAACGACAAACACTGGGACGCTATACCGATGCACTGGCGGCAGAATGTCGGTCGTCGTTATTGATTACGCGGCGTTACAGTCAAGTTGCATCTCATCTCACATCAATGTTAGAGGTTGCAAATGAGAAGCCTATTTAGTGCAAAATGGCTCACGTTTTATGGTGCGACGATCGCATTTGTGGTTGCTCTCTTTAGCATTACCACGAATTACGGAGAAGCGAATTTGAAAGCGCAACCGAAAATCTCAGGACGATACAAAATAATTGCAACAGATTTACCCGGATGTTTGAAAGCGAAAACGCTGGCTTTATCGATCGAACAATCTGGAATTTACCTGAATGGATCACTTTTAGAATCAACACATTCAACACGAGAACAAACGGCTGCTAGAAAAAGACCGTCTTTGACTGGAATATTTCGACAACCCAACTTAGAACTATCGGGAAGGGCAGCGCAAATTCAAGGCTGTGAGAATTTTGCGATCGCGCTCTCAAGTACGATCGCTCAATCCACCTTAAAAGGCAAACTCAGTTTGAACAATACAACCGTTGATTTTGTGGCACAGCGCGAGAAGGAACAATAAACGTTGCTTGTCTACTTCAAAAACTCAATAAGTTGATTCAACTTCTCCCACGCGGCACCTGATCGCAGAATTTCTCTAGCTCGATCGATTCCACTTTGATAAGAATCCACCGCTTGTCCAACCCACAATGCTAATGCCGCATTCAGCGTTACCGCATCTTGTTGTGCTTGCGTTCCCTTGCCTTGCAGTACCGATCGTAGAATCTCCGTATTCACATTGATGTCACCACCCCGCAACGAGTTGATCGCGGCTTTCTGCAATCCCAATGCTTGTGGATCGATCGTCGTTAGTTCAACAGATTGATTCTGCAATACCGCTAAATCCGTTAAATCGCCCAAGCCTGCTTCATCCAAGCGCTCTCGACCATGCAGTACGATCGCGGATTCTTTCCCCAAAAGCTTTAATGCTTCCGCCATCGGCTCTAATAACGCTGAGCTAAACACGCCAATCACTTGTGCGGTTGGCTGTAACGGATTCACTAACGGACCTAATAAATTAAACACCGTCCGCACTTTCAGCGTTCTCCGCATCGGTGCCACCACTTTAAGCGCCGGATGCCAACCTGGAGCAAACAGAAACGTAATGCCGACTTCAGCGATCGCCGCTTGAATTCGCTCCGATGATGCACTCAAATTGACCCCCAATGCTTCGAGCACATCCGCTGAACCGACTTGACTCGATGCCGATCGATTTCCATGCTTTGCCACTCGCAATCCTGCCGCTGAAGCCACGAACGCAACTGCTGTCGAGATGTTAAACGTTGAAGTTCCATCACCTCCCGTCCCACAAGTATCAATCAACGGAAACGCTGGACGCTCAATGGACTGCGCTTGAGACTGCAATACTTTCGCCATTCCCGCTAGTTCTGCCGCTGAAATCCCTTTTGTCTGCAACGCGACTAGAATTGCACCAGACAGGACTGGGGGAATCTCATCATTTAGCCAGCCCTGCATCAGCGTTGAAGCTTGCTCGATCGAGAGAGACTCTCGATCGAGAAGTTGCTGAAGTAACTCAGACCATTGCGCGGTTTCTAAAGCCAGGGAAGTCATAGGTTAGAGAGCCAAAAAAGAACGCTGTAAAAAATATCTCATGCTATGGATTTCTTGCAGATTTTTCCTTGAGATTATGGAAACTTAGATCAAGCGATTCCGTAAGATGACAAGTTCTAAGCTATTTTTGATACCGTAGAAATGCAGGACAAACGGGGTAGCGGATTAATCGTTGCGGTTGTCGCTGTACGATTGGGTTGTCTCTATCGCCTGTCTTGAAACGCAAAGGGCTTTCTTCTGTGCAAATCACCCCCCAGTTCAATCACTCGCTAAAACTGATTGTGCAGCCAAGCGATCGAGAAACCTATCTAGTCCTGTATCAATTGGGCTTTGAGAAAATCGCGATCGTGCCCCAACTGCTCTTTCGCGCCGTGAGCGAGTTTGAATTGCCGAATCTGTTTATTGCACTAAGCCAATCCGTCTCTGAGCAGGGGCAAGCTCTGTCTCGCTACGTAGTGACGCGCTCTCCCCTCGATGCCACCCCTTTACTCACAGAGTTCCTCAATGCTCAACCGCTGCATGAGATGACAATGCTTGTGAAACACGCCTGGTTTTTTCAAGTGTTGGCACATCAGCAACTCTTTTTTAACTATCAACCTATTTTTGATCTGCATTCGGGTCAAGTGGTCGCACATGAATGTTTAGCGCGTGCCCAGAATGAACAGGGACAGCTATTTAACGGACGACAATTGATGGATGCCGCGCTGAAGATGAACTTGACCCGCGAGTTTGATACCTTAGCTCGATCGGTCTGCTTCAGCGGATTAGCAGAATGGAATCAATCGGATCGCCTGATTTTCTTTATCAACGTTTTACCGAATGCGATCGCGCATCATCCCGAATCGCTAGAGCAAAACTTTCAGCAAATTCTCGATCTCGGCTTACATCCTAAACAGATTGTCTTTGAACTGATTGAAGTGGAAGCGTTAACGAATCACCCAAACCTACTAAAAGTGATTGATCAAATTCGGGCAGGTGGTTTTGGGCTAGCGTTAGATGATTTGGGCAGCAATGTGGCGATCGATCACTACTGCACTGAGTTACGTCCGGATGTGATTAAGCTCGATCGACGAGTAATACCAATTCTCTAAATTCCCGCTACAGATAGTGCTTCCAGAATAGATGCTCGTCCTGTGA
>PSLO01000096.1:0-16467 GCA_040289665.1 Leptolyngbya sp. ERB_1_1 | reverse complement strand
CAGCTAGCATAAAGTCATTTTTAACGCTGTTTTAGTCCTCTCTATACTCTCACAACTGACCTGGGATTGCTATATACAGGGCAAACGCGGGGCTTTATTTGTATGCCTCGATCAGAAGTAATGAGCCATATTTTAGCGGGCGAAAACTTAGGTCTTATAACAACTCGAAAGACACAAGATGAGTGGAATATATTCATTACACAAGATATTTGTGGACATAAAAGCTGCGCTGCTTATGATGTAAACTCCATATTTCCACTTTACATTTATCCCGACACTCAAAATAATCAGGGTAGTTTATTTGTTGAAAAATCTCCAAATTTTTCTTCAGAGTTCATCACAGCAATTCGAGAAAAACTTGGCGACGTTCCCACTCCAGAAGCCATCTTTTACTACATTTACGCCATCTTCCACAGCCCCACCTATCGCCAGCGCTACGCCGAGTTTCTCAAAATCGACTTTCCCCGTGTGCCATTGACGAGCAACGATCGATTGTTCAAAGACCTCGGTGCAAAAGGCGAAGAATTAGTCGCCTTGCATTTAATGAAATCAAAGAAACTCAACAAGCTAATTACAAAAATGAGCGGAGAAGGAAACAATGCTGTTACTGAAGTGACGTACAACGCTACAGAACAGCGAATTTATATTAATCGCGATCGCTATTTTGAAGGCATCTCACCTCAAATCTGGGAATTCAAAATTGGTGGCTATCAAGTGCTAGACAAATGGCTAAAAGACCGCAAAAAAGCGAAGCGAACCCTATCATTTGATGATGTACTGCACTATCAAAAAGTCGTCGTTGCGCTCAAAGAAACGATGCAGCGAATGGAAGAGATTGATCAACTGATTCCCGGTTTCCCGATCGAGTAGGCTCCCTATCATAAAGTATGAAGGAGAAAGCAAAATGAAATGGCGAGTTATTCTAGAAATTGACCCCGAAACAAAAGATTGGTCAGCTTGGTGTCCAGAATTGCCGGGTTGTATTTCGGCAGGAGAAACCGAAGAAGAAGCGTTAGAAAATATTCGTGAAGCTATCGAACTGTATCTTGAACCAGACCCAATTGAATTAAAGTCAGGCGCGATCTTGAGAGAGGTTTTAGTTGGATGAGCCGCACTCGACGCATGAATGCAGATGAAGTAGAGCGCATCCTGGAGAGCAATGGCTTTGAACTTATTTCTCAAAAGGGCAGTCATCGCAAGTGACGAAATCTCGATCGTCAGCTTCAAGTGATTGTGCCTTACCACAAGAAACGCGATTTGCCGATCGGGACACTCCGCAACATTATGATCAGTGCGGATATTCCAGAAAGTGAATGGAAAACTGAGTAGAGTATCTAATGGCTAAAATCTATCATAAGTCAGCAGCAAGTTGAGGAATGGACGACCGTGCAGATTTCTGAAAAAACCCTAACAATGGCAGAGTTTTTGCAACTTCCAGAAACCAAGCCTGCAACTGAATATATTGAAGGTCAATTGGTGCAAAAGCCCATGCCGCAAGGAAAGCATAGTAAGCTACAGGGAAAACTCGTCACAGAGATCAACCGCGTTGCTGAATCAGAACAGATTGCGTTAGCCCTTCCAGAATTACGATGCACCTTTGGCAATCGATCGACCGTACCTCATATCGCAGTCTTTACCTGGAGTCGAATTCCTTTAGATGAAGAGGGAGATATCGCAAACGCGTTCAATGCTGCTCCGGATTGGACAATTGAAATTCTTTCTCCAGATCAGAATCAATCGAAGGTAACGGCAAACATCTTGCATTGTCTCAAGTTTAGCTGTCAAATGGGATGGCTCATTGACCCCAAAATAAAATCAGTTTTTGCCTATCCATCTGGTCAACAACCGGACTTCATTCAAGAGCCAGAGCAATTGCTTCCTGTTCCTGCCTTTATGTCAACCTTGCAGCTAACCGTAGGCGATTTGTTTGGCTGGCTGAAACTCGCAAATTCCTAAATAAGCGACGCTGAGACCTTCTAGAATTGAACGAGTATCTCTCGTACGACTATGACGGCTCTCTCAATTCCTACTTGGATCATCCATATTTCCAGCGTGATCGAATGGATTGCGGCGATTTGGTTGATTTGGCGCTATGCCGAAATTAGCGGCGATCGCGCTTGGCGATCGCTCTCGTTCGGAATGCTGCCTGCTCTAGTCAGTGCAATGTGCGCTTGTACCTGGCATTTCTTCGACAATCCGCCTGCACTCGATTGGTTAGTCACGCTGCAAGCGGCAATGACCCTAGTGGGAAATTTTACCTGCTGTGCGGCAGGCTGGTGGATTTGGCGTTCTACTCAAAAAACAGAATCATGATTTCTAAAGAAACGCTGTTTGCACTATCGCTGTTTCCCTATTTGGGATTTTTGTGGTTTCTGACGCGATCGCAAAAAACGCCCCGTCTCGCGCTGATTGGCTTCTATATGACACTCGTGTTTGTTGCCATCACGATCCCGGCGGGAATCTATGCTCAATTGCATTATGGTAAGCAATTGGCGGATGTCGATTGGCTACATGGCAGTGCAGAATTTTTTCTCACCCTGTCGAATATTTTGGTTGTGTTGGGATTTCGACAAGCAGCGATCGAGAAGATGCCCTCTGAGTAAATTGAGCGTGATTTTTAACGCGCTCCAGCAGGCATCAAGCCCAAAGTTGAAAGGAGTCGATCGCTATCAAAATAAGTCTCAATCATCTGACAAATACATTGAAACTTAATCGGTTCTTGCAATCGCACTTCTCCAAATGCCCGTTCAATGATTTCGACGGTTGTGAGAGTATCGAGATCAACCGAAAGAATTGGAATTTCCAGATCTTCTGCACGTGAAACGATGTCTTTAGTCGGCGGAATATGTCCGGTCAAAATCAAACATTGCGTCGAGGTCTCGAGGGCTGCAAGTTGCAAATCGGTACGATCGCCACCCGTAACCACCGCCATGTTCTGTCTGGCGCGGAAGTATTTCAGGGCTGAGTTGACGTTCATTGCCCCGATCGTCAAACTTTCGACCATGTGATCCAAACGATCGCCGCGACACAAAATTTCGGCATTGAGTTGATGGACTAATTCCGCCACACTGACGCTTCTCAGTAATGTACTGCTCGGTAAAACGCCAAACACAGAAACGCCTTGCTTCTCTAAAAATGGACGGAAAGAGGTATTAATCGAATCGATCTGATCGCTCGGAACATCGTTAATTAGAATACCGATTAAGCGATCGCCTAACTGCTCTTTGGCACTCAAAATCAAATCCAACAGCAACACCGAATGAAATCGCGCCACCAGCATCACCGATGCCTGAATCGTATCTGCAACTTGCAGCAGCGACAAATCAAATAACTTTCCTTCGCTAAGCGTTCCAGGACCTTCAAGAATGACCAGATCACCCCCTTGAGATTGCGATCGCTGCGTCAATAATTGACGGTAATCTTGCGTATCAGAACCGTTGAGCCGTTTCTCTACGGTATCTGCATTGAGGGTGAGGACGGGGGCTTGAAGGCGATCGTCATTTAGCCGGATCGTTTCTGCTACAAACTGAATATCTCCATCGTTATCTGCCATTTGGGTTTGTCCCCAACCTCCCCCCAATGCTTTTCCGTAAGCAAGATCTAGTCCTCGCGCTTTGAGTTGGTGGGCAATCCCTAAAATCGCTGCTGACTTGCCGCTATAAGCTTCTAGGGAACCGATCAATAAATACTTGGCAGACTTTGGCACGCTCCTACTCCGGTTAATCGATGTCATCAAAGAGCCGTCTTAAACTCTAAGAATTTTACCTTACTTACATCTACGCTCCTTAGCCCAGATTAGCGTTACAGAACATTATTATAGGAAGCGCAAATTTAAGCTGCAAAAGAATAAGGGGCGATCCGCCCCCTCGTAGATTGATTAAAGTTGTTCTAGTCGTCGATGTGCAGGAGTTTGCGGTAGAACGCTTGAGAAAAATCAGACAGGCGACTGCGCTTAAAGTTAAGAATTACTTCGATCAAGAAATCCACAAACTCAAAGTTTGCCATCATCACTTCATAGTTCAGTTCTGCATTGCCCTCAAACTGAATTCGACAGCGGCACAAATCCGCCGGAAGTGTTGAAACGTTCCAAGTCGCAATAAACGGAATACTAGAGCCACCTTCGATTTTACGTTCCCCTTCTAAAACGCCTTTCTGGTAAAGGCTGATTGCAAACGGTAGAAGCTGCTTTTTGTTTGCTTGCGGATAGTATGGCGTGTAGACTCCGACTTGTTGGGTCGGGGCGGGTTGAAGTTTCTCGATGGACATACTGACTTCCTGTTTCGTCAATCCGAATGGCGCGTCGTCGCTTGAGTATCTTGCGGGCGTACTTATTGTTCCCCAGATTGACGCGAATTCTACAAGCAAGTTTCTTCAGCCTTTGTCTGATCCGATCGACGCTAACACCACATCGAGTAACTGAGGAAACCGCGCATCCAGATCCGCTCGACGTAACGTATTGATGTAATGAGTTCCTGACTTTCGGCTGTGAATCAAGCCTGCTTCACGCAAAATCCGAAAATGATGCGACATTGTTGATTTTGGAGTAGCGCAACCGAACGCACCACAGGCTTTCTCACCCTCTTGTGCCAATTGTTGAACAATTTTAAGACGAATCGGATCACCCAGCGCGTACAATACGCTTGCTAACGAAATGTCATTTTGAGCGGGATGAGAAATAGGCTTCATGCGACAGTTTTGGCGGGCTTGCAATACCGCAGTTGTTACGGTATAGTTCGATTGTTCGACATTTTGGAACTAGTAGATTCACCTGCTTCAATGCAGTATTTAGGGGGATACTACAAACTACATGAAAATAAATGCTTGGCTAGAATTTTCTTAATGATCGCATGAATCGGAAATGACTGGAGATCGATCACGTTAGCATCAATGCATTTTAAGACTGTATTTCAATTTGTAAAGTAATTCTACAAATCATCTAAGCGATCGCTAGAGAGAAACGTTTAAACTAACCTTCTAAAACTCATTTGGATTTCTTGACGAATCGTTGAGAGATTAGTTGGGAGATTGCTCGATCGTAATTTAGCGTTCATTGTTTCACGTCGATCGGAGAGTTATGAATCCTCAGGTCAATCTCGCCCAAGTTTTATTTCCGGTTTTGGTCACGGTGTCGCTATTAAACGCTTGTCGTCCCGCAGCACCGCAAGCCAATGCTAGTCAAGCAAAAGGCATTCCCGTCAAAATCGAGAACGTCAAATCCAGCATGGTGGAGAACACTGAGGAATTCAATGCCTTGCTAGAGTCGCGCCAGTCCGTGACCCTGAAACCGCGCATCGAAGGGCAAGTTTCTCGCATCTTTGTGAGAGCCGGAGATGCAGTCAAGGCAGGCACAACCATTCTGCAAATCGATCCGCGTCAGCAGGCTACGAATACGCAGGGATCGCAAGCTTCGGCTGATTCTGCATTAGCGGGAGTTGCCTCGGCCCAATCGGGGGTTGCCTCGGCTCGCGCCACGATGGAGAATGCCAAAGCAACATTAAAGAGCTTTGAAGCCGATCGAGTAGCGCGGGATGCCGATGTCAAATTTAATCAACAACAATACGATCGCTTTGCCAAACTCTACCGCGCAGGTGCTGCGAGTAAGCAGTTGTTGGATCAGTCCGAAAATGGTCTAAAAGCGGCACGAGCGAATTTAGCTGCGGTGAATGCCCGGATTCAGGCGCAGAGAGCCGAAATTGATTCTAAAAACGCGGACATGGCGGCTCGACAGGCGGAGGTTTCACGCGCACAACGGAGTTATCAGCAGGCACAAGCGACCACTCAAGGGCAGCAGGTTGAACTACAATACTTCCGAATTACCGCGCCTTTTAGCGGAATGGTAGGCGACCTTCCGGTAAAAGAAGGGGATTTTGTCAATACATCTTCGCAGTTGGCAACGCTGACACAAAATAACTCGCTTGAAATTAATGTTGCGATTCCGACTGAGAAAGTAAAGCGAATGCAAACAGGAACGCGAATCGATTTAATCAATGCACAGGGGCAACAGATTGGGAGTAGCCGAGTGTTTATGATTTCACCGAAAGTGAATCCTGATACGCAAACAGTGCAGGTGAAAGCGCTGGTGGATAATGTCGCGGGCGGATTGCGATCGGATCAACAAATTCGGGCGCGGGTGGTGTGGGAGCGATCGGCCGGTCTATTAATTCCAACGACTGCGATTTCGCGCATTGCGGGGCAAGATTTTGTCTATGTTGCAGAACCATCTGGGGCGGGGTTAGTCGCGAAACAAAAGCCAGTGAAGCTAGGCGTAATTCGGGGTAACGATCAGCAGGTGATTGAGGGACTGAATGCAAACGACAAAATTGTTGCAACGGGACTTGGAAAAATTACTGACGGTGCGCTAATTCTAGATGAATCAGAACTCGGTGCGCCAACATCAGAAAAGAAAATGTAGCAATACATTGACGAACGCTAACCTTCACGAGGAAACCTTTATGACGATTGCTGTCGATCACGCAACAACCCCGCTAGATGTGCCTACTGCAATTCTGCAACGTCGTGCGATCAAATCCTTTAAATCGCGAGAATATGCGATCAAAGATGCGATGATTGCAGCCACTCATACGGCTTTGGCAGCGGAGAGTTTAGGGCTATCCACCTGCTACATGAATGGTTGGGTTGAAGATCAAGTGAAAGCGGTGATCGGGGCAGGCGATGATTTAGCGATCGCGCTTTTGCTTCCGGTGGGTTATGCGGCTGAACCGCGTCAGAATCCCGGTCGATTGCCGCTGAGTGCGACGGTGTTTGTCGATCGAGTCGGTAATTCATATCATTAATAGCAACTTCCCCATCTCTAAAGGAGAATCTTATGCGCTACAAGCTTTTAGGACACAGCGGACTCCGAGTTTCCGAACTTTGTTTAGGGACGATGACGTTTGGTGATGACTGGGGATGGGGAGGTGCTTACGATGAAAGCCGCAAAATGTTCGATGCGTTTGCGGAAGCGGGCGGGAATTTTATCGATACTGCGAACCTTTATACGAATGGAACTAGCGAGAAATTTGTCGGTGAATTTGTCAAACCCGATCGAGAAAAATGGGTGCTAGCGACAAAGTATTCGCTCAATATGGGCAACGGTGGTGTGAATGCTGTAGGCAATCATCGTAAGAACATGGTGCAAGCAGTCGAAGCAAGTTTGAAGCGATTAGATCTTGAATACATTGATTTGCTGTGGCTACACGCTTGGGATGATACCACTCCAGTTGAAGAAGTGATGCGATCGTTTGATGATTTGGTACGGCAAGGAAAGATTCTTTATATTGGTGTGTCAGATACACCCGCTTGGATTATCTCGCAGGCGAATACGATCGCTCAACTGCGCGGTTGGACACCTTTTATTGGATTGCAGATTGAATATTCTTTAATCGAACGCACTCCCGAACGTGATTTACTGCCAATGGCACGCGCGTTTGATATTGGAGTTACAGCTTGGAGTCCGCTGGGAGCAGGTGTTTTGACTGGAAAATATAATCAGCCTGAACCCGTAGAAGGACGACTGAGCAATCCGGATACATCGCGACCTGTGACTGAGAAACAACTTACGATCGCTCAAACCGTGGTTGACATTGCTAACGAAATTGGACGGCTTCCGGCTCAAGTTGCCCTCAATTGGATTCGACAGCAACCGGATGGAGTGATTCCAATCATCGGATCTCGCAAACTCAAGCAAATTCAGGAAAACATTGCTTCTTTGGAATTTGAGCTAACTCCGGAACAGCTTCAAAGATTGAACGAAGTTAGCGTGATCGAGCTTGGATTCCCGCATGATTTTCTGCAATCCAACATGGTGCAAAACTTTGCTTTTGGTGGCGTAATTTCTCAACTTGAACGCAGAGCGCGCTGAAAGCAGCGAACTCGTTAATCATCCTCCATCCCGCCACCGATTTATGTTTGCTGACTTCTTTATTAAGCGCCCTGTTTTCGCCAGCGTTTGTTCTCTCATCATCTTAATTGCAGGCGCGGTGTGTTTGCCGCTATTACCGATCGAGCAATATCCTGATATCAGTCCTGTTCAAGTTGCTGTGACTGCAAATTATCAGGGTGCGAGTGCAGATGTGGTTGAGAAAACTGTCACCAGCGTGTTAGAGCGGCAAATCAACGGGGTGGAGGGATTGCGCTACATGACCTCAACCAGCAGCAACGACGGAACGGCTCAAATTACGGTCACGTTTGAGCCTGGACGGAACAAGGATTTGACGGCGGTCGATGTGCAAAACCGAGTGTCTCTTGCAGAGCCGCAGTTACCCGATGCGGTTCGGCAAACTGGGGTGCGCGTGAGTAAACAATCTAGCTCGATCGTGCTAGGCATGGGCATCTATGGCGACAAGGGACAGTATGACAATATTTTCTTGAGTAACTATGCCGATTTGTATGTGCTCGATCGCTTAAAACGCATTCAAGGCGTTGGGAATGTGCAAGCATTCGGAGAACGGCGCTATGCGATGCGAATTTGGCTTGATCCGACGCGGCTTGCCAGTCGAGGCTTAACGGCTCAAGATGTGGTGAGTGCTTTGTCAGAACAAAACATTCAAGTTGGGGCGGGGCAAATCGGACAGCCGCCGATGAAAGATGACCAGATGTTCCAAATTGACTTGGTGGCACAAAGCCGATTGACCACGAAAGATGAGTTTGAAGACATTACATTAAAGACCGGAAGCAATGGAACATTAGTCAAGCTCAAAGACGTGGGACGAGCAGAACTGGGCGCAGAAAGCTATTCCAGTTTTTCGCGCTATAACGGCTTTCCTTGTTTTGGAATGGGTGTGCTTCAACTGCCAGGAAGTAACGCGCTCGAAGTTGCCAAAGCGGTGAAAGCGGAAATGAAAGCCGCTTCAAAAGATTTTCCGTCTGGAATGACTTATGCGATTCCTTACGATCCAACTTTGTTTGTAGAAGAATCGCGTAAAGAAGTAATCAAAACGCTCTATGAAGCAATTCTACTCGTCGTTCTAACGATTTTCATTTTCATTCAAGACTGGCGTGCAACCTTAATTCCTGCCATTACAATTCCGATTTCGCTGATTGGCACGTTTGCCGTTATGAAAGTGTTTGGCTTTACGTTCAACAGTTTAAGTTTATTTGGAATCACACTTGCAACTGGATTGGTAGTAGATGACGCGATCATTGTGATTGAAAACATCGATCGCTTAATGAAAGAGCAGCAAATGCCACCCCTGCAAGCTGCTTCGGTGGCAATGAAAGAAGTTACAGGCGCAGTAATTGCAACTTCTCTTGTTTTGATGGCGGTATTTGTTCCGGTTGCGTTTTTTCCAGGAACAACCGGAGCATTGTATAAGCAGTTTGCATTGACGATCGCATTCTCAGTTGCATTATCAACCTTCAATGCGTTAACCTTCACGCCTGCATTATCTGCATTGTTGCTCAAAGGACAAGAGCAAAACAACTGGTTTTTCCAGATTGTGAACTGGGGGATTAATGCGATTCGATCGAGCTATCAAAAAACACTATCTCTGTTCGTTCACTTCAAATATGCAGTATTAAGCATCTTTGTTGCATTGCTATGTCTCACAGTTTGGGTCTATCTTCACACACCTTCTGCATTCTTACCCGAAGAGGATCAGGGCTACTTTATCAATGTCATTCAAGGTCCAGATGGATCATCGGTGAACTATACTCGCAATGTGATCGAAAAGGTTGAGAACATCGTTAAAACCATCAAAGAGGAAGTCGCTGGAACATTCGCGCTCGGTGGATTTAGTACAGTCAGCGGCAACAGTGCAAACAATGGCATGATGTTCGTGCCGTTAATTCCTTGGGGAGAACGGACAAAACCAGATCAGCAAGCGGCTGCATTGATCAGTAAAGTGCGAGATCCGCTAATGAATGGACTATCTGAAGCATTGGTAATTCCGATCAACCCACCAACGATTCAAGGGTTAGGTAGTGTGGGCGGCTTTACCTTTGAACTGCAAGATCGTGGTAGTAACGGGATTGATAAACTGGTGGCGACAAAAGAGGCGCTTGTTGCAGAAGCAAACAAACAACCTGAACTGAAAGGAGTGTTTACTACTTTTTCTGCAAAGATGCCGCAATTGAAAATCGATGTCGATCGCAATAAAGCAAAAGCCCTGAATGTTCCGATTTCAGAGGTCTTTGGCACTTTGCAAACCTATCTTGGGGGTCGCTATGTCAATGATTTTAACTTGTTTAATCGGAGTTATCGCGTGTATGTGCAAGCCGATAGTCAGTTTCGCAGCAATCCAGGCAACATTGGAACATTGCAAGTTCGATCGAATCGCGGTCAGATGATTCCGTTGAGTAACTTAGTGAAAATCACCCCTGCTACGGGCGCACAGGTGATCAATCACTACAACTTGTTTCCATCGATCGAGCTAAATGGGGTTGCGGCTCCGGGGTATAGTTCTGGTCAAGCCATTAAAGCAATGGAACGCGCTGCCGCAGCCGTTCTACCTAAAGACATGAGCTACGAATGGTCAGGAATTTCGCGCGAAGAACTTACCTCTGGCGGTCTCGCACCTTTGATCTTTGGATTAGGAATGGTGTTTGTTTTCTTAGTCCTCGCGGCACAGTATGAGAACTACATTGATCCAATGATCATTCTGCTACCTGTTCCTTTAGCAATTTTGGGAGCGTTGCTGGCTCAGAATGCGCGGGGGTTTGCGAATGATGTGTACTGTCAAATTGGGTTAGTCATGCTGATCGGACTTGCTAGTAAGAATGCAATTCTGATTGTCGAATTTGCGAATCAACTGCGCGATCGAGGGCTGTCTATTACAAGAGCCGCGATCGAAGCTTCACAGTCCCGTTTGCGTCCGATTCTGATGACCTCTTTGGCATTTATTCTTGGTCTTATGCCGATGGTATTTGCGAGTGGTGCAGGTGCTGTGAGTCGCGAGTCGCTTGGAACAGCGGTGAATGGTGGAATGCTTGTCTCGACTTGCTTGAGTTTGTTTATTGTGCCTGTGCTGTACATTCTGATTGCATCTGCATATGAGCGGGTGACGAAGCGATTTAAGAAGTCTGCGATCGAACCCACGATCGAGCCTCCGACTCAAGCGAAGTGAACACGCTATCTTATGAATCCGGTATTAGAGAAAGCTACGCCTGTTCCAAAGCTGTCTTAATTTAGTAAGAAAGGTTAAAAATTACATTTAGAGCGCAATCTCCATTCATAATTTCTAACGAAGCCCAAAAAATTCTGGGTTTTACTGCAATGGCACCTGGCAGTGGAGAAAATTATGTCGCTTTTCGTAGACATTGATCAACCAACTTGGCTGACCCGGAAAAAAGAACCGCTCTCTAAGCTCACCAAAACACAAAAAATTCAACTCACTGAGAGTACACGTCTTGAGATCGAAAGCTGTATGGTAGACGGTAAGTACCTTCACCTCAAATTGTCGAATCCGCTGAACGATAAAACTGAATGGTATGTCAAATCTGCTGGTGTAATTCAGCTTGTGCAACCGACCGAAGAAACAGGATTTGAGACTGACCCACCCAAGAAAAAATCAATTGCGTTTATGGAATCGGTTCCGTCGCCAGAAGCAGGACACGACACCGACCCGCCAAAGGAAAAAGATTCGAGAAAAGCAGCTTCAAAAGAGAAGCGTGGAACTGACGAGACAGTAGGTGAGCCTGATCCACCGAAGAAGCCTGGAACTGACGAGACAGGCTTTGAGACTGAGCCAGGTAAGAAAAAACCAATTGAACATAAAGCAGCAGTTCCGCCGCCAGAAGTAGGACATGATACCGGCCCACCAAAGAAAAAAGGTTCAAGAAAAGCGGCTTCGAGAACGAAATCTGGGCGAGAAGTTGTCGAAGTTGGACAGGAAACTGATCCGGGCAAATCTGAAACAGCTTGATACTCAATCCCGATTCGTCTACCTTATTGAGAAAACGTCAGGTGTATGCTGCTCTCTAGCAATGAGATTGAGGATCATTCCCGCGATCGAGGATTAGAAGTTTTTATTTCCTACAGCCGATGCGATCAAGCATGGGCGAAGCAACTCAGTGCGCTTCTGGATGCACACGATCGTTTAGCTTGGATTGACTGGCAAGACATTCCACCAAACGCAGACTGGCGGCAAGAAATTCGCACCGGGATTCTGAGCGCAAATAGCTTTTTGTTTGTGATTAGTCCAGATTCAGTCTGCTCGATCGAATGTAAACGAGAACTTGAGTACGCGATCGAACATCACAAAAAATTGATTGCTGTCGTTTGTCGCGATGTCGAAGACAACCAAGTGCATCCCGCATTAGCCGCACTCAACTGGATCTTCATGCGATCGCAAGATGATTTTAATCAATCATTTCACAAGTTATTGCAGGTTTTCGACACCGATCTCGACTACGTGCAAGCACACACTCGACTTTTGATCCGGGCAAACGACTGGCAGCAGCACCAACGCGACTCAAGCTTGCTTCTGCGGGGACAAAGCCTCGAAGCGATCGAGCAATGGCGCGTTCAAGCAGGCGAAAAAAAACCACCCCTCTCTCAACTTCAGCGAGAATACATCGCAGCCAGCCGAGTTTCAGAAACCGCACGGCAAAGGTGGGCACTTTCAGGAGTGACTACTGCATTGGTTTTAACATCGATCCTAGGGCTTGCTGCATTTCAACAATACCGCGAGGCTGAACAGAGCCGTAAAGCAGCAACACTAGGCGAGATTAAAGCACTGAGTACCTCTTCTGATGCGCTTTTTTCTAAGCAAGAATTTCAGTCACTGCTACAAGGCTTACGAGCGGGAAGACTTGTGTATCAATCCAATTGGGTCGATCGTCAAACGCAGCTCGAAGTCATGTCTACGCTCGGCAAAGCAATCTATCGCATCAAAGAACACAACCGACTTGAAGGACACGATCGCTGGGTTCGCCGCGCTAGATTTAGTCCCGATGGCACAATGATCGCGACTGCCAGCGGCGATCGCACCATCAAACTTTGGTCAAGAGCAGGAGCTTTACTCAAAACACTGACCGGACATGAAGATGCCATCTACGATCTCGCCTTTAGTCCAGATGGTCAGACGATCGCATCAGTTAGCCACGATCGCAGCATTCGACTGTGGAAACTGGATGGCACTCTTGGGGCTAAAATTACTGGACACACCGCTAAAGTTCGGAGTGTTCGCTTCAGCCCGGATGGAAACACGATCGTATCGAGCGCACTCGACAAAACGATTCGGCTGTGGACAAAAGACGGCACTCCGATCAAAACCATCAACAATGCTCATAAAGGTGATATCTGGGCGGTGAAATTTAGTCCAGACGGTGCGATCATTGCTTCTGCGGGAATGGACGGAAAAGTGAAACTTTGGACAAAAGATGGCGCTCCGATTAAAACAATCGATGCCCACGACGATCGTGCGATTGATGTGAGCTTTAATCAGACAGGCGATCAGTTTGCGTCTAGGGGTTATGATGGCACAGTCAAACTCTGGACAAGAGAAGGGAAGCCAATTCGGACTCTCAAGGGGCACAAGAGTGTAGTGAACGAAGTCGCATTTAGTCCAGATGGACAAATGATCGCCTCCGCCAGTTCAGATAAAACGATTAAACTGTGGACAACTGAAGGAGTTTTGATTGCAACTTTAGTCGGGCATAACAGCTTAGTGAATGGAGTCAGCTTTAGTCCAGACGGAAAAACGATCGCGTCTGCAAGTCAAGACCAAACGGTAAAACTTTGGCAGCGCTCTCATTCGCTGATGACGATTTTTGATGGACACACAGCCCCCGTTAACAGTGTCAGCGTGAGTCCTGATCAACAAATCATTGCATCCGCCAGCAGCGATAAGACCGTCAAACTTTGGAAGCTCGATGGAACTGCGATCAAAACGAAAATGCAGCAGGATGAAAAGCTATATACGGTCAGCTTCAGTCCCGATGGTCAAACGATTGCAGCAGGTGGAGTCGATGAAACCGTACAACTCTGGACACGATCGGGAAACACAATCCAGATTCTGAAGGGACATGAAGCAGCGGTAAACGACATTAGCTTTAGTCCGGATGGTCAGACGATCGCTTCTGCAAGTAAGGATCGAACGATTAGGCTTTGGCAAAAAGAGCGAGTGCTGACGCTAAAAGGACATGAGGGCGTGATTTATGCAGCAAAAATCAGTCCCGATGGTCAGATGGTTGCCTCTGCAAGTGAAGATAAAACCATTCGTCTGTGGAAGCTGGATGGCACTCCGATTAGAACAATCAATCATGCTCATGCAGGCGGAGTTAGGGGAATCAGTTTTAGTCCAGATAGTCAGATGTTTGCTTCGGCAGGTGAAGATAAAACCGTGAAGCTCTGGAAGCTGGATGGCACTCTGATCGGTCAGCCCTTAACGGGTCATCTAGATCTGGTGACAAATGTGCGATTTAGCCCAGATGGACAGACAATTGCTTCTGCAAGTGATGATCAAACAGTGCGATTGTGGAAACGAGATGGCACTGCGATCGCGATTCTCACAGGTTATGAAGATAGTGTGTATGGTTTAGCCTTCAGTTCAGATAGCAAAACCTTATTCACTGCCAGCGACGATCGTCGAGTGACCGCATGGGATCTCACTCATTTAAATTTAGAAGCACTGCTCAAACAAAGCTGTGAATGGACAAAGGATTATTTTCAGACAAATCCGAATGCGAATCAGAGTGAGCGAGAGTTTTGTCGCCAAATCTCAGCCCGCTAATCTATAAAACCTTCAGATCACTCTACAGATAGAAGTCAGCTTTAGGCAATGCCAGTAGGATCATCCAAAACTGGCGAATGCCCTACTGTCTAGAACATTAAACTTTAATTACAGAGCTGCGGTATGATCGCGATCGCACCTATGGAGACGAAATAGCAGTGTCTGAACAACGGTCTAGCAGCGGCAGCAAAGGCAAGACGTTTGATGTTCCGTCTGAAGGCTATGAATGCTTGATGGGCGGTGAAGAAATGGGATTGCTGATGCGCTCCTATGATTGGTCAAACACGCCGTTTGGAGCAGTCGAGCAGTGGACACAGAGCTTACGATCGACACTCAGCATTTGCTTAAACTCGCGATTTCCGATTGCCATTTACTGGGGAACGGAGAATTTACTGCTATATAATGATGCTTGGCGACCGATCATCGGAGATAAACATCCTTGGGCGCTCGGTCGTCCAGCGCGTGAAGTATGGTCTGAAATTTGGAATACCATTGGTCCTGAGTTGACAGGTGTTTTAGCAACTGGCAAGGGCACGTTTCACAACGACGAACTCTTATCAATGCGGCGATTCGGCTATACCGAAGAGTGCTATTTCGACTACACCTTTAATCCGATTCAGGGTGAAAAAGGTGTGGTAGATGGAATTATTAACATTGTTAGTGAGACAACCTATCGAGTGTTAAACGATCGCCGTGCGCGACTGTTGCGAGAAGTGGCATCGAAAACTGGCAGTGCGAAAACGGCTGAAGAAGCGTGTGCATTGATGATCTCGACGCTTCAATCTGATCGGGCTGATATTCCGTTTTCGCTACTGTACTTGATTGATGCGGATGGAAAACGGGCGCGTCTCTGTAGGGGTGCTGCGATCGTTGACAATCATTCGATCAGTTCAAGCGTGATTGATCTCGATGCAGAGGATGATTGGTTGGTCGCGACTGCCGCTCGATCGGCTAAACCACAGATCATTCATCACTTAGTGACACGCTTTGGACACATTGCCGGAAGTCCGTGGGCAGAGCCACCTCAGAAAGCGGTAATCTTGCCGATCGCTGCAACCGGACAATCCAAGATTGCGGGCGTGTTAGTTGCTGGGGTGAGTCCTCGACTGGAACTCGATGAGAACTATCGTGATTTTTTCAGTCAAGTTGCAGGACAGATTGCGATCGCGATCGCAAATGCTCAATCGTATGAACAAGAGCGACAACGAGCAGAACAACTTGCCGAACTCGATCGCGCGAAAACAGTATTTTTCTCAAACGTGAGCCATGAATTTCGCACTCCCTTAACGCTAATGCTCGGACCTACCGAAGATGCATTACGGGAAGCTCAGGATTCAGAACAGCGCGATCGCTTAGAACTAATTCACCGCAACGCTCTGCGCCTACAAAAACTGGTGAACACACTGCTAGATTTTTCTCGGATCGAAGCTGGACGGATTGAGGCGGTGTATGAGCCAACGGATCTGACAACTTTGACAATGGATTTGGCAGGAATGTTTCGATCGACGATCGAGCGGGCGGGACTAGGCTTTCGGGTTGAATGTGATGCACTATTGGAGCCTGCATATGTCGATCGAGAAATGTGGGAAAAAATTGTTCTGAACTTGCTATCGAATGCCTTCAAATTCACGCTTGAAGGTGAGATTGCGCTTGAGCTACACGCCGATGATAAGCAAATTCAGCTTGAAGTGTGTGATACCGGAACCGGGATTCCGGCTTCAGAGTCAGACACCCCCAGCAAAGCTGGTGGCTTGATGAGTGTGACCGCCCCAAGGGCGGATGTCCTTGCTAAGGG
>PSLO01000095.1:10048-16915 GCA_040289665.1 Leptolyngbya sp. ERB_1_1 | reverse complement strand
CTCTGACAACCAACCGATCGCAGACTATCTCTCTGCGGTTCGTAAACGCTTTGCTCAATGGATCTTAGATACCTGCAATCGCCCCTATGACCAAGCTTGGTTGAATTATCAGGAAGAGATTGGACTGCGGCATCACCGACTCAAGAAGAACCAAACGGATCACGTTCGGGCTGTTCCTCACATTGGATTACGGTATTTGATTGCATTTATCTATCCGATTACGGCAACCATCAAACCCTTCCTAGCCAACAAAGGACATAGTGCTGATGAGGTTGAGAAGATGTACCAGGCTTGGTTTAAGTCCATTGTGCTTCAGGTGACGCTCTGGAGTTATCCCTATGTGAAGGAGGGAGATTTTTAATGTTTACTTGAGGAATCATTAGTAGAATCCAAGAAGAAATTTTTCTATGTCAGTTACGAGTACAAGAACAATTACCTTTCACGGTCAACCGATGACGTTAGTCGGTCTAAAGCTGAAAGTTGGTGATAGGGCGCGGGATATTCGGGTGACCGACATTGATCTTTCACCAGTCTTGCCGCTAGCTGCTTCAGAGGGAAAAGCCCGATTGTTTATGACACTGCCATCGATCGATACGCCCGTGTGTTCCATAGAAGCAAAAAAGTTTAGCGAGGCGATTCAAGAGCTAGGACAAACGGTTGCTGTTTTCGTGGTATCTGCCGATTTACCCTTTGCTCAACAGCGTTGGCGTCAGACGGAAGGTATCCAAAATCTCACCCTACTCTCTGACTATCGAGATATGGATTTTGCTCGCAATTGGGGATTGCTGATTAACGATCTGGGATTGCTAGCTCGTGCAGTTTATGTTGTGGATCAGAACAGGATTGTCACCTACTGCGAAATTGTTCCAGAAATTACAGCGGAACCGAACTATGACGCCGCGATCGCCGCGCTTCGTACTGTTGCCGGAATGTAAGTCTTGATTGCCTCTCCAACCACCCGCGAAGCGTCCTAAAATCTGAGAAGTACCTGATTCGAGATCCGTGTGACTGATAATCCGTTTGATCGCTTCAATTCCCCCCTCAGCCAGCGCGTCATGGCAGGCTTAGCTAAAATTGGGCTAGCGCTCAAGAGCCGTGCGTGGCAAGACGCTGGAATGAGAGGATTGACGCCGACCCAAGGTCAAATCCTGGCACTCTTGCAAGCCAGGGGGAAAGTTCCCATGCGGTTATCAGAGGTGGCAGATGGGCTGGCAGTGACCCCAGCCACCGCCAGTGATGCCGTAGCTACCTTGATCGACAAGGGATTGGTGAAAAAAGACAGAGCGGTTGATGATGCGCGGGCGATCGCCCTCACCCTGACTCCCAAAGGACGACGGGAAGCCGATCGAGTCGCGAACTGGTCAGATTTCTTACTATCGGCGATCGATGAGCTGTCACCGCAGGAACAGGAGGTATTCTTGCGGGGATTGACCAAAATGATTCGCAAGTTGCAGGAGCAAGGAGAAATCCCCATTTCCCAGATGTGTGTCACCTGCCGCTTCTTTCGCCCCAATGTTTATCCAGGCAGTGACCGCCCGCATCATTGTGCATATGTAGATGCTCCTTTTGGCGATCGTGATTTGCGGCTGGAATGTCCAGATCATGTTCCGGTTCAAAATTAGGAGTCGTTCAAATCAGATCCTTTGCTGTTCTTTTTTCAGTACTTGAGCTAACTTGCAAACACTCTTTTGAATTTGTTGCTCAGTTAGTGCAGCGTAGCCAAAGATAAATTCTCCTGATCGAGGTATATTGCAGTAATATGGTTGAGCAGAAATCATTTCTATGCCAGCTTGAGCCATCTCTTGAATAATCTCTGGATTGCTTAAATGAGTCTGTAAACGTGCCATTAAATGGATTCCTGCATTCTCTCCTAAGAGCGTAATCTGCTTTCCCAGGTATTGATTGAACGACTGTACAAGGAACTGACGCCGCTGCTCGTAGTTCGATCGCATTCGTCTAATATGACTTTCTAAATATCCTTTTGTGATGAAATCAGCGAGAACACGTTGTTCTAGAAGCGGTCGTTGGCGATCGCTCAACCATTTTGCCTGCTTAAACAACGAAATTAAGTTCTTTGGTAGCACTAAATAACCAATTCTTAGTGCAGGAAACAATACTTTTGAGAAAGTGCCAATATGTAGCACCACATCATTCTTATCTAATCCTTTGAGGGCAGGAATAGGACGTTCTCCATAGCGGAACTCACTGTCGTAGTCATCTTCAATGATCAATGTCCCAGTTTGTTACGCCCAAGCTAATAACTCTAACCGTCGCGATAGAGGTAAAGTTGCTCCGGTCGGAAACTGATGAGCAGGAGTCGTGTAGATAAGCCGAACAGGTTCAGCAACGTGCTGCTTTAGTTCTGCCACCATTAATCCTTTCTGATCTACAGAAATTGGCAGGAGTTTAGCCCCCTGACCTAAAAAAATGAATCTGGCTTCTCGATAACCTGGTTCTTCTAGAGCGATCGTCTCTCCTGGATTAATTAACAACCGAGTGACTAGATAGAGTGCTTGCTGTGCTCCATTCGTAATCAGAATTTGGTCAGGAGCACAGTTGATGCTGCGGGAGTCTGCTAAGTAATGGCTAATTGCCTCTCGTAAAGGTCTATAACCCAGAACATCCGTTGTATAGTCTAGCCAAGTCAGGTCGTTACGACAGTAATGAGACAAAAGCTTTCGCCAAATTTGCATTGAATAGCCGTCAAAAACTGTTCGTCCATAGTGGAAGCTACGATAAACACTAGATCCTACTGAATCAATTGATTGAATTGCACTGGCAGCTACCAGTTGCTCACCGTACTTGGACGGTTTAGGAAATAGACAAGTAGCCAATTGGTTCGATTTAGTAGAAACTGATTCAGCAAAGGAATGAGGAAGTTGAGTACAAACAAACGTACCTGAACCAACGGTTGTTTCTATATAGCCCTCATTGAGAAGCTGTTCATAGCTTTGGGTAGCAGTAGTCCGAGAAATTCCCAGTGTTTTTGCAAGCAAGCGGGTGGAAGGTATACGTTGCCCAGGACGCAGAAGTCCTTTCAAAATTGCTTGGCGTACCTTTTCATAGAGTTGTTGCCGCAGCGGTAATGTTGGCTGATGATCGAGGGTAAGGCTATCAAGCGCACTTGCTAAATCCATCTCTTCCTTAGGAACATAAAGCCAAATTTCAACATCACACCATCTTCTCCAATGCTCGAGAAAGCAAATAGGAATGGAGTGGCGTAGATACTGGAATCCGAAAATTCAAATCAATCAGATAACATGATCACTTGGTAAAAGCATCAATCTAGGAATTCGAATATGTGATGGTTGTTCAAGGATAAAACGGACACATCGGGCAACATCTTCCGGTTGTAGGGGATGAGCAATATTCATACTCTCCGTGGGGTGAATTTCTAATTCTTGATGAAGTTCAGTCATCACTAATCCAGGCTCAATGCAACTGACTTTGATCTCAGTTCCAGCCAGTTCCATCCGCAATGCCTCAGACAGGGCTTCAATCGCAAATTTTGTTCCCGCATAGGCACCAGCCGTCACTCGAACTTTCGTGCCCAAGACACTAGAAGTATTAATTAAGTGCCCCCGTCCGATCGTTTGAAAGTGCTTTAGAGCTGTGTAGGACATCCGAAAAGCTGCCTCAACATTCACTCGCACCATGTCACAAATGCGATCAATTGATATTTCATGAATGGTTCCAACCGTGAGCATACCAGCATTGTTGAATACCACATCACATGATCCAAACTGCACGACTGCTGTGTCAATTAGCTTTTGTGGCAATGTAGAGTCCGTTATATCACCAGGAAGAATCTCTACATTCTTTAAATCGGAAGTTAATTGCTGTAGTCGTTCAGGTCGTCGAGCTGATAGAACAAGGTTCATGCCTGCTGCGTTAAGTTCTCTGGCTGTAGCAGCACCGATACCACTACTCGCTCCAGTGATCACGGCTGTTTGGTTTTGTAAAGTCATAAATACTGGTTTATAAACGGCGTAACAGCTTGGGAACTAACCAAGTCTGTAAGATTCTATAATTACTCAATTGCTGGAGAAACATTGTTTTTATCTTGCAAAAGCTTAAATGGTAGATTTAATCTCTTCTTTAAAGAAAGGAGTCGTAAGAGAAGTGTAACCAAGGCACTAAACAAGAAATTGAGCTGGAGCGGAAGTAAAGGATGGAGAACACAAAATATAATTGAGCCGAGCAAGGCACTCGTCATGTAAATCTCTTTCCGTAACACCAATGGCATCTCTCCGAGCAGCATGTCCTTTAACATTCCGCCCCCTGCTGCACTAATCATCCCTAAAACCAAAGTTCCTGCTAGCGCTGTTCCACTTTGAATCGCTTTTTCAGTTCCGATTACGGCAAAGGTTCCCAATCCTAAAGCATCTAGAATGAGAAGAACTCGATAGTTCAAAATAAACGGTTTTGGAAATAGAAAGGTCAACGTTGTTACTAGAAGAACAACAGGTAAATACCAAGCGTTATGGAAGGCTGAAACTGGGAGATCCAAAACCAAATCTCGAATAATTCCTCCGCCAAGACCTGTCACACAACCTAAAAGAAACGCACCTAAAACATCAATTCCCTTGTGCAATCCGGCAATTACCCCTACTGCTGCAAAGGCAAATGTTCCAACTAAATCAAGAATGAGTACAGCGTTCATAGACGTTCATAGATAAGTATGAAAACAGATTAGCAAGCACTTGAGATCAACGCTAACGGTTTCTGATTCAGATGAGAGTAGAGTGGAAAAGCTTCACATAATTGTGCAACGCGCTGACGGCAGTGTTTAAGAATCGCCGTATCACTCGGTTCTAAGAGGCAAGCACTAATAATCTCCCCAATTTCTGCAAATTCAACACTGCCCATTCCGCGAGTTGTGAGAGCAGGCGATCCTAGCCGAATTCCACTAGTAATCCACGGGGGCTGCGTGTCAAAGGGAACCGTATTTTTGTTGACAGTGATATTAATATCACCTAGCAGTTGATCGGCTTGTTTCCCTGTCAGGTTGAGTGGGCGCAGATCAATCAGTAGCAGATGATTGTCAGTGCCGCTGCTCACGATTTTGATGCCCTGGAGTTGAAGTTGAGCCGCTAGGACTTGAGCATTGGCAATCACCTGTCGAATATAGTCCTTGAAGGCGGGTTGGAGGTCTTCACCGAGGGCGATCGCCTTTCCAGCAATGACATGCTCTAACGGGCCGCCTTGCGTCCCCGGAAACACGGCTTTGTCAAACTGTTTGCCTAACTCCGGGTCACGGCTGAGAATCATCCCTCCTCTAGGACCTCGCAGGGTTTTATGGGTTGTTGTCGTCACCACATCGCAATGGGGAATTGGACTGGGGTGATAGCCCGTCGCAACCAATCCAGCAATGTGAGACATATCAGCCAGCAAGTAAGCATTAACTTCATCGGCGATCGCCCGAAACTGCTGAAAGTCAATCTGGCGAGGATAAGCTGTATACCCACAAATAATCAATTGCGGATGATGCTGATGAGCCAGTTCGCGAATCTGTTCATAATCCAGCATTTCCGTTTCCGGATGAACACCATAATGAATGGTGCGAAACAACTGCCCTGAAAGATTGACGGGTGAGCCGTGAGTGAGATGTCCACCGTGAGATAGGTCAAGACTGAGAATGGTATCTCCTGGTTTCAATAAGGCTGTGAAAACTGCAAAATTCGCTTGTGAACCCGAATGCGGCTGAACGTTGGCATATGCGGCATTAAACAGTTGTTTTGCCCGGTTGATGGCTAGTTGCTCAATCTCGTCAATGAACTCACATCCGCCGTAATAGCGTTTACCGGGAAGCCCTTCGGCATATTTATTGGTCAATACCGATCCCTGTGCTGCCAACACTGCTGGGGATGTGAAATTTTCACTGGCAATGAGTTCTAGATGATCCTGTTGGCGTTGTAGTTCGCGCTGAATTAACTCGGCGATGACAGGATCCGTTTCAGTCAAGAAATCGAAGTTAGATTTAGGCATGATGTTCTTAGTACAATTCAAATTCGCACAGCTATTCATTTGCCCCAACCAGCCGAGGTTTTGGATCAGGATTGATACCGCGATTGGCACGATTGGCTAAGGTGCGTTGCCAATTTGCAGCGAGGAGTGGACAAGCAGCAAGCTCAGCCGCCACTTCCCGATCGTTAAGACGGTGGTGCATGATTTCATTCGCACGGGCGATCGTCCATTGAGGATAGGGGCGATCGACCAAAACAACGGGATGCTTGGGCTCGACAAACCCTTCTCGTAAAACTCGAAAATACCAGCCTGTCCGACCGGTTTGCTGTACCTGCAACGCCAGATCTTTAATCCGCCACCGTCGTGACAACTTCCAGCAGGGTTGACGGGGCTGGGAAACCTGCACTAATGCATCTCCAACTTCATAGGTATCCCCAATGCAAACAGATGATTCTGTTTGTCCTGCGATCGTGAAATTCTCTCCAAAGGCTCCATACCCTATCTCTGGACGCATTAAGTCTTGTTGCCATTCACAGTAATGTTCAGCCGCATAAGCCAACACTGCCTTTTCAGGTCCACCATGATGACGTAAATCGGCTTGTCCATCTCCATCTAAATTTGTTTTCCCTACCCGTACTGCATGGGCGATCGGCTCTTTGAAAAAGCCAGTTGACCAAGGACGATCCATCGGATCGGTTGCACCTTCAATTCCGAGATTTCTAGGTAGTCCTACTTGAATGGATACTAAATAGGTTGTATCTATAAGATTCATATCTTTAAATTGGAAATTGGTATCAATCTCATTCCTCATCACATCTCCAAGTAATTCTGGTGGGTGATTCGTTAAGCGCATATTTTCAATGTCTTTAGTTCATGCACGGTAGAAAAATCTGTGCAGTA
>PSLO01000095.1:0-9951 GCA_040289665.1 Leptolyngbya sp. ERB_1_1 | reverse complement strand
GTAATTCTGGTGGGTGATTCGTTAAGCGCATATTTTCAATGTCTTTAGTTCATGCACGGTAGAAAAATCTGTGCAGCAATTGCCATCTTAATCTAAGTCAATGGACTGATGTAATGAGCCAATTTGAGATATTTTTGATGTACCAATTGTCCGCAGGCAGCAAAGACAGGTTTGAGACTACTTAAAAAATTAGAGCCTTCAACTAAACTTTGACACCAAGGCTGAGAGGCTTTTCATCTGGTTTTCAGCACGATCGTTGTGATAGAGCATCAGCTTCTAAATCAGAGACTCCACCATTGATGCGGGTTTTGCATTGCTTGCTAGACCAATTTGGACGGCAAGAAAAGAGCCTATCGGTTCAAGCTGCGCTCTGGTCAGAAACGACACAAGCAGGCACTTTCTAGTGATTGGTACACTAAAAAAAACTCAAATTGGAGCATTACCCCACTCCAATAAGCTGATAGCATAGGTGGTGTTAAGCATTTGTAACAGATGAAACAGAACTGATTAGGTTGTAGAAGATGGTTCCGTTCGTGTGGGTTCCCTTAATGTCGAAGTGCTTTCCCATGTTTCCCATGTGGAGTTGGTTAGAAGTTGCAGAAACTGATTTTCTTTAGCGTTGTAACCTTTAATGTCAAGGGGCTTTATTATGACAGCATTGAATCAGCTAGCTACACCTATCATTCAGGAAATCTACCAAAGCCCTTTTAGCCGATGGAATGAATCCAGTTGGATACGGAGTAAACCCTTCCGGGAAGGTGATATTGAAGGATTACCCTTTTCTCCTGATCTGGTTCCGTTAGCCACTCATCCTGCCATTGCATCAGATTCAACTCGTTGGGTAACGGTTCTAGCGTATCGGCTCCTTGCCCATCTCCAATTCACAACTTTATTAGAGTTGAGCCATGTCAACCCTGTTTGTAGCAGCCTGGCTCAAGGACGCGCACCCATTTCGTTAAGCACGCTTCAGCGCAATGATGCTTTGCGAATTTATTGTGATGAGGGTGGACATGCACTTTTCGTGGAGTTATTCTCAACTCAAGTTGAAGCAACGTTTGGACTCAACCGATCGGTAGTTGGTCGTCCCCAATTCGATCGTATCATCGAGAAAATCATTGCTGACCATCAAACTCGCTTGTCGCCCCATCTCATTAAACTGTTCTTTGTCACGATTTCAGAAACGTTAGTCACCAAGATTCTGAACAATGTCCCTCATGATCCTCAAGTTGCTCCGATCGTTCGTGCACTCATCGGTGATCATGCGGCGGATGAAGCCTTGCACAGCGTTTATTTCCGTGGTTTGTTCCCTGTCCTTTGGCAAAGCCTTGCATCCTATGAGCAAGAAGAAATGGGTCAATTACTGCCCCAACTGGTCTGGGCATTCCTGGGACCCGATCGCCAACTCGAATACAGCATTCTGCGACGCTTAGGCTTTAATGCAAAGGATTCGGAAGGCATTCTTGAAGAAGTTTATGTCCCCGATCAAATTGCTCGAGTTGTTCGGCAAGCTGCCAATCCAACGTTGAAAATGTTTGCAGCAGCGGGAGTCTTCGAGAACCCTGCCATTGAGCGAGTGTTTGCAGACTACGAATTGATGTGAGAAAAATAACCATGAAACACGCCACTGTGATCCGGCACGTTGCCTTTGAGGATCTGGGGAGTTTAGCTGAAGCATTGAATCAGCAGAACTATACCGTGCAGTACGTAGAAGCTGGAGCTGATGACTTGACTAGCATTGGCCCTAGCACAGACCTACTGGTAGTTCTTGGAGGTCCAATTGGAGCTTACGATGAGCAAGACTATCCGTTCCTCCTTGAAGAGCTGCATCTGTTGGAGCGCCGTCTCGCTAACGATTTGCCTACGTTAGGAATTTGTCTAGGGGCGCAATTAATGGCTCGCGCCTTAGGAGCGAAAGTTTATCCTGGTTCACGAAAAGAGATTGGATGGTTTCCTCTAGACTTGAGTCCAGCAGGTCAGCAAACATCGCTTGCTCATTTGGCAGGAGACCAAACCGCCGTTCTTCACTGGCATGGGGACACCTTTGATCTACCTGCGGGTGCTACACATCTGGCGGCTACCGCACTCTATCATAACCAAGCTTTTTCTTGGAAGCAAAGAGGATTAGCGTTGCAGTTTCATCCAGAAGTCACCGCTCAAGGGCTAGAGCGGTGGTTCATCGGTCACGCCTGTGAAATTGGAGCAACGCCTGATATCACAGTTGCCAAGCTGCGAGAGGATACCATTCGTTATGCTGGGCAACTATCCATTCAAGCCGAAAAGTTCTGGCAGGATTGGTTAGCGTCTTTACTGGCTTCAGAAGCCAGAGTAAGCGTAGAACAGGAAAAGGTTGCCTATTAAAAGATAAGGCAGTTGTCTATTACGTAACTGCCTTATAAAGGGCTTATACAAAACTCGTACTCTAGCTCAGCAACGCCAGAATGTTATAAAGTTGGTGATTAATATCTGTAAAAATAAGTTCAAATTTAGTTGATTGTCATAGTCATTTGATAGCGTCCCATGACGGGAGTACAGCTACTGCGTTCAATTAACACTCGTGTATCGTCTACCCCATTGTTGGAAGCTGCATCAATCTCACTGACATCTAGACTGTTGCTGGTTTCGATCGAGCGACAAGATTGACAGGCACCACAGGGTTCATCCGTGGGTCCATCGAAGCTTAGACAGTTGAGAGATTTGGCAAAGATACGTGCAGTCGAGGTTTTACCCGTTCCTCTGGAACCTGTGAAGAGATACGCCGGGGCAATTTGCATTCGGTCAATGGCATTGGTCAAAGTGGTTTGAACGTAGGGTTGTCCCACCAGTTCTGCCAGGGTTTTAGGGCGATATTTTTGATGTAGGGCGATAGTCGGCATGGTGATATGAGTTTAATCATCATGGCGATCGCCCCTAATCAGGGGCAGTGCTTTGAATTCATTATCCCTGACGAATTTCAATCCAATGGATTGAACAAAATCAAAAGTTTGATGCTGGCATCATTGAGGCTAATGGAGATGTCACCTATATTCTTAGACAAACTGCCCTGATTGACTGACGGATGTTCACGCTCTGACAATTGCAGTGTGATGGAATCATACAATTGATAGGGGGCGATCGTTAACTCCAGTCCTTCCCGCAGTCGAATCTCACGCCAGTATCCCTGATCCAATAGCTCAGGATATTTCCAGGTAATGTCAAATGCGTCGGCGCCAGAGGCATTGTGTTCCTCTATATCCTGAAATAGTTCCCAATAATCGTGTTGAGAAAGGGTAATCGTCATTTCTGTTGGATTAACTGCTGTAGATTGAAATTCGCGATCCTCACATGGAAAGGCGAAGCCGTCGTCGACTCACCGGGACACACATGGGCATTCCGGTCATAGGGGCAGGCACAATCCGACTTTCTAAGCCAAAGGCTTCTGAGACTATTGCTTCGGTCATGACAGTGGTTGGAGATCCCTGAGCATAGATGTATCCCAGCCGCATGACTACCAGATAGTCAGCATAGCGACAGGCTTGATTCAAATCGTGCAGTACCATCACGATCGTTCTTCCCTGCGTCTGGTTCAAGTCATACAGCAAATCCAGCACTTCGATTTGGTGTCAGGACTTACGCAAAAGAGGCTCTAGAGTGAAGCAATGAACTTTAGCAAACTAGACTACTGCCAATACCTGTTGAGCAGTCCTATCAACTACACCCTCACGGATCTGGCTGAACATCTAGAGGGCGTGGGGCATGATCGGATCAACCGCTACCTGCGGGATGAGAAATTAAGCCCACGGTTGTTGTGGGAGAACGTCAAGCCGCTGCTGCGACCCTGCTCGAAGGCTTATCTTGTGTTCGACGATACTGTTCTCGACAAACGCTATTCGACCTCAATTGAGCTAACACGGCGGCAGTACAGTGGCAACGAGCATCGAGTGATTCGGGGCATTGGACTGGTAAGTTGCGTGTACGTCAATGGCGAAACGGGGCAGTTTTGGGTGATTGATTATCGCTTGTATGACCCTGATGGTGACGGGCACAGCAAGCTAGACCACGTGAGCGAGATGCTCAAAGGCGTGGTTTACAGCAAGCAATTACCCTTCAGCACGGTTCTGATGGATAGCTGGTATGCTACCCAAAAGCTGATGGCTCAGATTGACCAGATGCAAAAGTGCTACTACTGCCCGCTCAAGACCAATCGACGGGTGGACGATAGCGGCGGCAGTACGCCCTATGTGCGGGTGGATGAACTGGTTTGGCGCGAGGAAGAATTGTAATCTGGCAAGCTCGTTAAGCTGCGCGGCTTTCCCCAAGACAAGAAGGTGAAACTGTTCCGGGTTACTGTTTCTACCAACAGAACGGATTTTGTTGCAACCAACGATTTATCTCAAGCTTCAACGGATGCCGTGCAAAAGGCGTGTGGTATCCGTTGGAAGATTGAGGAGTTTCACCGCCAGTTGAAGCAGTTAACTGGAGTCGAGGCTTGTCAGTGCCGTAAAGCCCGCATCCAACGCAATCATATTGCTTGTGCCTTACTCGTTTGGACTCGCCTCAAAGCAATCGCCTATCAGACAGGCAGAACCGTTTATCAGATTAAGCATGGGATGCTCTCTGACTACTTGATTGAGCAACTCAAGCACCCATCTGTTTCAATGTCCCTTGCGTAAGTCCTGTGGTGTGCTAAATCTAGAAAAGTTGTAGGTTCATCTAGCAGAAGAATCTCTGTGTTCTGTGCTAGCGCCATTGCAATCCAGGCGCGTTGCCGCTGTCCACCGGAAAGGCTATCGAGGGGGCGATCGCACAACTCCTTTGCGTCATGGATTTAGTGTTACGATTCGAGATGCTCAATTGGGGCAAGCGATAAGGTTCGAGAACCCCCACGGTCAGTGTCTCCCCCTCATCTCAAAATTTCATCTATAGCTATATTCGTTGAGCTTAGGACGTAGACTAGAAGAGTTCCCTTGCCTTTACTGTCTCTATGGCTAACCCCTACAGCGACGACTTCCGGCAAAAAGTGATGCAGGCGACCCTTGCGGTATCTGCGAAGCAGCGCGAGTTGGATGGATTCAAGAAAAGTGAGGCGAGTCAACTATTCAATATCAGTTGCAATACGATTGACCTGTGGCTTAGGCGCAAAGCCGAAACAGGGGATGTTAAACCCAAGCCCAAGCAAAAATCCCAACGAAACCTGAAAATCAACGATTGGGAGAAGTTTCGACCTTTGTCAGAACTCACGAAGCTAAACGAGCAGACATCCTAGCCCAACTGGAAGACCCCAAAGCGGCTCATCTTATCTATGTCGATGAGTCGGGCATGGATGAACGAGACAATTATGGTTACGGGTACGCTCCCGTGGGAGAGCGCTTCTACGACCTCAAATCGGGTAGACGGCAGGGACGCCTAACATGATTGCAGGCTATCGTGATGGTGAATTAATTGCCCCTTTTACCGTTGAAGGAGCGTGTAATCGGAGCGTATTTGATGCCCAATGGACAAATCGGAGAAAGCCAACTCATTCGCTAGGGCAATCCTGTCCCGTCCCACTTGGAAATCAATAATGGTATCTGTGCCTTCTCCTGCTGCCAAGACAAAGGTATTGCTGCCGCTGCCACCAGAGAAGTTGTTGCCCATCAGAGTGTCGTTGCCAAGTCCACCCCAAAGCAAATCGTCTCCATTATCGCCCACCAGGATGTCATCTCCCGCTTCGCCATAAAGCTGGTCATTGCCTGATTTGCCACTGATGCGGTCATTGCCAGCACCGCCATAGATGATATCGTTGCCGCCCGATTCTCCATTCTGAGCATCAACAGAGTTGAGATCACCGCGCGGCAGATCATTGCCCTCGCCGCCATAAAGGATGTCATCACCCAGTCCACCTGCAACCGTATCATCTCCACCAAAAGCAACAATCACATCGCGATCGTCACCCCCGACAAGTTCCTCTGCCTCGTTCGTGCCGTCTTGATAATCCGGCAGCGTGTTTAAGCCAAACAGCGTTTGATACATGATCTGGTAAATTTCGGTGTTGTCTACCGTCGAACTCAACAGATCTGCATTCATGCCGTAGGCTTTAGAAACAATGCTGCCAGAAAAGTCAGAGGTTCCTGCCCAAACGGTGACAAAGTTCCCCATTTCACCATCCAGGCTGGGCTGTGTCTCAAATGTTGTCAATGGCGGCACGCGGCCTTCACTGCCATCGACCGGGTTTTGAAACGTTTCTGTGTCGGTGGGGTTGGTAGGCAGCGTCAAAGCCATGTCAAGGACTTCAGGCAGAGCCGGAGCAAAAGGGGTTGGCTGCCAAACCTGAATCCCGCCTGCTTCACTGTCAGCGGCCGTAATTAGCAGGGTGTTCGGGTCTTGTTCACGGATAAAGTCCATAGCCACCCCAAAGGCAGCATCAGCCCGCAGCGTTGCTTCCAAGACACCACGAGAGTTGTTGTCATTACCAAAATTATCGGTTCCTTCTTCTTCAGCCACCACCATAAATCCGTTAGGATTTGCCGAAAGAATGGGCAGGGCGGCTGCTAGCATTTCACCGATCGTCGGTGGATTGGTGGGCGTACCATCAGGCAAAAATTGCCCGTAGTTGTCCAAGCCGAGAGCTTGATTTTGCTCTTCAGGATTATCGTTGTAGGTGTCTTCAGCCGCAAAAATGCCAAGCAGTTTGGTAGTGCCCTCTGGAAGGTTTTGCAGTTCTTCTTTGCTAAAGACCACCGTGTAACCAGCGGACTCTGCTTCTTCGATCAGATTACGCCCGTCTTCACGAACTCCCTCTTCACCAAAACGTCCCACTGTGCCCACTGGCAAGTAATGAATTTCACCACCGCCCAGGATGATGTCTACGCCAGATTCTAAAATTTGGGCTGTAATGGTCGTCACATCGCCCCGATTTTCCACCTCTGCCAGAAAAGCTCCCGTTCCTGGTTCAGCGATGAAACCAGAGTTAATCACTGCCGTGGCTTTACCAGCAGCGATCGCCTCTTCTAAAATCGTGACACCACGCTTCCCGGAGCGAGACACGACCGGCTCCCCGAATTCATCCAACCCAAAGGAACCTGCCTGAACCTTAACTCCGGTAGCATGGGTGACAGCACCCGCATTGGATGTACCGACGATCTGGTCTCTCATATGCCCCAAGTACACCCCAGAGTTTGAGAACTGGTCGTAGTTGAGGCGACCGTCTGGCCCTTCGGAAACAAAGCGAGCAAAGCCATACATGGATGGACTGGTGCCGTCGGGGTGAATGAAGATGACGTTGCCCGTGTCTTGGGTGGGTTCAGGAGCCGGGATAAACTCAGGAACTTCGCGATCGGGCAGATCGGTTCCGAACAGAGTTTCATACATCGCCCGATAAATATCGGTATTGTCCAGCGTGACGGGCAACTTGTCCGCATTCAGTCCGTGAGCCTTACTGACAATGGCTCCTGCAAAGTCAGGCGTGCCAGCCCAGGCTACACCAAAATTGTAGATATTCCCGCTAGCGGATGGCTGGGTAACGAAAGCTTCAGTGCCAACCCCATTTTGACCATCCCCCGGATTTTCAAAGTCAGGGAAATCAGGCAAGTTCAGCCCTGTTGGATTGGTGCGGAAGGTGCCTACGGTTTCACCTGAATCATCAGTTTGCAAACCACCTGCATCACTGTCAGCAGCCGTGATGATCAGGGTATTGGGGTATCTATCATAAAATTCCTTGGCTACCCCGATCGCTTCATCCGTTCGCAATAATGCTTCCAGTATGCCAGACGCATTATTAATGTTGCCGAAGTTGTCTGTCCCTTCCTCTTCCAAAACTGTAAAGGAACCATTCTCAAACTTAGGATTGCGCTCCAGGATAGTTTGAGCTGCCTTGAGCATTTCGCCGACTGTCGGAGCCGTTGGCACATAGGGTTCCTTGCCCGTTGCCAAGAGGTTTTCTTCTACCCCTCGCAGATTTCCTTCTGGAGTAGGAATGTTGTCATTGAAGGTGTCTTCATTGGCAAAAATACCCAACACTTTGGTGATGCTAGGATCTGCTGCCACTGCATTGAGTTGCTCTTCAGTGTAGACGACGGTGTAACCCAAGCTTTCTGCTAGCTCAATCAGGTTGACATCAGGACGAATATTAGACTCAGTGGAAATGGCATCAAGCTGGGCAGCAGATTCCGCATAAACAGCCCCTTCTGGCGGTTCAGTTCCCGCAGGCAGGTAGTTCACCAAACCACCCCCCAGAATGACATCAATGCCAGACTCAACCACCTGCCGAGTAATTTCAGCGAACTGTCCGCGAGGGAAGGCTGCAAACCCTTCTGCCCCTTCCGGCACATCGGCTTGACCCACCTGTGCAGCAAAAGCACCGGAACCTGGCTCAGCAATCACACCGGAGTTAATCAGGGCAGTCGCTTTGTTCGCTGCAACTGCCTCCTGCATGATGGTTTGGTTCGTTCCAGAAAGAGCCGTTAACTCTTCTTCAACCACTCGCCCAGTCACTTCATCAACAACAGGATTGCCGTTCTCGTCACGAACAACTTCAAGCCCGAAGGATTCAGCATACACCTTAACCCCTGTTGCATGGGTGACTGCACCGCCATTAGAAGTGCCAGTAAGTTGATCTTCCATATGGCCAAGGTAGACGCGAGCCTCATCCAGGGTGTCCCAGTTAAGGCGACCATCGGGGCCGGCTTGAACAAATCGTGCCATTGCAAAGTGAGCCGCACTCACACCATCGGGATGAATAAAAATAACGTGATTGTTGGCCATGTCAACTCTCGAAAAACATTAAGGAATCTCTGGAAAAACTTCATTGCAGGCAGAAATGACCGAGTTGCTAAACAACTCAGGTTCCATCACTCACAGGTCTGGAAAACTTCCGTGCAGACAACTAATTTGACACTCGCAAGCCAAGTCAAAATCAAGGGTTTCCCTAGTAAAGACGCTCTAGATCTTGAGTTGGGCTACTGACAACACTGCGAACAAAACATGCTCTGCGGCTAGGATAGGCAGGTTTCAGGGAAAGTAGGCGTTAAATTGCGTCGTGACAATCTTTATTTTCAGAACAAATGTGAGCTTAAGGATTCACCTCTAAAGGCTTTGCAATGAAGTTCATCATGAACATTTCCATCCAAAGGATCTCACTGCAACGTAAAGATAAGTTTTCAAGAAGGTTAAACTTACTTATTTTTTTAAGATTTGCAGGTGTACTACGATACCATCTCCAGGTTTGCCATCCTGTCAATTACCGAGAGCACATCCATTACTTTTTTCTTCAAAACTTTTTTCTTCAGAATGCATCTGTGGCGATCGGGTTAATAAGTAGAAATTTGTCGCAAAATTTGTCGCAAGATTTTGATAGTGGGGCAGGAATTAGATAGCTAAATACTGGCTCATTTTCTACGCTGGAATGGTAGTTAACCCGGAGAAAGCATGGCACATATCCTACAGATTGATTCCAGTCCACGTGGTGAACGATCGTATTCTCGCCGCATGAGCAGAGAATTTGTGGAACGTTGGAAGAAAACCTATCCAAATGATATTGTTACCTATCGAGATATTGGACGGAACCCTGTTCCTCATGTGGATGAACCCTGGATTGCCGCTGCTTTTACGCCTCCAGAACAACGTACTCCTGAACAGTGGAATGCTATTCAGATCAGCGATCGACTGGTTGATGAACTCTTGGCGGCTGATATCTATGTCATTGGACTGCCAATGTACAATTTCAGCGTTCCCAGCACCTTTAAGGCTTATATTGATCAAATTGTGCGAGTTGGGCGAACCGTTGCCTATGATCCAGAGAATGCAGAAATTCCTTACAAACCGCTTCTTTCAGATAAGAAAATGTTTGTGATCACAGCACGAGGTGGGTCTGGCTTTGCACCCGGTGAACCCTATGCCCACATGAATCATCAAGATCCTTATTTAACTCAAATCTTGCACCTAGCTGTGTAAACACGTAAAAAGTAAATAAACAGAGCAAAATATTACAGTATTAGT
>PSLO01000094.1:5783-16961 GCA_040289665.1 Leptolyngbya sp. ERB_1_1 | reverse complement strand
GCAAGGACATCCGCCCTTGGGGCGGTCACACTCATCAAGCCACCAGCTTTGCTGGGGGTGTCTGACTTTGCAGCGATTCTTCTCGGCTGTGAGGAGTCTTGCTTGTTTTTTCTTGCTTAACTCTCCACCTCTACTCCCCCAACCACTAGGTGCGCCCTCCCAACTATGAATCCTTACGCTCTCACGGTGTGATTGCTGCCTAATACTGTCCGAAGTATTGCTCGTAAATGATCTCAGCTTAAAAACTCGGTTTTCAGTACAACCATTCTAAGAGGATGTTTGAAAAGACAATCAAGGTGGTAAAAAAGCTCTCTGGCCATACGCTGTAAATACATAAAAACACAGCACCGAGAGAGCTATATGAGTAAATCATATCCGAGTAACCTGAGCCATGCTCAATATGAAGCATTAAGAGATTTGCTGCCTGACGCAAAACCAGGTGGACGACCGCGAGAAGTCGATTTATGGGAAGTCCTGAATGCGATCTTCTACATCTTGGTCGAAGGGGTGCGGTGGAGAGCGTTACCGGGAGACTTTCCGGCATGGCAAACGGTGTACACCTACTTCCGTAATTGGCGCAAAGATGGAACGTGGTTGAGCCTGCATGACCGTCTGTATCGCTGCATCCGCATCGAAGCGGGGCGATCTCCGAGTCCAACGGAAGCCGTCCTCGATAGTCAGTCGGTGAAAACTGCCTCAGGAGTGCATCAAGCCGTTGGCTTCGATGCAAGCAAAAAGATCACGGGACGCAAGCGATTTCTCACCGTCGATACACTCGGACTGGTCTTGCGCGTTTTTGTGATTGCAGCGAGTACAGGTGAGCGCGATGGCGGCAAAAAAGTACTTCAACGAGTTCGACGGCGTGACAAAGCAGTGTCGCGCCTGCACACGATTTGGGTCGATGGCGGATTTGATGGCGAACCCTTCATGCAGTGGGTGATTACTTTCTGTCGCTGGTTGGTTCAAGTCGTGCTGCGACCGGAACAAACGAAAGGATTCGTCTTGCTCAAAAAGCGCTGGGTGGTCGAGCGGACTTTCGGGTGGTTGATGCAGTGTCGCCGTTTAGTTCGAGACTATGAGTTACTGCCAGAAACCTCAGAGACGTTCATCTACTTAGCGATGATCCGAATCATGGTGAAGCGATTGGCATAAAATTTGACCAACTACAGCTTTTCAAACACCCTCTAAAGTAAGAATTGCTGCATACACCCCCTACAGCTCTAATTCTCGATGCTTGTAGTTTAAGAGAGCTTGTGGTAGACTTCACAATCTCGGGGAGTAACAACGACCTTGAAAAACTTGTGTAGTAGAAGATTGAGGCACTGAGCAGCAAAAAAACTGATTTTGCTCGTGCTATAAAATATAGGTCACTGCCTGGATTAGACATTCTGTCACGCCTACGTTAGGGTAAGTGTCCTATGAATGGAAGAAACAATACCAATTTTATCGGAAGCGGAACGGCTGTAACTGAACTGTAGTAACGATTACATGTTTGTTGTCACCCCTGAACTTCACAATACTTAAACTTAGTTCTCATAATCCTTACTCCAGGCAATTGTCGTTTAGTCCAGGTAACTATTATTAGTCCAGGTAATTATTATTAGTCCAGGTAATTATTATTCTTGATCAGCGTCTCAAACATCCTCTAACGAAGAGCACCCGATCGCAGAATACTCAAAATCAACCAAAGCCCCATAAAACTCGCTGCGGCAAACAATACATCACTCACCCAATACACTTGACTGGATTGGGTATTGGAAGAAATGATCGCTGCACCCATAATCAGTGAACCAACGACAATACTAAACGACATCCGATTTGCAGAAGAGTCGATCGTGCGGCGAAGCGGTTCTGCCTCTCGTACCGAAAGATTCCACTGCAACGTTTCTGAAGTGACGCGATCGAGCAATAATTCTACTTGTCGCGGCGACTGGAGCGAAAGATTTTTCACATCGAGCGCAGTTCGCAACAATGCAATTAATGGTGCTTCTCCGACTAGTTGCCGCTGAAACACTTCGGTCATCATCGGACGGATTTTGTTAGGAATGTTGAAATTCGGATCAAGCGATCGCGCAATGCCTTCTAAGTTCGCGATCGCCTTGGCACAAAGCCCTAAGTTTCCAGGTACGCGCACTTTGTTATCTCGAACCACTTGCAGCACTTCGTAAACGAGCTTACTAAAGTTCACCTGCGAAATGTTCAAGCTATAGTAGCGACGCAATAAGCGATCGAACTCGGTTTCGAGCTTAACGCGATTGATCGGTTGAACTGGTGGAGCGAGTTGCAACACTAACTGTGTGCATCTTTGAGCATCGAGATTGACGATCGCTAACACTAATTCCAAAATTAACTGCTGAGTTCGCGGATCAAGCCGTCCGACCATTCCGCAATCCAGCAGCGCGATTCGTCCATCATTGAGGTAAAACACATTGCCAGGATGCGGATCAGCGTGGAAGAAACCATCTAAACAGATTTGTTGAAAGAACGCCCGTAGCAACAACGTTGAAATGTCTTCTCGCTGTTGTAGATCAGTTGTGCCATCATAGCTAATTGGCGGAAACGCAGACAGAACAGCAACTCCGTCTAACCATTCCATTGCAATCAATTTATCAGTTGTATACTCCCAATAAATCTGAGGCACAACCAATTGAGAGGAATCAAACCAGCGAGTATTGCTCAAATTTTGCCGTAGTTGATCCGTGTATCGGGCTTCTTCAGTAAAGTCGAGTTCGTTTCTCAGCGCTTCGGCAAATTCTTCTGCGATCGACACAATATCGTAGTACTGTCCAAAGTCTGTTTGAGCGACCAATCGCGCGATGAAGCGGATTAAGGCAATGTCTTGCTCAACCACAGCGCTAAGTCCAGGACGCTGGACTTTTAAGGCAACCGCACGACCATCTTTTAGAATGGCTCGATGGGTTTGAGCGATCGACCCTGCGGCAACGGGTTTGTAGTTGATCGAGGCAAAGACTTCTTCGATCGGCTGACTGAATTGTTTTCGCAGAACAACTTCAACTTCTAACCAATCGACCGGAGGAACTTCTGCTTGAAGGGTAGAAAGCGCGTCGATATATTCGGCGGGTAATAAATCTGGACGAGTACTTAGGAGTTGCCCTAACTTGACGTAAACTGGACCCAAATCAACCAAGATATTCCGAAGAACTGCGGGCGGCGGAAGTCTAGGTTCATCGACCTTACCGCCTGTGAGCAAGCGCCGCATATAATCCCAACCGTTTCGTAGTACGACTTCTACGATTTCACCTTGACGCGAACTGGTTTGGACAAGTCTAGAAAACATAGAAGGAATTTTAAAGAATAAATAATGTGAATGGGAACGAGGCTCTGTTTCCTAACGTAACGTAAGTCGGATGGTTTCAGCTATCTACTTTGGGATGGAAGCAGATTTGCATCGATTTCAATTTTCGGAAATCCGTCTGAATCGATCGCGAAAAAACAAGCTAGTCTATGAATATCGCGATTAAAGTTTCTCCCCGGAGGCGCGCATGAGTCGGTTTTGGAGCGTGGCGAGCAAGGTTTTAGGTAGTGTATTCCTCTGTACAGGGGGGGTGGTGTCGATCGCGCTTTCGCTGTCGATTTTTGCACTGCAACCGCCAGTCTGGGCAGTGACGCTTTTACTGATTCTGTTGGTGTTTTTTGGGTTGGCACCGAGCGCGATTGGAGGATTGCTGCTCTATGCGAGTTCTAAAGCAAACCGTCACGCGATTCGCGATCGCTTCTTTCAACTGCTGCACCTTCAACAAGGACGGATTTCGCTACTCGATTTTTCAAGAGCGACTCGCCTTGAGCCTGAAATCGCACGTCGTCATCTCGATTTGTGGGCGCGTGAATACGATGCCAATTTTGAGGTCAGCGATGCGGGCGAGGTTTATTATGTGTTTTCAACCGAGCCGATTCCCCTACCTGCTAGTCAACCGTTTGAAGTTGTGCGCCAAGTCGTGAAAGAGGTTTGGCGATCGCGTTAGGGTGGGGTAGTGCGATGAACGAATTAATTAGCCCAACTCTCCATTTTTCCCAACTTGTGTTTTGAAGACTTGATAGTCTCGTTCCACTTGTGCCGCATACGATCGTACATATTCAATCAAAACCGGATGCCAGTCCTGTGCTGTCGCTGCAAACGCGATTAAATCATCAGCGATCGCAGATTTTTGCCGTCCGGTACTTCGCATTTGTCCCCAAGCTGTTACCTCTGCCATTGTTTTAATCACTTTCTTCAATTGTTTAATCTTGCCATCTTTGCTTTCAAGATTGACGCGATCGGCAGTCGGTTGAAGTTCTCGCAGCACATACGGCTGACCCTCAATCGTTAAGGGAGTGAGCAATGCGGGTGGAGATTCTTGAAATCGATCCTGAATGGCTGTAATGCGCTCTGCTTCATTTTTCCATTGCGGCTGCGGACAAGGGGTGTAAGGTTGGAGCGACGACGATCGAGCAGCTTTGAGATCGAGTAAATAATTCTGATTAGGTGAACCATTTCCCTCGACCAAAATCACATTGCGATCGAGTCCTAAACTCCCAGTTCCAGCAATTCGGTGCATCACATCGAGAACAGTATAAAATTGCGGATTAGGTTGCGTCGATGAATACTGTGTGATCGCTTCTGTCACCCTCTTGCGTTGAGACTCCGTAACAGGTGTCGTTTTCCCAGGGATGAGTTTTAGCGATCGTTGTTTGCCTTTTATTTCCGTCCGTTCATCTAGAAAATCTTTGCGTTTGCGCGTTTTCAAAGCGACGAGCAACTCTTTTACTAATCCAGTTGAAACCTCACCATGAACGGTTCGATCCTTTCCGGTTGACAATTCCTTAGTATAAATTTCAAGCAAAAAATGACAAAACTGAAGGGCATCCTCATCGCTAACATTGAGTGTATGAGCAGCAACAATCAGACTGGTAAGCAACCGCGCAACATCCCACACACAAGGCGCTAAAATCGCTTCATCAAAATCATTCACATCGAAATAAACTAAGCGATCGTCACCCTTAAACGTGCCGAAATTCTGCAAATGCAGATCGCCACAACTCCACACTGGAGGAGCCGACTGAAACACGCCCTCTACGGTCAAATCTTGATAAAACAGATGGCACGTTCCCCGTAGAAAGACAAATGCATCCTTTGTCATCGCTTTGTATTTCAGCTTCAACAGTTCGGGATCGCGTCCTTGATTGAACGTGTGAATACGATCGACAACAGTTTGATTTGGCATCTGCGAGAAACCTATTAATAACTTAGATCAAAAATACTCTCAGATCTATTTTATCACTTGGCATCGATCGCCGTAGGATTTGAATACTTTTTGTACTTGTCAGATATGCTTCAAAAATTCGGGTTAGGATTTCTCTACTTCGCGATCGTGCCTCTGTTAGGCAGAAACACGCTACTCTGGAAAGGATATCTCCTGATCAATTCTTCCTATGTTTGATGCTCTTGCCGATCGCTTAGAACAAGCCTGGAAAAAAGTTCGCGGTCAAGACAAAATCTCAGAATCGAATGTCAAAGATGCCCTGCGGGAAGTTCGTCGCGCTCTGCTCGAAGCCGATGTCAACTTGCAAGTCGTCAAAGATTTTGTCGCAGAAGTCGAACAAAACGCCCTTGGAGCCGAAGTCATTGCCGGGGTGCAACCCGATCAACAATTTATCGAGATCGTCTACAACGAGCTTGTTAAAGTCATGGGTGATGCCAACGTCCCCTTGGCGGAAGCGGAAACGGCTCCAACGATCGTCTTAATGGCAGGCTTGCAGGGAACCGGGAAAACCACTGCTACCGCCAAATTAGCGCTACATCTAAGAAAAGAAAATCGTAAAGCTCTACTCGTTGCAACCGATGTCTACCGACCTGCTGCGATCGACCAATTGATCGCGCTCGGTAAGCAAATTAATGTCCCTGTATTCGACTTGGGCAAAGATGCCGATCCGGTCGAAATCGCGCGTCAAGGGGTAGAAAAAGCGAGAACCGATGGCTTTGATGTCGTGATTGTCGATACTGCCGGACGCTTGCAAATCGACGAATCGATGATGGGCGAACTCAAGCGGATCAAAGAAACGATTCAACCGCACGAAACGCTGTTAGTCGTGGATGCGATGACAGGTCAGGAAGCCGCAAATTTAACCCGCACCTTTCATGAGCAAATCGGTGTTACAGGTGCAATCCTCACCAAAATGGACGGCGACACACGCGGGGGTGCAGCACTCTCAGTCCGCCGCATTTCTGGACAACCGATTAAATTCATTGGGATTGGGGAAAAAGTCGATGCGTTACAGCCGTTCTACCCCGATCGAATGGCATCGCGGATTCTTGGCATGGGGGATGTCCTCACGCTGGTTGAAAAGGCACGCGAAGAAGTAGACATGGCAGAAGCCGAAAAGATGCAAGAGAAGATTCTCTCTGCACAATTCGACTTTACTGACTTTCTCAAACAAACCCGCCTGCTCAAAAATATGGGATCGCTGGGTGGAGTCATGAAGCTGATTCCCGGCATGGGCAAAATGGTGAACGAGGAGCAGCTTCAAAAAGGCGAAGAACAACTGAAAAAAGCCGAAGCGATGATCGGTTCAATGACGATCGAAGAACGCAAAAATCCCGATCTTCTCGCCAATTCTCCCAGCCGTCGCAAGCGAATCGCTAGAGGTTCAGGACACGCGGATAAAGAAGTCAGTGAGTTGGTGAGCAACTTCCAAAGAATGCGATCGATGATGCAGCAGATGGGTTCTGGTCAGATGGGCTTGCCTGGAATGGGCGGGATGCCAATGGGTGGACTTCCAAATCCGTTTGGTGGCGGCAATCCATTCGGAGGCATGGGCGGCGGAATGCGTCCTCCCCAGCCTGGATTCCGGGGCTACCAAGGTGGCGGGGGTAAAAAGAAAAAAGGGGGCAAAGATAAGAAAAAGAAAGGGTTTGGCAATTTGTAGCGGCTCGATCGCTGCTTCTGTGATGAATTAGCGATAAATATTGCGGCAATGCCCAACTTTGATCACCGTCACTACGAGTTGTTGGTCTTGGATCTCATAAACAACTCAATAGTTTTTCATCACCCGAATTCTGTAGAGATCCTTCTCTCCTTTCAGCTTTTTGCAACCTTCAGGACGGTGATCTGCAGCTAAAGTCTCTACTCTTTCAACGATCGCGATCTGAGTTTCTTCGTTCAGCTTGCGAAGTTGGCTCAGTTGGTTTAAAGCCGACTTCGTAAGCCATTTATTTCATTCCCAATTCTCGCTTGACTTCCGAGAGAGGAATAAAGCCATCTTCAGAAAGCGCAGATTCTGCATCTACAATATCTTCTGCATCTTCTATAACATTCTGTTTCTGCTGCAAAAACAAAATAAAGTCTAGGACTTCTCTCCATAGATCTTCTGGTAACTGCTCCAGATTTTGAAGGATAGAATCTTTGCTGATCATTGCTTGCTTAAATCATGTTTCGCTTAGTGCCAGCTTAACACCAATATCAAGTTGGGACAGTTTGCTTCTGGCGCTTGGCTATGCTCTGCATTAGTGTAGAGAATGGCGTTGAAGAAACTGCCATACCCTTTGAGTAGTATCACCAAAAGCAGATTGTCCGTAGCCTCCTCCCGCCCAGACGTGTCCTGCCCCTTCAAGCTTTGCTAACATCACCTCAGAGCCATCCTTGCACGACGAATAATCCGTCACCTCAACGACATTAGAAACCTGATCAACTTTGGGTGGAGGCGAACAAGCATTGTGTCGCTGCCAAAAGTTAACTACGGTTGGAATCGAAGGGATTGATAGGTTTCGACCAATGCGAACATCCGGCGAAGTCCCTCCTTGCCAAGGCACGATCGTATCCGCTGTCCCGTTCACCATGAGTAGAGGAATCGGTTGCTGAGTTTGGCAATGTGTCGCAAACTGGTTCGGTAACGAAGCTGCAACGGTTGCGATCGCAGCAATCCCATTCGGTGCTTCACACGCTAGCTTTTGAGTGAGAATTCCGCCGTTAGATAAACCAACAACATACACTCGCTGAGGGTCAATCGATCTCGATCGCTGCACCTGCTCAATCAAGGTATGAACAAATGCAACATTGTCTTCAGGGGCTTGACCCGAAACATTCCATTTTTGCTTTAGTCCGTCTGGATAAACGACTACCGCACCCACTTGATCTGCAAGTTGATTGAGCGCCGTTTTTTCTGCCATTTCTTTGCCCTGCATTCCTGAGCCGTGAAGCGCCACGAGCAAGGGAAGGGGGTGTGTCGGAGAATCCGCGATCGGAGTATGCAGATAGTAGGTGCGGCGTTGTCCTTGATCGGTGAAGGCTTGTGAAACATCGATCGCATACGGTTGCGGCAATGCTGTACTTCGCTTAGCGGGGATGTTCTGCAATGAAGGCTTGCGGGCTGTCTGTGCTTGGCTTGAAACCAAAAAACCTCCAACAAGGACAACGGCTCCAACTGCCAATAGTGAACGAGGTAAAAGAAAGTGTTTCATCGTCAGTATTGGGATTGAATGTTCTGGAGACTATTGGTTTTGAAGAGCTTTGAGAGCGCGTGTGTACTGCGGATCTTTGACAGTACCGAGGTCATCAGGATGGTTTGATAGGTCTTGTTGCTGTTGTTTTGTTAAAGTACTCACAACATTTGGCGTAATGCCTCGGTGATTGATGTCGAGTCCCGCAGGGGTAAAGTAATGCGCGATCGTCACATTGATTCCAGAGCCATCTGAAAGCGGATTGACCGATTGCACGAGAGCTTTACCGAAGGTTTGTGTACCAATGACGATCGCTCGATGATTGTCTTTTAGTGCACCTGTGAGAATCTCACTTGCACTCGCAGATCCGCCATCTACAAGAACTGCTAAAGGTCGATTAGTCAGAGCGGTATGATTTGCTTGTACCTGTTCTGCAGCCCCATCTCGATCGACAATCCGCACAATTGCACCTTGATCGAGCCACATCCGAGCGATCGCAGTTTCTTGATCTAACAATCCACCTGGGTTTCCTCGCAGATCGAGCACAAAGCGATCGACATTCTGACGATTGAGATCAAGGATTGCTTGCCGCATTTGCTCTGCTGCATGACCACTAAATTCATCCAGGCGAATGTAGCCAATGCGCTGATTGTTTTGTTGGCGCAAAGCAGAGTAGACGATCGGTAATTCAATCCGCTGGCGAGTGACTGCGAGTGTGAATGGTGCGCGTTGTGAACGACCCAGGAGAAACTTAACTGAAGTATTTGCCTTACCCCGAATTAGTTTTGTCGCTTCCTCGAGCGCCATTCCGTCCGTTCGTCGTCCATCGATCGCTAAAATCGTATCGCCCGCTTGAACGCCTGCTTTTAGTGCAGGTGACGCATCGATCACTTTGAAGACTTTGAGCGCTTTTGTTTGAGGATCGGTTTGAAGCTGCAATCCAACTCCGGTGAGTTCTCCATTAATATCTTCGCTATTTAGGGCTTGAAATTCAGTTGGGGTGAGAAATCGAGTATAGGGATCATTCAGTCGCTTGAGTGCGGTTTTTAGAGCAGCATAGGCAGCAGAGCGATCGCTGTACGACTGAGACAATAGCTGCTGACGAACTTTTTGCCAATCGACGTGATTAAATTGGCGATCGACGTATTCTTGATTCACAATCTGCCAAGCTTGATCCAAGACGGCTTTTGGACTGTCTTGAAATGCTACAGTTGATGCGATTGATGTCTTATTTAACAGTGCTGTCAGTGTTAAAAGTCCAGCAGAGCCAACGACACTGAGAAAGCGGATTGGAGCAAAAGAAGCCATCGAGAGTTCTCCAAAACAATCAATAAGGTAAATCGGTCTAATCAGCTTTCTGAACGGTGAGCAGCATATCGACCTTTCTTGGGTATAACGAATCAAACGGCGATCGAACTAGAACCGTTCTGACTAATCTGTGATCCCCAACTAGGAAAAAAGTCACACCGTTTTCAGTACTTTTTAACGGATGACAGCAATCAAGCAAAGACAGATTGGACTGCCCTTGCTTGAAACGCTTTGGGTTTAGTCGTGACGATCGCGGTAGATTGCAGCGGAAACCGAATCTAATCGACGGTTGAGTTGAAGCTGATTGAGGCGAGTCAAATGCTGATTATCCCGGCGCAGATCCACTGCCCGTTGAGCATTGATCAAAGCCTCGCGCCGTTCCAGATTGCGGAATTCTGCTGGAGTGATTTGACCGTCTCGAACTCCGTTGTAGATGCGCTGTTCTTGATGCAGTTCGCGGTGATACACCTCGCCTGCTGAAGCAACTATTGGCGTGAAAATCATTGCCGCAGTCGCAACAGGCAGAGCATAACGAATCATCGTAAGCATGATCTCTCTCCTTCAGATTGAAGTGAATTTCCAGCGGTTTCAGCTAAGCGTCGCGATCGCTGAACTGAAGCAAGTAAAGATTGCAGCGCTTGCTCTTTACTCTGGGCTTTTAGACAGATTTGCTACGATCGAGGTTCAAAAAAATTTTGGGCGCGATCGCATTAATTGCGGTCGCGCAGTGCGAAACGATCGCACACATTACCGATAGTTCGTAAACTGTAACGCGACCGGAAAATCTTCCTGTTTCATTCGCTGCATTACCACTTGCAAATCATCTTTTGATTTTGCTGAAACGCGCACCGCATCGCCTTGAATCGATCCTTGAACTTTCTTATATTCATCGCGAATAATTTTTGTAATTTGCTTCGCGATGTCCTGACTGATTCCTTTTTTCAGCTTAATTTCTTGCCGAACGCGGTTTCCACTTGCCGACTCGATTTTGCCGTAGTCGAAAATTTTCAGCGATAAATTACGTTTTGCAGCGCGTTGTTGCATCAGCGTATGCACTGCATCGAGCGTAAATTCGCTGTCGGTATTAATCACGATCGCATCCGCACCGAGTTCGATCTCCGTTTTCGTGTCTTTGAGATCGTAGCGGCTCTGGACATCGCGCTTGGTCGTGTCGATCGCGTTGACCAGTTCTTGGCGATCGAAGTCGCTGACAATATCAAACGAAAATGTAGAAGCCATAAGCAAATGTTAGAGCGTGCTGATCAAGCTTAGTCCGATTAGCGTAAAGCTGCAAAGTGAGCCAATGGCAAACATCATCGATCGCAAAATCGGAAGGTTCAGAATATAGAAAACCGGAAATAAGAATCGCGCAATCATCCAACCGATCGCTGCCCATCCCGCAAGTTCAGAAGTTTGATTCGTCACATATGCCATCA
>PSLO01000094.1:0-5773 GCA_040289665.1 Leptolyngbya sp. ERB_1_1 | reverse complement strand
GCTGCTGCTGCAAAAATGGGAAAGGCTTCTAAGGCATTCTGATGTGCCCAAGTTGCCCGTTTTCCATAGTCTGGTAGTTTGTCAAAGGCGGCACGAGGAGCCGACTGCATTTCTTTGGTGTAGCCGATTTGTACTCGTGCATAGCCGACCACGAGAAACGGCAGATAGATCCAAACGACGGCAACCGCGATCGCAATGAGAAGCAAACTCGGAACGGGTAATCCAAACAGCATAAATTAATCAAAGTAAAATAATGTAACTACTTTGCGCTGATCTTCGGCATCGCGGCAAGTTTGCAGCAAGGTATGACTATCGTGGAACGCAAACGAAATAAGCTGCTGACAGCGAGAAATGATCTCCTGGTTACAAAGCGCACTTGCTTCACCGAGCGATAGAGAATTATTTTCGGGGCATTCAACCAGGTGCATCACCGTTTCAAGCTGATCGCGAGATTCGCGCGGTTGTCGATCGAGTCCTTGCGGCAAAATGACCGTCAGCATCGACGGATCAGCCCGCAGCGCACCCCGAATTACCGCAAAATTCGTTCCTGTAGAACCGGAGGTAATCACTCGATTCCCTTCTAGCACCAAGGCATAAGTCATCATTTCAATCAGAGTTTGATGCGTAATCGGAACGTGACGCGAACCGAGAATGGCGATCCGCTTTGACCCTGTTTGCTGAATCGTGGCAAGTTCTTGTAGAAAATCGTCTACCTTGGGTAGATCATCGATCGATTGGCTCAAAGGATGTACATCTAGTTGACAACGCCGTTCATTGTATCAGACACCTTTGACATCCGCGTGATTTGCAAACAGTTCGAGAACTTCGTCACACCAAGCGATGTAATCTTCTTCGTAACGAATGCCACGTCGCAAAACTAAGTATCGGTATTTTTGCGCGATCGCAAGTTGATTCAGATCGGCAAAGAATTTCTGCTGAATTTGCTCGTATGTTGCGAGTCTTTGGCGGTGAAGTTGCTGATGTCGCTGAAATTCTTTGACGATGATGGCGATCGAAGCAGATTGGATCGAATTTGAAGTCGGAATTAATTCTGCTGCCCAAAGCTTCACAAGCAAGTCTTCTTTGATCGCCATGACATCACACGGTTTGAGTACCCATTCCAAAAGAAACGCTTTGCCTGATGCGGTGATGTGATACAGCTTTTTGTCGGGTCGTCCGGTTTGTTCGATCGCTTCGACTTCGACAAACGCTTGGTCTTCGAGTTTGCTGAGTTCTCGATAAATCTGCTGATGGGTTGCTTTCCAGAAAAAATTAACGGATTGCTCAAAGTCTTTCGCCAAATCGTACCCGCTGCAAGGGTTATCGATGAGCAGCGCCAGAATTGCGTGATTTAGTGCCATAGAGTCAGTCTCATACAAGGTGGATTTTTAGTACAAAAATTTGCATATTCGACAATTGACATATTCAATAAGTTGCATATATGCTAACGAGTGTAATGCAACTAAGTGCATAGTAAATCAAAGTTAAGGCAATGCAACAGATTCAACAGTAAATAATTTAGGAGCAGAACAATGGCACTCATTTCCGTTACGCGCCTGCGGGTGCGATCGATTCGATTTTTGCCTGTGTTTTTGTGGTACTCATTCAAAAGTAACAATCAAGCAAAACACGCACCGGGAAACTTCGCTTCAACCGTAAGAGCGCAAGGCAGCAATGTGTTTTGGACAATGACCGTTTGGGATAGTGAAGCTTCGATGCGATCGTTTATGCGATCCGGTTCACATGGCAAAGCAATGCCAAAACTACAGAATTGGTGTGATGAAGCTTCTGTGGTTCATTGGCAGGCTGGGAATGCAACGCTTCCGACTTGGGCTGAAGCCGAGACTGCCATGATCACACGCGGCAGACCTACACCGCTCACTCATCCTTCGATCGCTCATCAAAACCACCAATTTCACTACAGGTCACGATAGCGATCTGAACGTTCTGCGGATCTTTCAAGAGCGGCGGCAGAAAGGATTGATATGAAATCCTAACCTCAGTGGGATTAAATCACCGAATGAATTACTATCCTGGAGAGTTATCGGGTGAACAAAAACAGTGGGTCGCCTTTTTGGATTCAAAGACGAGAAACGACTCAACTAAGCTAGGAAGAAAATTATGGTGACAGCAACACGAACAGATTTCCCTATATCAGGGGCATCGCAATCCTGGTCTAAAGCAGTTTTGCATACCGCAAAAGGATTCTCACCTACAGCACTCCCGATACTATCTGGCTCTATCCCCATAGGGCTAAGAGGTTCGCTCTATCGCAATGGTCCCGGTCGATTAGAACGAGGAAAAACTCATGTTGGGCACTGGTTTGATGGTGATGGCGCGGTTTTAGGGGTGCGTTTTAGTGATACGGGTGCGATAGGCGTTTATCGCTATGTGGAGAGTGAGAAGTTTCTCAAAGAAGAGCAGGCTGGACGATTTATCTATAGTGGCTATGGAATGCTGCCACCGGGGAATCTGTTAAACCGATTGACCAAAGGATTGAAAAATGCGGCAAATACATCAGTATTGGCATTTGACGATCGTGTTCTCGCACTTTGGGAAGGTGGACATCCTCACGCGCTTGATTTAGCAACGCTAGAAACTCAAGGCGTAGATGACTTAGGCGGTTTACCCGAACTGTTGCCATTCTCTGCTCATCCAAAGCGCGATCCGATCACTGGAGAGGTTTACAATTTTGGGGTCAGTTTTGGCAAAGGGGTCACGCTAAATCTGTACTGTATCGATGCGACTGGCAAACTGAGACGGCGTGATAGTCATACATTAGATGGATTTCCGCTGATTCATGATTTTGTCATGGCGGGTCAATATCTATTGTTCTTCGTTTCTCCAGTACGATTGAATCCATTGCCGTTGTTAGCGAGGATCAAAAGCTTTAGTGAGTCGTTTGAATGGAAGCCGGAGAAAGGAACTCAGGTACTGGTCTTCGATCGACAAACCCTAAAACTTGTTAGCCAAGGTGAAACCGATTCATGGTATCAATGGCATTTCGGCAACGCCTGCGTTGATGCTGATGGAAATGCTGTGGTTGATGTCGTTCGATATGCTGATTTCAACACAAATGAGTATTTGAGACAAGTTGCAACAGGCAAAACTCAGACATCCGCAAGATCAACGCTATGGCAAATTCGAGTCAATCCATTAATCGGAAAAGTTTTAGAACAGCAGGAATTACTCGATCGACATTGTGAGTTCCCAGTTGTCAAGCCAATAGAAGTCGGGCAGCCTTGGCAACATACTTATTTTTCGGTGCATCGTCGGGGTGCTGATCCGGTGAAGGAAATTTTTGGCGCGATCGGACGATTTGATCAAAAAACCGGCGATTTAGTAGAAGCGGATTGTGGTGAGAATCGATATCCGGTTGAGCCAATTTACGCGCCAGATGCGATCGATCCGAATCAAGGATGGATTGTTACGATCGTCTATGACGGCAACACGAACCAGAGCGAGGTTTGGGTTTTCGATAGCGATCGATTAAACGATCAGCCTGTATGTCGATTAGCGTTGCCAGAAGTGATTCCGATCGGATTTCATGGAACTTGGAAACCGCTTGTTTAGCATTCTTAGAACTTCTCCCCGAAGCCAAACTGAAATCGTCCTTCACCTCGATCGTTAATTCCATATCCTGCTCGGATCGTACCAAACGGCGACTTCACCCGAATCCCTAACCCGAATCCGAATCCTGTACCCGGTAAATCTCGCACCGTACCGGGTGCGCCCAAAACCGCATTTGCCGATCCGAGATCCGAACCAAAATCAGCAAACACAGCCCCGCCAATAATTCGATAGATCGGAAAACGATATTCCGCTGAGGCTAAGACGAAACTGCGACCCACTGCCAGGTTTGAATTCTCATAGCCCCGCACCGAATTTGCTCCACCTAGCGTATAAGCATTGTAGGGTGGCAAATCTCCGATCGTCGTTCCTGCCTGCACGTTAAACGCCAACACCTCTGGCTGTTGCTGCGTTTTCTCTAAGTTGAAGAAATTCACCGGGATATACTGCGAATAGTTCGCTTGCACACGATTTGAGAGAATGTTACCGCGCCCGATCGGGATCGATTGCTCGGTTGTGAGCGTTAACAAAGAACCACTCGACGGATCGACTGGATTATCGCGCTGATCACGAACAGCGGTAAAATTCAGCGTGGTCAAATCATCAATTCCAGTCCCGCTAAATGAGAGCGGTGCGCCATTACGATCGCGTCTCGCGATATTGCCATCTCCATCGCGTAAACTCACGCGCGTGTAATTCAGTCCTAATGTTCCATCCCAACCGTTTCCAATCGGACGATTGACCGCTACCGTTCCCCCGAAGCGACCTTCTCGAACGCGATCGCCATTCGCCAGTTTGCTCGTATCGTCATCAAACACCCGCGAGATCCCGCGCCGTCGGAAGCCACTGACGCTATAGCCTAATTTATCTGGTTCAGTCGCGCGATAGGGACTCACAAATCGCCCATCAAATTGAACATCCCTCGTTCCAACTGACACATTTCCAGCAAGTTGCTGTCCAACCCCGTTGAAGTTGTTGTCGCTATAGTTAAAACTGCCAAACAAGCCTAAGTCGTCGTTGACTCCGCCACTGACATTGAGGGCGCGACTCCGAGCTTCAGTCAGGTTATATACCACCGTTGTCTTACGGGCATCTCCTTCGAGCGAAATTCGCCCGTTGGTAAACAATCTCGTTTGTAAAATGCGATCGAGATCTTGACGCGCGGCAGATTCTTGGAAAATTTGCCCTGGTTTTTGTTGGATCTGGGTTCGTAAAAAGCTTTCTCTCGTTCTGCCTTTAATGGGTTCGCCTTTGTCGTTGGTGGGTTTGCCTTGCTCATCGGTAAATCGGAACTGAATATCTCCGATCGTTCCCTCTGCGACTTCAACCGTTAACACACCATTGCGACTTGGCACAACACCGATAACCCGCGCGAGGCTAAATCCGTTTTGGCGATACCAAGCGTTGATCTGACGAATGCTTTCGTTAATTGCAGTGGGGCTGACGGGTGCGCCAAATTGGGATTGGAAAAATTGATTCGCGATCGCCGGAGTCAACGCTTGAGCATTGACTAGGTTGAGGGAGCGAACAGTCGTCGGCTGAACTTGAAAGGTGACACTCAAGCCATTGGGATTGGGGTTTGTGGTGAAGCTGGCGGTACTAAATAAGCCTGTTTCGAGAATTGTGGCAATGTCTCTTTGAAGCTGGGGTGTACTGACGTTGCCACCGGGTTGAGTTTGAATTTGAGCGCGAATTAATTGCTGAAGTTCGGGAGAAGCGCCGACGATTTGGACATCCGTTGCGATTACAACCAGATCGGGAGGGGTTTGAGGCGATTTTGGTGGCGTTTGGGCAGCGGGCTGAATCTGGTTTGGAATCATTTGCTCTGGTTGGGCAGCCTGAGCAATCTGTTTGCGGGAAAACTCTGGAGTCGTGCGAGGAAATGCGATCGCGTTTATCAGAGTCTTATTCTCGATGCTTACAGCGCGCTCCAGGTTCGCTGAAGTTGCTGTCTCTGTTGGCACGACAATATCTTGAGCGGTTGCTTTTTGTGTTAGATCTGCGGCAGAAATTAGCCCGATCGTGCAAGCTGTTAGTGTAAATAATCGCATCGCTAAACCCGCAAAATTAGATCAAATAAACTCAAGATTTAAAGATAGTTGTATCAGAAAAAGCAACCATAAATCTTGTAAAAAAGAATGGCTTTGTTGCATGAATAACTAGAAACGGTAACCTGTAGAACAGGAGAATTGTCAGACTTGCG
>PSLO01000093.1:0-17059 GCA_040289665.1 Leptolyngbya sp. ERB_1_1 | reverse complement strand
TTTACTGCCGTATCGCTCAAAGCTCATCGAGTCGCACTGGTAGAACCAGTGGCTTACCCCAAAGATTCAGTTAACTTTCTTACCTGCCGTTGCGCTCTTTTGTTAAGTATGAGAGGTTATTGATAGAACACTTCATCAGCGTAACTCCTAAATTTATGTTTACGGTGCAGCGACAAGAACAAACTCACAACTTTGCTGCAAGTGAATGGACACTTTTGATGCAAGCACCGATGCAGGCAGTTGCAGCAGTTGCACTAGCAGATAAAACAGATCCCCTTAGTTTGCTCAGAACCGCTCAGGCAACCATTCAAATTTTGTCAGAAGAGCAGGTACGACAGAAGCCTTGGAATCATCTTATTGGCTGCTTAATGGATTCCATGAATGCAGCAGATGAAAAATTAGGGGTTAAAGGCAAAGAACTGCTAATGAGAAAGCAGTTTATTATTCTCGGTCAGCTTCATACGCTAAATAACACAGCGAACGGGCATGATATTGCGATCGAAACCTGTAAGCAAATTGCTTTAATTCTGTCTGTAAAAGTATCGCCTCTAGAAATGGAGGAATTTAGAAATTGGTTGTTAATGATCACAATTCGGATACTAAAGACTGCTAAGAAAAGTAGCGTTTTTGAGATCACAAATCTACGAATTAATGAGAGGGAGCGCCTAGCCCTTCAGCGTCTCAATGCTTTATTTAATACGAACGATTAGTGAATTAATATTAATTACTTCACTAATCGCTCTGCGTTTAGCAACTTCTGATCAACCAACTTCAGCAATTTCTCACTTCTATTAGGATCAAACTTTCTGGCAAATAAGCAATCAGATTTTCTCAATGCTTCAAAGTCTTCAGTCGTTAAGACTCTTGGGGAAGTTGGATTCGGGTTTAACCAATTCACGTAGCTTAGACTGTAGCCTGAAACCTCTCGTCTAAACGGAGAATTGCAGACTAAGGTTTGGAAAAAGAGTTCGTCTGGAATAAACGTGTTCTTAAAGTAATTCACTACGTTTGGATGAGTATCCACATAATCGATCAGATAATCTACGCACTCGCGAGTTAATGCCCACCATTGAGAGCCACCGTAGGGTACCAGTGAATTAGGAATTTCTCGCTGCAAAGGAAGGTGAATACGGTGACTTCTGAAGAAAAAATGCCAGTTTAAGACTCGTCTTGTCGCCTGGTATGCTCCGTCTTGATTAGTCCATCGATTGGGTTCCATTAGGGGAAAAGCTTCGATAAATTGCCGACCTCGATTTCTCTCAAGAAAAAGCTTGATCTCTGAGACAGGTTTTATCGGATAGTCTTGACCTGAAATCAGAACTGCATAGTCATATTTTTCTCCCTTTTTACTGATAGTCCGCAGGCATTCTAGCGTTGCATTGACAATGTTGAACTGCCCCCAATAGCAGGGATATCTTTTCTCAACTAAGAAGACGTTAGGAGTATTTTCAAGCAGTCTTTGAGCCTCAGTAAAAACTGCCTTCGCCCGCCTATCAATATGAATAAAATAGTGAGCTTCTGGGCTAAGCGAGCGGATTAAGCGAACAATTTGTTCAGGAAATTTATGAGCAACTATCACAAACGCAATCTTCATGGCAAAGATTTCCCCGTCTTTTGCTTCAGTGCCAGCCGTCAGATATGCAGAACGTTTTACTAACCTGCAAAGTTTTAGCCCAATTACCGCTTCATCTTCGTCACACCATAGGTTGAGGTCTAGTGCAGCTTCTATTGTTTTCGTTGATGTATAATTTCTTCGCACGATATCTCTATTGAGAGATAGACAATGCTCATCTGGTTATCCCTTAATAGCGCACGATCGTAGCATTACTGCTCTATTCGGTCTGTCATGCAGAACACTGAATCGTTTGTTCGCTATTTAGTAATTCACCAGGTTTTCCATCGGAATAAAGACGCTTCAATCCAGTACAAACGCCATTGGTTGCATAGCCTAAAACTCTACAATCTAAGTGAAGATGGGCGATGAGGGGCTCGAACCCCCGACATCCTCCTTGTAAGGGAGGCGCTCTACCAACTGAGCTAATCGCCCGATTAACGCTTACTCAGTATAGCAGATGATCCACAATCGATTACGATTTGATCCAGATTTCCTTTTTTGGTTTGGCGATGCCTTCTGGTCGTACTCATGACAGCATTACGTTGTGGAGTTTGCCGATCGTTGCAGTTGCGACGTTCGGACTGACGCAAAGCAGCAATCTCACCCTACTGGTTTCGGGTGGATTTCTGTTTGCTGGACTGATGTTTGGACCTGATTTAGATATCTACTCGCAGCAGTACAAACGATGGGGCATTCTACGCTGGATTTGGCTCCCCTACCGCCGCAGTCTTCGACATCGATCGATCTTCTCCCACGGTGCAATCATCGGCACGATCGGGAGAATTTTGTATCTCGGAATCTGGATTACCTTGTTTGCGATCGTCACCATTGTGATCGGTGCGATCGCTCAACAGCTTTTGGGAATGACTTCTCAATGGCAAAGTACGGCACAAACGACGATCGCAACCACGTTTCGGCAAGTGATTGATCTGATTCAGCGGTCATCGATCGAATGTTTCGCACTCGCGATCGGATTAGAACTCGGTGCAATGAGTCACAGTTTGAGCGACTGGATTGGGTCTACGATCAAACGCTGGAACAAGCGACGAAAGCGCTAAAGTGTTGAGTGGAAATTCCAGGACAGTCTATGAATGCTTCAATGTCTGAAACGCTAAATGCTATACAACAGTTAATCGAAGTCGTTGCCCAACTGCGAAACCCAGAGGGAGGTTGTCCTTGGGATCTCGCCCAAACGCCGCAATCCTTGATGTCCTATGTGATTGAAGAAGCATATGAGGTGGTAGACGCGCTCCGGAGTGGCGATCAAGCTGCGATCGCAGACGAACTCGGTGATCTTCTGCTTCAAGTCGTGCTGCAAGCCCAGGTTGCGAAAGATCAAGAACAATTCGATTTAGCGATCGTTGCTCAAAATATCACCGCAAAATTGATTCGCCGTCATCCACACGTGTTCGATAATCTAGAAGTTCAGAGCATTGATGAAGTGCATCAGAATTGGGAAAAGATCAAAGCAACCGAGAACGGTGAAGAACCGAAACTTAGCGACAAATTGAGGAAATATGCTCGATCGCTGCCACCCTTAATGGCAGGCATGAAAATTTCTCAAAAAGCAGCAAAGGCGGGATTTGAATGGGACTCGATCGACGGAGTTTGGGACAAGTTTCACGAAGAGTTAGCCGAATTTCAGCACGCTCTGCAACACGAAAGTAAAGCGAATCAACAAGCAGAACTTGGAGACTTATTATTCACGGTGATTAATTTAGCGAGATGGGCAGATCTCGATCCAGCCGAAGCCCTTCAAGGGACAAACGATCGCTTTATTCAACGACTGATACAAATGGAAAGTGTGGTCGATCGACCGTTATCCGAATATTCCCTCGAAGAACTGGAGCAGTTTTGGCAGCAAGCAAAAGCGAAGTTAGCAAAGGAACGCGCTTAAAACTGATTGATGAAGATCCGTCTCTCTCCGGTATAATCGGTTTAGTTTGAAGGGGAGTAGCTGCTGATTCATTCAGCCCGCTTGAATCAACACACTGGCGATGAGCCTGGTTCAAGCGACAAAGACTGCCAATACCATTGTATTGCTAGTACCTTTGTAAGTGAGACTTTCACGAAGTTCACGACTGCTGTGAGCTTGGTGGAGTCGTTTGCCTCTCAACATCAAGCTCACTCAGTTCATCTCTACACGATCTGAGAGGAGCGTATGTTAACCGCATTTACGGCAGGTTTATTACTAATCACGGTTTCGGAACTGGGCGATAAGACATTCTTTATCGCGATGTGTCTGGCGATGCGTCATTCGCGCCGATTTGTTTTTCTCGGAGCGATCTTAGCTTTAGCAGCGATGACCCTGATTTCTGTGCTGCTTGGACAATTCGCAACCTTCCTACCAAAACAAGTCATTCATTGGGGCACGATCGGATTATTCATCGTGTTCGGCTTCAAGATGCTCTACGATGCCAGCAAAATGCCTCTAGAATGCCGAGAGAAATCGCTGGTAGCAAGTGCAGACTGTGCTTCTGATGCCGAACGAGAAGCACTGGAAGCCGTTTCTCAAGCAGAAGCAAATCTTCGCAAAAAAACGCCGTTTGCCATTGCCTTAGAAGCCTTTACCTTGACCTTTATTGCAGAATGGGGCGATCGTACTCAGATTAATACAATGGTGCTTGCAGCCTCGAACAATGCGATCGGAGTCACGATCGGTGCAATTTTGGGACACGCGATTTGCTGTGCGATCGCGGTTTTCGGGGGTCGCCTGATTGCCTCTCACATCTCAGAACGCACGGTAACGCTTCTGGGTGGAATTCTGTTCTTCGTGTTCGCGCTTGTCACTTGGTTTGAAGGGACATAGAAGGCGCATAGCAGTTTGAATGGGCGATACAAGGTTCGAACTTGTGGCTTCATCCCTGTCAAGGATGCACTCTACCGCTGAGTTAATCGCCCGCAATTACTTACAGTATCAAACCAGTGAAGAATTGTCTAGTCTGTCTGAAATTTGAGAACTCCGAATCGCTCGAAGTTCTCATCCTCAAACTTAATCAGGCTTTCGGATTCGCTCTTCGATTTCTTCGAGTGTTTTGAGAACGAGACGTTTTGCCTGAAGCCGCCAACCAAGCTTCTGAACTTGAAACGCGATCGCGCCCCCTGCAATGGTGGCAATAAAATCTAACGGTTGTGACATCGAGATTCCTAGCAGTAATCCCAGTCCCGCAATTCCCCAAAACGGAAGCGCGACGGATTGACGTTGCTCCTCGATGATTTTGTTAATTGGATCGGTTGGCAGTTCCGCTAGAATCTGCTCTTTCACTTGTTTCTGTTCTGCGGCTGACACCGATAAACCGATTTTTTGCCGCAATTTCTCGATTTTGCGGGCATCGGTGCTGTACTGTGTCAGTTCATCTTCTGCCATGAGAATTAAGCGATCGTACTGTCCCATTCTTGTTGTATAACTCGCCTTTTCTATTGTTCATTAAATTCTTGCGCTAACAAAAGCTGAATTTGATTTTTCAGAGGCTGCACCTTGGTTGGCACAGTATCCCAGATGATTTCATCCCTGATCTGAAAATAAGCGTGAGCGATAACATCTCGCAAGCCCGCAATACTCCGCCATTCTGTATTCGGATAGCGATTTCGTAGATCCTGTGGAAGTTGTTTGGTCGCTTCGCCTAAAATTTCCAAGTTCCGAATCACTGCATCGTAAGTTCGATCGTCTGTAATAAATTCGTTGAAGGTCATCAGGACGTGCTTCATCTCGCGCAACTGAGCCGAAAACCGCAAGGGATCGAACACCCATCTGTTTCAAAGTTACTTTGTGTTGCTTTAACGTTGTCAAGACTTGATCACGCTTCATCTTAATGCCTCAACTCACTGTACTTCTATTCTCTACCCTTGAATCTCACCGAAGACCTCAATGCTGCCGATCGCATCAAGAACGCGATCGTACTCAGCGCCAAAATTCCCACAACGCCAGCTAACGGGTTGCGATCGATCCCCGTTACCCAAGCTGGCACACGATTCGAGAATGTCACCAATTGACCTACATTCACCAGGTAATAGCCCCAGACAATCCCTGCATGAAATCCGATCGACAATCCCAATCGTCCCCGTGTGGCTCGTTTCGCCCACACCAAAATCGACCCGAAAATTACTAGGGCAAAGAATTGCGGTCGAATTCCATGTACAAGCGCGAAAATCAGACTACTGACCCCAAGGGAAATACGAGGAGAATATTCTCGATCGAGTTCATTCAACAACCAACCGCGAAAGAATAGTTCCTCAACAAAACCAACCGAGATCGCGATTATGCCCCCTTCGAGCAAGATGCGCGGAAAAGTACTCACAGGAACTTGCCATTGCACCCAGCCTAAAATTCCTTGCAGCGCGAACATGAGCAGCAAACTTCCAAGCCCGATCGCTAATCCTTGCCCAAAATTTCGCCAATTCTGTCGCGGTTGTCTCAATCCATAGGCTCTGAATAGCGGTTCCTGATAAATATATCGTCCCCACAGTTTGACCAGGACAATGAATTCTGCATACAGGACGATGTACGTCAGAATCGAAGCGATGTTCCGAGCCGCATCCGTTGCGCCGTAAAAAATGCTGACTGCCCACTCGATCGGAATCTTCAGCGGCAGCCACATCGCGAACAGCATCAACAAAAATAGCCCAATCCGAATGGGAGTTGGGCGACGAGAAATAGCAGCAAAATTGAATTTCAAGCGACAGTCCAGAGTTATTCGTCAGGCTCGATCGTACTATCCAAGCCTTTCATTTTTAGCGTTTCACTATAAAACTCTGCGTGTTCCTGAGCGCAAGTAATGACCAAACCTACACCACTATTGTGGGTTTCCATCATGATATTGACAGCTTGAGGCTGAGTCAGGCTCGGAACCGTTTCGATTAACGCTTGCACCACGTATTCCATCGTGTTGTAGTCGTCGTTGTGCAACAGAACGCGATAGCGTGGGGCAAGTTTTCGAGTTGTTGAACGCTGTTCAATAGTTTCAACAGACACAGTTCTATCCTCTCCATTAGCGATTAGGGGCAATTTATGGACAGAGAATTTCTACCCAAATGATTCTAATGACTCCGACTGTGAACTGATCCCTCAGTCCAGCGTGCGGGCAGAAAAGAATTTTCGCGATCGTTTCTAGCTTAGCGTTTCTTCACGATGCGCGTAATTTCATTCTATCCATACCACCCTGAATCGATCAATCAGGATCGGAGTAGCGATTTATGGATTGAAAATTTTAGAATTAAACCATGCCTTGATCAAACCTTTACAGACTCTATGGTTGCCGACTTTCAGCAGTTTAATTTTCAACCCTGCCAAATTGTCTTTCTCGAACATGATGGCTCACGCCTCTACGCTGAAGTGGTGCAATTTGTGGAATCGCGACAACTCTATTGGGTACGCCCGATCGCGCTTGTAGCTGCTTCGGAGACCGAGGACTGGACAGAATACGATCGTTTAACGCTGCAAAATCTCCAAGACGGTTCTGATTTGATGTGTCCTGCGGCTCTATTTCAAGAGGCATTGGATGTCGAGGTTTTGCCTCTACTCGCTCGATTGGGAGGCGAATCTAAAGATAAAAATCCACTCTCTCATCGTCACCTGCATCAATTTATTCAGCAGATTTGGCAAGCACGCCCTGATATGTTTGGGAATAATAAATCAATCTAACTGATGTTCTCAATATTACACAGAACCATATTTCTCTGAATTGCAATATAGCTATTAACCAAACAACTGTCCCAATAAGAAGCAGAATTGTATGTATGTATATTTTCGTATGATATTAGTAAAATTACTTACCGGAAAATTTAAACAATCTCCCTCATCCAGTAAAGTTTCTGCGAAACCGCGAGGCTTCCCTAGTGATCTCAAGCGAGTCCAGTTATCGTCTAGAGCGTTCACCAGAAAAATATATTTGAGATCCAGAAGGTAAGTGAAGCTATGCAAAGTTTGGTCCGTCCCCCAGTTGCCATCATTCGTCCTTGCGGTGCTCTTAACGCTGCAACTGCTGCACAATTTCGTCACCAACTACACACAGCGGTACTGTCCGAGCAAAATAGCGCTCTTCTTATCGACATGAGCAAAGTTGAATCATTAGACAGTGCGGGTTTGATGGTACTCGTCTCTGCGTTAAACCTAGCGCAAGCGAATCAGAAGCGATTCAGCCTATGTTGTGTCACCGTGGCAATCCGCATCGTGTTTGAACTCACTCAACTCGATCGCGTCTTCGAGATTTTTGAGAACTTTTCCGCCTTTGAACTCGCCACCGCATGAATTCATCTTGCTTGATTCACCTTGCTTTTCCAACAGACCGAATCGCGATCGTCGTTATACTGAAGAATCGATCGCATTAAGGGCAAGGTGAATCGTGGCAATTGCAGTAGAAAAGCTTTTAACAACTGATATTCTGCGTCCGGCTCGATATCTTGGCAATGAGTTAGGAGCGGTTCACAAGCCTTGGAATGAAGCAACCGTTCGATGGGTACTCACTTATCCCGAAATCTACGAAGTTGGGGCATCGAATCTCGGTCATATCATTCTCTACAGCATTCTGAATACCCAGCCGCGTCAATTGTGCGATCGCGCTTATCTCCCCGCGTCCGACCTTGCCGCTAAGCTGCGAGAAACCAAAACGCCTTTATTTGCGGTCGAATCTCGTCGATCGCTCACTGATTTCGACATTCTCGGCTTTAGTCTCAGTTACGAACTGGGAGCGACTAATATCCTCGAGATGCTCGATCTCGCGGGAATTCCGCTGACGTGGAAAGCGAGATCGGACGCTGATCCTCTGATTTTTGCAGGCGGACAAACTGCCACCTCAAACCCTGAGCCGTATGCCGACTTCTTTGATTTTGTGGCATTAGGTGATGGTGAAGAACTCCTACCAGAGATCGGACTCGTCATCGAAGAAGGTAAAGCAGCAGGATTAAGCCGTGAAGCGCTTCTACTCGATCTGGCTCAAATTCCTGGCGTTTACGTGCCGCGATTTTACGATATGACTCCGGATGGCTCTGTTCATCCAAACCGCCCAGATGTACCGAAACGAATCCTTCGACGGGTCGCCACTCCGATCCCGGCTTACTCGATCGGGCTAGTTCCCTACGTGCAAACGGTGCACGATCGCTTAACGATCGAAATCCGGCGCGGCTGTACCAGAGGTTGCCGATTCTGCCAGCCGGGAATGCTCACCCGTCCGGCTCGTGATGTCGAACCCGAACAAGTGATAGACGCGATCGAGACAGGAATGAGAGCGACTGGATACAACGAATTTTCGCTGCTGTCCTTGAGTTGTTCGGATTATTTAGCGTTGCCTGCGGTCGGAGTGGAGATTAAGAATCGATTGAAAGGCGAAAATATCTCGCTGTCATTGCCGAGTCAGAGAGTTGATCGCTTTGATGAAAACATCGCCAACATTATTGGCGGGACTCGTCAGACTGGAATCACGTTCGCGCCAGAAGCCGGAACCCAACGAATGCGCGACATTATTAATAAAGGTCTGACGAACGAAGAACTTTTACGCGGGGTCAAAACTGCCTTTGAGCAAGGTTGGGACAAAATCAAGCTGTACTTCATGATCGGGCTTCCAGGTGAAACTGATCCGGATGTGTTAGGGATTGCCGATACGATTCGCTGGTTGCGTCGAGAATGCATAAAACAGGGACGCAGACGCTTAGATTTCAATGTGACCATTTCCAACTTCACACCAAAACCGCATACGCCGTTCCAGTGGCACTCGGTTTCAACCACTGAATTTAAGCGGAAACAAGCGTTACTCAAAGAAGCATTTCGATCGATCAAAGGAGTCAAACTCAATTTCACCGATACCCGAATTTCGGCAATGGAGGATTTTGTCGGTCGAGGCGATCGACGATTAGCCCCAGTAGTGCAGCGTGCTTGGGAACTCGGTGCCGGAATGGATTCTTGGTGGGAAAGTCTTGAAAAAGCGTTTGGCGCATGGACACAAGCGATCAAGGAAGCAGGCGTAACCTGGAAATATCGCCAAGTCGAAAACGGAGAATGGAACATCTTTGAGGCGAATGAATCGATTTCACTCGATGCTCCTTTGCCTTGGGATCACTTAGATACCGGAATCGATAAGAAATGGTTGAAAGAAGATTTGCAGCGGGCACTCGAAGCTGCGATCGTCCCCGACTGCTCGTTTGAAGGTTGTTCTCACTGCGGCGTTTGTGGCGTTGATTTTGGTCACAATATTGTGATTCCGCCGCCTGAGATTCCTGAATTCTCAGGGCATTTCGAGCCAAATCAGACCCGCGCACAGCGACTGCGGGTACGAATGGGTAAAGAAGGCGAAATGGCGTTACTTAGTCATCTCGATATGCTGCGATTATTCGATCGTGTCGTACGTCGCGCCTCGATTCCGCTTGCGTTTACAGGCGGGTTCCATCCTTCGCCCCGAATTGTGCCTGCTAGTGCGTTACCGTTAGGGGTCAGCAGTTCCGGTGAAATTGTGGATTTTGAACTAACGCGATCAATGGAGATTGAGGAATTTCGCGCTCGTCTCATTGCCCAGCTTCCAGCAGAAATTCCCGTTTATACGATCGAAGAAGTCAATCCACAAGAACCCGCAGCAGCGGTTTTACTTCAAAAAGCAGAATACCAAATTGAAGTAGAAACGGAGACTGAGGCAGATTGGCAGACCTGGATTGATCAAGTTCTGGCGAAATCTGAGATTTGGTTAGAGCAAACAACGAAAAAGGGAAAAACCTATCCGTTGAACGTGCGCGATCGCTTATTTGAACTGCAACTGATCGAATCAGAGCCACAAAAAGCAACGTTGCGCTACATCGGTAGTTGTCAAAATGACGGAACGTTATTGCGCCCAGAACAAATGATTACAATTCTTGAACAAGCCTCCGAGCAGGAATTACATCTCCTAACGATTCATCGCACTCAGTTATTTCTGGCGTAATCAAACTTTCTTTTACCAACCCCTTATAAAAGCAAATCGTCAAAATTTGTACGGATGCAGATCCGCACGTTATAATGCTTTGCATCACAGCCTGTAGTGAGCTAAGAATCCCCGTAGATGCTGTCGGGTGCTGGTCTTAGAGTCTTACTCATGCTGTTTGCCAGATTTTCGCAATTCTTCATCCAGATGCAGCGGACAAATACGATCGCTGCCTGCTTGATCGAAGTTCACTCGTTGACTGTCTATTGTCAGAGTGAGGATCGGTTTGAGATTGTCGGTTTTTTAGAAACCTCTCATGCTGAACACTGCTCAGACTTGCGTGATCTTGAGATTTCACGCTCCCGTATTTTTTCACTGCGAAAGAAGCAAAACTTCAAAGCTTCGATCGCGCCCCTGTTTTGAGGAAATTGAATGCCAAAGCAAATTGTAATTGCTGAGCAGCATCGAATTGCTGCTGTATTTTCAGAAGATCAGATTCAAGAATTAATTGTTGCTACCGGAAGCCATCAGGTCAGCGATATCTATCTCGGAATTGTCGAGAACGTTTTGCCTGGAATCGATGCAGCGTTCGTCAATATTGGCGATTCTGAACGAAATGGATTTATTCACGTCTCGGATTTAGGTCCGTTGAGATTAAAGCGATCGGCAGGATCAATCACGGAACTGCTTGCCCCACAGCAAAAGGTTCTGGTGCAGGTGATGAAAGAGCCGACGGGCAACAAAGGTCCGCGTCTCACCGGAAATATTTCGATGCCGGGTCGATATTTAGTCTTGATGCCTTATGGTCGTGGCGTAAATTTGTCGCGTCGAATTCGCAACGAGAACGAACGCAACCGACTGAGAGCGTTGGCGATCTTGATTAAACCCGCTGGCATGGGAATTGTGATTCGTACCGAAGCCGAAGGAATGCCTGAAGAGGCAATCATGGAGGACTTAGAAACGTTACAGCGACAGTGGGAAGCGATTTTGCAAGAAGCAGGTTCCACTCGCGCTCCAGCGTTGCTCAACCGCGATGACGATTTTATTCAAAAAGTATTACGAGATGTCTACAGTGCGGATGTAAACCGGATTGTGGTCGATTCGCACACCGGATTGAAGCGAGTTAAACAGCAGTTACTCAATTGGGGCGGAGGAAAACCGCCGCAAGGAATATTAATTGATCATCATCGCGATCGCATTTCCATTCTCGATTACTTCCGCGTCAATGCTGCAATTCGAGAAGCACTCAAACCAAGAGTAGATCTACCCTCCGGAGGCTACATTATCATCGAGCGAACTGAAGCGCTGACGGTAATTGATGTTAACTCTGGATCATTTACACGATCGGCAACCGCAAGAGAAACCGTACTCTGGACAAACTGCGAAGCGGCAACCGAAATTGCACGACAGTTGCGCTTGAGAAATATTGCAGGGGTGATCATCGTAGACTTCATCGATATGGAGTCGCGACGCGACCAACTGCAAGTGTTGGAGCATTTTAATAAAGCTCTACGATCGGATAAAGCCAAACCTCAAATTTCTCAACTTTCTGAACTCGGCTTAGTCGAACTTACCCGCAAACGTCAAGGGAAAAACATTTACGAACTCTTTGGTCGTCCCTGTCCAACCTGTGGCGGTTTAGGGCACGTCGTTCATCTACCAGGTGAAGTCGATGCCGAAGAAGTCGAAAGCCTGGAACAACGCCCTGCTGCTCGATACACGCCTTCGGAAAGCACACCGCGCCGCGCTGAACCCCGACGAGACTTACCTCCTGCAACCGAAGCATTTTGGGAAGGAGACGATTTGGAGAGCGATGCTGGTGAATCAGATTTAGAACTCCTGCATCATCCGAGCTATCAAGAACGAGGTCGCTCTGCAAGAAGTCGCCGTCGTCGTCCTCGCATTGGTGAAGAAGCTCCCCGTGAGTTTCCTCGAGAAGCCCCAGTCCGAGAAGCTCCCCCGAAACCAAGCCGCTGGGAAGAATCAGGTACACGCCCGAACGGATTTTCAACGCCAGCCCCAACCCTGGTTTCGCGATCGACCGAGTACACGCCTGAACCCGTAGCAGATTCGGCTGCTGAAGAAGCCCCACGCGAAAATCGCTACGAAGATCGTCGGAATAATCGTTCTCCGAGACGCGATCGGTTCAACAAAACCCCGGCTGAACCGCCTGAAGTGGTTTACGTTGAGATGACTCCCGATGAGCAAGAGGTCTACGCCTGGATGGGAATTTCGCCACTGATCTTGTCGAGTCAAGAAGTTAAGAATCCAAAATCCGCGATCGTTTCTGTTTTACTTCCCGGAGAAGCACCTCCTCCCGAAGCAATTCAACCTGCTCAACACGAGGCAGCCGCACCCGTAGAGGTTCCAGAGGTTGAAGAACCTGACGATGATGTTGTGGAAGTTCCGATTCAAGAGGATGTGCCTGTAAGCGTGGCGGAAGTTGATATCCCCGAACCAGAAGCAGCATCACCAGAACCAGAAGAAGACGCTCCGGTGAGACGAAGACGGCGGCGATCGTCTGCAACCCCTAACGAATAACGTGCCTCAGAATCCGACCTTAAAGGTAGAGCAGTCTTTGTGGAAACAAGGGCTGCTTCGGATTGCAGGGGTCGATGAGGCGGGATTAGGCTGTCTTGCAGGACCGATTGTTGCTGCCGCAGTGCTTTTACCGCCTCAGTGTGAAATGTTGGAAGGAGTCCGAGATTCTAAACTCTTATCTGCATCCGCTCGATCGCGCTTATTCAATCCGATCAAATCAAACGCGATCGCAGTCGGGGTTGGAGTTGCAACCGTTCCAGAAATTGAACAGATCAATGTGTTACGTGCCTCTTACCTTGCAATGCAGCGTGCCTTAAGTCGAATTTCACCTTATGATCATGCCTTGATTGATGGTCGCCCAATTAAACAAGCTGATCTTGGTTCGCATACTGCGATCGTTGATGGTGATGCAACCTGTTATGCGATCGCTTGTGCATCAATTATTGCAAAAGTGAGACGCGATCGCTTCATGCAGCGACTTGCAGAGCGATTCCCAAACTATGGTTGGGAGCGCAATGTAGGATATGGAACAAAGCAGCATCTTGAAGCGATCGAGAAGTTTGGAATTACGCCCCATCACCGTCGAACGTATGCCCCGGTTCAAAAAGCAATCCAACAAATGACGCTTAACTTAGGGATTTAGGGGATTCACGGCGATCGAATTCCTCGGTGTAGGGGTTTCTTCTATCTGCATTGCCACCCAGTTCCGGTAGTCGTCTAATAGCTGGTGTAATAGGCGCTGCTTAATTGTAGATAAAACACTCAGCAGTAACCCATTTCCCGCCGTCTCAAGCAAGGGACGAGGCATGAATGTAAAAGGAGGTGGAAACTCGACTTGAACGACCAAATCCGCTTGTCCTTTGAGATAGGTGCTGCCACCCTGTTGACAAGGCGAAAGTTGCCCGTTTAGATCCAGAGAAAACTTGTGTTGAATATAGTCAATCCCACGTAACTCACAGGCGACCGATCGTAGATTCACCGCCGCCGTTTCAGTTGCCCAAACACGTATATCGACCACAGGCTGAATACTCAGCGTCATGAAGTTTAGCTGACGCATTTTCAGCCGATACACTTCTTCACCTAATGGCTCAATTTGACTGGACGCAGCGAGGGCAGTTACCACTCGTTGGGGTTGCCGCAAATAATTGCTGATATGAATAGGCTGCTCTGGAACAGCAATTTCGACTCCAAGAGAGGCAGAGAACCGAGTATTCATCAGGGGGTAGGCGAAGGTTTTCACTAATTATGAACTAATTTTAAGGTGCTTTTCATCACTGCACGTTCACCTTTTGAAATATAACCATATTTAATTGAGCAAAAGATTACTGTTTTACAAAACTCAGCGGAATATAGAAATGACGAGAGTTTGAAACTTGGGGAGCGAGCGATGGCACAGACGATCGCACATTTAGGACCACACGGAACTTACGCTGAAGCTGCGGCACTGAAATATTTAACTTGGCTCACTCAAGCAAACAAAGACGCAGCGTTTCTCTGTCCCTACCCCAGCATCGCGCAATCTCTAGAAGCCGTCGCAAAAGAACAGGCGCAGTTTGCAGTAGTGCCCGTCGAAAACTCGATCGAAGGCAGTGTTACGATGACGCTTGATGCTCTTTGGCGACTCGATACGCTAAGAATTCAGCATACAATCGTGCTTCCCATCCATCACGCCTTATTATCGATCGCAGAACGCATCGACGAAATTCAAACCGTCTATTCTCATCCTCAAGCACTGGCGCAATGTCAGAACTGGCTCGATCGCCATCTTCCAAATGCTCAACTGATCGCCGCTAATTCCACGACCGAAGCTCTACAACATTTAGGCGAGGATCAAACGGTCGCGGCAATCTCCTCACAAAGAGCCGCGCAGCTCTACAGCTTGCCAATTCTCGCCTCACCGATAAACGATCATCCCGAAAACTGCACTCGCTTTATCGTTTTGAGCCTTGATGCTTCACCCGGCGGAAGTCGTACCTCGCTTGCTTTCAGTGTGAGTGCAAATCAGCCAGGAGTGTTAGTAAAACCGCTACAGATTTTTGCACAGCGAGGAATTAATTTAAGTCGAATTGAATCTCGTCCAACTAAGCGATCGCTGGGAGATTACGTTTTCTTTATGGATTTAGAGGCAGATACCCGACAAGACGCAATGCAATCTGCACTTACTGAATTAGCGACTTGCACAGAGACATTGAAAATCTTTGGTAGCTATGATGTTCTACCTTCAATTAGTTGAGGTTCTTGATTCATCACGGGGACAGGTTCGGGAATTGCTAAAGGTTGAAGAGGTTTGAGCTGCACATCTTCTTCTAGTTTTGCCCCAATTTCTAGCGGAGCTTCTTGAGGAGCAGGCAAGCCGTCTAAAGGTTGAGGCACTTGTTCAGATGCTTGAGGAGAAGCAATCGTCGGTTTCACAAGTTGCTCCACCGCTTGTCTCACAAACATTTGCAGAAATGGTAAACGGCGATTTTGCTCAAACACTTTCTGCATCACTTGTTGCAGCAGATCACGCTTGATTTCTCCGGTCGGCTCACCTTCAAAATACTCTACCAACGTTAATCCAGCCAATCGGGTCAAATAAGCTGCGCTCACGCCTTGAATCAGTCCACCTGCAACAAACGTAATGGCATTTGCTTTGAGGATACCTGCGATCGCTTGCGTCGAAACCTCCACGACTCCCAATTTCACCATTACACTTGCCATTGTCGCCGCAATGGTTTTTGCTTGTTCTAAGGTGAATTTGCGCTGATATGAATTACTTAGTTCCAGCACCATTTGCCCATTAATTGCGGCAGTCGCTAATAAATCTAGCGCTGGAAATGGATTAGCAAACGTCGTTCCTGCAACAATCCACTGAGCTTGATCAATTCGAGGCATTGCTCGATCGCGTCGAACCCGATTCAATGCAGTTTTCGCCTCAGCCTGAACTGCTGTCACATTACTGAGTGAACTCGCTAAAACAAGCTGCTGTCCTTCCTGTAAAAGAATCTGGTTTAAACGTTCAAGCAAGGGCAGAATCTGCGGTTCTGGTTTTTCTAGCCATTCTTCCACCGTGCCATCCGTCTGATGCTGGCGGATTTTAAGCGACTTGGGATTCGTTGCGATCGCAATCACATCTTGAGGTGCGAGAATTGCAGACATTCGCTCTCGCAGATGATTCAAAATGACCTGTTGCGCTTCTGGTAAATATTGATCTTGTTTATTAAAAATCAGAACTAATCGTTTTCCGACAGACGTAATTTTCTGAATCGCTTGAAACTCAGTTGCCGTCAAATCACCGTTTGTTACAAACAAAACAACATCCGACGATCGCGCAAGCTTCCAAGCATCTCTTTCCGCAATAATTCCGCCATCAGTTGCAGCAAATAACTCTGGCGTGTCTTGTAGAACCAGCTTCTGTGAAACTTTCTCCGCCCAACCGTGTTTTAGTAAGTTGACGAGCATCGTTTTACCGACTGATTTGCCACCCATAACCGCAAAACGAATCTCGTCACGATTCAAGTCTGAAGTAATCGTTTGAATCTGCGATCGCAAATCTGATAACTGTTGAGCACTGCCATTGATCGTTAAGTCTTGAGTCTCGATCGCCAATAAATCTAATAATTCTTTTGCCTCACCTAATTCGCTCTGTACTCGATTGAGCGTGACTGGCTCCGCCTGAATTTTTGGCGCATCATCTTTCTGAAATTTCAGTGCGACCCAAGCAATTCCACTTCCAAGCACGATCGCCGGAAGCCAATCCCCGAATGTGTGCGTCAAATTCTCCAAGAACCAGAGCGAAAGGGTTGCACCAATCCCCCCGAAAATTAACGATCGCTGCCACGAGCTAGACATTATATAGTTCGCAAATCACTGATTTCCAGGATAAGCCAAAGTTTCATAATTGACTTACTTCAAAAGAACCAATGTTTTTAGCCATGAAAAAGCCCCCCGGAACTCGGAGGGCTTTGTTCAAACTAAGGTGAAGAATTAGCCGTTGATTGCGGGAGCAGAAAGGGCAACCGGAGCCGCTTCACCTGCTGCC
>PSLO01000092.1:0-17217 GCA_040289665.1 Leptolyngbya sp. ERB_1_1 | reverse complement strand
CAGCTAGCATAAAGTCATTTTTAACGCTGTTTTAGTCCTCTCTATACTCTCACAACTGACCTGGGATTGCTATATGTCGTGTTTTGGCTTTTGTTCGTGCCGAAGACAACAATACACTGGCGCAATTCACCTGCATGGTTAATTTATCCGATTGGTTATGTGATTGTTGCACTGATTCGTGGAGCAATTTTCAAATGGTATCCCTATCCCTTTCTAGAAGCTGACAAACTTGGCTACCCGCAAGTGTTGCTTAATATAGTGATGCTGTTTATTGCGCTCTGTGTTGTGAGTGCAATCTTTATTGGAGTGGCTCGACTGGCTCAGACCAGGACATCGATCGCCCGCTGAGTGATTTATCTTTATCCTGTAACGCTTGATGAGCATCAAGTTTGATACTCTGCCATGATCAATTCAGGGATTGGAACAGATGGGATCGGTTCTGCACCAACCGCAACCAGTTGGGCAGCACAAGCTTTCAGTTCAGGTTGTAAAGACTCAGGGCAAGAAATCGGATGCGTTAGTGCATTCGCTTCAGCTTGAGTTGCCCACAGTGCGCCCCAGTGCATCGGGACAAAAACGGTACCCGGCACGATCGCACTTGTCACCATCACCGGGAATTTTGCTTTTCCCCGGCGTGATCGCACTTCGATCCAGTCGTTGGTCTGCAAGCCTAATCGAGTTGCATCATGTGGGTGTATTTCTAGAAAAGGGTGCGGGTGCATTTGCCGCAGTTTTTCAATCCGACCTGTGCGAGTTTGGGTATGCCAATGACCGTAAAGCCGTCCAGTCGTTAAAACAAAGGGATAATCTGTATCCGGTGGTTCTGCCAAACCGCGCGAATGATAAGCACCGAACCGAGCGCGACCATCAGCAGTCGGAAAACGGTGATCGGTGTACAATCGTTTTGAGGTGCGATCGCAAGCTTGACCTGCGGGATAGGGCCATTGAATCGCACCGCGTTGAAGCAATTCGTGACTTATACCGCTCATGTCGCATACACGATCGCGCGTAAGCTGCACAAATTCCGCAAACACTTCTGCCGCATCTGTAAAGCCAAACGCTTCACCAAACCCTAAACGCCGTCCAACCTCGGCAAAAATCTCCCAATCTGCTTTTGCTTGCCCCGGTGGATTGCGAAATGCCGGAAGCAGCGTTACAACTCGCTCAGAATTAGTCATCGTTCCCGTTTTTTCGCCCCACGGTGCCGCCGGAAGTAGCACATGAGCATAGTTCGCGGTTTCGGTCGGATAGTAGGCATCTTGACAAACCGTAAACGGTGAAGCCCGCAGAGCGGCTTTCGTGCGCGGCAAATCCGGCAGACTTACAGCGGGATTTGTTGCCGCAATCCAGAGAAATCGGACTTCACGCGATTCTAATCCCCGAATCATATCCCAAGCCGTCCGTCCAACTTGGGCAGAAATTTGACCCGGCTGCAAGTTCCAGAACCGCTCCACTTCCGCACGATCGTCTGGATTTTTCACCCAACGATATCCGGGCAACAATCCCGCTAGTCCCCCGACTTCTCGTCCGCCCATTGCATTCGGCTGACCTGTGAGTGAGAACGGACCCGCTCCCGGTCTACCAATTTGTCCAGTGAGTAGATGCAAGTTGATCAGCGATCGAGCCTTGGCAGTTCCCTCGCTCGATTGATTTACGCCCATTGTTCAGAGCGATAAAACGCGCTTAGATTTTGCCCAATATCGAGCAGCGGTTCTGAGATCGTCGATCGAAATATTGCAGCGTTCAGCTACGACTTCTGGCGGATAGTGCCGAATTACCTCTGCATAAGCCGGGAAAGTTTGCAACACATTCATCAATAAAGGCGTAGTCCACCTGATTCCACTCAGTTAGCAAATAAGCAATGCCGTTGAGCAGATCGATATCTGTCCCTGGTCGAATCGCCAAATGTAAGTCTGCGGCTTCAGCGGTTGGTGTACGGCGTGGATCAACTACAATCAGCTTCACGTGACGATGCTGCTTATGATATTTACGCAATCGATTAAAGATAATGGGATGACATTCTGCGGCATTCGTGCCAACTAAGAAAGCACAATCAGTAAGTTCTAAATCGTCATAGCAGCAAGGGGGACCATCAGACCCTAAGCTTTGAGCATAAGCAGTCACGGCTGAAGACATACAGAGACGGGAGTTTGAATCAATGTTATTGCTGCCGAGACACCCCCGCATCAGTTTGTGCATCACGTAGTAGTCTTCGGTCATAAACTGACCAGACCCGTAAAGACACAACGCTTCTGAGCCGTAATAAGCTTTCGTTTGCTGAATTTGTGCCACGACGCGATCGAGCGCTTGATCCCAACTCACCCGCTGAAAAGGCTCATCCAGCGTATTTCGCATCATCGGGTAGAGAAGACGCTGTTTATCAAGGGCTTCAGTCACAGTTGCACCTTTGACACACACCATTCCCTGGCTTGAGGGATGATCGTGATCGCCTCTCACTTTCCAAATCGGGGTTCCTTGACTGTCGCGGTGAATCGCTCGCCCTTCTTGAGCTGGAGGCGACACGTCTAAACCACACCCCACTCCACAGTAAGGGCAGAGCGTTTTTGTTACGTCTGTCATGATCAATGCCTCAATTAGCCTTCGTTGTTTTCACTCAGCAGATCCGGCGGCACAAAATATCCGGTTTGTCTCGGTTTTGCCCCGAAATGTTCGGTCAACAGATTCCGCAATATGGGCAAAAGATCATCACACGGAATACCAGATTGCACCCGTGATCCCAAACAAGCCTCACTGCCCACTTTGCCACCCATCCAAATATCAACGGCTTCGACGACTTGCCCATTTTTGCGGGCTTTTGTTCCCATCAATCCGATATCTGCAACCTGCGGCTGTCCACAAGAGTTGGGGCAGCCTGTCCAATGAATTCGGACAGGCTGCGGGACAGTCAATTCTGCTTCGAGGGCTTTCACCATTGCTAAAGCGCGATTCTTGGTTTCGATCAAAGCGAATCCGCAGAATTGATTGCCAGTACAAGAAACTAGCCAGCGAGAAACGGGATCAGGCTCGATCGAAAAGCGCTCTTGCAATAAGGGTTCTTTTAACAGGGCATCTAATCGAGAATTCGGAACGTTTGGAATAATAAGATTTTGTTCAACCGTTAAGCGCAGTTCACCGCTACCGTAGACATCCGCCATTCGCGCTAATTCAAACATTTCGTGAGCATACAAGCGCCCGATCGGAATGTGTAACCCCACATAGTTCAAACCAGGCTGCTTTTGCCGATACACGCCAATGTGATCGCGTTTGTTTAAGGTCATTTCATCCGATTCGGCAGCAGGTTCGAGCGAATGATCGAGGTGTTGTTCTAACTGAGATCGAAACTTTTCAATCCCCCAAGCATCAATCAAATACATCAAGCGCGATTTCTGCCGATTTGCCCGCAGTCCGTGATTGCGATAAATCAACAGAACTGCTTCGCACACTTCCACTACATCATCAGGTGAAACCCAAGCATTGAGGGGCACCGCTTCTTGATACCGCTTCGGCGAAAACATACCGCAAACGATTACATTAAAGCCAATTTGATCGTTTTTATAAGCGGGAATAAACGCCAGATCATTGGTTTCCGCGTGGACTGAATTATCGCGACATCCAGCGATCGCAATGTTAAATTTTCGTGGCAGATTGGTGAACGCAGAATTTCCGGCTCCCATGTTGGTAATCATGTCTTGAACTGCGCGACACAAACCACGAGTATCAATCAATTCATCTGCTTCAAGCCCTGCAACCGGGGAACCCGTCACATTTCGCACGTTATCAACTCCAGTTTGAACGCTCGTCATTCCAGCTTGTTCAAACCGTCGGAAAATATCCGGAGCGTCCTCGATCCGAATGCCTCGGAGTTGAATATTCTGACGAGTCGTAATATCTGCATTGCCGTGATCCCCGTAATACTGCACAATTTCTGCGAGAACGCGCAAATGATTGCTTGGCATGATGCCGTTCGCAGTCCGCATTCGTAACATAAATCTTCCGGGTGTGACTTCACGGTAAAACAATCCCAACGCTCTAAGACGAAAATCTCGATCGGGTTCTTCGATCGCTTCCCATCCGATGCTAGCAAGCAGTTCTAGCTCTTGCTTTAGCACTAGCCCATCTTTTTCTGCTTTGATTCGCTCAAATTTGTTCTGCGTTTTTGCCGGGGGCGCTTCGGTGGTTAAATTCTCAAACTGATTCACCGCTTCTACGTCCGTCAAATTTTCCGATGGACTTGCAGTCTTAGAGATTCCTGTCATCGCGTTTGATCTCCATAGCAAAGTCAGCAAATCTGCTTTCGACAAATTCGCGTAACAACACGCATATATTTGAGCAGCACGACTTAAATACTTGAGTGTTCTTTGTTGATTAAGCTATGCAATCCCATCACTGGTTTCGGTAAAGATAGTTACAAAGAACAAGAAACTTAGCTAAATCTACCTTTTGGCTAGTCGGCTCTTTTTTTGCAGCCGAATTTCCGTTAGACGATCAGCGCAACTGGGAATCTTATGAGCATCTAGATTGAACCCCCGATCGAGGTTACATTGAACCATGTATAGCCTAACTAAGTTTACGCTAGGAGATATGACTGAGTGTGGTGCTGCTCTGCGAAAGCTAGGCATGGGAGCAGACAGCATGGAGACCGTTGCAAATCGAATGACGCGCTATTTTTACGAGCAATTTCTAGATCCAGAAACGGGTGAAAATGCTTTCGCCTTGGTTCGATTCTTTAAAACTCATGCCTACAGTGATCTAGATGCCAACCTCCAGCAATCTGCAAATCGAATCCTGAAAGATTCACCAGAGCAAATTGAGATGAAGTGCCTCACCTTGTTAGCAACGACAGGCGACCAGCCAGAATGGAACGATCGATTAGCTTCTACAGGTCATCAAGCGATCCCGTTACCGAGTGAGCAAATGGTCGCCCAAGCTCCGATGATTTCTCAACTGATTCACCAGCTTGGCTTGACAATTCATAACGTATTATCTCCTGATCCTGATCTGTTAGTGAATTTACAAGAGCGCACCTACAACGTTTTCCACATTCCAGAAGCCGAAGAATGTATTCACATTCCGGCTCAAGCAGAATTTGTTCGCCCTTTTCAAATTAAATCAGTGGTCGGATTTGGGGGAATTTTACCCTCTGGTAATTTGATCGCAATTATTCTGTTTTCAAAAGTACCCATTCAGCGAGAGATTGCTGAACTGTTTAAACCCTTAGCGCTCAACGTCAAAATGGCGGTACTCCCGTTCGATCGACAATCTGTTTTTAGGAGCCGGGTTCAGGTTTTGCCGTCCTAACGATCGAAAAGTATGAGTGTGAGCATCGTGGAATCGAAAAATAAAACAGATGAATTCAATGAAGTCGAACAACTCAAAGCGCAGATTGAGACGTTAGAGCAGTTGCTCGAAGTTTATGAACAAGAAACCTTCAACAAATCCACAAAGCTAGAGCAAACGCTGGTACAACTGCGAGAACATACCCAACAACTAAGTCATGCAGAATCCACTCTGAAAGCATTGAGATCGATGTTGGATAGCATGGGAGATGCAGTCGTTGTCAGCGATCGGCGTGGACAATTTGTGTTTGTTAACCCTGCTGCCGAAATGATCTTAGGCATTCGCGCAAGTTCATCGTTGAGTGATTGGGCAAGAACTTGGGGAGATACTTATGGTTTGTTTTTACCAGATCAAACCACGCCTTACCCGATCGAGGACTTTCCCTTGATGCAGGCAATTCGGGGTGAGTCGCTCGATGCAATCGAAGTGTTTGCTCGTACAACTGAAGCAAAAGTAGAAAATTGGCTCAGTGTCACCGCACGATCGCTCTGCAATGAGAATGCCGAAATTCAAGGCGGCATTGCAGTTTTTCACAATGTTACAAACCTCAAGCAAGCTGAAGTGGCGTTACGTCGATCAGAGATGTGTTCTCGAGAACAAGCCCAACAGCTTGATCAAGCACTTCAAGCTTTAAAAAAGGCTCAATCTCAACTCATCCAAACCGAAAAAATGTCGGGTGTCGCACAACTCGTAGCGGGCATGGCACACGAAATCAATAATCCAATTAGCTTCATTTATGGCAATATTACGCCTGCCAATCAGTACTTTGAGGATTTGCTGCGATTGCTGCATCTCTATCAGCATCATTATGCTAACCCTGTCGCAGAAATTGAGGCAGAAATCGACGCGATCGATCTCGACTTTTTAGTAGAAGACCTGCGAAAACTATTGAAATCAATTCAATCAGGAGCCGATCGCGTACGGCAGATTGTATTGTCACTACGTAATTTCTCTCGACTGGATGAAGCTGGAATTAAGTCTGTTGATCTTCATGAAGGACTAGAAAGCACCTTATTGTTTTTGCAAAATCGGCTACAATCAAAGCAGGAAATTCCTGCGATTCGGGTGATTCGCCAGTATGACCGCTTACCGCTTGTAGAGTGTTACGCCAGTCAACTGAATCAGGTCTTTATCAACATCTTGGCAAATGCGATCGATGCGATCGAAACCAAGATGCAAGAACTCATCGCGAATCAAGCAGCATCGCTGTTTATTCCAACCATTACAATCACCACAAAGCATCAGGATCTCAAGGTCACAATCTGCATTCAAGATAATGGAATTGGAATGACACCTGAAACCCTTCAACGCTTGTTTGATCCCTTTTTCACAACGAAACCTGTCGGTCAAGGGATAGGGCTAGGACTTTCTGTAAGTTATCAGATTGTTGAGAAACATCACGGAACGATCGAGGTTGCATCAGCGCAAGGTCAAGGAAGCCAGATTGCGATTGTGTTGCCTGTTAAAGAAGCGTCAAAACTCACGAAAGCAGATTTTTAGATCTGTATCTTGCGCCACCTTTCTTTATTCATCCTGTAGAAGGTTGGTCGCTCAAGTGTGCCAGCGCAAAATATAAGTTAGGTGAACCTTTTGATCTGCTAGGACACATCACGATGGAAATAAAACTTGAGTGTACATTGCCAACTTGCTCGCCACAGTTAAAATGCGTTGCTTGTTGCCAATCCTTCAAGGTCGGAAAAATTCGTAGTCTTTTGTACGATCGTACTGGGCTGATTCAAGGCGATTTGTGCAACCAATGCCGAAGCGCAGACGATCTGCAACAGACACTTCAAACGATCGAAACGATCAATCGTCCCAAATTCTACGATTGGTGGTTTAAACGATTGGCGATTCTTTCAGAAGCAACTCAAGAGATTGAAAGCGCTCGATTTGGGGCATCTCGATGTCAGTGTCAAAAGCCGAAACAGTTCCAAATTCGATTTCAGCCAGAGGATCAGTGACTCAAAAATTCAGTGACTGATCATCCAGGGTCTTCCTTCAGTGTGGCTACGCAGTTTAGGAGCGATCGGCTCTTCGGAGCGCTGCACCCGTTGAGGCTCTGGATTGGCTTGCTTGCTCACTCGCAATGAACCATTGAGTAACATTGGAGCCGAAAAAATGCGCTTCGCAGGCTCCTGACACATCGGACAACTTGCAGGTTGAGCAGACTCGGACATCGATCGCCATTGATCAAACACTCCACAATCATCACATTTGAACTCATACAGGGGCATACTCTGATTTCCTCTAAGAATGAAGTTCAGCGGCTACTGATCGTTGTAGTAGCCGCTTTGGGGTTTAGACAGGCAGAATGTTTTGATCGAAAATCTCGGTTGGAATTGCAACTGTACAACAAGCATTCGGAATGTCTACGATGCCGCTAACACGACCTTCAACCGGAGCACAACTGAGTAAGAGATAGGCTTGTTCGCCAGTGAAACCAAATTTTTTCAGATATTCGATCGCATTCAAACACGCCTGTCGATAAGCAATATGCACATCCATAAAGTATTGCTTTCCAGTGAACTCATCCACAGAAATACCTTCAAACACCAAGTATTCGGAGTAGCGCGGTTCGACAGGACCCGGTTTGAAAATAGGATTAAGCATGGAGTACTTGTCCATCCCACCTTTGATGATATCGACGTGTAAATCGATATAGCCGGACATCTCGATCGCGCCACAGAATGAAATTTCGCCATCTCCCTGAGAAAAGTGAATGTCACCCATTGAGAGCTTTGCACCTTCCACATAGACCGGAAAATAAATCCGAGTTCCGCGTGAGAGGTTTTTAATATCGCAGTTTCCACCATGTTCGCGCGGTGGAACTGTTCGTGCCCCTTCTGCGGCAATGCGATCGAAGTCAGCGGGTGCAACTTTGCCGAGAATTGCATTTTTCGGATTTGGCAAAGCGGCAAGCGTTGCCAGATCACCTTTGAGTTCTGCACCGTACGTTCGTCGATCGGGCTGTGAAGCCATCAGTTCTGCTTCACGCTTGTTCCACTTTGCTAATAGTTCATGCGAGGGGGCACAGCCAATTAGGCCAGGGTGAGTGATTCCAGCAAAGCGCACACCGGGAATGTGACGCGAAGATGTATAAATTCCTTGAAAGTCCCAGATCGCTTTAGCAGCTTTGGGATAGTGATCAGTCAGGAAACCACCCCCGTTCTCTTTGGCAAAGATTCCAGTAAAGCCCCACTCATCTCCTTGAAGTGCACCAATATCCAATAGATCCACAACGAGAATGTCTCCTGGTTCCGCACCATTCACCCAAATCGGACCGCTGAGAACGTGTACCACCGTCAGATCCACTTCTTCAACATCTTTTGGATCATCATTGTCTTTGATCTGCCCATCTGTCCAGTCTTTGCACTCAATCCGAAATACATCTCCCGGATTTACAGAAACAACGGCTGGGATATCAGGATGCCAGCGATTGTGTCCTGGTAGCTCTTGCTGATCCATTGATTTCGTCAGATCAACTTTAAACAATGTCTTAGGCATAAAAATGTTCCTTGATTCAAGCTAGAGCAGTAACGAAAATGAAAGCAGTAAATCATTCAACTCTGTGCAGCTTTGCAAGCATCATGGCAGTTTGCGTCTAAGCTGCAACACAACGAACAAATCGCACCATCATAAACAGGACAATATGCCATGTCTTCGCGCTCGTAATCGTATTCACAGATCGAACAATTAGTAAGACCGATCGCTTCAGGATTGTCATGGAAGTGAACATCTTTGCGAGCAATATAGTATTTACCCTTGGTTAAGTAGGCAATGATCGGAGAAAGAACAAATGCAACACCAAGCGCAATAAAGGTTGAAAATGCTTGTGCTGCGGGTCCCATTAATCCAAAAAATGCAATCACAGAGATGATAGAACCAATCATCATTGACCCAAATCCAACTGGATTGAAATTGTACAAATGGGCGCGTTTAAACTCGATGTACGACGGGCTAAGACCTAGAGGCTTGTTCACGACCAGATCTGCAACTAAGGCTCCAACCCAAGCGATCGCAACATTAGAATAAAATCCCAATACCCACAGCAACACATCAAACACGCCCAACTCCTGTAGAACTAGGGCAATGGCCAAGTGAAATACTAACCAAACGACGCGACCCGGATGAGCATGAGTTAACCGCGAAAAGAAGTTCGACCATGAAAGCGACCCTGAGTAAGCATTCGTAACATTGATTTTGACCTGAGATAGGATCACAAAGAATGTAGCAAGCGCCATGAACACCGCAGGATTTGAGAAGATCGCCTTAAAGCCTTCAATGTACATATGAATCGGCTCGTTTGCTTTGGCGATATCGACTCCCGCTTTAACTGCGATCGCTGTAAAGAATGCTCCTGCCCACTGTTTCCAAGCTCCTAAAATGACCCATCCTGGACCTGCGGCTAATACGGCTGTCCACCATTTGCCTTTGTTCTCCTCGGTCAGATCCGGCATAAATCGAAGGTAGTCCACCTGCTCTCCGATCTGAGCAATCAAAGATAAAGCAACGCCCGCACCTGCTGCACACAGTAGAATGTCGAAACCATTTCCACTGGGAGACTTGCCTGCAAAGCTTGTCCAGGTAGAAAACGCGGTTGGATCTTTAATCAGCACAGCGAACCAAGGCGCGAACATTCCAATCAACCAGATCGATTGTGTCCAGACTTGCAGCTTTGCTAGTAGCGTCATGCCAAACACAACGAGCGGGAAAATTGCGATCGTACAAAGCAGGTATCCCCAAGCCAACGGTAAACCGAAGTAAAGCTCAAGTGCTTGCGCCATGATTGCGCCTTCTAGAGCAAAAAAGATAAAGCAGAAAGAAGCGTAAATCACAGAGGTGAGCGTCGAACCAATGTAGCCAAAACCCGCTCCTCGCGTGAGCAAATCCATATCAATGTTGTAGCGAGCAGCATAGTAGGAGATGGGAACCCCGGTGACGAAGATGATGATTGCAGAAATCAGGATTGCTAAGAATGAATTCGTGAATCCTGAACTGATAGCAATTGCTCCACCGATTGCGAAGTCCGCCAGATATGAAATTCCACCCAATGCAGCGTTTGCAACTTCAAACTCTGACCATTTCCGAAACGATCGCGGTGCATAGCGGAGTGAATAGTCTTCGAGCGTTTCGTTGACAACCCAGGAGTTGTAATGTCGCTTTGATTTCTCTAGGCGCTCAGTTGCGCCTTCACTTCTAGGCATTTCACTGTCCCTTAATAACGTTTGTTGATCTCGCTAATGTTTGTGAGAATGAATCTGTGGCAGAACTAAGTAGAGATGTCGATCGCTGTTTTCAAGAACAAATAGTTCTGCTGATTCTGGAATGAACATTCCTTCACGAGTTAAGACAGCTTTGGGGCTATCTAGCAGTTGAGCTTTGTAGCTGGGATCTTGTGCAGCTTTGATCAGAATTTTGGCTCGAATCGATCGCTGCGGATGGACTGAAGCTAATGACGCATTGAGATCGTTGATGAGTTGATGTGTCAAAATTGGAAGGACAAAAAAGACCTGCCCCGCTTTACTTTCGACTACTGTAACCGCTTGCTCACTAGGAATAGAGACAGACATTGAATAAAGCACAGCTTTCGGCTCTGCGATTAACTGCGATCGAAAATCCGGTTCATGAATTGCTTTTGCAATCACTTGAAACAGTTGTGCGCTCGTTTGATGAGACATAACACTAGTGCTAATAGACAATTAATGGATGCTTTGCCAAGAAACCTCCAAATGTTCTGTATTGCGCTGCTTCTCTCGTTTTGTTGCCAAAATTTCCAATGCTCTTAGTCTGACCTGATATCTTTGCCATTCGGAGCGTTGAGCAGATTTCGCCAACACTTTCAAAGCACCATACAAGCTCGTCAATGCTTCTGAGAAACCGTAGCCTGATGCGGTTGCAAGTTCGATCGCTTTACGATCTGCTGCAACTGCTTCTCGATGGCTTCGCTCTCCCTGATTTCGCTGATAAAGCTGGTGACTAGATAAGGCAACAGCAACCAGCGCAGCAGCTAGAGAAATCACGTTCTAAGAAGAGACTTCAAGCAGCGTGAATCCCAAGCCAACGATCATCATAGGTAGTTCCCAGCTAAATCGCGGGACAGTTCTACACCGAATTCGAGCGACTTCATGCCAGAACAGCAAATCTTGCTGATTCGGTTTCAAGCCTTGCCATCGAATACAATCCACTTGAATCGCAAATCGATGTTTTTGGGTTCTTTCCGTTGTGATCAGTGATGAATGAGTTTCGATCGATCGCACAATCGAAACTTGCGATCGCATCTCAACGGGAAGTAGATTGTTCAATCGTCGAATCTCAGCCACTTCAGCAAAACAATCAGTCAGTAAAGCCATTCGCTTCACCTCACTATTGAGATTGAGAAAATTCTGAAAGCCGTCAGTAGAGCTTCGTTGTTGGTTTAAACCTGGAAAGCTTCTTTTGATGGGTGAATCATAAAGGCTTTGATTTCGCGATTTTGTATTCTGTCTTACGAATTAACTATTAACTATCTATTAAAAAACAATCTAACTTTGAGCAATTTGGCATTCCTTGTTACGGAATCGCGATCGAATCAATCTCAAAATGCAAGGTTATCCAGGTTTGACTGTTTCTGATCGCAGTTCATAAACTTTCTTTGAGATTTATCTCTTTTTATCGTTATGTCAGTGTCCTCAAATTCAAAAATTGTTGAAGGTCGGCGGAAGTACAATACTTGGGTGGCAACTGAAACACTCGAAGATTACGCTTTACGATTTGCGCCTCGATCGTTTCGCAAATGGTCAGAATGGTTAGTGGCGAATACTGCGATCGGGGGATTATCTTTTCTCGCACTCGAAGCGATCGGGGGATCACTCTCAATTACTTATGGATTTTCCAATGCGTTTTGGGCGATCGTAGTGGTTGGGATCATTATCTTTTTAACAGGATTGCCCATCACTTACTACGCTGCAAAATACAACGTCGATATGGACTTGCTTACACGGGGAGCAGGCTTCGGCTATATCGGCTCAACGATTACCTCTTTAATCTATGCCTCATTTACTTTTATTTTTTTCGCGCTTGAGTCTGCAATCATGGCACAGGCGCTAGAGCTTTATTTTCATTTACCTTTAGCGATCGGGTATGTTATTTGTTCGCTGATGATCATTCCGCTCGTGTTCTTTGGGATCACACTGATCAATCAGTTGCAACTCTGGACACAACCGCTGTGGCTCACATTGATGGTCTTACCTTATCTCTGTATTCTCTACAAAGAGCCAGCAGCATTCTCAAACTGGCTCCACTTTGCTGGAAAGTCTAGCAGTGGGGCGGCATTCGATCCCTTACTATTTGGTTCAGCCGCAACGGTTTCATTTTCGCTGATTGCTCAGATTGGGGAGCAGGTGGACTATCTCCGATTTCTACCCGACAAACAGCCGAACAATGCCTGTAAATGGTGGACTGCAAGCATTCTAGCAGGCCCTGGATGGATTGTACTCGGTTGTGCAAAACAATTGGGAGGAGCATTTTTAGCATCGTTGGCGATCGGTCATGGAGTCAGCTTTACCAAAGCAAATGAGCCAACTCAAATGTATCTCGTCGGCTTTCAGTATGTGTTCTCCAATCCGGAGATTGTGCTGGCGGTAACAACGCTGTTTGTCATTATTTCGCAGATCAAAATCAACGTCACGAATGCTTACGCGGGATCGCTCGCTTGGTCAAATTTTTTCTCACGATTAACTCATAGTCATCCCGGTCGGGTCGTTTGGCTGGTGTTTAATGTTGCAATCTCGCTGTTATTGATGGAGCTTGGAGTTTTTGCAACGTTGGAGGCGGTGTTAGGACTGTATGCGAATGTCGCGATCGCGTGGATCGGTGCGCTAGTTGCTGATCTGATTGTGAATAAACCTCTGGGATTGAGTCCGCCGTATATTGAATTCAAACGCGCTCATCTCTATAACATTAATCCAGTTGGCTTCGGAGCCATGTCGATCGCGTCGATCGTGGCAATTTTAGCGTTTTTAGGCGTGTTTGGCATTGAAGCAAAAGCTTTTGCTTCTTTTATCGCGCTTGGATTAGCATTCGCACTTGTTCCGATTTTGGCTGTTCTAACAAAAGGTAAGTATTACATTGCTCGCGAAGATACTTATTCTGCAACATTAGATGAAGAGACACAATGCCAAATTTGTGAGCAGGATTATGAATCGCCAGATATGTTATTCTGTCCAGTTTATAACGGTGCAATCTGCTCTCTCTGCTGTAGCTTAGATGCCTGTTGTCATGATGCCTGTAAAATTGTGCCGACCGATGAGATCGTTCACATTTCTGCTGCAAAACTTCCTCGATCGAGCGTATTTCAAGAAAAGCTTTCTCCTCAACTCGGGATCAGATTGCTCAACTATCTGATGGTCTTTCTCCCTCTAGCTGGGCTGACCGGAACAACCTTAGGACTGGTGTATCATCAGCAGGTTACATCGATCCCCGATTTGCCGAATGCGATCGCAAAACAACTAACCGCAACATTGCTTGGAGCCTACGGTATCTTTTTGGTACTAATCGGGATCGGAGCGTGGTGGTTAGTTCTGACCCAAGAAAGTCGGCGGCTCTCGCAGGAAGAACTCGATCAGCGCAATGCTCAACTTCAACAAGAAGTGAAAGAACGTCAATTTGCAGAACAACAACTGCAAGAAAAAGCCCAGCAGCTTGAGCAAACTCTGATCAATCTTCAACAAGCTAAATCACAGTTAATTCAAACCGAGAAAATGGCAGCACTCGGACGCTTAGTGGCGGGTGTTGCTCATGAAATTAATACCCCGATCGGAATTGGCATTACGGCTGCATCGCTATTAGTTGAAAAAACCGAATCCTTCTCACAATTGTTCAAAAGTGGAATGATGAAGCGATCAGACTTGGATCGCTTTCTAGAGATCACGCAACAAGGCAGCCAGATCACGTTGACCAATCTCGATCGAGCCGCTGAACTGATTCAGAGCTTTAAGCAAGTTGCAGTAGATCAGTCGAGCGAGTCAAAACGGGTCTTTAACCTGAGTCAGTATCTTGAGGAAATCCTGCGGCAGCTTAGCCCGAAACTAAAAGGCATTCATCAAGTCACTGTGCAGTGCGATCGCAAAATCATTCTCAATAGCTATCCGGGCGCATTTTCGCAGATTGTGACTAATTTAGTGATAAACTCTCTGTCTCATGCCTATATGCTCGATCAGCGCGGTAACATTACGATCAAGATTTACCAGACCGATCAGGATTTCATCTTTGAGTACACAGATGATGGACAAGGCATTCCGGCAGAACATCTAAGCAAAATTTTTGAACCCTTCTTCACAACAAAACGCGGTCAAGGCGGCAGCGGACTTGGATTACACATTGTTTACAACTTGGTGACACAAAAGCTCGATGGAACGATTTATTGCGAGAGCCAACCAAATCGTGGAGCGAGATTTATCATAAAGCTGCCTGTGTAGAAATATCGTACTTTCCATGACTTCGTTTTCTGCCCATGATGATGAAATCTGTTTCGCAGAAGAAACGGAAACTAATGCCCCTGAGAAAAGCTGGAAGATTTTGATCGTCGATGATGATGATGAAGTTCACACCGTCACTCGACTTGCATTGAGTGATTTTACATTTGAATACCGATCGCTTGTTTTTCTCAGTGCTTACTCTGCTCAAGAAGCGAAGCACCTCATTCAGGCGCATTCAGATATTGCGATCGTGCTGCTTGACGTGGTGATGGAGAGTGAGAATGCAGGTTTGAACTTAGTAAAGTTCATTCGAGAAGATCTGAAGAATTCACTGGTCAGAATCATTCTACGAACGGGACAGCCAGGACAAGCTCCAGAATCCCATGTCGCAACTCACTACAGCATTGATGATTACAAAACAAAAACAGAGTTAACTGCTCAGAAGCTTTCGACAACAGTAATTACAGCATTAAGAGCCTTTTCAACACTTGCAAGAATGTTGGATCTAAGCCGAGAGTTAGAAGCGAAAATCGTTCAGCATAAACAAACTGAAATCGAACTGCGGCTCAGTGAAATGGAAGCGATCGAAAAAATGCAGCAGCTTGAACGATCCTTACAGGAGTTTCGTCAATTTCAGCTTCAATCCCTAAAATCATCTAAAGTTGATCCATCGAATCCCTGGACAATCTCTGCGATTCAAGAAGCACCAGATCTATCAGCTTCAGCACATCCGCTACAGTCTCTTTTCATCATCGCTCGCATTGCCCGATCGATTTTACGCATTACCGATGAGCAGACTGCAAAACTGGGCATTTCCCAAACGAAATTAGCGGCACTGATGTTTTTGAGCAGTGAGCCACAACAGAGTGCAAGTCCATCCGCGATCGCGAAGTATTGTGGTGTGTCACGCGCTGCCGTCACTGGACTACTGGATGGGCTAGAACAAGAAGCATATGTGGAGCGCGATAGTCATCCTTTCGATCGGCGTGCACTCACCATTAAATTAACTTCCAAAGGACAAGAGTTTTTGTCCCTCATTTCCCTTCCAGATCAGTTGTCAGCGCTTATGAGTACCTTGAGTGAAGACGATCGCCAGAAGATCAACGAACTTTTATCTAGCTTCAACCAACTATTTAATGTCAGTTCGGGATAAGGAGGTGAGGAACGCAATAGCAGGCGATCGTGAAAAAGTATTAGCATCCGGTTGTGATGACTATGATCCGAAACCGATCGAGTTGCCCCGCCTACTCAGCAAAATTGAGGACTGCTTGAAAAGCTCAACATCCAATTAAAATCATGTGTGGAAATTTTGGTTTTTTAGGGAAGCGGCTACCGAAAGACGGCTCTGATCTTCTCCCCGCCCGAGTGGTAGAAATCTTTAAGGAAATGGGTCGAGAAACTGAAATTCGGGGCGAACAAGCGGGAGGCGGCGTTGTTTTCGCGCGCGATCGAGCGAATCAAGTGATCTTTGTCGGCAAAAAAGTGGTAAACCAGAAACGACAGAACCTGACTCAATCTTTGGAAGCCGCGTTTGCAGCAACACGACGCAAAGCAGTAGGAAATGGCGCTAAAGCTTTGGATCAAGCAGTTGTCGGAATCTGGCACTATCGCTATGCTACCAGTAGTCCACCTGCAATTTTAGAAACTCATTGGCATGAATGGATGCCCGCTCGGTCTGCTAACGTGTGGCGAGTAGAAGACGGGAAGTGGATGTGCGATCGTCAACTCATCAATCATCGCATCACCCACAATGGTGACTTCGATGCTTGGACAATTTTCGATGATTCGATTGAAAATGCCAGCTTAGGACTTTGGCTAGAACGAGTGCTACATACCCCCAATGCGACACTGGGAGACTCGCCTAAGATTGCTGGAATGATGGATCTATTAATCACTCAGGGAATGTGGGATGCTTCGCTGAGACTGGCATATCAGCTTATCGTTGCCGAATCGATCGAAGCTGCATTTGGTGGCGAAACTCCCTCTAAAACAGCCCCGAATACTGCTCCTACTCCAGGAGAGATTAGCGAATGGAGTGCGATCGTCGAACAGGTCTTTCTCAAACACAAAGATACGCTCTTGCTTCCGTATGCTAATTCGATCGTAGAGCTATCTAGAAAACACTTAAACCAGTTTGAGCAAGAGCTTCTCCAGGTCTTGAGCCAGAAAGATTTGATCCGTCGATGGTCTGCTCCAAAGCAATCCGCATTTGTAAAAACTGCGGTTCACGCTTTCTTCCACAACAACTTGTATCAGGCAACAAAACTCTTTCTATCGAGAGCCAAAGGCAGTTTCGGACTCGTCACCGCCTCAACGCTGAGTGAAGCTACTCTCGTTTTGAGTGCTTGGGGCTGGTTGACTGACAAAACTCGATTTGTGCTTCAAGCTGCTTTGCGAGAGCCAGGATTAGAGCTTGAGATCGGGT
>PSLO01000091.1:15669-17269 GCA_040289665.1 Leptolyngbya sp. ERB_1_1 | reverse complement strand
ACGCCTGTCATGACTGCGAACAGAATGCAACACTTGAGTTATATCATCTGTAGTCTGGTTTTGGAGATTTGGTATCACCCCGGATTTCTAGCACTGGGTCGTTCTCAGCAGCAAACTTCACAACATCAGGCAGCAACTCGATCGAGTCTCTGACTTAGGTAATATTAATCACTCAATACTCACTATTCCAAAAGAAAGATGGCTCAAATTTGGATTGAAGTGATAAAGTTCTAGAATTCGAGTCCGACAGCCTAATTCGGAGATTTGCTCCGAAGCGGAGGAACCAGTTTAATCGGGGCTTACGGTTGTGAACCTAGAATTCTAAGCGAGAATTCCAAGTGATCCAATCGGGGGCAATCTCTCAGCTCTCGCCCGTCAGCTAACTCCGTCGGCACTTGAGAGTATGGCTCTGGAGAACCAACCCCTATGATTCTGCAACTCAATTTAGCAGCGGTGTTTACCGCTGTGGCTCAGGCTACCGTACGCCGAACGAAACCGATCGTATCGAGCGATCGCATTCTCTACCCCTTTCTCGGATTCCTCGGCGTGATTGCGCTGTGGTGGATCATTGCGCTGAACAAACATGAATTGATGCCCACGCCGCCCGAAGCACTCGTGGCAAATTTAGACTACATTCTCAATCCTTTCTATCGTCGCGGTCCTGGCGATCTGGGATTAGGCTGGCTTTTATTGGCAAGTCTAAGACGAGTCTTGATTGGGTTTGGATTGGGCGCGATCGTGGCAATCCCGATCGGCTTTTTGATCGGAATGTCCGAAAAAGCGATGCTGACTCTCAATCCAGTGATTCAGATTTTCAAGCCTGTCTCACCGTTAGCATGGTTGCCGATCGCATTAGCGATTTTTAACTTGGCTGATCCTTCTGCAATTTTCGTGATCTTCATTACCTCGCTATGGGCAACGATTATCAATACAGCCCTTGGAGTTGCAAGCGTTCCCAAAGATTATTTGGACGTGGCGCGAGTGTTAGAAATGCCTTACTGGAGGCGGATTCTCAAGATCGTACTCCCTGCAAGCTTGCCGTATATCTTTACAGGATTGCGAATTAGTTTAGGGGTTGCTTGGCTGGTGATTGTTGCAGTTGAGATGCTCACAGGTGGAGTCGGAATTGGCTTCTTTGTTTGGGATGAGTGGAGCCGATTGAATCTCAGTTCGGTATTTTTAGCTGTGTTTGTAATTGGGTTAACGGGACTGTTGTTGGATTTCGCCTTAGCGCAGATTGAAGCTTGGGTGACCCATCGCCGTCGTACCGCTTAGAGCGGATGTGCCAGGTTCATCAAATGCCCAGCGAATTCATGCGCCAGCCCTCTTCACAGATCTTATGAACTATGACTAATCAATGGACACGCCGAGAATTTCTCACAGGAATGGGAGCAAGCGCGATCGCAGCCACTCTACCTTCTTGTGCCATTAACGCAAGTCGTGCGCCGCAAGGACTCTCTGAGGCGGCAATGTCGATTACTCCGGTGATTCGATCGAGCGAACTCGAAAAGCCAAACTTAACGATCGGCTATGTACCTGTGAATGACTGTGCGCCGTTTGCGATCGCTTGGGAGAAAGGCTTTTTTCGGAAATACGGCTT
>PSLO01000091.1:0-15659 GCA_040289665.1 Leptolyngbya sp. ERB_1_1 | reverse complement strand
AATGTGCGATTGAGCCGCGAGGCGAGTTGGGGGACTTCGCGCGATGGTTTGATTTTTGGCAGATTAGATGCATCGCCTGTTGTTTCGGGTGCGGTGACGAATGCGCGTGTAGGTGCAGAAGGGGCGCGTCATGCTCCAATGTGTGCGGCGATGACCATTCACCATCACGGCAACGCAATGACCATGAATCGTGCGATGTGGGATGCTGGCTTGCGTCCGTGGTTCGAGTACAACGGCAACTTAGAAGCATTTGGACAAGATTTTCGCCGCTACTTTGAAGCATTACCTTCAGAGCGTCGAGTTTGGGCAGTGGTACTGAGTTCTTCAATTTACGAATACTTTGTTCGCTATCTGTCAGCGGCAGCAGGCGTTGATCCACTCAAAGAATTTCGCGTAATCATCATTCCGCCACCGCAAATGCTGACCAATATGCGAATTGGTGCAATGCAAGCGTATATGGTGGCAGAGCCGTGGAATACACGCGCCATCAGTGGCAATGAAGGGATCGGTTTCACCTTTGCTCAGGGGCGCGAGATTTGGAATGGACACCCCGATCGCTTACTCGGTGTGATGCAATCATTTATTGACGAGAATCCGAAAACCTACCGCGCTCTGCTCAAAGCCATGATCGAAGCGTGTCGCTACTGTGACCAAAATCGAGAAGAAGTCGCCAAGATTATCTCAGGTCGATCGTTCACCGGAGCCAAGCCGAAACTTACCCGACCTGCGATCATGGGCGAATACAACTACGGCGGCTTTGATAGCAAGAAACGCACCGTCCAATCCGCTGCCACGACGATGTTTTTCGAGATGCCAAAAGACGTTCCCCAAGAACCAAATGAGCATTCTACCTTTATGTGGCGATCGCGGAGTTTGTGGCTGATGACCCAAGCCGCTCGTTGGGGACAAATCAAAGAAATTCCCAAAGATGCGGACAAAATGGCAGAACGAGCTTGGCGTACTGACATTTATCGAGAAGTGGCGGCAGAGTTAGGAATTGCCTGTCCGAGTGAAGATTACAAAATCGAGCCAGCGGCGGCATTTATTGATAAGAAAGCCTTTGATCCGAGCGATCCCGTTGGATACCTCAACAGCTTCGACATTCGTGTGAGTCGATCGACGAACATTTATCTCTCTTAAATTATCTTAAAGGGGTTACTTATGACACGGTTCAATATCCTGAACGATAGCGCTGAAAACGTCGCTCCTGCGGTGTCAAATTTGCCGTTTCTCGAAATCAATCATCTTTTCAAAGCTTATAAGACGGGCGATCGAGAAACTATCATTCTCAAAGACATTAATTTAACGATCGGAGAACGGGAATTCATTTCGATCATTGGTCATTCCGGCTGCGGTAAGTCTACTCTGCTGAAGATCGTCGCGGGATTAGAGCGATCGACGGCGGGTTCTGTGCTGCTCGAAGGGCGAGAAATCCGTAAACCCGGAGCCGAACGCATGATGGTGTTTCAGCAATATTCTCTTTTGCCGTGGTTAACCGTGAGTCAGAACATTCGACTTGCGATCGATGAAGTGTTAAAAGATGCCTCTGCGGTTGAAAAGAAACAAATTGTCAGCGAACATCTGGCAATGGTGAATCTCACCGCAGCAGCAGACAAGTATCCGGATGAGATTTCCGGTGGTATGAAACAACGAGTCGGAATTGCGCGGGCGTTGGCGACTCGTCCGAAAATGTTGCTGATGGATGAGCCATTCGGTGCGCTCGATGCGTTAACGCGCGGCAAACTTCAGCGACAAGTGTTAGAGATTTGGGAGAATCAGCGACAAGCGGTAATGATGATCACCCATGATGTGGACGAAGCAATTTATATGAGCGATCGCATTGTCTTGATGACGAACGGACCTGAAGCCACGATCGGTGAAATCCTCGATGTTCCGTTTGCTCACCCCCGCGATCGCGCCAATATTCGCAATTCGCCTGAATATTACCAACTGCGAAATCATGCCCTCAACTTCTTAGATTCCAATTTTGCCTCTGACGACTAGCGCAGCACTCGAAGCGATCGGAGAACGCTTATCAATCATTTGGAGTTCCAGAACTATGGCGGTTTGAAAGCAGACAACTGAAAATTAGTGTGTTGCAGAACGGAGAATATCGGGATGCAAGTTTTAGTCCTCACTTTCCCGATTTCCCGATCGTTGATTACATTGCTCGATTTCTAGAACAGAGCCAGACCGAGGAGCGCAGTCAGGCTCTGAGAGCTTTTCGACAATGGGTACGCAGTCTAAAGGATTAAGCGTTTGAAGAATTTAAGCCAATCTGAACTTGGTTTTCGACCCGTTGAACCGCAAAGGTGCGAACCACAACAGAAGCATCATCAAAACACTCCCCCGTTTTGAGGTTGAAGTTTTGCTTATAGATCGGAGATGCCACTTTCGGAACTCCATTGCGATCGCCAACAATGCCGCGTGAAAGCACATAGGCGTTGCTAAACGGATCATAGTTATCGATCGCGTAAAGTTCATCTTGTCCGACTCGAAAGATTGCGACCTGTTGACCTTCAACCAAAGCACAAACTCCAGTATTAGGCAGAATATCTTCTAAGGTGCAAACAGTGAGCCAGTTCGTAGCAATAGACTGAGAAGATTGCATAGTTGGGTACGGTGAAGGACTGAGAGAGTGAAACTATGAGCGAGTGAGCGTCATTAACTGCCGTTCATGTTCATAGACTGGGCGATTTTGTCCACGTTCTTCGACTTGAACAATGTTCGGATCAGCGTCATCTGAGTTGACAAAATGCCGGAAGCGACGCACTTTTGCCGGATCATCGATCGTGGTTTTCCACTCGCAAGCATAGGTACTCACTTGATGCGCCATTTCTGCTTCAAGCTCTGCACCAATGCCTAATGAATCTTCGATGATCACTTGCTTCAGATAGTCCATTCCACCTTCTAGCTTATTGAACCAAGTTGCAGTTCGTTCTAAGCGGTTTGCAGTGCGAATATAGAACATTAAAAAGCGATCGATGTACCGAATCAATGTTTCTTTGTCTAAGTCTGCTGCTAACAATTGAGCGTGTTGCGGCTTCATGCCACCATTGCCACAGACATACAAATTCCAGCCTTTCTCAGTTGCAATGATGCCAAAGTCTTTACTTTGAGCTTCTGCACATTCGCGCGTGCAGCCAGACACAGCAGATTTAATCTTGTGCGGAGCGCGTAAGCCTCGATATCTCAGTTCAACCTCGATCGCTAAACTGGTCGAGTCTTGCACTCCAAACCGACACCAAGTACTACCAACACAAGATTTCACAGTTCGCAGTGCTTTACCGTAAGCATGACCTGATTCAAATCCAGCATCGATCAACTGTTTCCAAATCAGCGGAAGTTGCTCTACTCTTGCACCAAACAAATCGACTCGCTGACCGCCAGTGATTTTTGTGTAGAGTCCAAACTCTTTCGCTACTTGACCCAATGCAATCAACTGATCCGGTGTCAGTTCTCCACCGGGCACACGCGGCACGACCGAGTAAGTTCCATCGCGTTGAATGTTTGCCAGAAATGCATCGTTTGTATCTTGCAAGCCTGCATGAGTAGGTTCAAGAATATAGTCATTCCAAGCAGATGCGAAATTGGATGCAACCGCAGGCTTACAAATCTCACAGCCTTGACCAGTACCGTGTGATTGTAACAGCTGAGCGAAGGTGTGAATGTTCTGCGATCGCACTAAATGATAGAGTTCCTGCCGCGAGTAAGCGAAATGCTCACACAGATGATTCTTAACTTCAATTCCAGCTTTCTTCAGTTCAGATTTGAGTAGATCTGTTACCAATGGAACACATCCACCGCAACCTGTTCCAGCCTTGGTGCATTGTTTCAAGCTACCAATCTCTGTGATTCCCTGATTTTGGATCGCGTCACAGATTGCTGCTTTTGTCACATTGTTACAAGAGCAAATCTGTGCGGTATCTGGGAAACTATCAACCCCCATCACTGCTGCTGCACTACCACTACGCGGCGGCATGATCAAATCTTCAGGATGCGGCGGCAATGTAATTTGATTCTGCACTAACTGAAGTAGATTGCCATACGTTGAAGCATCTCCGACTAGGATTCCACCAAGTAGCGTCTTTCCGGTTTGATCAACAACGAGCTTTTTGTAAGTTCCTTGAATTGCATCTACGATCGCAATTTCCTTCGATCCGGGTGTCTTCGCAAACGCATCACCGAAGCTTGCAACATCCACGCCTAATAGCTTCAGCTTGGTAGACATATCTGCGCCCGTAAACTGATTGCTCTGCATTCCACAGAGATGATCCGCAGCAACGGTTGCCATCGTGTAACCCGGAGCCACTAAGCCGTAGATACGATTTTCATAAAGGGCACATTCACCGATCGCATAAATGTCTGCATCCGAAGTCTGACAGTTCTGATCGATGACAATCCCGCCGCGCTCTCCAACGCTCAAACCGCACGATCGCGCCATTTCATCTCTCGGACGAATCCCGGCTGAAAACACGATCAGATCGGTGAGCAATTCCGTTCCATCGGCAAACACCATTTTATGAACGCGCCCGTTTTCGCTCACAATTTCGGTGGTCGATTTACTGGTATGAACCGTGACTCCCATTGCTTCAATATTCTGTTTGAGCAATGCACCACCCGCATCATCTACCTGAACGGGCATCAATCGCGGCATAAACTCAACTACGTGCGTTTCCAATCCCAAATTCTTCAACGCATTGGCGCACTCCAATCCGAGTAGACCGCCCCCCACAACCACGCCAACTCGACAAGATTTCGCATACGCTTCGATCTCTTCGAGATCATCGATCGTGCGGTAAACAAATGTCCCGTCTGTCTCTTTGCCTTGGATCGGCGGCACAAATGGAAACGATCCAGTTGCCAAAACCAGCTTGTCATAGTTGATCGTAATGCCTTTAGCTGAAGTAACTTGTTTGCGATCGCGATCGATCTCAACCGCCTTATCTCCGACATGGAGTTGAACGTGATGATCCTGGTAAAAATTCGGCTCAACCAGCGATAAGTCTTCAGCCGTCTTACCTGCAAAAAACGCGCTGAGATTTACCCGATCGTAAGCAATCCGCGACTCCTCGCAAAACGTAATCAGATTCCAATCCTGTGATCCATCGTTCTCGATCATCCGTTCTAAAAACTTGTGACCAACCATGCCATTGCCGATCACAACTAAATTCTGTTTCGTCATACAAGCTAGTCCGCTCCTGCGTTTCCAGTCTTAGCCTAAGAAATTCTAGAATTTCTTTTGTAATCTTTGATACAGAACGGTTTGCACAATGATGGAACTGCATGATCTCGATTCGGCTTACGCATCGTTTTACAAATGGGCGGTTCGGCGGCTCTCGCGCAACAAAAAATCGATCGCTCTACAGAGCGATCGATTTTCTCATTCAACAACTTTAACTATTCGCGATTTGCCGGAGCTGAGCGCTGCGAGGTCTGCTGCGATCCCGGTTTCGCAAGTGCAGTGCGCTCCAGAATATTCAACGCTCTTGCATACTGGGGATCTTGGGTCGTTCCAATCAGTTTCGGATTCGTCGCTAAGAACTTCTGCTGAGCATCCGACAGATCCACTTTGATATCCGGGGTGACTCCTTTGTGGCTGATATCCGTTCCGTTGGGCGTGTAGTAATGCGCGATCGTTACTGCGATCCCCGATCCATCGGAGAGCGAATGCACCGATTGCACCAACGCCTTACCAAAGGTCTGGCTTCCTACAACCGTCGCACGCTTGTTGTCTTTTAAAGCGCCTGTGAGAATTTCACTCGAACTTGCCGATCGACCATCCACGAGCACCGCGAGCGGTAACTTGGTTAGCTGTCTACCATTTGCATAAGCGGTGTCGCCTACACCTTGGCGGTTCACGGTTTTGACGATCGAGCCTTTATCCAGCCACATCCGGCTAATGTCGATGCTCGATTGCAGCAATCCACCTGGATTACCGCGTAAATCGAGCACGAACGCATTGACTTTCTGATCGCTCAAGTTCTTGATCGCGCGCTCCATTTGCTCAGCCGCATGACTGCTAAACTCATTGAGTCGAATATAGCCAATCTTGTTTTTACCTTCTTGCTTCACAGTAGCGCGAACCGCTTGTAGTTCAATCCGAGCGCGGGTCAACGGTAAATTAAACGCCGAAGCTCCATCGCGTCCAATTTGCAGCGTCACTTTAGTTCCGACTTCACCTCGGATCTGGTTCGAGGCATCTTCCACGGTCATGCCTTTTGTGGTTTTGCCGTTGATGGCGAGGATACGATCGCCCGTCTTGATCCCCGCACGCATTGCCGGAGAATTCTCTAGCGGCTCAACGACTGTGAGAACCTTCGTTTTTTCATTTTGTTCGAGGCGAATTCCGACACCGGAAAGTTCTCCAGAAGTTTGGCTGCTTAGTGCTTCAAACTGCTTCGGGTCCATAAACCGCGTGTAGGGATCATCCAGCTTTTTCAGCGCGTCCCGCAGGGCAACATATGCCTGTTGGCGGGAGGTGTAGTCTTTGCTTAGCAGCGTTTGACGAACGGCTTTCCAGTCATTTTTATTAAACGTGCCATCTACATATTCGCGGTTGACAATCTGCCATGCTTCATCGAGGACTGATTTGGGGCTGTCTTGGAGAGCCGCCCTTACAGATCGATCAGCGCTAAATACGGCTCCGGTAGCGGTAGCGGCGACGACACCACTACACAGGGCAACTTGAAGCAGCGAAACACGTCGGGTGGGTCGATTCATGAATGTAGAGGAGAGGAGTGGACAGTTTGAACTTAAAAATCACACCTGCAAACAGGGTGACACAGATGAATTTATTTTGGCAGGAATTAAGTAATGAACAGGGTAGCAAAGTGGGAAAAATACTGAAACCCCAGAAACTAGATACAGGGTACACAGTGAGATTCCGGTTAATGTGACAATTTTAGGACAGTTAATCAAGTGTCTCTGAGCCTAAACCAGCCATACCAATTAATATGGCTTAGTTTCCGTAGGGTGATTGCAACCTTTAAGACAATCTAGCTGAATTTCGGCAATTTGTTCTAGGGTTTTGGACAGAGTTTCATTAAGCTTTTTTAACGAGGTTTTTCTGCCGTGGTCTTGAATGCTAAACAGGTTTGGAATGGAATCGCAGGCACGATCGCTCATTGCACGATCGCCGGCGTTGCGATCGCCGGAGTGGTTGCAATTCAATTCGATCGACTGAAACAGCCTTCGATCACGCTCGAAGCTCCGCAACAGGCAGAACAACAGGAAAGATTGCGCCTCGATTTACTGCTCAAAATGCCGAGTTTTGGCTTCGATAATTTGGTGGCAGACTGGACTTTTTTGAATTTTGTTCAATATTACGGTGATACTCCTGCACGCGAAGCAACCGGGTTTTCTCTCGGTTCAAATTATTTTGATATCATTACCCGTCGCGATCCCCGCTTTGTCGATAGCTATCTATTTCTATCGGGAACGGTGTCACATCAGTTGGGTAAGCCAGAATTGGCGCTGCAATTGATGAAGCGCGGTACAGATGCTCTTTCACCTCAGATGCATCCGAGAGCGTTCTCAGTTTGGCGCTGGAAGGCAGTTGATCAGATCCTTTTGCTCGGAGACTTGTCGGGAGCGGCTGAATCGTTTGATATGACCGCAAACTGGGCGGCTCAATCTGAGGAGTATCGGCAGTTTGCACCGAATTTTCAGCACAGTGCCAATTTCTTGAGAACGAAGCCGGATATTCGCTGGGTGCGGTTTCAGACTTGGCTGGGGGTTTATCAAGATGCAAATACAGTTGGCGATAAACTGACCCGCGATCGCGCCAAACGCGAACTTTTGAAATTAGGCGCGATCGAGAAAATCAACGAGAAAGGCGAAACCGTTTTTGTTCCTACCAAAGCATTGCAGAGAAAATGATTTTTCCGAACAAAGTACCTAGACGGGTACTGTTGATCGTGGAATTTGTGCAACACAATTTACGCCATCACAACAAACGGGAACACTGAATGAAAATTCAGGAGAAATCTACAATGCCAATTCAAGAAAGAGTGCGTCTTGGGATGCAAGTTGTATTTAGTTCGATCGTGCTGTGTTTCTGCCTCTTCAAGTTGTCAACTCAAAACGATAATCAGTCTAGCGTCTTGTATTGGGGTGGAGTGACGAGCGTTCTTGCATGGTGGATGCCTTCTCCCGGTGGCAGCAGTTCATCTCGCAATTCAGCTTCGATTAAAGCAGATGAAGTGAATGCAGTTCATATCGAAAATCTCGAAGCAGTGCCACAGATGAATGGTGCAAAAAATTAGATGAGTTGATCGATGATTCGATTGGCTTGAGATTCGTAGCTGCCCCCAAACAAATTGAAGTGATTCAGAATGTGATACAAGTTGTAGAGCGTTTTTCGCTGTTTGTAGCTTGCATCGATCGGATAAACTTCGTCATAGCCTCGATAAAATTCAGTGGGAAAGCTCCCAAACAATTCGCTCATTGCTAAATCCACTTCTCGATCGCCCCAGTAAGTTGCTGGATCGAAGATCACAGGCTCTCCGGCTTGCATCACCGCAGCATTTCCTGACCACAAATCACCATGTACGATCGACGGTTTTGGACTGTGAGCCGCGAGTAATTCTGGAATTCGTTCTAGTAATCGCGCTCCATTCCGAAACCGTCCGCCGTTTTGGGCTGCTAATTCAAGCTGATAACCGATTCGATGCTGCGTGAAAAACTCCACCCAATCCGATGTCCAAGGATTCATCTGGGGAGTCGAACCGATCGTATTACTGCGCTCCCATCCGAATGCAGTAGATTTTTGATACTGGTGCATTCGTGCGAGATTGCGTCCCATCTCTGCCCAAGATTGCGAATTTCCTCGACCAAGTTCGAGCCATTCTAAAACAATGTAAGCCGAACTTCCCGCGATATCGACACAGATCGGTTTTGGCACTCGGATCGCCTGCGCTTCGATCATTTGTTGCAATCCGAGTGCTTCTGCTTCAAACATTTCAAGCTGATCGGCTCGATTGAGCTTGACGAAAAAAGCGTGACTGTCATCACTTACCCGATAGCCTTGATTGATGCAGCCGCCACCAACTGATCGACGATCGCGGCTTTCAAAGGATTCGGCGATCGCTTGACTAATCCGAGCATCGATCTGCGTCCACATCTTCTATTTCCCTGGCTTCACTACCACACAGCCATAAGCCTGAGTCGGCAAATAAGTTTGAGCCGTTTTTTGCAGATCCACACCAGACAACGATTGAATGTAAGCTGGATAGTTAAACGCTGGCTCTAAATCTCCCACCAAAGTTTGATAGTAGCCATACAAACCAGAACGATCGCTCGGTGTTTCATTCCCAAACGTGAAATGATTTGCCACTTGGGTACGAACGCGATCGAGTTCAGATTGTGTCACCCATTCAGTCTGCAAGGCTTCGATGTGAGATGCGATCGCAGCTTCTACTGCATCAACATTCTCAACGGGCAACTGAGCCGAAACACAGAAAATTCCTTGATGGCGATAGGTCATATTGCTTGCAGACACACTCGACACCAAACCCCGTTCTTCACGCAAATCTTTGACTAATCTTGCGGTGCGTCCATGTCCGAGAATGCTTGCCAAACCATCGAGTGCATAAGTCTGCTTCAAATCCGTCAGTCCTGGAACGCGCCAGAGCATCATCAATCTCGCTTGCGTCAGGCTTGGATCAAGATGCTCCTGCCGAATAATTTTAGTAAAGGGTTGTTCCGATGTGAGTCGATCGTAATGCGGCTTAGAGGCGGGCGAGACGTGAGAAACGCTCTCCTCGATAATGCGAATGAGTTGATCGACGGGCAGATTTCCGACAGCAACAGCGGTCATCGATCGAGGATGATACCATTCGGCGTGAAAATCCCGCATTTGCTGAGCGCTGAGATGTTCAATCACCGAAGCCGGACCTAAAACCTGGCGGCGATAGGGTAGCGTTTCAAACGCCATCTCAGTCATATGTTGATGAGTGCGACGGCGGGGATTATCTTGCGATCGCCGAATTTCTTCTAACACGACAAATCGTTCCCGCTCAAACCCATCTTGGGGAATTTTGGCATTTAGTACTACATCCATTTGCAGCGGCGCTAAGGTCGCGAAATCTTTGGGCGCGGTGGTGATGTAGTAATGCGTATAATCCTGACTGGTCGCGGCATTTGTCACCGCTCCACACTGTTCGATCTGTTGCTCAAACTCGCCGCTTTGAAGTCGATCGGTTCCCTTGAAGACCATGTGTTCCAAAAAGTGAGCCATCCCGTTGATGGCGTCAGATTCGACGGCTGATCCGACATTGAGCCAAACATTGAGATTGACCGCATCGACAGGAATCTGTTCAGCAATGATAGTCAAGCCGTTGGCAAGACGGTGAATGGTTGGGGTGTTTAATTTAGGCGATCGAGTTAGCGTTGAAGTCATGGCGTTTGGTGGCGTTTGCTTTCCCCATCTTACCCGTAAAAAAGTGTTAAGAAATTTGTGAGCGCATCAGCAGCATTCTTTGTCATTCCGTTAATGACCTGTGCTACACTCGCCTCGCAAATCTTGGACTCTTATATGACGGACAGCGAAAAAATCGAAATTCTCATCGATCAAGTAGATCGCTTAATCGAGAGTATTACAGAATTGCGAATGGGAATGGAATCTGGATTTCATGATCTCAAAGCCGTGTCTGAACGCCAAGAGCGCAATACCGATCGCCTGATGGGCATTGTCGAAACTTTGATCTAATCGCAACAATCAGGACGCTAATCATTCGCTTTGTTCACTTGCAATTCTTTACAATAAGGATAGAGCGTTAAAAAATGTTAAGTAATGCAGACCAAATCAGCCCGAAAAGTTGTCGTCATTGGAGCGGGAATCGGTGGTTTAACAGCGGCTGCGCTGCTTGCTCATCGAGGCTATGAAGTTCTGACTCTAGATCAGGCACTTGTACCGGGAGGATGTGCTTCAACATTTAAACGACAAGGATTTACCTTCGATGTCGGTGCGACTCAAGTTGCAGGGCTAGAACCCGGTGGAATTCATCATCGGATCTTTTCGGAATTAGCGATCGATCTCCCCCCTGCAACCTACTGCGATCCCGCGTGTGCCGTTTTTCTTCCTGGTGAAACAGAACCGATTCGAGTTTGGCGCGATCCGGAGCAGTGGAAAGCCGAACGCCAGCGGCAATTTCCAGGAAGCGAACCCTTTTGGCAATTGCTCAATGATCTATTTCGCTACAGTTGGGCGTTTCAGTCCCGCGATCCAGTACTGCCACCTCGAAATATTTGGGACTTGTGGCAACTTACAAAAGCAGTTCGTCCCGATACGCTGCTGACTTTGCCGCACACGTTTTCGACTGTTGGCGATGCACTCCGGAGATATGGGTTAGCAAACGGTTCGCAAAGCGAGAGGCAGAGCCAACGACGACTCCACACCTTCCTCGATCTGCAACTCAAACTCTATTCGCAAGTTGACGCGGATGAAACTGCGCTTTTGTATGCGGCAACAGCATTAAGCGTGTCTCAAGCACCTCAGGGATTGTTTCACCTCCAAGGCAGTATGCAGGTATTGAGCGATCGCTTAGTCGAAGCACTTGAACGCGATCGCGGAAAACTTCTAATGCGTCACACGATCGAGCAGATTCATACCGAAGGTAATCGCACCACAGGCGTAACGATTCGCAATCAGAAAACAGGTGAATCCTGGTTTGAACCCGCTGATCATGTCGTCGCAAATGTCACCGTGCAGAATTTGGTCGAACTTCTAGGAGAAGCTGCACCAAAAGGGTATCGTCATCGCGTCGATAAATTGCTACCTGCGTCTGGAGCGTTTGTGATTTATTTGGGAGTTGATCGTGCTGCAATTCCGGCAGATTGTCCGCCACACTTGCAATTTCTCTACGACTATGAAGGCACGATCGGTGAAAATAATTCGCTTTTCGTTTCCGTCAGTCACGAAGGAGATGGACGTGCTCCAACCGGAAAAGCGACGATCATCGCTTCCTCATTTACCGACACAAGAGCTTGGGCAAATTCGGGCGATTATGAAGGGATGAAACAGCAGTATGCCGCAGAAGCGATCGAGAAATTAGGGCAATATTTCACGCTGAATCCAGAGACGATCGTCTATCAAGAGGCTGCAACTCCTCGCACTTTCCAGCGCTTCACTGCACGAGCAGATGGAATTGTTGGCGGCATCGGTCAGCGGATTCCGACATTCGGTCCGTTTGGGTTTGCGAATCGAACACCCGTGCAGAATCTTTGGTTGGTAGGAGACTCAACCCATCCAGGAGAAGGAACGGCAGGCGTGAGCTATTCCGCCTTGACGGTTGTGCGTCAGATTGAAGCTTTAACGTCTTAACCCTTGTTGCCAAAGCGGAATTAGGGTTTGGGCTTGATCGTGGGCGCTTGTACCCAGCGGGATTTTTTGAGCGATCGCGATCGCCCCTGCTGGATCACGGCTTGCCTGAGACATTGCCGTTTGTAAAAGCTGCTGACTCCATTGATTGATTAGCGATTGGGCTTCTTGACGCATGGGACTAGAAAGCGCTACACCATCGGCTTTACGAATCGCGTCTGCAACCGCGTCAACTGTACCCCCGTTCGCAGCCTCTTTTGCCGCTTGTAAAGCCTGCTCTGCGGAGGCATTATCTTGAATGCGCTGCTGCACTACTGGATCGCTTGAAGGTGAAGTAGAAGGCTGAGGCGATGGATTAAGTGCCCGTTCTCGATCGCGAATACTCTGAAGCTGACGGGCATATTGTTGCCGTTTATCTGCCGCTTCTCCACCCAACACACGCCGAGATGAAATTCGACTGAGAATATCGATCGCTTGCTGCAACGAATTGGCATCACCCCCATTGGCAACTTGCTCAGCTTGTTCAATCAGCGGGCGGTCTTCTTTGGTTTGAATATCGGTGGTAATCTGGTCAACGAGTTGACGCGCTTCTTTTGCTTTCGGATTGGAACTTGAAACCTGAGAAGCAGCATCGATCGCGGCTTGTAAATCTTCAGGGCGCGAGGATTGTGCCAGTTGACGAGCGCGATTCAATTGAGCAATTTCGCCTTTTTCATCTTGCCACTGCGCGACCAGTTTTTGGGCTTTGTTGTAGAACGGACGATCAGAACCGATTTTTTTAGCTTGAGCGGTCGCGGCATCATAATCTTCGGGTGCACCGTTCAAGGTTCGACCCATCGCATCCGCTAACGTTTCAAAGTCTTCAACTTCTTTTTGCAGCTTAGCAGTGGGTGGAATCTGTTTGATCACATCGAGTGCGGTGGTCGTATCTTTGCGATCGAGGGCTGCTTCTGCAAGATCGAGCATTTTCTTACCCGCAGCGACAATAACTTCCTGCGCTCCTTGGTAAACGTAACTCTGGTCGTTGATGCTAGAAACGAGTTTGAGCGCTTCTAGCAAATTCTGTACTCCACCCGCATCAATCAGATCTTTTGCTTTGGCGATCTTGGTTATGTCTTCGCGCGTGGCGGTGATTTTGTTGCTGAGTTCTTGATATTTTGTGGTTTGCCAGAAGGTGTTGTCGATCGATAACAATCGCCCTGCTTCGGTTAATGCTGCACGCCAATCTTGTTTTCGTAAAGCATTCTCTGCCTTGCGATAAAGTGATTCTGCTGAAGCCCAAATGCTCTGCCAACGCTGAATTTTGCCTTCGACCTGCGCGTAGGCACTGCCAACTTTAGGAACCTTTTTCGCCGTATTGACCGCCTCATCCAGGTTTCCAGCTTGGAACGCCTCTTCACCGAGTTCGAGAATGTCTGCTGCCCACTTTTCGATTAATCGCTTTGCTTCATCGTGCAGCGGATGATCGGGGGGCAAGGTTTTGACGAGTTCGATCGCTTCTAACAAATCTTTGGTTGTGCGCTTGTTGGCAGCGATTTCTGCACAATGAATCCGGAGTGAGGCAGAAGCGAGGGGCCAAAAAATCTCTGGACAGTTTGGAACTGCTGGAAGTTTGAACAGAAATGCCAGCGATAAAGCAGTGGCGCTTCCGGTGACGAGCAGCGATAGTGCAACCATCGCACGCCAATCATTCATTAACCATTTTCTCGCTTGATGAACTCGATCAAGAATTGCTTGTCGATCGAGTTTCCCCTGAGGACATTCTTTAACCGATTGATCCGGCGATTTTGCCATCGAAGTGCGATCGACAGATCGGCGTGATGGGGACGGTTTACGGTTCCGACGATTGGGAATGCCGCGATCTCTGGTCATAAGTGCGTGTAAAACAGCAAAGAGTGCGATCGTAGAACTTGAGGGATCGCGCTAGAAGTCATCCTACTCCCCATTTAGGAAAAAAATAACCCCAAAATTCAGCGAGTTAATCATCTTTTCAAAAAAATTATAAGCGATCCGGGAACGCGAAAACGCAGATTTGGCTGATCGGCGTTCACCGGATGCCGATATGATCAGATTCGCACATTTATAGCAGGTCAAGATTCATGGGCGAACTGCAAGGAAAAGTCGCGATCGTCACAGGGGCATCACGCGGAATCGGACGGGCGACTGCATTGGCACTCTCTAACGAAGGGGCAACGGTGGTTGTGAATTACGCGAGTTCGAGCACTGCAGCGGAGCAAGTTGTGGCAGACATTACCGGAAACGGCGGAAGTGCGATCGCGCTGCAAGCTGATGTCTCTAAAGTCGATCAAGTCGATCGTTTAATCGATTCCACGATGGAAAAGTACGGCAGAATTGATGTTTTAGTCAACAACGCTGGCATTACTCGCGATACATTGCTGTTGAGAATGAAGCCTGAAGACTGGCAAGCCGTGATTGATCTCAACCTCACCGGAGTCTTTCTCTGCACCAGAGCCGTGAGCAAAATTATGTTGAAGCAGCGCAGCGGACGAATTGTGAACATCACTTCGGTTGCAGGACAGATGGGAAATCCAGGACAAGCAAACTACAGTGCAGCAAAAGCAGGCGTGATTGGATTTACGAAAACGGTTGCGAAAGAGCTTGCCAGTCGCGGCATTACCGTAAATGCCGTTGCACCCGGATTTATCGAAACCGATATGACGAACGATTTAAAATCCGACGAGATTCTTAAATACATTCCGCTTAATCGCTATGGTAAGCCAGAAGAAGTGGCAGAAATGATTCGCTTTCTTGCGGCTGCTCCGGCGGCTGGGTATATCACAGGACAAGTGATGAATGTGGATGGTGGTATGGTCATGGCTTGATGGATTTAGGAGAAGAAAGATGAGGATTGGTGTAATCGGGGCGGGTGGCATCGGCGGAACGATCGGGACACTTTGGGCAAAAGCGGGACATGAAGTGTTTTTTAGTTCTCGCAATCCAGAGAAGCTTTCTGAGTTAGTAACCGGAGAGAATACGCAGGCTGGAACGGTTGCAGAAGCGGCAAAGTTTGCGGATGTGATTCTACTGGCGTGTTATTACTGGACGATCAATGATGCGATTGCATCTGCCGGATCGCTCGATGGCAAAGTCTTGATCGATGCAACCAATCCTTATTCGCGCGAGGGCGGCAAAATTCATCGTGTCCCAGATGCGAGTTCAGGATTAGAAATTGCGGCAAAAGTTCCGAATGCAAAGGTGGTAAAAGCTTACAACACGCTACCGACCGCGATCTTTGCAAATGATACCAAATTAAACAGCGTTCAGGGCAGATACTGCTTCTCGAATGAAGGAATAGCCTGTGATAGAAGCAATGATT
>PSLO01000004.1:71492-91154 GCA_040289665.1 Leptolyngbya sp. ERB_1_1 | reverse complement strand
TAGGGCGTCTATTGTTGAAAAACAGACGGTTCAGTCCGAACGAATACCGTAGGTGCAGCGAAGCTCACTTAACTGTCGTTGCGATCTTAATTGTCGCCGCGATCTTAACTGTCGTTGCGATCTTAACTGTCGTGCGATTGCTTCCTGCATTCTGCACGACTTTCGTGTGTCAATTTTTGGGTTGCCCGATTCATTATTGGAATCATTCCGTAATGCTGTTTTTTATTTTCACTGACTCGTCTTTTTCACTGTCGCGACTCACCCAGATGCTTGACATCTAATATTCGTTTGAGTTGATGGATGAGGCGTACAAACGTGGGGGCTTTGATTCTACTGCGATCGGCTTTATCTCTGGTGCGGCGGTCTACACAGCGGCAAATTGGTTCTTGGCTCAACAAGGTGCAAAACACCGCAAACGATCAAATCAGTCAAAAGATTCAGACGAAAGTAATGGATTAGCGATCGCGATCGGTGCATTGCTTGATGGAATTCCAGAATCGATCGTGATCGGAGTCAGCATGATCGAAGGTGGCATCGTAAGTTGGGTAACCGTTGCTGCTGTGTTTTTGTCGAACATTCCAGAAGGACTATCAAGCGCGGCAGGAATGAAATCTTCAGGTCGATCGCTGAAGTATATTTTTGGGGTTTGGAGTGTGATCGCGCTGTTATCAGGAGTTGCTGCATTGATCGGGTACAGCGTGTTTAGCGGATTATCAACTGAAATTATTGCAGCGACAACCGCGATCGCGGCGGGTGCAATTTTAGCAATGATTTCTGACACGATGATTCCAGAAGCATTTGCCTACACACATAACTTTGCTGGACTGATCACGGTTTGTGGTTTCTTAGTGGCGTTTGTATTGAGTAAGCTTTAGCTCTATTTCACATTCGCACGCGCACCCGATTGAGCTGCAAACGCGATCGCTAATCCATCCGCTGCATCATCCGGTTTTGGTGGCTCTGATAGTCCAAAAATCATCATTACCGCTTGCTGAATTTCTGACTTTTGCGCCCCATATTTTGCCACAGAAGCTTTTACCTGCGATTGATGTAGAAAGATCGGCTCACACAAACCACATTCACCAAGCGCCAATTCGATCACCCCTAAGGCGCGTAGAACTTTACTCGCACTCGTCATTTCGCGGCTAAAAAATGGCATCTCCAGAGCAACAACATCCGGTTTGAGCATTTGACAAAGCTCACACACATCATCGTGAATCTGTTTCAATCGATCATAGATGGATGACTTTGCAGGAGTGACAATCACACCATAATCTAAAACATTCTCATCTTGAATCGCTCCATATCCGATCGTTGCGATCGCAGGATCGATGCCTAAAATGATTTTTCCTTGTAACGTTAGCATTTATGTTGATGTGATCTTTAGATTTTTATAATACACTCGAACTATTCAAATATGACGAAACTTCCCTTTGAAATTGATATTGTTGTTGATCGAGTTCGCGAGGCAGTCAGCACCCTTCCAAAAGCAGCAATGTTTGAACTCTACGAAGCGGGTTATCGCTCTTTGTTTGAACAGTTGATTAGTTGATTAGCTGTTTAATTTCAGTCCGCACCTACGACGAAGTGAGTTTACCTGTTTCCCGTCGATTGTTTGAACGCGCTCGTACACCCGCTGCGATCGCACAACTCACACCCGAAGAAATCGAAGCGCTAATTCGAGATTGCACGTATCCAGAACAAAAGGCGCGACAAATTCACGCGATCGCAAATCAAATTGTGACAGATTATGCAGGAGAACTTCCAGCAAATCTCGATGTATTACTGAGCTTTAAGGGCATTGGGGTGAAGTGCGCTCATCTCGCATTAGGAATCGCCTGTCATCAACCTTATATTAGTGTTGATACGCATGTGCATCGTATTACAAATCGCTGGGGATACGTCGAAACGAAAACACCAGAGAAAACAACGATCGCACTCGAAGCAAAACTTCCACAACGCTACTGGATTGAGATTAATCAATTATTAGTCCCATTTGGGAAACACGTTTGTACAGGGAAACGTCCACACTGTTCACAATGCCCAGTCTTAGATTGGTGTGAGCAAAAGATATAACTATCGATACTGATCTACCACGCGCAATAACGACGATCGATAAGTCTGTCTGCCTTTGAGATTCAAATGCACACCATCGACTGTCAAATCCTCTCTTAATGTTTGTCCTGAAAAAAGCGGTTTCACAACTTCAGAAAGAACGGTTAGCTTTTCGCGCTTGGCAACTTGCTGAATGCTTTGATTCATTCGTTCGACGCGATCGAGTGTACCTGCGATCGAGCGATCTTCACTCGCTTTAACTGTCGAGTAAAATGCAGGCAGTAAGACAATTTTCTGAGTGTTCATCTGTTGGCGCAAAGTTGCGAGAATCTGTGTCAAATTCTGCTCAAACTGCTTCGGAGTGGTTCGATAAGCTGCATCATTCGTACCGATCGCAACGATCGCACTTTGACACTGTACCTGAGTAGATTTCAAAGCTTCTAACTGCTCAAGTTGAGAAATCGTACTCATTCCCGCGATCGCAAAATTAAAGGTATCATTGCCTAAAGTATTCTCGATTTGTGCAGAGATCGAATCTCCAAATAAACAGACTTTGAATCTTTGCTGATCAACAATGCTTTGCTGATACTGAACAATATTTTGCCATTGTGGTTGACTGCTAAGGCTATCAGTCGGGGTCATCAAGTTATCTCCAGTCGTTGCAATCAGGAAACGACCCAGATATCCCATTTTATAGCTGATAAATCCTACAATCGGAATCATTAACAAGTTCAAACCAAGAGAAATGGGAAGAATAGAACGCTTCATTGAAAGAAAAACGACAATCTTCTGAAAAGCTTTCATTACTTTTTTAAGCTATTCCGGACGTTTCATCGACAAAACTCGCCCCGATCGATATGCTCTCACGCCATCAGCAAATCGGATTAACAATCGCCCTTCGTGATCAATTCCGGCTGCTGCTCCGGTCAATGTTTCACCCCCTGATTCAAACACGATCGTACTTCCCAGTAAAGCATCTCGCGCCTGTATTTCCGGTAGCAGTTCCGCTAAGGAGCGATCGCACAATCGCAGCAAACAATATCGTAGTTGCTCTAACAATGCTTGCTGCTCTGGAACATCGTTTGAAATCTGCTGTAAGCTAATGGCACCTTGAACTGATTCCGGTACAGTCTCACAATTCATTCCGATTCCCACCACGACTTGAGCTTGCTCAGACTGTATCCGAGACTCGCAAAGCACACCCGCAAGCTTTCGACCTTTTACGAAAACATCATTTGCCCACTTCAGGCGAAGCTTACCCTGTTGACCCGGTAGCAAGGTTTCGATCGCATCAATCACTGCAACTCCAGCAATCAAACTGAAGCCAGAGAGTTGAACGATCGACAATTTCAGCACAAAACTCGCAGTCAAAACCCCTGACGAGGAGAGCCAAACGCGATCGAACTGTCCCCGTCCTGCGGTTTGATTGCGCGTAAACACAACATCCCCATGCTTTAGCCGAGAAAGTTGCTCTAATGCCCAAGTGTTTGTACTTTCGCAGCTTTCTAGCTCAATGATATCGGCATTGTTCATTTTCGCGGTCGAGCGTTCTATAAACCTGAAAAACTTGTGCTAACGTCCTAAATCGTGCATAGCATGAATCGCTGCTGCACACTGTTGAGTAATTGCCTCAAGTTCGGCTCGATCGCTACTCGTCGGCGCATCAATCACTTCCCCGATCCGAATCGTAATTGGCACAGGGCGCGGAAACGAACTACCCGGCTTAAAAATCTCATGCGTTCCCCACAAACTCACCGGAATCAACGGCGATTTCGTTTTCGCAGCAATCCAAGCGGCTCCTAATTTTGGATCAGCAATTCGACCATCAGGCGTGCGAGTTCCATCCAGAAAAACTCCTGTCGCCCAACCCGACTCGATCGATGCCATTGCCGCTTTCATCGCCGCTCGATCGCCTGTTCCCCGCTTTACCGGATACGCACCATAGGCTTTAATCGCTTGCTTCAGCACCGGAACCTTGAACAGTTCTTCCTTCGCCATGTAAGCCACCGGACGACCGATCGCACAAGACAACAACGGCGGATCGAAATCACTAGCATGATTGCTCACGACGAGAAGCCGTCCTTGTTTCGGAACATTCTCAGCCCCGTAGATACGACCGCGAAAATAAGTATGCAGCACCGGAGACACGATCGACCATTTGAATAGGTGATAGAGAATCAAACTGATCAACGGTTCGCGATCGCGCGAAATTTCGGTATCAACAGGGCGGGTAGGCGTTTCTCTCATACCGGGATGTCAGCAAGACTGCTCACATTTTCTAACACGAGATCGGGACAAGTGCGCTTAATAATTCCAGTGAGAACTTTTCCAGGACCCACCTCGACCACTCGATCGACGTGTTCTTCCAGAAGTTTGAGCGAAATTTCTCGCCACCGGACTGATCCGGTCATTTGCCGACTCAGACGATTCTTTAACTCTCCTGCATTCCGACTCGGAATCGGATCAACGTTAGATAACACAGGCATTTGAGCCGCTTTGAACTGAACAGAATCCAGCGCTGTTTGAAATTGCGCTGCCGCATCCGCCATCAATGGAGAGTGAAACGCACCGCTAACATTCAGTTTGACTGCTTTTTTCGACTTCACCTGCGATAAAACCGATTCAACCGCTTCCGGTGTTCCAGAAATTACGACTTGTCCCGCATTGTTGTCATTCGCAAGTACAGCATCTGGAGTTTGAGCTAAAACCGATTCAAGCTGATGGCGATCGAATCCCAACAACGCCGCCATCCTGCCATCCGAGGCACTATCCATCAGCTGAGCACGCCGCTGCATCAATCGCAATCCCACTTCAAAGTCAAACACGCCCGCTGTATACAGTGCAGAGTATTCTCCTAGACTATGCCCTGCAACGTAATCGGGATGCTGCCCTTTCGCCATGAGCAAATCAGCTAAAATCGTTTCCACCACATAGAGGCAGGGCTGAGTGTAAAGCGTTTGCGACACTTTATCCTCTGTGTTTTGACACACTTCTACCACCGACCAGCCGAGAATTTGTTCTGCTTGGTCAAATTTTGCCTTTGCCGCCGGAATCTCCAATAAATCGAGTCCCATTCCGATCGCCTGAGATCCCTGCCCAGGAAACACCCATGCCGTTTTTACCATTGTCTTCGTTGTGTGTGATGAATCGAGTCCGGCAAAATTACCGTCCCCATTGGAAAATTGCTGCACCCCAGGTCAAACCCGCTCCAAATCCAGATGCCGCGATCGTATTTCCCGCTTGCACCGCTCCTCCACGCACCGATTCATCGAGCGCTAATGGAATCGATGCTGCTGAGGTATTGCCGTATTTTGCCAGATTGCTAATCACTTTCTCAGGAGGAATTTTTAAGCGATTGGCAACCGCATCTAAAATCCGCTGATTCGCCTGATGTAACAGCAACCAATCTACGGCATCAACGCTAACGTTTGCCCGAAATAGCGCTTTTTCGATCACTTCTGGCACTCGTTTCACCGCAAAACGATACACTTCCTGCCCATTCATCGTTAATGGCTGAAACTGTCCTTGAGTGATGTCACAGTCTTTCAATAATGCGCTTGGCTTGCCCGAATACGCTAAGTTCAAATGATGATGCTGACTGCCATCGCTTCTGAGTTCAAACCCAAGCAAGCGATCGATTGGATTTGCCTGAATTACAACCGCGCCCGCACCGTCTCCAAATAACACAGAGGTACGACGATCGCTCCAATCTACCCAGCGTGAGAGAATGTCCGCTCCGATCAGCAGCACATTCTGATAAGCTCCGGTGCGAATATATTGTGCTGCTGTCACCATTCCAAACACAAATCCCGAACACGCCGCAGTTAAGTCAAATGCGACAGCTTGAGAGGCTCCTAGCGCTGCCTGCACCTGACACGCACTGCCAAACATATCATCCGGGGTCGAAGTTGCCAGCAAAATCAGATCGATCTCGATCGGCTCAATCCCTGCCATCTCGATCGCACCTTCCGCCGCTTCGGTCGCAAGTTGCACGAGCGATCCGGTTGGGTCGCTTAGTCGCCGCTGTCGGATGCCTGTGCGTGAAGCGATCCATTCATCGGAAGTGTCCATAATTTCACTTAAGCGATCGTTCTCGATCGACTTGCTGGGCGCGGCTGATCCGCATCCCGTGATGGCAATTCCGACCCCTGAGTATTCCACCAAAATCTTTCTACTCCAAGTGCGTGGGCTAGCTGTCAGAACGTGCAGCAACGGTTGGATCGTAGCTTGAACGAATGCGATCTAAAACGTCGTTGTCGATCGCGTCTTTTGCTAATCGGGCAGCGTTAAAGATCGTTGGCGCTTGCGAACTGCCGTGACTGATAATACAAACACCATCGACCCCGAGCAGCAAACCGCCGCCGTGTTCCGCGTGATCCATCCGCTGCTTAATCCGCTTCAAGTTGGGACGCAGTAAGCTGACACCCACTTTGCCATGCAATCCATACGGTAATTCTTCGCGCAGAATTTGAAGTGCGACTTCTCCTACTGCTTCGGCAAATTTCAGCAACACATTACCTGCAAATCCATCACAAACAATCACATCAAAATGACCAGACAAAACATCTCGCCCTTCTGCATTCCCAATGAATGGGATCAGGGGATTGTCGGTTAATAGTTGATGCGTCTGAATTGCAAGTTCGTTCCCTTTATTTGGCTCTTCACCGATGTTGAGTAAGCCAACTTTCGGGTCAGAATTGCCCAATACGTACTGAGCATAAATTGTTCCCATCAAAGCAAATTGCTCTAGAAATTTGGGACGACAATCGACGTTTGCGCCAACATCAAGAATGAGAACAGGCTTTCCGGCAATCATTGTGGGCAGGACTGCCCCGATCGCAGGTCGATCAATGCCCTTAAGTCGTCCTAATCTCAACAGTGCTGCCGCCATCGCTGCACCCGAATGCCCTGCCGAAACGACCGCAGCCGCTTGTTTTTTCTTCACCAGATCCATTGCCACATTGATCGAGGCTTTTGGCTTACGACGTAGCCCTGTCAGCGGTTCCTCTTCCATTCCGATCGTGCCTTCCGATGGCACGATCTCAATCTCCGAAGACTGCGTATGATGCTTTAGGGCAGCCTCCACTTGTTGCGGATCACCCACCAACACGACATCGACATCGAGTTCTGCCTGTGCCCGCACTGCCCCCGCGACGATTTCATCCGGAGCATTATCTCCACCCATTGCATCGATTGCAATTTGTACCCGCGTTGATCCCATTGGCTCTAAAGTTCTTAAAAACCTTCCAAATTTTATCAGAAGCGGATGATGCCCTCACCCTTGTCTTTTGATTGCTCTATTCTGCCTTACGACGGGGACATCTTGAGAAGTCTAGAACAACACCTTCGACAATTTAGTTGGAAAATCAATCTCTTCTATCTTCAGATCCACTGTCATATCACACTTTTCTGGAATGCTAAGAATCTATGTAGCCATATTGCATTAAGTAGCGAACGCTTTCTCTGTCGATCGGTAGAGATTACCCTACAATTTCTCAAACTGTCCTGATCAAATTTGTGGCTCAGTGTAAAGAAGAATAGTGTTCTCAGCTTATATCGTTATATCCGTAAATACCGACCCGGCGATATCCACACTGAATGCCAAATGCTACTGAGAATTCATGAAATTTTAAAGAACAACGTCTGTGTTCTGCTCCTCATAAAGCTTACGAGAAGAGCGACATCGAATCATTGCACCTGGTCGCAGTGTAGGATTTATTCTACGTAGTGCTGTGCATTTCACCCATTTGGGTGATATATCATTTCCAAGCTTTTCAATTCACCCACGCAAATTTTGTACTTGTTCTAAGTTGAGTTTGTGCATTGTGGCTGGGTTAGAGTTTCGAGGCGAATCAGGTCGCAGACAGATTCAACGTTGTTCAACGCTTATGGCTTACACAAGTTATGCTAAATCTGCCGCCATCCAATAATAGTGGCGATCGGGCGCTGCAATTTTTGAAGAGTTATCCGGCGATTTCGCGATCGCTGCTTCTCGATTGCGGACATGATATTGATAAAATTTCGACGCTGGTTGAACCGATCCTCGCTGCGCCACAGCGTTGTGTCGCTTCCTACTATATTCAAGCAGTCACAACAGGACGCACTGCTTTTCTCACAACAAACTTATCCAACCCGGATCAATCTCAGATCAGCGCGATCGCGACGAGTTGGCTCATCGGTCGAAGTCGCAACTGTGCGATCGCATTTCCTCATCCGTCTGTTTCACGCTGCCATGCGGTGATTGGTCATAGTGCGGCTGAAGGATTTTATTTAATGGATGTGGGGAGCAGTAACGGAACATTTTTGAACGGTGAGCGATTGCCTGTGTTAGAGCGTCGATCGCTCGAAGATGGTCATTCGATTTCGTTTAGTCATTTGCCTGTCGAATTTTTCGTGGTCAGCATGAAAGATGGATTCACCGATTGGGGAGAACCGACCTGCGCTTCGTGAAGCGTGCTGAATGTTTAGCGATAAATGAGCAATTGATTTTTGATTTGGCAATTCGTTATCTTTAACTACAACGTTTGTCCTGGATTGCGAAGATGTCGATCGATTTAATCGTCTTTAGCGTGACCGTTGAGCCAAGTGCAATCGCGGGAGCTTGCCTGTGGGCACTGGCGCTTTATCTAGGATTTTCACCCATTGGCGATTGGGTTACAGAACAACTTAATCGTTGGTTTAATTATGCAGAACGATCGCTGTATTCGTCGATCGAAGAGTTTGAATGGACGCGACAGGCGCGGGAATCTCAAAACGCTTTTTATGCTTCAATTCTCAGCATTTTTCCGTTTTTGGGCTTGGGGGCGTTGTGCAATTTCGGGGTAGAGGTTGGTTTAGGAAGAAGTTGGGCGATTAGTGTGGGCGTGCTTGCCTGTATTGGCTGTGGTGTTTACGAGTTGGGTCGCCGTGACGGGCAGAATTCTTAACTTCACGAATAGAAATCTTAACGACGCAATTAAGATCTAACTTCGCGAAGTCGGCTTGCGTCCGGGATAATGTTTCTGGAGAAAGTCATCTTTTGCGCCCCTAGATTATGAAGTTCCGCTCTTTTCTCAATGCCGTTGCTGCGATCGCAGGTGTTTTGTTGCTGGTTGCCACGATCGGGTTTGGCTGGATTTTTGCCCAAAGTCCGCGATCGTTGCTCAAGGGCAGTCCGACTACACCGACTGCGGCAATGTTTGTCTCTAAGCAAGCCCCGGTGATGGCTTCGTTGTTAGTGAATCCCGATCGATTGGAAAGCCTGCGGCAACTAGTGGCAAAACCGAGCGATCGAGCGGCGACCCGCAAAGAATTCGAGCAGTTTAAGCAAGGGCTTTTGGGAGATTCGGAGCTTGATTATCGACGGGATGTGCAGCCGTGGTTGGGCGATGAGATTACCGCAGCAGTAACAACGTTGGATATCGATCGAGATGAAGCCAACGGCAAAGAGGCGGGTTATTTACTCGCATTGGAGACGAAGGATACAGAGCGATCGAGAGAATTTCTTCAAGTGTTTTGGCAAAAACGCGCCATTGCCGGAACCGATCTGGTGTTCGATGATTACAAAGGCACAAAGATGATTTACGGCAAAGTTGAGGCGGAATCGGTTCCAATCACCGTTGCAAGTGCGGTTGTCGGTCGTCAGTATGTCTTGTTTGCCAATAGTCCAAAAGTGCTGCGAAATGCAATTAATAATGTGCAGGCAGCAGAACTGAACTTGGAAAATTCCAGCGACTATCAGCAAGCGATCGCAGCCCTCGATCGCGGACGAGTTGGCGTTGTGTTTGCAAATCTGCCTCAACTCGCCAAATTGAATGGTAAAGAAATCACGGGAACAGCTTCGAGCGCTGCCATTTCACTCGGTTTAGATCGCAGAGGAATCGTTGCGGAAACGGCGATTCTTCAAGAGGGCACAGAATTCGATCAAACCAAATCACCGATCAATGCGTTGAAATATATTCCCGCAATCGCGCCAATTTCCGCATCAGGGACAAATCTCGATCGATTGTGGTCAGGTTTATCAAAAGATGCTGTCACGTCGAAGTGGGTGAATTCTCCGATCGAATCGCTTGGAAAACGCTGGAATCTCAACTTACCGCAAGATATTTTTAACTGGGTGAAAGGCGAGTATGCTTTAGCGTTAATTCCGAAATCGGACACGTCGGACTGGGTGTTTGTGGCGGATAAGACTGCCGATCCGGGAGCAGAAGCGGCGATCGCGCGACTAGATGAGTTAGGCAAAGCTCAGGGAATTACCACCGGAACACTGCAAATCGGGGATCAACCTGTGACGGTTTGGACGCGGTTAGATTCGGCAGATGCAGCAAAGAAAATCGATGCTGAAGTCGTTGGGGTGCATACGACGATCGGGAAATACGAAATTTTTACCACTTCAATGACTGCGATGAATACCGTTCTCAAGGCAGACAAGAACGTTTTAGCCAATAGTAAAGCCTTCGATCAAGCGATCGCACCCTTAGAAAAAGAGAACACTGGATATTTATATCTCGATTGGGAAACTGCACAGCCGATTTTAGAAGAGCAATTTCCAGTTTTGAAAGTTGCTCAACTGGTCGGAGGACCGATTTTTGAACATCTACGATCGCTGACCATTAGCAATTATGGCAATCAAGCCGGAGTTCAGCGCGGCGGCGCGTTTGTGCGACTTAGTTAAATCGATCAAGTGAAACCTGTTTCAGTAGTGGATCAGGTTCGCCCTTGACTTGAATGGCGTAGCGGCGTGCTAGAGGCGGAACGATCGCCAGTGGATTTCCAAATCCTGAGAAAACGTGAAGCGTCTCGTGACCAGGAATCTTGCCAACTAACGGTAAGCGATCGCCGCTAAACGCGACTAAACAATGTTGCCAATTACCTGCTAATTGTCCAACTTTCGGCAAGACACGACTGATCTTTTTCCGCAGATCTGCTTCACTTTGAACCGCATCGATCGCAGCATTCGGATCAGTCAAAGCGCGGCTCACTTGTCCAATCACGATTCTCCCATTGCGAAACTGAACGGCTCCAGCATCGAGAATCGCAGGTGCAACTTCTTGTCCGGGTTGATTCCAAACCGCATCATCGCGACTTGCCTCCGCTTCGAGTTGAAACCGTTCCGCTTCAGCAGGCATGACCAACGTACTCAGCCGTAACTCACTTGATGGAACCTCAATCACTTCAGCATGAGTGAAATATTGAGCGATCGCAATCCCCGCTGTTTTCAAAAATTGCCGCGTTAGTGCCCCGATACAAAACACAACGTTGTCTGCAAAGAATTCGCCTGCTGTCGTGTTAACTCCACCTTTGATTAAATTTGTCACTGTTGCAATTTTGTAAGTTCCGCTCCGCTGCATGGCGCGAATGTATGCCTGTGCTGTTTTTTCAGCATGAATGTGACCATGTTTGACGGTCAATGCTCCGGCAATGCCATTGGGATCAAGCAATGGTTCGAGGTCGCAGGCAGCTTCGACGGTGAGGAATTGGGGCGGAGTCGCGAAGTGGGCGTAAGCGGCGGTGAGTTTAGCGGGATCAGATTCGGGAGCGATCGTTAAGAGCAAGTCAATTTCGCGAAATTCAATATCGGCATCAAGTTCAGTCGAGAGGGTTCGATAAATCGCTTTGCTTTCGGCACAGAGTTGGCGGGTTAGATCGGTTGTGCCTGACCAGTAGGCGATGCCGCCGTAGCTGAAACGGGTTGCAGAGGGCGGATTGGGCTGAGAGTCGAGCAAGAGAACAGAGAAGCCTTGTTGGGTGAGTTCGTAGCTGAGAGATGCGCCCGTGATGCCTGCGCCAATGATAATCCAATCGTAGGTTTGCATGAAGAAGTGGGAAAATAGATGATAAACTCTAGCGTCGATCGCCCAATTCGCGGTCTAACAAATTCTGTAATTGCGCCGCTAAAACTGGCAAGTCGTTCTGAATCGTGTTCCACAGAATTGTCATTTTGACTTGAAAGTACTCATGAGCAACAACGTTTCGAGTATTGGCAATACGGTCGCCAAGGAATTTCGGGATAGCGCTCTTGGAGTGAGTCAGGAACATTTCTAATAGCTTCACCAATGACGATGAAATTGTATAGAACCGCTTGGAGCAACATTTCATCTGCTGCTTGAAACTCTTCCATCATCAAGTCAGCCGTAAAGCGGCGAATTTTTGCGATCGCGTCTAAGATATCTTGAATTCTCAGCCACCATTCTCTAGAAGACACGAACTACATCCTTTATTACAGGTTCTCGCAAACTCTCTCTGAGAGCATCTAGACTCCCTAAGTCTACATCACGTCCTAGAATATCTTCTAAGTACAGCTTAATTCCAACAAAATCGAAGAGTCCCATCGGTCGATTTAATTCAACTAAAAAATCGACATCGCTTTCTGGAGTTGCTTCGTCACGCGCGACAGAGCCAAATAGATCGATCGATTCAACGCCCATTGATTTGAGTTCGTCTTGGTGTGCTGTCACGATCGCAATTACTTCATCTCGCCGCATAGGTCTTTAGAATTGGGTTTGTTTCGCATTTTAGCCGGGAATGTTGAATCAGAGATGTCAAGCATCTCGAAACAGTCTCGCTATACCACTTGATAAGAAAAGCGGAATGTTGCCCAAGTACTAACATTCAGCGCGAACAAGTCAGGCGCATTGACCCAAGGAGAAGACTCCCCCGCTTGATGCAGATCTTGTAGAACCGCTTGGGCAACATCGAGAAAATTTGGCAACGATCGTACAAATCCCGTTCCTGATCCCAATAAAGCTTGAGCTTGCTGGAACGGTGCGCGACTACAAATTAAGTAAATTTCAGACAGTCCAGAGGGCGGTTGGAGCATCCAATCTGTTGGAAATTGAGGAATGATCACCGCTTCGCTTGGCGCGATCGCTGTCATTGGTGATTGATCATTTTGCATCGGATTTAACATCACTCCCGATCCTTGATTGTCGCGTCCTAAAATTAGGAAGTGAATGGGAATCGAATTACGATTATCAATACGAATCCGAATTGGAGTACCAATCGGAATAGACAAGATTTTTCCGTCAGATGGAATCACACTGAATAAATCAGCAGAGAGTGCATTCGTTTGTTGAACTGCAACATTAGAATCAGCAATTTCAAGCGATGCACGAATCGCCAATTGAGAAGTCGTGGAATTGGTTGTTAAGTTCAACAACTTCGCGCCTAAGAGCGTTTGCAATTGAGGCGCTAATCTGCGAACCGCTAATTTCACAGCTTCACCTGATTCGCCCGCCGTACTCGCGATCGCATCACGTCCTTGCGAAAACAACCCATACCCCGCAGGCGGAATCGTTCCTTTCATTGCATCCGGGTTCAGTGCTGCGACTTGGGTCGTTTGCTCAACTTTGCTAAACAGATAGTCTGCTGCTTGTTCTCCTGCGATCGCAGCTGAAATTCTGGGCAATCCAGATAAAGCACTGATCGCATCTACTCGCTCCACCCGATTTAACGTAGCATCAACGGCGATCGCTAACTTAATCTCTTTTGGAAATGTGCGAACGCTTTCTCGAACGCGTTGACCAATCTGTAAAGCTGGTGATTCTGTTAGCAATCGCGCTTTTGCGATTAATCCATTGCGTTCAGAAACTTGCAGCAAAGGTCGATCAAGCGTTTCTACACTCAGCAATGCACCAGGACTGTAAGCTTCTAGAACTTGTGGAGGTAAACCTCCCAGCCAGAGTTGAGCGATTTTGCCACTGTCTTCGATCGCAGTAATCACAGCATCTGCTGGAGGTTCAATGCTGGCGACTTGGTAAGGTTTGAGCGGTCGATCACGGCTCTTTTGCCCCATGAGAATCGGTTGTTGTTTGGCATCAATCCGCTTTGAAATCAGTTCTGATGCCTGTCGCAAACTCACACGCAATGTTGTATCAGGCATCGCTTGCCACAATTGTTGAGTGAGAGCATAGGTAAACAATCCCGCACTAAATCCATTCCAGGGAGATTCAGTCGTAAACTGTTGAGCATTTGCAGCAGAGAGAACCACTCCGGGTAGTTGTCCCGATCGCCATTTGACCCGCGCTTGTGTGCGATCGAGTCCGGTGCTGGCGAGGAGTGTTTCTTGAAATTCGAGTTCGTCGGTACTGAGTTGGGAAATGGGATCGCTGGGGCGCGATCGCAGTTTTAAGTTGCCGCGCTGGGAGTAACCTGGATAGAAATATCCGGCATCGAGAATCGTGGTGACTTGTGAAGTGGCAAGCGATCGTAGCAATAACAGTAAGGTATCTTGAGAAATGGCGTTCGTGATGATCTCTTCTTTTGGCTCGTCTGCGGTAAGTAGAATCGGTTGAATGTCGTCTGCGGTAGTGCCGAGTTTTTGTAAGCTGCCAAATCCGCTGAAGTGAAACACAACGACATCATTTGGTTTTGCTTGTCGGATCAAATGTTCTGTAAATGCGGTTTCGATTTGCGATCGCGTTGCTTGTTGATTGGTGAGAACAACAATATCACTCGGCTGAAACCCAAAGCGATGAATTAATAATTTCTGCTGTAATTCAATATCGGTTAAACAACCATTCAACCCTGCATTGTGATATTGATTGATTCCAACTAGAAGCGCGAGTTTGCGAAAAGTGGGTTGTGCTAGAACTTGAGCCGCACGATTTAGTGGGAGTTGATTCGCTCCCCAGGCTCCGCAAAAAATTCCGGCTGCTTGTAATAGCGATCGACGTTTCATATCCCGATCCTGCGTCTCTCTTTCTCAGAGTAGCAGGTTGAGATTCACACCGGATCGTCAATCGATCGGCTTACGTTTTGCTTCATTTTTTTACCGAATTTGGAATAAGCCGATACACTTCCGATGTCGTGTGTATGATGTAAATCGCTTACTGGGTGTCAGGGAGAACGATCGATGAATTTGCCTTTTATTTTAGATGTCGCAATCGGATTAATTTTTACCTATCTAATTTTGAGTTTGCTGGCATCAGAATTGCAGGAATTAACCACTACAGTGCTGCAATGGCGTGCCAAACATTTAAGAGACTCGATCGAAGTTCTACTCGGTGGTGGAATCAATACGCCAGAAGAACAGCGTGTTAAGGACTTAGTGGCACGACTTTATGATGATCCGCTGCTCAAAAATGTGAATCAAGAAGCAAAAGGCGTGATAGCACAGGGATTTCGCAAACTGACGCACATCTTTGCCGGAAATCGACCCGGAGCATTTGGTCAGCAAGCCTCTGGTCCGTCATACATTGCACCAGAGACTTTCGCGACTTCACTGATCGAGCGATTGGGCATTACTTCGATGGTGGATAAGCTGTCTGCGGTGCGATTTGAACGGTTTGTGAATCGAATTGTGGGTCACTACTGGGTAAACGAGTTCGGGGAAGTGGGATTGCCCGCAGATGATACATTTCAAGATGGATGGGAGCGCGGCGCGATTCGAGAAATTGCAGCAAAGTCGAATCGATCTAGCTTGAGTGCAGATCAAAATTTTCGGGTGTTGGTTGAAGATTACAATCAGATTCTCAAAGCGTATCAGACTGGAAAAGCGAGTTTAGAAACGAGCATCGCGCAGTTAGGAGAAGGGCTAGATGCTTACATTTCCGCCTGTGCGAGTTTAGATCAAGACTCACCCGATACCGTACTGTATGTCCGCCGATTGCAGTCTTATAAGTCGAGTGTATTTGGTCAAAACAACGATCGAGCCGCGCTCTCTGGTGGGTTGAAACCGGGTATTGCTGAAATTGCAGAATTGGTGAATCAAGGCACAGGAACGCATCAAGAAGTGGCAGCCGCTTACGATCGCGTTGCGAATCAAGCCCGCCCGATCGATGCTCAGGTCAACGCTTTACTAGACTCTCAGGTTGAGGATTATCTCATGGGGCTTGATTCGAATGCTCCCAATCGACCGAAGAAGTTTGAAGACCTTGATTATGATCTCCAGCAAATTTTTCTTGCAAATGCGCTGAAGGGACTGACTCCAGAAGAACGGCAACTGTACGAAGACTATCAATCTTATAAAAAAATTCGAGATGGCTTGAGCCGAGTGCCAGATTCGGTGAAAGAGAGTATGGCAATTTTGGCACGACGGGCACAAACGCGCGTACAGAAAACAGAAAACGAAGTGAATCAGTTTCGCGATGAGGTTGCGATTTGGTTTGATCAATCAATGTCTCGCGCGTCTGGGGTCTATAAGCGCAATGCAAAAGGGGTCGCCATTCTCATTGGTCTCATCTTAGCGACAGCCACCAATTCAGATACGTTTCATATTTTCAATCGATTATCGAGCGATGATAGTCTGCGAAAACTTGTAACCGATCGCGCGAGTCAGATAAACTTGAGTGCTGAAAATTCGCCGCGATTGTCTGCACAGCTTGAGCAACTAAAGAATGAAACTGATGCAGCCTTACGGGACATTGCGTTTCCGATTAGCTGGAATGCGAGCAACATCGGACGGCAGTTAGGCTGTCCGAGCAGCGCGGTTTCTGCAACTCCCGCACAAAATCAGCCCCCCACCGAAGCGGATCAATTCAAGGCAGAGTGGGAGAATCTCTACAAATCCTGTCGCAACACCAATCAAGTCTCAACGGCTCCGGTTCCGCTTCAGGTTGCTGAAATTTTGGTCAATCGCCCGATGGGTTTGATGCGAATGTTAGCAGGCTGGGCAGTGAGTGGAATTGCGATCGCGATGGGTGCGCCGTTTTGGTTTGATTTGCTCGGTAAGCTGGTCAATGTCCGCAATTCAGGCGGCAAACCTAGACTCACAGCAGGAGAGGAACAAAAGACAAATTGAATGAATTGAATGTGATCGATTAGGTAGATAAATTGATTACATTCACAGAATCATTTTTTCCATCGCAGTTTGTAATTCTTGTGTCAAATCAGAAACTGCTTGTTTTGCTGCACGACGACTACTTTGATAAACGGGTGCTCGATCGCTTACTGAAATCGGATCGGCAATGGTAATCAAAACCGACTGTTTACCCAACTTAGGACGCTTAAACGCATTGCCGCCTTTAATTCGGGTGATCATATCCCACAGTAGAAGCGTCGTTTCAGAGAAGCGATCGAGTGATGGTTTTTCAAACACATATTTTCCAGTAACTGCAACAAAACTTTCAACTAAGTGCATATGCCAAATCCTTAAACTTGCTTCTTCAGCAACGCGATCGGCAAGCCCGAGCTCAACCGGGGACAATTGATCGAGTTTAAGATCTTCACGAAAGATCAAATCCCAGGCTGCTTGTTCTAACCGACGACAGCGATCGATCACACTCCCTTTCGACTGCAAGTTGAAATACTGTTCCGCTACCGTCAAGGCTGAATTGAGTAGAACTTGTAGCCGGAGTACTAGTTTGGCATTTGGTTCAGCATTCTCAACTGAAGGCAAATCTTGATGGTAAAACTTTGTATAGAATGATTCCATTATCGTTAGCATATGTTCTGCGAGTGCATACAGTCTTTTATAGCGATCTGAATTCTGCGGTGTGATTCCTGCATCTACTTCTAATGAGTGTAAGAGTTGATCAACCTGATTCCAACTTTGTTTTACATAGTGATATTGAATCCCGATCGGAACGATGACAACTTCTTCTGTACGATCGGCTTTTTTCAAATCTTCCACGCACCAAAATCCCAGTTGCGCGATACCTGGCTCTAGCGGGCTAACAATTTCGTTATGTCCATTGGTTGCACCTTCTGGGGCTGCCATTAGGGGAAACTGTCCATTTGCTAAGAGATTGCGGGCGGATTTTAATCCGGTACGATCGAGCTTTCCTCGATGAATTGGGGTTCCACCGAGTTTAGAGTAGATCCAACCGACCGAAGAACCTGCCCATAAGGGAATGCCGCGATCGTACATAAAGTAGGCATGAGTGGGGGATTTGAGCCGGATTCCAAGTCGGCGGGCGGTTTGCGGTAGAAGATAGTGCATTAAATACATCATGCAAAACGGATCATCGGCGCTGGGATGACGAAATGCCAGTAATAATCGGGTTTTGCCGGATTGGAATTGCTGATAAAGTTCCACAAGCTGTTCGACATTTACCGCTTCGATCTTGGCGATCGAGGTTCTGCGACGCATCCACAACGGTAGGATCAATCGCGCCACACGCAGGACATTGCGATCAAGATCGGGCGGGATGAATTCTAACGGGGGTTGGACGAACTGACGAGGATGCGGCACGATGAAAAGCTCCTGGAACTTGAGATATCAGTATGTTAAAGGTGGTTTTTTCGGTTGATCACAATCGCGTTACAGATTGAAAAGCGGATCAGAAAATAAAATTCAATTTCAATTGCCATCCGGTATCGGTGTGAATCAGTTCGATTTGACGAATGAATTCGCGAAAATAAAAGCGGCGTTCGGCTTCGGATAAATCAAGCCAAAATTGCCGAATCGAAACGGTTTGCGCGATCGCTTTTAAGTTTACAGGCGGCAGTTGAGAGAGTTTGGTTTGCAGTTCAGCAATCTCGCTTTTGAGTTTGTATGATCGTAAATCTGCGGTTTCTGCGTCTAAAATTCCGGTTTCGAGCAAGGGAGGAATTTGATCGAGAATCGCTTGCTTTTGAGTGATCGCGCCTTGAATTCTCGACTTGATCGCATCGATATCCGGAGTGCCGACCTCTGAAACTGCACGGGGTAAGTCTTCACAAATTCTATCGATCGTGCATTGTAGAATTTCTTCATAAGCGATCGATTTGCATTGTTTTGGACATTGCATCGGACGTAGGTATAAGTATTCTTTTTTGCTTTTTTTTCGTGATGTCACTCGTGTTACAGTCATGCCCGATTGACATTCGCTGCACGTTACAAGACCCGCTAGCGATCGAGGTGCGCTGGCAGTTCGAGCAGGTAATCGACGGTTGCGACGCAGTAAGCGATCGATTTGTGCAGCTTCATCACGAGACAAGATCGCGGGATGAGTGTCAGGAATCGTTTCGCCTGTTTGATATTCCAAATCGCCGCGATAAACCGGATTAGTCAGCCAGCGTTGACCTGTAGAGACTGAGATTTTTTTCGCGTACTTCTTTTCTAAGAATCGAACTGCACCGCGTAAAGAGCCATAGAGTAGGAAATGATCGAAGAATTCTTTGACGACGGGAGCGGTTGTACGATCGAGAATATAACGATTCCGACTACGCCTGTATCCATAAGGTGCTTTTCCGGGTGGTGCAAGGGTTTTAACTCGATTGCGGGCGTGACCTTGACGAATTCTCCGGCTTTTTTGATGATGTTGTATTTCTTGTAATTGTTGTAATGTCGTTGCTGATATTTCCCCTGATTCAATCGCGGTAACTTGAATGTTGTGTGATTCCAGTTGAGTTAAGCGATCGCGAATTTCTGCGATCGAATCTCCCAATTCTTCTAGTCGTCGAATCAGTAATTGCGTCGATTCATTTTGGCAATCGATCATGAGTTGTTGCAGTTGAGCGCGATTTTCTCCTGCAAAATCTTGATAAACGCGGTCGATTTCCCATCCCCACATCATTAAGTCTGGCGTTGCTTCCAGTAATGGGTCACTGTAGAGATATGCAATCACTTTCATGATGTTATAGCAATTAAGCTTCTCCTAACTCAATGATGTTATTATCAGGATCTTTGATAAATAACGCAGCGCGACCGGATGCACTCATTTGAAATTCACAGTTATGTGTGATTAACTGCTGTTTTGCATCTTC
>PSLO01000004.1:66822-71481 GCA_040289665.1 Leptolyngbya sp. ERB_1_1 | reverse complement strand
TGGCGACAGAAAAGGCTAAATGCCGATTTCTTCCCCATTTCTGAGCGTTTTGAATTTCCAAGGTTTGATCAGAATCTGCGATCAAATGAATCTGAAAAGAGCCGACTTCATACCAAGCCCCCGGAAATTTCAGAACACGATCGATCTTTCGCAAACCTAACACCATTCCATAAAAATGCTCCGATTTCTCTAAATCAGAAACCACGATCGCAGCGTGTAAAAATTGCGTGAGTTGCATCATTGCGCTCGGTTGAAATAGGGCGGCTGATTTGGATTATAGGGTGGATTATAAGGCGTTGGCTCCACTTTTGTAGGCGAGTTCTCGATAGCTTTGAGAATGTTGATAATCAGAAGATTGCGAGAGCGAACACTCCGTGCAGCGAAGCTAGCGACACAGCCAATAATGTCAGGATTTTTCGTTCTTGTGGGCAATTCAAAATAGTTGGAGCCATCCGGACGCGGAAAATCGAACCTGTTTGCCACACTACCCAAACGCAGAAAATCATAACCATCTACAGCGATTCCAAGTTGGCTCCCAGCCCTACAAAGATTCGATCGGTCTCCAGCTTTTCTCACTCGGATCAGAATTTGACTTTCTGTAGATGAATTGCTGGATTGTTCGATCAGTAAGCCTTGAGGAATACCGAATTCTTGCGCTTTTACAGCAGCGGGGATTAGTGTCACAGTTGCAACGAGTAAAGCTGTCAGTTTACGTTTCATGTCGATTTCCTTTTTAGAACTGAATTGAGCGGATCAGAGCGATCGAATCTGAGTTAAAAAGAGTGAACACACGATTCAGTAGGAATCAAATTGTCGAGTTATGCAGGCTTATGCGATCGCGTCACGAAACTTTAGAAACGTTCTCCACTTTTCTGCAATTTGAGGGCGATCGAGCGACGACTTGGGCGATCGATGCTCGGCTGCGACGCAGGATGCAAAAGTGTATGGAAACTGCATCGGGATCGCTGAATTTTTGGGCGTTGTATTGGTACAAAATTTGGCAAGAAACAGCGGATCGATCGTCGATCGATCATTTGACCGCATATCTACAAGAAACTTGCTACTGGTCAGCGCACAGGATGTTACTCAATTTCGCAGCGGTGCAATACACGCTACCGGATTGTTTTCAAGTCGCGATCGTCAAAGTTGAGAAAATCCTACGGAACTTCAATCCAAAACAGGGATTTAATCTACAAAATTATGCTAGTGCGATCTTTTCAAGTACGATTCGAGATACACTTCGCCAACGTCAAGAAGTCAACATTTGCACAAATTGGGCACTACTTAGAAAAGTCAGTCAGAAACGCTTAATTGAATCTCTTGAGAATGCAGGATTATCATCAGAAGTGATCGCAGCGCACATTCTTGCGTGGAACTGTTTCAAAACGCTGTATGTGCCAACACAAGCGACTTCTACCCGAAAATTACCGCGACCTGATGACCAAACTTGGAACGCGATCGCACAACTCTACAACAAAGAGCGCGAATCTCTACCAGAAGCTTCAGCAACGACGATCGAGAAATGGCTTTCAAGTTGTGCTAACGCTGCTCGAAACTATCTCAATCCTACTCTGGTTTCGATCAACACACCGAAGCCTGGATATGATTCTGGTGAGCTTTTAGACGATGTGCCTGAGAGTCCGCGAGAGTCACTCATCGCAGATTTGATCGCAGAAGAAGAACTGCAAGAACGGCAGGATCAACGATCGCAAATTAACCAAGTGTTAGAAAGCGCGATCGCCCAACTCGATGAAGAACTGCGATCGATTCTGCATCTTTACTACGCAGAACATTGCACCCAACAACAAATGGCAACCCGCCTCAATATCAAGCAATACACTATTTCTCGCCGTCTCACCAAAGCCAAAGAACTCTTGCTAAAGTCCCTTGCCACTTGGAGCCAATCGACATTGCATATTGCCCTCACTCCTGCCCTACTTCAAACTATGAATGCCGTCCTCGAAGACTGGCTTCAATCTCACTACACTCCCTAACTCTCCGAAGCTATGTCTCTCGACCTCTTTCTCGAAACCGATCCCGCTCAACTCTGGCATCCCAACTGGATAGCCTATCTCAACCAACTTTGTCTTACCGCCCTGCTCCCCTGGTTCCAAGCAGAATCGCCAAATGCACGAGTATCGCTGAGTTCCAATGCACGTCAGAGCGTTTGGGCGTTCGTTACTGGAACTGCTTTCACGGTCAATGGCTCACGATTTGTGGTAGTTCCAATCGAAGCGATCGATCATGAAGAATTCCGCATTCCCCAAGAGTGGATTGATTTGCCATCATGGGCGGGCGATTATTATCTCGCGGCACAAGTTGAACCCGATGAAGGACGGGTCAGCGTTTGGGGCTATGCGACGCATCACACGATCAAGACTCAGGGCAGATTTGAGTTTAGCGATCGTACCTACAGTCTCATGGCGGATCAAGTCAGCGATCCTGATGTTCTTTGGCTCACTTCGGAACTTTGCAATCCCCTGCTTCGAGCCGAGATCAATCCATTGCCTGCGGTATCGATCGAACAAGCGAATAGCTTGATCGATCGTTTAAGCAATCCTGAGATTTTAACGCCGCGTTTAGCGATTCCCTTTGCGTTGTGGGGAGCGTTGATGGAACATGGCGGATGGCGGCAACGGTTGTATCGATCGCGTCAAGGGTTAGCGATTCAACCTTCGATCGTGGAATGGTTGCAAACGGGAGTTTCTAATCTATTCGGTTGGGAGCGGGTTGAACTTCAGCCCAGTTATGCAGCCGCGAGAAGTACTGAGCTTGAGACTCCGAGGGTTGCGCTGTCTCGGCTGCTAGAAATTGCTGGACAAACATATGAATTGCGGGTGATTCCTCAATCGGGAGAGGTTTGGCGGTTTGAGTTGAGCAATACGTTACCGGGCGGGATGATTCCGGGTGGATTTAAGTTGCGATTGTTGACTGAGGACTTGCAAGGATTTGACGGGAATGAAGCGATCGCACAAACAGCAGTGGAATCTTTGTTGATCGAGGTTGCTTTAGAACCAGGAGAAGGAATCGTCTGGGAAACCGAACCAATTGCAGGGGAATACGACCAAGAAATTCTTAGATTTTAGAACTATCGTAGAGAAAGTTTCTCCAGTATTGTCTCTCCAGCATTAACGCATGAGTGTTCAGCCTCAAACCATTCTATTTGCTCAACATGGCATGACTGATCTTTCTGGATGTCAGACGATCGCTAGATTGGCTTACGCGCTCGATTTAAAAGATACGCTGATTGTTACCCCAGAAGTGCATTGGCTCAGAACCCTGTTTTATTTGGAACCACTCATTCAAAGTGTTGAAGCCGTAGTGGTTGAAACTTTAAACAAGTATCCCGATGTTCCAATTCGGATTATTGCGACTTCGATGGGCGGAGTTTTATGGGCGGAATTGCTCGATCGACATCCGGAGTGGTGGGCGCGGGTGCATTCATTAGTATTGCTTGGTTCACCGATCGGGGGTTCGCATATTGCGCGGAGAGTTGACCCGTTTGGGTGGGGAATTGGGATCGCCAGAGACTTAGCTGTGGATCGAAGTGCGATCGCTTGCCAAATTGCGGAAAAGATCCCAACTTTAGTAGTGGCGAGTGATTGCGGTTATGGGCATGATGGCATTGTGAGTGTGGAATCGACCAAAGTTTGCGGGGCAGAGTTTGTTTGTCTTTCGGGCGTTTCTCATCCGGATCTGAGAATTCATCCCGCTGTGGGCGAGGAGATTTTGAAGTTTTGGGCAAGCATCGAGTAGAAGACCGACATAGACTTCAAGAAGAAGTGATTGGCTCGATCGCGCTATGACGTTGACACAAGTTTGGGGTTCGCTGCTAATTTTTATCCTGTGTCCGATTCTGGGAGGCTTACCGCTGATCAGTTGGATGACAAGATTGCTGACTCGAAAACAATTGTCGGAACTTGGTACAGGAAATGTCAGCGTTTCAGCCGCGTTTTACCACGGTGGAAAGCTTGTTGGGATTCTGGCGGTGCTGTCTGAGGCGTTTAAGGGAATTGCGGCGGTGTTGCTGGCTCGATCGTTCTTTCCTGAGCGTCCAGAGTGGGAGATCATTTCGCTGATTGCCTTGGTTTACGGGCGGTACTTCATTGGAAAAGGTGCAGGAACGACGAATGTTGTGTGGGGGTATGTCGTTCATGACCCGATCGTGTCGTTTCTCGTGTTTCTGATCGGGGGAATTGGGTTTACGATTCTGCGCGAACGTCGATCGGGGAAGTTTGGCGTTTTAATTTTGTTTCCGCTAATCACAGCGCTGCGACATCCACAGGAAATCGCGTTGATTGTAAGCTCGATCGCGCTTGCAGGTTTCCTATGGTGGATTTATAACCAAGTTCCAGATGATTTAGATCTCAGACCAGACAACGCACAGAGAGGATCGCAGGCGATGTTTCAGTTTCTTCGGGAAGATCGATCGCTCGTTTCGTTAGATCAAACCCTAAAAGCAGAGAAAGTTGGACAAAAGGCGGCAACGCTTTCTGCATTAAAGCGATCGGGTTATCCAGTTCCCGATGCTTGGGTGTTGTTGCCCGGAGATGATCCAAAACCATTGATTAACTCGCTGCAACCATCGCGAGAAAATCCGCTCATTGTGCGATCGTCCGCGATCGGAGAAGATTCTGAATCGGCATCAGCGGCGGGGCA
>PSLO01000004.1:0-66809 GCA_040289665.1 Leptolyngbya sp. ERB_1_1 | reverse complement strand
GAATCGATCGCAAATATTCCCCGCCGTGACTTGCTTTTACCTGCAATCTTGCGGTGCTTGGAGTCATATGAGCAAGAATCAGCAGCGAAATATCGACGCGATCGCGGAATTGCTGATGCTTCGATGGTGGTACTGGTACAAAAACAAGTTCAAGGCGTGTTTTCAGGTGTGGCGTTTAGTCGTGATCCGATCGCGCGTCAAGGTGATGCCGTATTGATCGAAGCGCTACCGGGAAATGCCGATCGCGTGGTGTCAGGACAGGTGACACCAGAGCGATATCAGGTGAATGTTCGAGCAGTGGGAGCTGATTGGACACTACCGGAGGATGTGACTCTCGAAACGGAGGGAGAAGGAAGCATTCCGGTGCGGTTAATTCAGCAAGTGGCGTATCTGGCGCGGCATTTGGAGGAGCATTTTCATGGAGTGCCGCAGGATATTGAGTGGAGCTTTGATGGAGAAACACTATGGTTGCTGCAATCTCGATCGATTACGACACTTTTTCCGATTTGGACGCGCAAAATTGCCGCAGAAGTGATTCCGGGTGCGATTCGTCCCTTAACTTGGTCGATTAATCGCCCCCTCACTTGTGGGGTTTGGGGACAAATTTTTACGATCGTGCTAGGCAATCGTGCTTCAGGCTTAGATTTTAATGAAACCGCGACGCTCCATTATTCACACGCTTATTTCAATGCGTCATTGTTGGGACAAATTTTTAGACGCATGGGACTGCCAGCGGAAAGTTTAGAGTTTCTAACTAGAGGCGCGAAGTTCAGCAAGCCACCGATTCGATCGACGATCGCAAATTTGCCGGGATTAATGCGATTACTGAGGCGAGAAATGCGATTAGAGCAAGATTTTTCGCGCGATCAGCAACTTTACTTCAAACCGATGCTCTCGAAGTTAGGGCAATTCTCATTTGAAACCCAATCGCCCGCAGAATTAACCCAACAAATTCAACAAATTCTAGAATTACTAGAACGCGCCACCTATTACAGCATTCTTGCACCCTTAAGCGCTGCACTCAGAAAAGCGATCTTTCGAGTTGGCGATGAAGAATTAGATAATCGAGATACGCCCGAAGTTGCAGCACTACGATCGCTCTCCACACTTGCCGCTTCTGCTCGATCAATTCTAGGAGATTCTCAGATCCAAGAAGATATCTTTGCTCAACTCGCACAAACGCACGAAGGGCGAACTATTCTAGAGCGGTTTGATCAATTGCTCGATCGATACGGCTATCTCAGCGAAGTTGGAACGGATATCGCTGTCCCGACTTGGCGAGAACAACCGCAACCCGTTCGCGAACTGTTCAAACAATTTTGCTTAAATCCTTCTCCTGAACCTGCAACACCGCAAGTCAAAAACAAAGGTGTTCAGCGTCGCATTGCATTAAAGGGAAAAGTCACAGAAGTTTATAGTCGCTTACTGGCAGAACTGCGCTGGAGATTCGTCGCGATCGAACAATACTGGCTAAAAGACGGGATTTTATCTGAATCAGGTGACATTTTCTTTCTAACCTACGAAGAGATTCAGCAAGCGATCGCATCCGATCCAGAAACCCTCTCACAACTTCCAGCAATCATCCAGCAACGTCGATCGCACTTTGATCACGATCGCCAACTCTCCCCAATTCCCCAGTTAATCTACGGTGATGATCCCCCAACTCCGAACCTACCAACTTGGCAAGCCTCGAATCAACTTCAAGGCATTGGTGCAAGTGCGGGACAAGTCGAAGGAATGATTCGAGTGTTGCGATCGCTTAACGGTGCAATCAATGTCGATCGAGAAACGATCCTTGTCGTTCCCTATACCGACTCAGGCTGGATGCCAGTATTAGCCCGCGTCGGTGGACTAATTGCCGAAGTCGGAGGACGGTTATCTCATGGTGCGATCGTCGCGCGAGAATATCGAATTCCGGCGGTGATGGATGTGCCTCACGCCACCGAAATTCTGCAAGATGGGCAGCGTGTTCGCATTGATGGGCAACGTGGAACGGTGGAAATTCTATAAGAAACTAGGATTGAGAGCGTAGAGTTTCCTTTGCTTTCGCTTCAAACCACGCCACCACTTGCGGAACAGTGAGCGACTCGATCGGACTTCCATTCGCTGCTGCAATTTGGTTCAACGGATTGATCGAAGCAATCACAAGCTTTGAAAAAAACTTCTTAAATTCGTTATCAATCCCGCCCTGCAAGCTTTCGTCTTGATAGATCCAATCTTCGATCTGCATCGGTTGAAGATCAGAAATCGCTTGTCCTGAAGTTTGGGCGATTTGTTTGAGCGATCGTAATGAATAAATTGCCACTCGCGCCGAAAACTTGTCTTTTGAAGTCAACAGCGCTTTATTGACTTCGATACATTCTTCTGGTGTGAGAAATTCTGGATTCGGCTGCATGATAGTTATTCTGGCTGCTGGCGTTTGCCCAGTTGTTTGAGTGTTTCTTCGGCAAATTTGATATTTTCTTCGATCGGATTGCCTGATTCGTCAAACATCGGCGGCATTGTGATCCACTTTGCATCTGGGTGATAAAGATAAGCTCGAATCGCTTCATCATCCTCTCGATTCTGAAGCACGTATTCTTTGAGTTCCTTTCGGGACATAGTGCTAAAGTCAGGTTTCATGAAATAAATCTCCAATCTCCATCAGGTGGAACGATTATTCCAATGTCATCACTCGCCAAGATGTAACCATCGCCTGTAATGGGGTCAAATCGAAATAGCTGAATATCTCGAAAGCCAGTCGATAACATTTGGCAAACCCTTAAGCAAGCCTGGGCTTGTTCATCTGTCGGATAAATCGCTCGTTCCTCAATTCTGACACATCCAACTAGGGAAGTATTCGGAAGTTCGTGCTGAATCAGATCTCTTGAGCTAGACACTGCTTACGTTGACCCCTAGCGGATCAAGCCCCGCGACTTCAGTCCGGGGTCAGTGACCGTAAATCTAGATTGCTTTGAACGGTATCACATCCACGAAAGCCCCAATTCCAAGGCTCATCGCCTTCAGAATTGGGACTTTCGCGAAATCTTTGAGCCTGTCTTAATCCAATCCCAGATCGGTCACGGCTCCCAAACTACTTGTTGACACCAGCTTGGCGTATTTTGCCAACACACCTCTTGTGTATCTCGGTGCAGGGGGCTGCCATGCAGCGCGACGTTGCTCTAGTTCCGCTTCTGGTACATTCAATTGCAATAAACGGGCAGGAGCATCGATCGTAATCTCATCCCCTTCTTGCACAAGCGCGATCGTTCCTCCAACAAATGCCTCCGGTGCAACGTGACCTACGACCATTCCATAAGTCCCACCAGAAAAGCGTCCATCGGTAATCAGTCCCACTGAATCTCCTAATCCAGCACCGATAATTGCTGAAGTGGGAGCGAGCATTTCACGCATTCCAGGACCGCCTTTTGGTCCTTCATACCGAATCACCAAAACATCACCTGCATTGATTTTGTTCGCCAAGATTGCTTCTAAACAAGCTTCCTCAGATTCAAACACTCGTGCAGGTCCCGTAATTTTTGGATTCTTCACCCCGGTGATTTTGGCGACTGATCCCTCTGTCGCTAAGTTGCCTTTGAGAATCGCTAAGTGTCCGGTCGAATACATCGGATTGTTCCACGGGCGAATCACATCTTGATCCGATCGCGGTTCCTCCGGAATATCTTTGAGCCGTTCTGCGATCGTTTCTCCGGTGATCGTCAAACAATCCCCATGAATCAATCCATGTGCTAACAGCATCTTCATTACCTGCGGAATTCCACCCGCTCGGTGCAGATCCGTTGCCACATAACGTCCCGAAGGTTTGAGATCACACAAAACCGGAACTCGTTCGCGAATGATTTCAAAATCATCAATGGTTAAAGGAACACCAGCGGAATGCGCGATCGCTAAAAAGTGCAACACTGCATTGGTCGATCCACCTACCGCCATGATCACAGAAATGGCATTCTCAATCGATTGCCGAGTGATAATGTCGCGCGGCAGAATTTGATTGCGAATTGCTTCGACTAAAACCTTTCCAGCGAGTGCGGTATTTTCTGCTTTTTCAGGATCGATCGCTGACATCGTAGAAGAATACATCAAACTCATGCCCATCGCTTCAAACGCAGAAGACATCGTATTCGCGGTATACATTCCCCCACAAGAACCCGCCCCCGGACAAGCACTCCGCTCAACCGCATACAGCATCGATTCTTCGATCTTGCCTGCGCTGTATTGCCCGACTGCTTCAAACGAACTCACCACGGTTAAATCTTGTCCGTCGAGATGTCCGGGCTTAATTGTGCCACCGTAAACGAAAATCGCCGGAATATTCATCCGCGCCATTGCAATCATGGCTCCCGGCATATTCTTGTCGCAACCGCCGATCGCTAACACTCCATCCATACTCTGAGCATTGCACGCTGTCTCGATCGAATCTGCGATCACATCCCGCGACACGAGCGAATACTTCATGCCCTCTGTACCCATCGAAATCCCATCGCTCACGGTGATCGTGCCGAAGATTTGAGGCATTCCGCCTGCCGCTCGAATTCCGGTTTCCGCTTCAGTTGCAAGAGGCGCAATCCCCATATTGCAAGGTGTAATCGTACTGTGGGCACTCGCAACACCGACGATCGGCTTTGTGAAATCGGCATCACTAAATCCGACCGCACGCAACATTGCACGATTGGGCGATCGCTGAACGCCTTGAGTAATCGTCTGACTTCTTAGGTTTTCGGGCATAGTGTTTCTCGCTCTTTTGAGATACTGCATCACTCATTCATCTTGGAGTATAGAGAGCCGCTTTGTGCCTGTCCAATATATGTTTTGATTAATTTAAGACGAAAAACATATCAAACGAATGGAACTGCGTCACCTTCGCTACTTTGTGGCAGTCGCGGAAGAACTCCACTTCAATCGCGCTGCCGATCGCTTACATATCGCTCAACCTCCGCTTAGCCAACAGATCAAGCACTTAGAAACAGAATTAGGAGTAGAACTATTCCACCGTCGCACGAAGCGGCAAGTTCAGTTAACGGAGGCAGGACAAGTCTTATTGCAGGCAGCGTACCAGATTCTCGCTCAGCTAGAACAGGCAGTTTGCGATACTCAACGAGCAGGGAGAGGCGAAACTGGAACCCTCATGATTGGATTTACGAGTTCTGTGGTTTATGATGTTCTGCCTGCTATTCTGTACCAGTTTCGCCAGCACTTCCCGCAGGTTGATCTCGTGCTACAAGAACTGACCACCACTCAACAGGAAGAAGCACTGCACAATCAGCGCATCGAAGTCGGCTTTTGTCACCCGCCGCTCAAGGACACGAGCTTGAAATTAGAATACATTTTGCAAGAACCGCTGGTCGTGGCATTACCTGAAACTCATCCGCTCGCGACTGAAGCAACAATTTCGATCGATTCACTTGCTGATGAATCTTTTATTCTGTTTCCGCGCCATCTCGGACCTGGTCTCTATGATCAAATTGTTAGCTTCTGTGAGAAGGCGAACTTCAGCCCAAAAGTGATGCAGGAAGCAATTCAGATGCAGACGATTATTGGCTTAATCTCAGCAGAGATGGGGGTTGCTTTAGTTCCGGCTTCGCTACAAAATCTGCAACGAGTTGGAGTTGTCTATAAACCGCTACAATCCGCAACGCCACAAGTTGAAACGGCAATGGTATGGCGACCCGATCGTACTTCATCAGTTTTACGAGAGTTTTTGAAGATTGTCAGACTCTATGTGAATGAGAGAAAGGCGATGTTTAACTTTCACACTTGAGTCTTTTTGCCTCAATCATGAGTCTCTGAAACTCAACGGCGAGTCTTTTTAGCTCAATCATGAGTCTCTGAAACTCAGCGACGAGTTTTTTTAGCTCAATCACGAGTCTCTGAAACTCAACGGCGAGTCTTTTTAGCTCAACCACGAGTCTCTGAAACTTAGCGACGAGTTTTTTTAGCTCAACCACGAGTCTCTGAAACTTAGCGACGAGTCTCTGAAACTCAACGAGGAAGCGCTGAACCTCAACACCTTAAAGTTGCACCTCATCTAGAGAAGAAATAAAGCAGCAGTCTTAGAGCGGTTCTGAACTAAACAGCAGAATTTACCAGCGACGTTTAGAAATCTGCCTTGCCGCATAGATGCCTCCAAGAAATCCAAACATATGCCCTTCCCACGAGATGCCAAACTGTCCCGGCAACACGCCCCAAATAATTCCGCCATAAAGTAAACCGACTGCGAGAGAAAGCGCGATCGATAAAGCACTCTGCTCAAAGTAAGCCCGCGACAGCAAAAACCCGAAATACCCAAAAATCACACCACTCGCGCCGATATGTAATCCCTGTGCGCCAAATAGCCAAACTCCGATTCCACTCGCCAGCGTCACGATCGCAGTTACTTTAAAGAATTCAGGAATTCCGCGCAGCATTACAAACCAACCCATTACCGCAAACGGAATCGTGTTGCTGATTAAGTGCCGGAAGTCGCGATGCAGAAACGGCGCTAATAAAATACCTCGCAAGCCGATCGCGTTGCGAGGATAAATTCCTAGATAATTCAATTTGCCAGCAAGGGCAATATCGACAATTTCAACGAGCCACATGATCCCAACGAGAGTACCCAAAATCGCAATATGGGCTTTCAATTCATCTCCAATGCTGTTGGGATCGTTAGGATCGCGCGTTCTCATGACTGTTTTGCGTGAAGGTAATCCTGTTGTAGCACAGAGTTTTCACGCACTGGAACTTTAAGACGCGATTGCCGGAGATTCTAATTTCAACTGCTGAGCAAGTTCCGCCAAGCGACGAATCCGTTCTTCAGTTGACGGGTGCGTCCGAAACAACGATTGCAATCCTTCAGTCGAAAGCGGATTCACAATCAACAACGGCGACATTGCCGGATTTCCGTGCATCGGTATTTGATGTCCGATTTCCTCTAATTTTTCGAGGGCACTTGCCAGCGCTAACGGGTTCCCCGTCAATTCAGCAGAACCCTGATCTGCAGCAAATTCGCGAGTCCGAGAAATCGCAAATTGAATTAACGCCGCAGACAAAGGAGCAAGAACGATCAAAAACAATAAGCCGATCGGGTTTGAGCCGCGTCGAGTATCTCGATAAACCGGACCATATAGCGCTCCAAACGTCAGAATTCGACCGAGAAAGGTAATTGCACCCGCGATCGTTCCCGCAACTGCCTGAGTTAACGTATCGCGATTCTTAACGTGCGTTAATTCGTGAGCAAGAACAGTCTCTAGCTCATCTGGGGTTAACAGTTCGATAATGCCTTGTGTAACCGCAACGGCTGCATGGTTTGGATCGCGTCCGGTTGCAAAAGCGTTGGGCGATTTGGTTGGAACCAGAAAAACACGCGGCATCGGGATTTCTGCTCGATCGCACAGTCGTTGTACCATATCAAACAGTTCTGGAGCTTGAGAACGCTCGATCGGTTGTGCAGCATACGAAGCGAGAGCAACCTGATCGGAGTAATACCACGATCCGATACTGGAGAATGCAGCAAAGATTAGTCCTAGAATAAGACCTTGTTCGTTGCCAACGAGGTAGTAGCCTGCTAACACAAGGATCCCGCTCAAGAGTCCGAGTAGAGCCGCAGTTCTTATCTGATTTCCAATCATATTTAAATCGAGGAATTTTTCTAACGTGCGCTTTAATTGTCGAGTTTTCGTTTAATTTTTGACTCTACCGCATGAATGAATTACTGTTCTTCCAGAGGATGAATTCACCATGACATTTCGGCTTGGCTGTGCGATATGGGCATATAAACAATGGGTTGGCGATCTGTTTCCACCGAAAAGTAAATCAACTGATTTTCTCAGTCTTTACAGTCGGCGGTTTACTTGCGTGGAAGGGAATACAACGTTTTACTCAATTCCTGATCGCACGATCGTCGATCGCTGGAAATCCGAGACACCCACTGGATTCAAGTTCTGCCCAAAATTACCACAAAGCTTGACTCATACTGGACTACTTGCACCCTCGTTATCGGGAACATTGCAGTTTCTAGAATTAATGCAGCGATTAGACGATCGCTTAGGGGTGTTATTTGCACAGTTACCACCGAGTTACAGTCCTGCAAACTTTAATGATTTAGCGGCATTTTTACGCGGTTGGACAGGTGCAAAATTAGCGCTTGAAGTTCGTCATCCACAATGGTTCAAAGAGCCGTATCGCGATCAGTTAAATGAACTGTTAACCGAGTTAAATATCGGTCGAGTTCTATTGGATTCTCGTCCGATTTATGCTTGCGAAGATGATCTGCAATTGCAAAGTGAGCGCAAAAAACCGAAGGTTCCGCTACAACCGGATATCACTGCACCGTTTAGTTTAATTCGGTACATTAGTCACCCAACGGAGAATCAAGCGTATTTAGAAGAATGGGTGAAATTTATCGATCGTGCATTACAACAAGGAACCGAGGTTTATTTTTTCGTGCATTGTCCGATCGAAGAACGATCGCCTCAAAACGCCCGCTCTTTTCAGCAATTATTGGAAGAGCGATCGATTTCCGTTCCCGCCTTACCTTGGAATCAGATTGATCCACCCTCCGCGCAAATGAGTTTGTTTTAGTATGAATTCGATCGTGGATCGTCTGGATAACGCCACAACTTCTGGAATTGCCTAATTGTATTGGCAAATGAAATTAGCGCAGCTTGTAGTTCACCTGAAATCTCTGGGTTAGCTACAATTCCCGCTGCATCTAGATTTTTACCCAAGAGAGAAACCGTGATCGAGGCTTCAGGAACAATACGTCCTGCCATCGTAGTTACAATCTCAGTCAGTGAAGCTTGGGCGTGAATGGCGCGTGGCGATGCGTTGAACAATGCGATCGGCTTCCCGATGAACTCTTCACCACTAACCAACCAATCCAACGCATTCTTCAACACACCTGGTACACCATGCGCGTATTCTGGACTTGAAATCACCAATCCATCTGCCCATTTCACTTGCGCCCGTAAATCTGTGACTGATGGCGGTTCCATTAGCTCAAGGTCAGGGTTGAAATGCGGCAAATCACCGAGTCCACCGTACAATTTCATCTCAACTGCTTCAGGCGATAGCGCGATTGCAGCCTGAAGCAGAGCAGTATTAGATGAAATCTGACGCAAGCTACCTGAGATAGCAAGAAGATGGATGATTTGAGACTTGCTTGCGATATCTGCAAAAGTCACTGTTTTCTCAACCCATTTCTATTCTGTGGGCATTTTCACTCTAATAACTTCACGATGATTTCTCAAACTCATGCAACATCTGGCTTAACAGTTAGACCGCTATTCTTCATCCCGAATCCGCGTTTTCCGCTGCATAATCTCCTTCACCACCAGTGTTACCACCGCCAACAGCGCCAATAATACCGCCGCCGAATACGCTGACTCCGTTGCATACTGCTTATATTCTTCCTCCACAAACAACGGCAAACTCTGGGTTTTTCCTGCTAAGTTACCTGACACCACAGACACCGCACCAAATTCGCCCATCGCTCTCGCATTCGTCAAAATCAATCCATAAAGCAATCCCCAACGAATACTCGGAAGTGTCACCCGCCAGAAGGTCTGCCAATTATTCGCTCCCAATGTACTTGCCGCTTCTTCTTGCTCCGGTCCAATTTCATCTAGCACCGGAATCACTTCCCGCGCCACAAAGGGCAAGCTCACAAACATTGTCGCCAGTACCATGCCCGGAAACGCAAAAATGATCTTGATATCCGCTGCTTGCAACGCCGGACCAAACCAACCATTTCGCCCGTATAGGAGCACCAACATCAACCCCGCAACCACAGGCGAGATCGCAAACGGAAGATCAATGATGCTCAACAATAAAGCGCGACCACGAAACTGTTTCCGCGCCAATGCCAAAGCCGCGCATAATCCAAACACCGTATTCAGCGGAACTGAGATCGCGGCAAGTGCGATCGTCAATTTCACCGCCGTAATAAAGTTCGGTTGCTGCATATTTTCAAAAAACGGACCTACTCCCTTGCGAAAGGCTTGGTAAAACACATTAATCGCGGGAATGTAAATGATCAAAGCGAGAAACCCAACCGCGATCGTAATCAGCACGATCGGAACCCACTCAATTTTCTTTGCCTCAGCTTTTTTCTTGGAACGGGGCGAGGAAACGATCGTACTCATCTCAATGTCCTACTCGTCTGCTTGAAGAACCAGTATCGTAGCGTCTACCCCAAGCCTGCAAAAGATTCAAGCCCAACAGCATCACTAACGAAATAAATAACAAAACAATTCCGATCACGGTTGCGCCTGCATAGTCATACTGTTCTAGACGCTGAAAAATCAACACAGGTGCGATCAAGTCTTTGAATGGTGTGTTTGACGCAATAATCACAGTCGAGCCATACTCGCCTACTGCGCGTGAGAATCCCAACGCAACACCTGTGAGAATCGCAGGAAACAACGGCGGTAAAATCACATACCGAAACGTTTTCCACTCTGACGCACCTAAGCTCCAAGCCGCCTCCTCGGTTTCTTTCTCCATTTCTGCTAACACAGGCTGTACAGTGCGAATCACAAACGGTAATGAAATAAAGATCATCGCCATCCCAACCCCCAACCGCGTGAAAGCAACCTTAATTCCCAAAGGTGCAAGGAGCGATCCGATCGATCCGTTTTCACTGTAGACCGTTGCTAAAGTCAAACCTGCAACAGCAGTGGGAAGCGCAAACGGCAAATCGACCGAAGCATCAATAAATCGCTTCATAGGGAAGTCATAGCGGACGAGCACCCAAGCGATCAAAGTTCCAAACACGCCATTGATCAATGCTGCAATCAGCGAAGTCGTAAAAGTAATGTCATAGGTCGCAAGCGCGATCGGGCTTGTAGCAATGCTCCAAAATCGCGCCCAGCCCACCGTTGATGCTTTTAAAAACATCGCGGCAACTGGGACAAACAGCATCACGGTGAGATACCCGATCATGATGCGCCATCCCCAAGAAGACCGCACGATCGATCGAATCAACACTTTCCAAACTGGGACTTTCTCAGAACCCGCAGGACTGGAAGCAACCATCGTTCATCACTCCGAATAAAATGCCGCGATCGTGTTTAGATTGCGATCGCGGCTCAACTACCAACTCTACTACTGTTTGGCGGCAGCCCGTACTTGATCAAACACGCCGCCATCTTTAAAGAATTTCTTCTGCACTTCGTCCCAACCGCCGAAGTCTTTGATCGTCGCCAGCGTCTTCACCGCCGGGAACCTATCTGCGTTCTCTTTTGTTTTTGCAGCGTCACCCGATGGACGGAATCCTAGCTTGGTAAACTCGGCTTGGGCTTCGGGCGTAAACAAGAATTTTGCAAACGCTTCTGCAACTTCACGAGTCCCGTGCTTATCGACGTTTTTATCTACTACAGCAAGCGGAGTATCGATCGAGATATTCGTGTCTGGAACAATGTATTCCAGCTTCTCACCCTTTTGTTTTGCCAAAATCACTTCGTTTTCGTAGTTGATCAGCGCGTCTCCTTGTCCTTGCTTAGAAAACGCATCGGTTGCTTCACGCGCATCCTTCGATAGAACCGCCACATTTTTGTATGCCTTGGTAACGAACTCTTTCGCTTTCGCTTCATCGTTATTGTTTCTCTTCAGCGCGTCATCCCAAAGCGCAATAAAGTTCCATCGCGCTCCACCGGAGGTTTTGGGATCGGGTGTCACCCACTTCACGTCGTCTCGCGTCAGGTCTTGAAATGTCTTGATGTTTTTGGGATTGCCTGGACGGACGATGATTGCTGCAACCGTCTTCGCGACTGTGCCATCATTGGGAACTTTGGTCTGCCAGTCTGCATTCACTAAACCCGCCTTAACGAGCTTATTTGTATCGGCTGCTAATGCTAAATGGGTGACATCTGCTTCCAAACCGTCGATAATAGCGCGGGTTTGAGAACCGGAACCGCCATAGCTTTGTTTGAAGGTAACGTTTTGCCCTTTATCTTTCTTCCATTGTTCGACAAACTTTGGAATAATCGCGTCATGCGCCGCTTTTGGAATGGCATAACCCACCAGCGTCACTTCAACGTCTCTAGTTTGCTTGGCAACGGGACTGGCGTTTCCTCCAGCCGTGGGAGTGGAGGCATTATCTCCACCGCCGCCGCAAGCCGCGATCGCAAAACTCAAGCTTGCACCAATGACAAACAGCGAAATGGATTTCCACATCGATCGCATCGCCCAGAATGACTGAAATGTTTGGGCAATCTTCGCCCACTGTCTCTCGAACCGCCAACCCTTCATCATGCTCTCCTTACTTTCTACGGTTTGTCACTAGCGTTTTCGTACTTTGCTCGACCCTTATCCTACCGAGGAACGTCAAAGAGCGCAATAACAAATACCGATTTCTTGAGCGGGTTATGTGGGTATTAAGATGAATTTGGGTGTTGAAGGTAATGCGTACTATCGGTGGATGCAAAATTTTGTTTCTATCTGTAACCTAGAAGCAAGTTGAACTTACTCTCTTCATGCTGACTCGTTTTTCTAAAGGCACGATCGTTGCAATGATGTTGGCGATCGCTGCATTCAGTTCCTGTACCGCACGAAATTCTGAAACGCCACGAAATTCTGAAGGCGAGCGTGAACCCCAATCCGCGCAAGCTTCCACCCCGAATCGCATGATGCGGACGGAAGTGCTCGATCCGCAGCCGATTCGCGTGGATTTAGCGCAAATGCCGCAACCGAATCAAGTCGAAACCGCCTCAAAACCCCCGCAGGTCGTCCCGATTCCAGACAATCCGGTGCTACGAGTTCCGGCGGGCTTTACGGTGAATGTCTTTGCTGAAGGACTCGATCGACCCCGTTGGCTTGCCATGACTCCCAATGGTGATGTCTTGGTGACTGAAACCCGCGAAAATCGAATCATGCTGCTGCAACATAGAGATGGTGTTGTTTTTAGCCGTAGACCCTTCGCCACGGCTGAGAATGGCTTGAATTTACCCTTTGGGATGACGTTTGCAGGCGATTCGTTTTTTGTGGGGAACACGGATGCCGTTTTGCGGTTTCCCTATGCCAACAATCAAATCTCCGGTCGGGGTGAAAAAATTACAGAGCTTCCTGGGCAAGGATATAACCAGCATTGGACAAGAAATGTAGTCGCATCACCAGATGGACAGAAGCTTTACGTTTCAGTGGGATCGCGATCGAATGCCGATGAAGAACCTTTACCCAGAGCTTCGATTCAGGTAATGAACTTAGACGGCAGCGATCGACGAACCTTTGCCTCTGGGTTGCGAAATCCGGTCGGACTTGATTTCAATCCCGCAACAGGCACACTTTTCGCCACAGTGAATGAACGCGACCAGCTTGGAGATGGCTTGGTTCCTGACTATCTCACGCAAGTTCAAGCAGGTGAATTTTACGGATGGCCCTACGCCTATCTGACTCCCGATCGACTCGATCCACGCCATCTCAAAGCCGATGGTAAGAGCATCCGTCCCGATCTCGCTGCCAAAACTCGCACCCCCGATGTCTTATTTGAAGCGCATTCTGCGGCGTTAGGATTGCGCTTTTATACGGGTAACACCTTCCCCGAAAAATATCGGAATGGTGCGTTTGTCGCATTTCGGGGATCATGGAATCGATCGCAGGGAACTGGATATAAAATCGTTTTCGTCCCATTTCGTGAGGGTCGTCCTGAGGGTCAGTACGAAGATTTCCTCACCGGATTTCTGCTTGATCCCAAAGTTCCCACGACTTGGGGTAGACCTGTCGGACTCTTGGTGCTCAACGATGGTAGCCTTCTGTTTACCGATGAAGCCAACAATCGGATCTACCGCATTCAGTATGCTGCAAAATAATCGGCATTGCAGCACAAGGAATCGCATATCATGGACTTTCTTAAACAAGTCGGTTTAGCATTGCTGGGCGGATGGATTATCGGAATTGCATTCGGCTGGCTAAAACTTCCGGCTCCCGTTCCGCCTTTGCTTGGATTAGTCGGAGCAACAGGCATTTTGCTGGGTGGCTACTGCTACGAATTGATCCTGCGACTCTTGACCCGCCCGTAATTTACGATCGCTCATTCCCCTGACATACTAAGTGAAGTGAAGTTGAGGAGATGACCTTTTGAGTAACGCCAGCCCACCGGAAAAACCTCCACAAGATCAGCCGAACTTATTTGACGACATCCCAATCGCAGAACGCGAAACGGTGGTCGAACCGCTTAAGCCGAAATCTCGATCGCTCACTTGGCTGGCGTGGCTGGGTGGATTGAGTGCGATCGTGCTTCTTTCTGGCGGGGGTTGGTTTGCTTATCAAGCCTCACAAATTCGCTCTAGTGAAGTGGCAACCCCTTCTCCGGTGGCATCTGCCAATCCTTCGACTCCTGCGCGTCCCGATGACCGAGTGTTAAATCACTTCGCGTATCCCGAAGCACCACAGTCTGAGTTAGAAGCGGTTAGCGCTGATGGGGGAATTAAAATGCGGAATTCGGCGGCAAAAGCGTTTCGAGAAATGGTCGCGGCGGCAAATGCAGAAGGGGTAATTCTCGTTCCGCTTTCTGGGTTTCGATCGATTGGTGAACAGCAGCAGGTCTATTTCGATGTCAAGGCAGAACGATCGCAAACGTTAGCTCAACGTGCTTTAGTGAGCGCACCACCGGGATACAGTGAACACCATACGGGATATGCGATCGATATTGGCGATGGAAACGTTCCTGCAACGAATCTCAGTCCAGATTTTGAAAAAACACCTGCATTCAAATGGATCAGTAAAAATGCAAACAAATTTAATTTTGAGTTGTCCTTTCCGCAGGGTAACAAGCAAGGCGTAAGTTATGAACCTTGGCATTGGCGATATGTGGGAGACAAAGCCAGTTTCGATACGTTTTATAAAGCAAGAGAGTTTCAGCGACAAGCTTCACCGTCCCCTACTTCACCATGAATCAAGCTGCTTTAAACCTGGTTGCCATTGGTATCTTTGGCATGACGCTTTCCACGTTGCTTAGTCCGTTGCTGCATATTTCTCCTGCGGTTCCGGCGATCGCAACGTTCAGTATTTTGGGACTTGCGACGCTCGATTCGTTTCAATGGCAGGGCAAATTCGGCTCGATCGCGCTTGATTGGTTTGCGAGCTTTTCGTCGGAATATCGCGATCGCGTTCTACGCCACGAAGCTGGACATTTTCTCACAGCTCAACAACTCGAAATCCCAGTAGTTGGTTACACCTTGAGTGCTTGGGAAGCGTTTCGACAAGGACAATCGGGACAAGGTGGAGTGCAGTTTGATACGCAAGAGCTTGAATCAGAATTAAAGCAGGGCAAGCTTTCAGCCCAGTTGATCGAGCGCTATTGTACCGTTTGGATGGCAGGCATTGCGGCAGAGCAGATAGCGTATGGCAACTCCGAAGGCGGAACGGACGATCGCCAAAAATTTCGTGAGACGTTAGTCAATTTGGGAATTCCTGCTTCAGAACTGCCTCAGCGCGAAAGATTATCGATTCTCAGAGCAAAAGAGCTTTTACAGCAACATCAATCGGCTTACGATGCGTTAGTTGCGGCATTGCGGGAAAAACAATCGATCGAGCAATGCTACAGTGCGATTCAAAGTGCAGGCTAAACAGACGCAGTCCGCCAACGCGGACTGCCTGAAAAATCGTTGTGAGTGTACGAAGGTACACTTTGTCTGTTTAGCCCCGAATTCCATTCGGTGGGCGTTAGGATTCGTTCAGAAGGTCGATTGCGACCCGCCCCAATGCCATTCCGAGGCAAGTTAACAACGTAGACGAATGGAAAAAACTCATCAAACCACTACTAAAACCAATCTTCCTGCTCCAGCGTTTCAATCACCTGTAAGCCTCGCGCATCGCCAACTTTCAACATCGAAGCTTTCGCATCCTCACGCACTCCCGTATCTTCATCCTCCGCAAACGCCTCGATCAACGCGTCGATCGCCGTTGCATAAATCACATTCGACGGCATCTCGCGACACAACTCACCCAGCGACCACGCGCAATTGCTCCGAATCGCTGCCACCGGATCGCGCCGCAATCCTTCAATCAACGGCGGTACCGCAGTCACTACAACGTCATACCCCAGCGTCGCCATTTGCGCGAGCGAGCTTGCCGCCCACAATCGCACCGCAGAAATATCCGTTTTTACCGCATCAATCAGCGTATTCAACGATCGACGATCACGACAATTCCCCAACGCCCAGACAATTCCCTTTCGGACATAGCCGTTCCAGTCTTGACTGTAGCGATCGATCAGCGGCTCCACAGCATCCGGACTAGGATTTCGACCCAGCGCATACGCTGCGCTCACCCGCACCAATGGACAAGGATCACTCAATAGCGTGATCAACTGCGGAATCGCACGATCGTCTTGCACATCGCAAAACACTCTTGCTGCTAACATCCGCTGCTGAATATCAGAGGCTGCAAGTAACGGCAACATCGCATCCGGATCGGGTTTCGGCGCGACTTCATCTTCGATCGCCGGAATCTGATCCAATGGATCTTCTAAATCAGCTTCAATATCTAGAACTCGTAAATCGTCATCACTATACATAGGAGGTATCTGATCCAGCTAGTCGATCGATTTGGTCATCCATCGCGACTGAGTTTCGTAGCCCAAAGCGCGATAAAGTTCCATTGCAGGCAAATTCGTTTCAAAAACTTGCAGTCCGATTTGTCGATCGCCGCGCGATTTTGCCCATGTTTCAGCGTAGCGCACTAGCGCCGCTCCAATCCCTCTGCGGCGATGATTGGGCATGACATACAGCAATAAAATGTGTGCCTGTCTTGCACCTGTGCCTTGATCGATCGCGCTGCCAAGCCACAGTCCCGCAATCGGATTCCAGCCGATTTCATCGGATTTCTGTACCCACCACAGGGGCGTTTCCGGCGAGAAAAATCGGTCGATCGCGTTTTCAAGTTGAGTAAATTCTCCGCCGGAAAACAGTTCAGCATAGGTACGCTGCATAAAATTTAGCAGTCGATTGCGATCGCGCTGATCTCCTGATCCGCGTTCAAGTGAATATCCTGCAATGAATTCCGCCACTGCTTCTAGAGTTGAGTCGGATCGTTTGGCAATCCTTGAATAAAGGGCGCAAGATTGGGTGGTAATCCCGCGACTGCATCATCGTCCGGCGTTTGAGCCTTATCGCTCGTTGGGTTCACTTCTTCGATCGGGGCAGGGGCTGCCATATCACTCGGCAGAAAAATTCGCGCACTCACAACGACCAGCGAAAACAAAAATACCAGAACAACAATCAATGGGGCGATGTATTGACGAAAAAAAGCCATGACTTTATGTAAGGGGCGATCGCGGATAGAGTTAGAACTTTACCAAATGTTGCAAAGATTCTTCTTCTATCCTAAATGGATTCGCCTTGATTCAGAAGATTTCTCAGGGTGCTTTTTGAGCCTCAAACTTCAAGGGAGGCACGATCGAGTTCACTGGAAATCCGAACACAAGAAAACGCTTAGGAATTTGATCGACCTCGATCGGAGAACTCTGTGCAACCTCTGTATCGCTCGATAGCATCACCAGCAGCACACTCAGCGGCACTTGTAGAAACAAGTTACTGGCAAAAAATCCGATCGCTGCCACAATCAAACCTAATCCCCGCCCTGAAATTGGAGTCACCGCTTCCGCAAGGGGCGCGATCCTATAAATCTGCTTAAGCACCAAAAATAAAACAAACGCCGCAAGTCCAGTTGCAACCGGATTTCGACGCACCAAAAACATTGTCAGAATCTTTCTTTGCGCCTCACTCAACTGCGGAGGACGCACCGCTACGGCTAACAGGCTGAAAATATAGAACGGTTTCTGAATCTGCATCCAAGCGATCGGTGCGATTCCTGCAATGGCAACGAGTCCTAGTTCTAACCAAGGTGGCAAAATTGGATCACCCGCTGCCAGTCCTAACAAACAAACTAGCAAGGACAGCGGTACCGCCGCGCCCCCCGCAACGTGAATCCACAAATACGGATCAGCCCAAAACGATCGCATATCAAAACGCTCGAAGCAAGAACTGACTCAGTATATCGCTCAAAGCCAAAAAAGAAAGGATGAAGCGCAGAACCTCTGAACTTCATCCTTCTTAAAGATTTAGGAAATCGGGCTAACAGGTTGCTCCGAGCGTTGCTGTTTCAGGGCTTGAAGCTGTTTGAGGAGCAGTTCAGCCTCGGCTTGCAAATCGAGGAGCTTAACTTGCTGATCAGCGCGATAGAGGAGTTTCACCTTTTCTTGCGCGACCGGGACTTCCGATGCACTCTTCTGAAGATCACAGACCGCAGCGTTGCTAAATTGTCCGTTTGAAGCGTTCATATCGATTAGTAATTTGTACTTACTCACACCACCAGAACATCTTAACCTAAACTTTACATAAGTTTGTATTCTGGTATTCACTTTTAGACGATAGCAGATCCCTCTGGTTCCGGAGGAAGTTGATGAATCACAAAATCTAACGATCGATCATTGCAATCTGAGTGCATTTGAAGGGACTAGACACAGTAAACTAGGACTTTAGTCTAAATTACACCTTCTGGAAGTCTGGCTCCGGATAAAATTGACGAGTCGCAAAATCTAACGATCAACATTACAATCTAGCTGAATCTGAAGGGACTAAACACAGTAAACTAGGATTTCAGCTGACATTTACACCTTCTAAAGATTGACTCCTGTGACCTCACGCCTGTCTCTTGCAAATCCCTCTCCGTCCGAAGAACTCCCCAGAGTCGAACGCTGGCGCGGTTTGATTCATTGCTATCGGCGATACTTGCCCGTAACGGATCAAACACCCGTTGTGACTCTGCACGAAGGCAATACGCCCTTAATTCCGGTTCCTGCGATCGCGCGCGAGATTGGCCGGCAGGTGCAGGTTTATGTCAAATATGACGGCTTGAATCCGACCGGAAGCTTCAAAGATCGCGGTATGACGATGGCGATCTCAAAAGCAAAGGAGGTAGGAGCGGAAGCGGTGATCTGTGCGAGTACCGGGAATACATCAGCGGCAGCAGCAGCCTACGCGCGACGGGGTGGAATGCGGGCATTTGTGCTAATTCCAGAGGGTTACGTTGCATTGGGTAAACTGGCGCAAGCGCTGTTGTATGGAGCCGAAGTTTTGTCGATTAAAGGTAACTTCGATCAAGCGTTAGAAATTGTGCGTGAAATGTCGCAAAACTATCCGGTCACGCTGGTGAATTCTGTAAATCCTTATCGTTTAGAGGGACAGAAGACTGCGGCGTTTGAGGTGGTAGATGTATTGGGCGATGCGCCTGACTGGCTCTGTATTCCAGTGGGCAATGCGGGGAATATTAGCGCCTACTGGATGGGATTTTGTCAGTATCACCAGGAAGGTCGATCGTCGAAATTGCCAAAAATGATGGGATTTCAGGCGGCGGGTGCGGCTCCGTTGGTCAAAGGGGAACCGTTCACGCATCCGGAGACTTTGGCAACGGCGATTCGGATCGGCAATCCAGCAAACTGGAATCGAGCGATCGCGGTTCGAGATGCGAGTCAGAGTAGCTTTAATGCGGTGACGGATGAAGAGATTCTGTCGGCGTATCGAATGTTGGCGGCGAATGAAGGAATTTTCTGTGAGCCTGCAAGTGCGGCTTCAGTAGCGGGATTGCTCAAAGTGAAAGATCAAGTGCCGACTGGGGCAATGGTGGTCTGTGTGCTGACGGGACATGGATTAAAAGATCCAGATTCAGCGATTAAATTCAGTGAGAATAATTTTAAACAGGGTGTTGATCCAGATTTAGATGCGGTTGCGAAAGCAATGGGATTTTAGATTGTGATCTAGCTTGATTAATGGGTTCAAAGAAGACTCGAAATACAAGAAGACTGACTAAAGCACAGGTTCGGGAACTGCTTGAATCTGAAGGAAAGCTGCATGAAGAATTCACGAAAGCTTTTGAGGGCTTATATTTTAAGAGCGATCGTCCCCAAGTGTATGAGCTATCAAATGACAGGTTTCTCTATGTGTTTGATCCTCAAGGGTATGTAGTTCCGGGTAGAGGCGATATTCGTTCCGAAGCGGATCTCTTGCGAACACTGCGATGGGTACACAAGGTAGAGGAAGACTATGCGAACAATCGTGGTAATTCTGTAGCTCACTGGCGGTATTACTCAAAACACAAAGCGCAGCTTATTAATAAAGTTTGTGAATTGATTGATGAGTTAATTGAATGTTTGGAGATGTCGATCGAACAGCTAGATTTTTCGTACAAAAGTTTAGATATTGTATCTAGCAAATCTGAAGAATATGGACTTGAGAAAGTTCAAGCGGATTTGTATGACAACTTAGTAGGCTATGTCGGAGAAGTGCTCCGGCGTAGAGTAAAGGGTGAGTGGATTGTGAGCAGCGACTGTTCAGATAATGAATTTCCTGCTGTTTGTGCAAAACAAAATCTGCTAATGCCGATCAATGTTGTATTCAAGGAACTAGATGGTTATGAGCCAATGAATTTACGCAAACAAACCGCGAATGAAGTGAGACGATTTTCACTCAGATGCCGATAGGAAAAAGCACGATCGCTAAAATTGTTTGATCGGACGGGCAACCATCACTCCGATCGCATCTTTAACCCGATTCAAATACATTTCTAAATCTGGTGAAATCTTTACACCACGTCCTGGAGCTGCATGAATGATGCCGACTTCGCCATTTGTGCTGCGATAAACGAATCCGGTGTGAGTGACATCTAAACCAGGAGTGCGAGTCGCGATCGCTAAAATATCCCCAGAGCGCAATTGAGAGTATTGATTCCGAATCTGATTAGTCGGAATATAGTTGACCGCTGTTGCATTTAATCGCGCTTCCATTTGCCGAATGCACTGATATTCTTTCTCACTCGCGACTAATTGTGGATAGTTTTTCCAATTCGCGCTCATGAAGTTAAGCGGCTTATTGAGTGATATTCCTCCGAGATCTTTTGTAATATCTTTGACGATTCCTCGACGTTGATTTTCTTCGATCCAATATGAGAAATAATGCAATCGGCTACAGTAGCCATTGATTTCTCCATTTTCGTATCGTTGCTGTTGTAGATTTCTTGTAAATGTATCGGCTGAATAATCGTTGGCAACAATTCCGCGTGCCATTGCTAAAACTGTTTCTACAAACAAGATGCAATCGAATTCTCTTAGTGATGTAAAAAGTGTTTCATTAGACGATCGATCCAGCAATCCTTCTGCGTAGGGTGTTCCTAAAAACTGTTCTGCGATCGCTTGTGTAATTTCACCGAGTGAGCGGTCGTGCCAATTTTGCTTGATCGCTTCTGCTGTAATGCTTTGGAAGATTTTCTGATCCGATGTCGCTAGCGGTTCTAAGGGGACAAAAGAAACCGAGGACGCAGGTTGCGGAATGGGTTCTGGACGTTCTGGCTCAGATCGGAGTGTTGTGCTGGTTCCACAACCGAGTAGAAACGTGATCGTGGCTAACGCCAATAATCTTTTCATCTTGCATTCCTACTCGAATCACCGTCGAGATTGTACTCTATCTTTGATAAGAATGAGTAAAAGCACAGTAAAAAGACTGAATTAATCTTTTTACTGTGTATCAAACGTTGCAGTAATTCTTAGGCGATGTTCTCTTTATTTCGCATCCTTGCAGCTAATTTCACCCAACTGAAGACGGCGTGCTTCTTGAGCAACCCGATCGCACATCGATCGATTACCCATTTGGCTGTAATACGAGTTGAATTCGTCATTCGATAGCTTTTGGCTTGCCAAATTGTCAAAATAGCTCTGACGGAACTGCTGACATAAGCTCCGTACTTGATCGCGTGCCCCTGAATTGACCTGATTAATATTCTGACAAACACCACTCGGCACATTGCCCCCTGTCGCTTGCTGCAATTGAGTTTCAAGGGTTTGGCGACGTTGCTCTAGAGCGACAGCAGCCCGGACAAAGCGAGTAAACGCAGATTCTTGAGCCGATGCTGAAGAATCAAACGCTTGAGCGATCGTTGGGGCGGAGAAGTTAGGAGTCCAGCCAGCCAAAACTGCGATCGAGGAAAATGCGCCTAATACGATCGAGCGTTTGACTAACCAACGAGAGAGAGAAGAGAAATCACGGTTCATCATCATAAGGCGGTGTGACATTCGGAAAACTAGCACACGAGAGAGGTACAAATCATCTGAATTATTTTACTTGCAAGAAGTTCCAGGGAAAGGAAAGAAGTTTGAAAATTTTGGGTCAAATTTTGCGTGATCGACTTTGAAAAATTTGACAAAGTTCGATCACTTTCGTTTGCAGCACGATCGTTTCATCATTGCCTCTCTTCAGACTAAATTCCAGATCGAGCAACAGCGGAAGAACTTGTTGCAGTTGGGTCAGCGAGGTCGAGAAAAGCTCTTGTTTGAGGTAGTAAAGCTGTTTGGGATTGTTCAGTTCGGCAGCTTTAGCAATTTCTCGATCGTCGCGCTCGCCCCCTTCCAGCATCAATTTGATCCAGAGTCGCAACCGAAACTGTCCAACCAGAGTACTGACAATCCGTAGCGCTGGTTCGTTTTGACGCAGTAGATCGCTTACCAGTTCCAGAGCTTCAGCCGTTTTACCTTGCCGAATTGCGGCTAACAGTTGCAGTGAGCTTTGTGTACTCGCGGTGATCAGGGGCGCGATCGCAGCTTCATCCAATGGCTTCTTCGCCTCACCTGCAAACACTTTCAGCTTTTCGAGTTCGCGCTCAAGCTGACATGTATCGTTTCCAACCGCGTTAGTAATGTAATCGATCGCACCTTGCGTGAGTTTGAGATCTAGTTCCTGAGCAACTCGCTGCACTTGTTTGCTCAGCAGTTCGGTTTTCCAAGGCGGAATCAGCGAAAATTCTTCGATCGTCGCGTGAGTTTGAAGCAACTTCGTTGATTTCAACCGTCCATCGGGTTTGGTTGAACTCGTAAGCAAAAGCGTTGTCGTGTCGGGCATCGCAGAAAGCGTGCGATCAAGTTCAGTTAAAACTTCTTCGGGGCAGCGCTGCGCTAGAGTCGTTTCTGCCAGCCAAACTAGACGATTTCCTGCACCAAATGGTGGGGTCATGGCTTGATTTAGCGCCTGCACGACGGCATCACTTTGATCTGACGAAAATTTATCAAAATTAAAGCTTTCCCACATCGGGTCAAGTGTCTTGTGCTTCAGGCGTTTCACGGCTTGAGCGATCGCAAAACTATCCTCGCCCCAATAAAAGTAAATCCCCATACTAAACTTTGCCTTCCCCTGCCTTAGAGTAATCTTCCGAACATTAAATCTCTCGGAGTAGAATGACACTTTACCGTTAGATTTAAGAATGGATTTCTAATTTATCGATTTACGGCGTGGGGCGATCGCACATTGGACGAGAATTATCAAACTTTCCTCAATCGAGTGATGCGGCTGACGCTTCCAGACACTTACAAGTCTCAGGTGCAGCACATCCAAGAGTCTCCGAAGTTTCAGCGTTCCCACGAGGGCGGCTGGCTTCCGACTCCGTTTCCAGGCTACACGGTGATCACGCCACCAGGCTCGGAAGACGGCAAAAATTTGGGTCTGTATGAGTCACTGCAACGCTATCAGAATCGCATTGTGGAAACGTTGGGGTCTGAGATGTTCGTACCCATTCCGCCAGAAAGTTTTCATCTGACGATCGCGGATCTGATTTGGGATGGTGCGTATCTCCATGCGGCAAAATCTCCAGGATTCGACGAGCGATTGCGCGATCGAGTGGCAAATAGTTTCCGTCAGTGTCAGCCGATCAGCACGGGGCAAGCGCTCCGGTTTCAGGTAGTGGGATTGATGGTGATGGCTCGCGCGATCGCGGTTTGTCTGGCGACGACCGATGATGCTGGATACGAACGGATTTTGAAATTGCGACGATCGGTTTATCAGAATCCGGATTTGATCGAAATTGGTATTGAGCAGCAGTATTACTTTACGCCTCACATTACGCTGGGCTATTTCGGTAAGTTGTCGTCGGATCTCGATCGCGATCATTTGAGCCAGACGTTTGATCAGTTGCACCAAGAATGGCTAGAGAACTATCCGAATAACGAGTTTTGGATTCATCAAGCGGAATTTCGCAAGTTTAATAACATGGCGGAATATGTGCGGAGACCGGACTGGGCAACATTTCAGTTTTGAGGGGAATCCTTAAGACAGAAATTCCTAAATACCGAAGCCGTCACAGCCATGATCTGTGACGGCTTTTTCTATGGAGCTTCAGTCGATTAGGCAAGCTGGAGAACAACTTGAGTTCGACCGAACGATCGTGCGATCGCATCATAATTTTCAAAAATGGTAAATGCTTGGTCGAGTTGTGTAATCTCGAAAATCAGTCGCACCGGGGGACGCAATCCACAGAGTAGCAACCTTGTCCCCGATTCCGCTGCCATTTTCAACCCAGCCACTAACGCCACCAAGCCAGAACTATCGATAAACTCAATTCTAGACATATCGATGATCCAAACTTTGTAGCGTCGCGGTGCGAGCGTCGCCCACTGTTGCTGCAATGCTTCACCGCCCGCCATATCTAGCCGACCTTGGGGCTGTAGCACAATCTCTTCGTGCTGCTCAATTAACGCCATTTTGTTTTCCCCACACCATCTCATTCAAAATTGCATCCGGAGCTTGTCTCAATTTGACCCTACTAAGGCGCAATCTGAGTACCGTTCATTCGACGAATGCGATCAAAAGCGTTCCGTCGATTCAGTAGTTGTACGTATCCTTAGTACTCCAACTATATGAATTCTGATTCCGGATGCCAGCGTCGATCGCAGTCTTTCATCGAAACTTCATGTTCACTCGCATCCCAGACTGATTTTAATAAAACTTTATATTTTGTATAGAAAAATACGGGCGGCTTTTCTGCTTAAATTCACTTGTTCTAAGAAATTCACTCTTCTTTTCGTTGACACTTTCAGTGAAAGCGCGTCAAGATCAAGAAAAGATGAAGCTTTGTAAAGGTTATCGTAATGTCACTAGATTTCATTTCGCCAGAAGCGATCGAGCAAATTGCTCAGCAATATGGTTACTGGGCGATCTTTTTTGGGATTTTGTTAGAGAATTTAGGACTGCCCATTCCCGGTGAAACGGTGACGCTTGCGGGCGGATTTTTGGCTGGCAGTGATCAGTTGAATTACTGGTGGGTCGTTGGAATTGCGGCATTGGGCGCAACGATCGGCGGTAATATCGGTTATTGGATTGGTCGTTATGGCGGCTGGGCGCTATTACTCAAGTTGGGGAAGCTGTTTCGGATCAAAGAAGCGCAGCTTGAGGAACTGAAGCGGCAGTTTAGTGAGAACGCAGGCAAGGCTGTGTTTCTGGGTCGATTTGTGGCACTGCTGCGGATTTTCGCGAGTCCGCTGGCGGGAATTGCAGAGATGTCCTATTGGAAATTTACATTATATAACACGATCGGGGCATTGACTTGGGCGACGGTGATGGTATCGCTCTCTTATTTTGCGGGTCAGATTGTGCCGTTGGAGAAGTTGTTTACGCTTGCTTCTCGGTTTGGCATTGGTGCGTTTTTGCTGGTTGCAGCTTGGATTGTGATTCCACTCTGGCTAGAGTCGCGCAAATCGAAGCAGTTGATTTCTGAAAGTGTAGAGGGGAATACGATCGAAGAAACACCCCAAGATTAGGCGTTTCCGGTAATTACTGAGGAGCCGATTTTGGCTCCTTTTTTTGTACGCTCATCTCAAGTGAAGCATCCCGACTCAACCTGTTCGGAAATTCCCATCAGATTTTTCTGAGTGAGAGAAGCAAGTTTGTTAGCCTAGAGATACATAAATTCGGGCATTCTTCATTCAAGTAGGATGTCTATACAGATAGACGCTATTTTTTACGAGGGGATGAGCGCGTGGCTGCAACAAACTTCAAAGATTATTACCAAATTTTAGGGGTGAGCAAATCCGCGAGCGCTGATGATATCAAAAAAGCGTTTCGCAAACTTGCACGCCAGTACCACCCTGACGTGAATCCGGGAGACAAAGCCGCAGAAGCCAAATTCAAAGAAGTCAATGAGGCAAACGAAGTTCTGTCTGACCCGGACAAGCGCAAAAAATATGATCAATTCGGGCAATACTGGCGACAAGCCGACCAAGCAGGAGCTGCACGATCGTCATCGAGTTCTCGATCGCCCTTTAACACTGGCTTTAACACGGGTGGATTTGATGATGTCGAGTTTGGGCGGTACGACAATTTTGAGGAATTCATCAACGATTTGCTCGGTCGATCGGCATACTCGCGTGATCCATTTCGCAATGCAGGGTATCGCGCTCCCGGTGGTTTTACCACTGACGATCGCGCCGGAACTGGAGAAAATCTCGATATTGAAGCCTCGATCAAGCTCAGCTTTTCAGAAGCGTTCAACGGTACAGAAAAGCGGCTTAGCGTGAACAACGAGGAGATCAATGTCCGCATTCCCGCAGGTGCAAAAGCTGGAAGTAAAGTGAGAGTCCGTGGCAAAGGGCGCTACAGTCGGTTCTATACTAGCCAGCGTGGGGATTTGTATCTGACGATCGAGATGTTGCCACACCCGTTCTTTCAGTTTGATGCCAATGGCAATCTGACGTGTGAAGTTCCGATCGCACCTGATGAAGCTGTTTTAGGGGCGCAAATTGATGTGCCGACTCCGGATGGAACGGTCAAGGTGAATGTTCCGGCGGGGGTGCGATCAGGGCAATCGCTGCGCCTACGAGGTAAAGGTTGGAAGAACCAGAAAGGCGAGCGCGGCGATCAAATGGTGAGAATTACGATCGCACCTCCGAAAGAACTGAGTGCGATCGAGCGTGAAGCCTACGAAAAGATTCGCGATAATCGCAGCTATGATCCTCGCAGCGCGATCAAATCTGTGACGCTTTAGGTTGTTAGGGTATCGATCTCATGCAGCAAGGTTTCAACACTGGCATTGTGATCGAGAAATGAAAAGAGATGTTTGTATCTCAAGATGCCTTGTCGATCGAGCAAAAATTGAGCGGGCAAGGGTGCGCCTAATGCCTGACCTGTTTGATAATTGCGAAACGTCTTACAGCTTGAATCACTAAGCAAGGGAAATTTCAGCCCCAAATCTTCGACGACTTTTTTACTTTGCTGTTCGTCGGTACTGGTGATCATCAAGAGTTCAACTTGTCGATCGACGAATTCCTGGTATTGCTCGTTCAAGGCTTTGATATGAGGAAAGCAGAACGGGCAATACTGCTTTTCGGTAAAGATACGGGTGAATGCTAAAAGTACAGGTCGATCGTTGCGGTAGTCTGAGAGTTTGACGCGGCGATCGTTTTTGATATCTGGCAGATCAAAATCTGGCGTTGCTTGTCCCAATATTAAAGCGTTCGTTGCTGGAATCGGCATCAAATTTTTGAAAAACCGTTGATTCACTAAGCCGCTGAAGTCTGTAGATGTCAACATAGTTCAATTAAAGAGTGAGCCAAAATTCACTCTTAATTATGAATCGATCTAGAGTTTGAGCGCGAAACTTTCTCGGATGTGAAAATCGGCTTCTGTACCGCAATGCTCGATCGCCCAATAAGTGATTTTGTGAGTGATTTGCTCAATCACAGCGGTAATTCCAACATCTAGCGGTTGAGTAACGCTGATCAGGTTGAGATCGAGTTCGATCGTGAGCGAGGTTCGATCTGGATGAGTTTCAACGCTAAACGGCAATGATTCAAACGCTGTTTCTTCCTGCATTCCAATCCGATAATCATCGAAGCGATAGACGTTCCAATCGCCACTTGGAGCTAAATTAAATTCCCAATATTGTCGATCGTTCTGCACGCCGATAAAAAACTCGAAACAAGTCGTTTTCCACAAATTGTGTTCACGATTTGCAGCTTTTGCAACGGGAATGAGAACTTGTGAGCGATCATCCCGCAAATCATACTGAAGTATTAATCGATGATCAGTTCGAGCAATACGACCTGTAAGGTTTAGAACTGAGGAATCAAATGCTGAATCAAATGGATAAAGAGAAAAGGTTTGAACGCTCATCGTAGGTCTTCGATAATGGTACGAATCGACGATTCTTGAGACTCAATGCTTTTGGTAAGCTCGAATTGAACCAATGCGCGGATTAAATTATGTTCTGGATAAGTCGTTTTAAAGTAGGCGTTTCCAGCAAGGTAATCGGTAAAAAATCTTAGTCCTAGCTCAAACGGGATCAAGCGAATAGCATCAAACAAGTAGAGATAATCTGAATCAGTTAAAAATGCGTTTGCAACCTTCAGATAGCCGCGCAAAATTCCCTCACACAAATCAGGTTCAAATCGTACCGTTTCCCACTGCTGAGTTTCTTCACCGATCGCATTACAGCCCGATCGCAAACAATCGCCAATATCGTAATGAATTAATCCCGGTTTCACCGTATCAAGATCAATCACGCTCACCGCTTTCTCGGTTGTTATATCCATCAAAATATTATTAATTTTTGGATCTCCATGCATTAACCGAAGTGCTAACTTTCCTGAGTGCTTCGCATTTTCTAAAACCTGTGCCCAATCTTGACGATCGCGAATAAATTCTGAACAGTAATTCACCTCAGGCGATCGCTTTATCCTTGTCTCTGATAAAACTTGATCGTACTGCTGCAAATAAAGCGGCGTGATGTGAAACCCTTCGAGCGTATCGGTGAGTTTCTCCGGTGGTAAATCGCTGATTAAGCTGTGAAACATCCCCAAAGCGTAACCAATTTCCTCAGCATGAGTCGGACTCTGAATGGTATCGTGCGATCGAGAATTCTCGATGAAACTCAGCGCTCTCCAAAACGAGCCGCTTTGATCGAAATAGTGATCCTGATGTTCGTGAGTGAAAATTACTTGTGGCGTTTCCCAACGTCGATCGAGCATTGTTTTGGATAAGCGATCGTAGATGTGCTGCGTGCAGAGAGACATATTTTGTGTTACACGCTGAGGCTGCCGAAAAACTTGAGTATTAATTCGCTGCAATACAAATTTTGATTCTTCTAGTGTGACCAAAAATGTGTCGTTAATATTGCCACTACCAAATGGTTGAATATCTTTAATTAAACCCTGCGTGAATTGATTTGCAATCGCGTTCAGGCTGTTTTTAGATTCAGTTCGTTGATTGCTCATTGTGTAGTTTGATGCGTTGGAAGTTATTATCCAATATTTTGTCGATCGCGCGTGAATATATTGATTTCATAAATTTTCTGCCTGCTAAAAATCCGCAATACCACGGGTTGATAACGCTGTGTGGTCTTCTAACAGGTTGTTTGGGCAATCTACCGGATGAGCTAACTAGAACCGTCATCCCATCTGGAGAAATTTATGGAATTCGCGGGATCGCCCAACTGGAATCGCACTCTCTCAACCGAAATCGCTAGCACTTCTACGATCGTGGTTCCACAGAATTACCTAAATTCATCTTCATTGCTTCACAATCACGCTTCATCTTTGGTTGTGATCGATCCAACGCTGCCAAATTATCAGCAATTAGTGGCTGGAGTTCAACCCGATGCGGAGGTGTTGATTCTCAATCCTGCACAAGATGCGATCGCCCAAATCACACAAGCACTTTTGGGACAAACTGGGATTTCTAGCTTACATCTTGTTTCACATGGGGAATCCGGCGCGATTCAACTCGGTGAAACTTGGCTCGATCGTGCTGCACTCGATCGCTATCAATCCGACTTTCGACAGTGGGAAAAGTCGTTCACCCATCATGCAGACATCTTGATCTATGGGTGCGATGTCGCTCAAGGCGAAGCGGGGCGCAGCTTTATGAATCAATTCAGTCAACTAACCGGAGCAGACATTGCAGCCTCGGACAATTTAACCGGAAACGCAGCACTTCACGGCGATTGGACGCTCGAAGTGAAGACGGGTGAGATCGAAGCTCCGATCGCATTTAACGCCGAAACACGCACGAATTACGATGCAATCTTGCCCGTTGATTTAATCTCTGTTGGCAATCCAGTCTTAGTAAAAGGCAGTGTCGGACTCGATAACATTGGTCGCAATGCTGTTAGTGGCGATGGAAGATATATCGTTTTTACCAGCAGCGCTACGATTTCGCCCAATGATGCGAATGGAACCTCAGATGTATTTTTATACGATCGACAAACCGATACAACCACTCTAATCAGCCACAACGCAACCAATACCGGAAGTGCAACCGGAAGCTCATTGAATCCGGTGATTAGCTACGACGGAAACGCGATCGCGTTTGTCAGTAACGCGAATGATCTCGTTTCATCCACGACTAGCAACACGAGTCAATCAAATAACGTCTTCGTGTGGGATCGCTCAACTGGCAACATTACCTTAGTCAGTCACGATGCCAGTGGCGGGAGTGGGACGGGTAACTCAGCAGCACCCAGCATCAGTGACGATGGCAGCCGAATTGCCTTTCAAACCGAATCCCAACTGCTAAACACTGATAGAAGCACTGTTCCTGATGTGTATCTATGGGATCGATCGAGCAATGCTCTAACACACATCAGCAGGAATCGTACTGGCTTCAGTAGTCGAACAGAAGGTGCCGATTCTCCAGTTATCAGCGGTGACGGAAACTATGTTGCATTCTCCAGCCTTTATACAAACCTGAGCTTTGGTGACACGAATCGTGCTCAAGACATCTTTCTGTGGCAGCAATCAAATGACACAATGGTGAACTTAACGATCGCAGGTAACGGCAATTCCCTCAGTCCGGTGATTAGCCAGGATGGAAGCCGTGTCGCCTTTGTCAGTAACGCCGATAATTTTGGCACTGACACAAACGGGGTCTCTGATGTGTTTGTATGGACACGCTCCGGGTTTGATCAGTTCGGTGCGGCACAAGGCAGCATCCAAATGGTAAGCGTCAACCTTACCGGAAACAATTCTGGCAACGGTGCAGGTGGATTCAACAACAATGCTGGATCACAAAATCCAATCATGAGCCGCAATGGTCAAGCGATCGCATTTACGAGTTCTTCGAGTGATCTGGTAGATGGAGATGACAACGGCAAAGTTGATGTATTTGTGCGAAATCTGGTGAGCAATCAAACGGTGTTAGTGAGCCGCAATAGTGCGGGTGCGATCGGCAATGGTGATTCGGGCAATCAAAGTTTGAGCGCAGATGGAACACGCATTGCTTTCACTAGTGTTGCAACCAATTTAGTAAATGGAGATACGAACGCTCAGCAAGATGTTTTTGTTCGCGATACTTCAACCGGAGGCGCGGACTCTGGAAAAACCTTTTTGATCAGTCGAACCGCGACGGACAGCGTGGGTAACAACACCTCAGGGACAACTGTGAACGGGATTGCAGCCTCGCTTTCTGTTCCCATTATCAGTAGCGATGGTAGTACGGTTGCCTTTGTCAGTCTTGCAAATAATCTTAGTTCAGATGATACCAATTCTCTCTATGATGGCTTTGTTATTCCCGTTGCAAGCGGAAATGCAACCCTGATCAGTCGGCGCAGTTCTGATCCGCAGACTGTTTCTCGAACCGGAAGCGGCGATTCTACGATCGCAACAAATTCCATCAGCGTGGATGGTCGATACATCGTGTTTACCAGTGCTGCTCCTGAAATTGTGGACGGCGATACGAATGGGGTTTCTGATGTATTCTTACGCGATCGACAAACCGGAACAACGACGCTGATTAGCCGAGGAGCAGATATTGCAAATGGTGCATCTGGCAATGCCTCGATTAGTGCAGACGGTCGATATGTAGTTTTCACTAGTGCTGCAAGTAACTTGGTGAGTGGCGATAACAATAATGCGATCGACATCTTTTGGGTCGATCGTCAAACGCAGCAAATTCGTCTTGTCAGTCGTGCTGTCGGAGGTACAACCAGCGCGAATGCAGACTCGCTCAATCCGGTCTTGAGTGGGAATGGATTGTTTGTTGCCTTTACCAGTACAGCATCGAATTTGGTGAGCGACGACACGAACAATCAGCAGGATGTGTTCGTGTGGAATAGCCAAGATGGTTCGATTGCGATCGTGAGCCGTGGTAGCACTCAAAGCAATGGAACATCCGAACAGCCTGCAATCAGTAGTGATGGTCGATATGTTGCATTTGTGAGTGCAGCATCGAACTTAGCGAACGGTGACACGAACAATCAGCGGGATGTGTTTGTCTGGGATCGTCAGACTGGAGCGCTCACGCTTGCGAGTCGGGCAACGGATGGAACGATTTCTGATGGCGATTCTTATCAATTAAGCATGAGCCAGGATGGACGAACGATCGCCTTTACCAGCACTGCGAAAAATTTGGCAGGCACTCCAGACGCAGACGACGACTCTGATGTATTTGTTCGCAACTTAGATACAAATACAACAACGCTTGTAAGTGTGAATCAATCCGGAGGTTATAGTACCAGTCCAACATTTACACCGCGCAAAGCATCCAATCCGATGATCAGTGGCAATGGTAAATTTGTGGTGTTTACCAGTGACTTCAGCGATCTCGTTGCGTTAGATACGAATGGAGTAAGTAATGTTTTCCGACGCGATCTAGAAGCAAACACAACGCAACTGATCAGTATTAATAAAGATGGAACGGCAAGTGGCAATAACACTCCAGGTGCAGATGGTGGAACCGGAAGTGGCTCCGGTACAGGTTCGTTAAATCCGATGATCAGTAATGATGGTCGCTATGTTGTGTTTAGCAGTTTCTCTAGCGATCTTGCATCTGGAGACACGAATAATGCAATGGATGTTTTCGTTCGCGATGTGACTTCTGGTTTTACAACTTTAGTTAGTCGAATTCCATCAGATACAGATAGCGGTCGCAGTGCTTCATTCAATCCTGTTATTAGTAGTAACGGTGGTTATATTGCATTTAACAGTGTAGCAAGTGATTTAACACCACGCGATCTCAATGGCAAAGTTGATGTATTTGGGTTGAATTTAGCAACAACTGTCAGTTTAACGCAGGACAAAGATACGATCGCAGAAAGTACTCCCGCTGGCTCTGTTCAGTACAAGATTCGCCGCAATCAAACGAATGGTGACTTGACCGTGAAACTTGCGATCGATCCCTCTAGCACTGCTAGTTCTGCGGATTACACGCTCTCTGCTGATCCAAGTCTAAATTTCACCCGCAATGGCTCAGAGATCACAATTAAACTTGCAAACGGAGTCGCGGAAGGTGTCTTAACACTGACCCCGATCGATGATACTGAAGTTGAAGATGACGAAGTTCTCAATCTCAGCTTAGTTACAACGCCTGATTATGCAGTTTCAGACAGTTTCGCAACCACTTCGCTCAAGATTACCGATAACGATGTTCCGATTCTAGTATCGATCGCCAACACCACAATAGACTCTAAAGAAGGGAATTCCGGCGAAAAAGAATTTACGTTTCAAGTCAAGCTTTCGACTCCCGCAACTACCGCTCCTGTCACCGTGCAGTATGCCACTCAAAATGGGACTGCCGATGCAAGCGACTTCACTGCAACATCCGGCACGCTTACGTTTGATGTAGGCGGCTCCGATACACAGACAATCAAAGTTTTGGTCAAGGGTGATACGCAGTATGAACCGGATGAAACGTTTAGTGTGGTGTTGAGCAATCCAAGCACGAATGCAAAATTGGCAACTAGTTCATCGGCGATCGCGGCGATCGAAAATGATGATACCGCTCCGACGATTACGATCGCAGGTGCAGACTCAATTACTGAAGGGGATACCGGAACACAGCCCTACACCTTTACCGTGTCGCTGAATGAACCAAGCAGCACAGAAATCAAAGTCGATTATGCAGTTCGCGATTTAACAACGACTAGCGGTAGTGATTACGTTACCATTCCTGCTGGTACATTAACCTTTACACCTGGAGTAACATCACAATCAATCACCGTTCTTGTCAATGGCGATCGCTTATCCGAAGATAATGAACAGTTTCAAATCGAGCTTTCTAATCCGGTTAGTGCGATTCTTCCGGATGCACAGAAAGTGAAAGTCGGAACAATCGTTGATAACGATCCTGCACCCAACATCACGATCGAAACAACTCCAAAACAATCCGAAGGCACGACTCCCTACAATTTTGTTGTCAAACTATCTGAAGCAGCAGGTCGCCCAGTGACAGTGAAATACAACACGATCGCCGGAACTGCAACTGCTGGAGAAGACTTTACAGCAGCTTCTGATACCCTCACATTTGCGCCTGGCGAAATCAGTAAAACAGTTCCGATCGCGATCATCGACGATACAAAGCGCGAACAAAATGAAGCTTTCTCGGTTAAATTATCTGATGCGACAAGCGCAACCATTACAACCGATAGCGCAACTTCAACGATCGTGGATAATGATCCAATTCCAACGGTTGCAATTACCAATGTTTCTCAGCCAGAAGGCAATAGTGGCGATACGCCAATGCAGTTTGACGTAACGTTATCTAATCCAAGCGATCAAGAAATTGTATTGACTTACGCTACGAAAGATGGAACTGCTCTTATTTCAGACAACGATTATCAAGCAGCATTTGGAACGATTCGGTTTACACCTGGAACAACGAAGCAAACGATTGCAGTGAATGCGAAGGGAGATACAAAACGTGAACCAAATGAAACCTTTACTGTAGACCTAAGTACCGATACACCGAATCTAGTGACAATTCCACCAACGGCGCTCGGGGTTGGCACGATTCAAAACGACGACACAACTCAACCGACGATCAGCGTTTCACCTGCTAGTGTGACAGAAGGCGGTGTTCTGTCGTTTGTGGTTTCACTTTCAGAGGCGAGTGGTGAAGAAGTTCGAGTAGACTTTGCAACCAGTGATGGAACTGCAACTCTGAGCGATTCTGACTACACACTGCGTACAAATGAAACACTAATTTTTGCTCCGAATGAATTGACAAAAACAATTACGGTACAGACTACCGCTGATAACAAGTTTGAAGATGACGAGACGGTTAATCTAACACTGAAGAATGCAGTAAATACAACGGTCGTAGGAACGGGAACTGCGATCGGAACAATTCTCAACGATGATACTCAACCCAAAATTAGTGTTGACAGCGTGAAGGTTTCAGAAGGTAACGATGATGGAACTTTCACCAATGCAACGTTTACCGTTTCGCTCTCGAATCCGAGTAGTAAAGCGATCGCTGTCAATTACGCCACCATTGATGGAACTGCACAAGCAAACGATGGCGATTATGAAACTGCATCAGGAAAACTCACGTTTGCACCTGGTATCACGACTCAGCCGATTACCGTTCGAGTTCGAGGCGATCGCAAATTTGAACCCGACGAAACGTTCTCAATTCAACTGTCATCGCCGTCCAATGCTGACTTATCGACTGCACCCGAGCAAGGTATTGGAACGATTCTAAACGACGACTCCCGCCCCACGATTACGATCGACGATTCCGCCCCCATTCTCGAAGGCAATACGGGCACCACTCCGATCAATTTCACGGTACGCCTATCTAATCCCAGCAGTGAACCTGTCACCGTAAAATACGTCACGAAGAATGGAACTGCGGATGAAACCGACTATGTAACGGTGAAAACGCCCACAACTCTCACGTTTGCACCCGGACAAACCGAACAAACAATCACCCTCCAAGCGATCACAGATACCCGTTTTGAACTCGATGAAGCCTTCACGGTCGAACTCAGCGATCAAACCAATGCTCAAATTGGACGCGCGAGCGCGACCGCCACGATCCGCAACGATGATGCCCCGCCAAAATTGTCGATCGCAGCCGTTCCCCCTAGCCAGCCCGAAGGGAACAGTGGCATCACTCCTTTTACATTTGAAGTAACCCTGAGTGAAGCGAGTTCTGTGCCGATCACCGTTAGTTACACGACTGTAGATGGAACTGCAACGATCGCAAACAACGATTATGTCAAAGCAGCGGACACACTCACATTTGCACCTGGCGAAACGAAAAAGACAATCACCGTCAACGTACTCGGAGATACACAATACGAAGGCGATGAAACATTCCAAGTCACGCTCAGTAATCCAGCCAATGCAACGCTCCAAACCACTACAGCAACCACAACGATCCTAGAAGACGATACACCGCTAGGCGGCGACAATAGCAACAGTCCCTACGATATTCTCTGGCGCAATCGTCGCACTGGAGAGAATATGCTGTGGCAACCTTCTGGCTCATTGCTCGATCGAGAACTACCCTTAGTGACCGTTCCTGATCCGACTTGGCAGGCTGTTGGAGCGGCTGACTTCAATGGAGATGGCAATAGTGAGATTCTCTGGCATCAACGCACCACAGGCGAAACTGTAATCTGGCAATTGTCTTCGGATCTTGCTGTGAAAGGCATTTTTCTGCCGACAACGGGTGCAGGATGGGAAGTCAAGGGAATCGCTGACTTTAATCGCGATCGCAATCCCGATATCCTCTGGCGCAATACTCAGACGGGTGAGAATGTCATTTGGTTTATGCGAGGAACAACACTAGAGCGCGGAGTCTTTCTACCGAAAGTGGCTGATCCAACCTGGCAGATCTCAACAGTTGCCGACTTTGATAACGATGGCAATGCTGACATTTTCTGGTCAAACTCAAGCACCGGAGAAACAGCACTCTGGCTGATGAATGGAGGAACGATCAAGACGGGTCGCTTCTTGAATCGAGTTCCAGATTTAGCGTGGCGACCTGTCGCATCAGGTGACTTTAACCGTGATGGATTTATTGATTTGCTCTGGCGCAATAGTCGGACGGGTGAGAATGTGATCTGGCTGATGCAGAACGGACAACTTGATCGCGGCGTAACCCTTCCTTTAGTGCCTGCAACAAATTGGCAGGTCGAGAAATTGTTCGATTTTGACGGAGACCAGAATCTGGATATTTTGTGGCGCAACACCGTCACTCAAGAAATGGTCGTCTGGTTCATGAATAAGGAGCAGTTTGGTATCGGAACGGTTCTGCCAGGTTTACCCGATCGCAATTGGTCGGTTGAGACAGTGAGCAAGTTCAGCAATCAAAGCAAAGGCGAACTCTTACTACGAAATTATCAAACCGGAGAAAACCGCATCTGGCGCATCAACCTCAATCCGTTTAATCGCACCACGACGTTAGATTCTCAACCGAATCTCGATTGGGAAATCCAAGGAACCGCAGATTTCGATCGCAACGGTTCAGCCGATATTGTCTGGCGCAATCTACGAACTCGCGAACTTTCAATTTGGCTTACCAATAAGGGACAGGTCATCAATAAGGTGGCAGTTCCGATCGGATTACAGGTCTCGACTGATTGGAAAATTCGAGCGATCGCAGATTTCAGTGGCGATGGTAATCCGGAGCTGGTTTGGAGCAACAGTCGCACCGGAGAAGTGGCGATGTGGTTGTTTAATGGGACTCAATTTTCGTCTGGCTTCTTGTTACCGAATCCAGGGTTGAACTGGCAGATCAACGGGGCTGCAGATATCAACGGCGATCGCAATCTCGATTTAATCTGGCGCAATACGGTGACGGGCGAGATTGCTTACTGGTTGTTTGATCGTACTCAAATCACGGGTGGAGTCATTGCGCCTGCGATCGATCTCAACTGGCAACTCAAAGGTACTGGAGACTTTAACCGTGATGGAAAAACCGACCTTGTTTGGCGCAACGAAAAAACAGGTGAGACCGCGATTTGGTGGATGAATGGAACACAGGTTAGCCGTGGCATTCTGTTACCGAGTACGCCACTGAGTTGGGACGTTGCGGGTATCGGAGACTATAACCGCGATGGTCAGCTTGATCTGCTGTGGCGCGATCGCTTAAATGGCACGAATGCCGTTTGGTATCTGACGAACGGAACTGCTCCATTTAGTGCCTACATTCCGTCTTTACCGGATCTCGATTGGCAAGTGCAAGGCATCAATGACTTCTAATCTGTGCTTCTTATGGTAAGATTTTCGCGTCTAATTGCGAGAATCAAACGATGCGTGCAGATGTAGAATTCGGGGGAACGACAGGGTTAATGGATGTTGAGGCGGTACAAAAGACGCTCAATCGATCGAGAGCTTCTGTGTACCGCTATGCCAATACCCATCCTGAGTTATTGAATCCACCGTTTGATCCGAAGCGATTAAATCCGGAGTTGCGCTCCTCACCGAATGATCCGCTAATGTTTCACTCGAATGAAGTGGCGCGGTTTGCCAAAGATGTGTTGAAAGTCAAGCAGGTAACGATCGAGATTCAAGAACCGCAGCCGAACCGAACTCAAGAAGTGCTAGAGGCAATCTTGATCGAACTACAAAGCATCCATGAGTTGCTAAAAACACGATCGAATTAACGATCGCGCTTTTCAGCCGGATCGATCGTTTCCTGTTTTACAGAGACAGCATGGCTTGAAGGCTCGATCGGTCTTCCACGATACTTAGAATAAACCTGCGTAAACTCTGCCCCAAATAGTAGAATTTGCGCTGAGTAAAACACCCAAAGCAACACAACTACCAGCGATCCGGCAGCACCATAGGTAGAACCAACGCTACTGTTACCAAGATAAAGACCGATCAAAAAATTACCAATGTTAAATAGAAGCGCAGTTACAGCAGCTCCAACCCATAGATTTTTCCACGGCACTTTCACATCAGGAAGAAACTTATAGATCGAAGCAAACAATAGCGTAACCAATGCAAACGAAATGACAAAATTAAGAATCCGTCCAAACTGAAGCGCTTTGGGAAGAAAACCGCCAAAATACGAACTAATTCCCGAAAATGCTGCGGATAACACTAACGAAACCAGCAACAGAAACCCAATCACTAACACCATTGCAAACGATAAAAATCGAGCTTGCACAAAGCTCTTAATCGCTCGTCCCGGCTTCGGTTTCACTTCCCAAATCGTATTTAATGCAGCCTGCAACTGACCAAATACACCCGATGCCCCAAAGATCAAAAATCCTAGCCCGATCGCCGTTGCAATTCCGCTACCCGATCCTGGTTTACTAGCGTTCTGAATCATCGATTGGATCAACTGCGCGCCGTCTCGACCGACCAATCCTTGCATTTGTCGAACGATCTCGCCGCGTGCGGCTTCCTCACCGTAGACTGCACCCGCGATCGCAATCACAATAATCAACAATGGCGCTAGCGAAAACATCGTATAGTACGCCAGTGCTGCTGCAAGTAACGGTACATTATCTTCATTCCATTCCGTCACTGTATCGCGCACTAATCGCACAATTGTTTTAAATCTCATCGCCCTAAGCTTAAATTTTTAAAGTTAGCCACAACAGCATGACCCTACAGAGCGATCGAAGCACCTGTCATCGCTCACAAGTGGGAGTAGAATTCTGTCTTCCGAGTGAGGGAGCGCGCGAAATTCGTCTAACTGTTGTTAACTGCGAATCTAACTTCAGAAAGGTACAAACGATACAACCACCCTGGTAGTTTAGTCACATGAAACGTTGCTCTGAGAAATTGGTTTTTCAATACTGAGTTGATTGTCTCCAACAATCTTAGAGCAAATTCACTATTTTCAACTTATTAAACACGAAGGCAATAACTATGAACATTCTAGCTTGGATTATCCTGGGATTATTGGCAGGCGCGATCGCGAAAGCAATCTATCCAGGTGCGCAAGGCGGTGGTCTTCTCAGCACCATGATTTTAGGAATTGTTGGCGCATTTATCGGTGGAACATTGATGACGCTGCTTGAAACGGGCACACTTGCATTCACTGCGACCTCATTGAGCATTCCAGGCGTATTTGTTGCTGTGTTAGGCGCAATTTTGGCAATTTTCATTTACTACAAGCTTGCTCGTCGCGCTTACTAGAGTTCGGTTACGCCCTGCAAACTGTATTACGAGGAAAATCTCATGAGTCAAGAAAGAAAAGTTGCGACAGATAGCTCCGATCGCGTTCAGAGTGATGTGTACGATCCGCATATTGTCCCGGCTGAAACGGCTGCTCGCATGGAGCGCGAAGGCAGTGGATACAAAACCACTCCGACGGAAGAGCGTGAAGCTTCTGCAGCGACGGATGATCAAACTGATCCAGAAAGTATTCGTACCACTGATGGCTACACCGTAGACAAAGAAGGCTTGCTGAACAACTACGCGATCGAGCCGGAAATGTATTACGAAGTGCCGGGTGATGCGCGGCAAGCGGAAGAAGAGCTTCATCAACAGCGCGTCGAAGAGTATCGCGACATGAATCAAGACGAAGAAGGTAAGCTGACGATGGAAGGCGATCAGCGCGGTCACGGTTCAGGAGCGGTCTAGGTTTAGCAGCGTTGTGGTTATATCGGTAGTTTCGGTGATTCAGAAGACTCTGAATCACCGTTCTTTTATGAGCAAGTTTACCGTTTAGAAATCGATCGATTCGCCTCTGCCTCTCGAAATCGTTCTCCTACATAAGTCAACGAATCTGCAAGATGTTTATGCCAAAAGCCCCATCCCACATCTTGTCCTTTCACCCCATGCCCACCCGGAAATTCATTGAATTGATTTTCGACTTCAAGCTGATTTAGCACTTGATGAAATTCCCGTGATTGCTCTAAATACTTACCGTCTCCTTCACCTGCATCAAGGTAAATTGCCAGCGATCGCCGCATTTTCGGATCAAGCGTTCTAATAAAATCGATCGGGCTATTTTCCGTTCCGCTTTTATCGATGAAGTAGCCACTATGACTAAACAGCGTCTTAAAATTTTGCGGATGATGTAATCCAACATTCAGCGCACCCCAACCGCCCGAAGACAATCCTCCGATCGCCCAAAATGCTGGATCGGGCAATGTTCGATAGCGTGTTTTAATTTCCTGAACTAACTCATCCCCGATCGCGCTTAACACATTGCCATATTGTCCATTGACATACTCTGGATCCCAAAGCGCACTCGTTCCCCGACTATCATTGCCATCCGGTGTCACAATAATCGAGGGCGGCAACTTTCCACTGGCGTACAGTCTTTCAATCACCTTCAATGCTTTGCCCTTGATAAACCAAGCTGTCGGATCGCCATGTCCACCATGCAGCAGAAAAATTACTGGATACTGAGCTTGTGTCTGTTGCTCATATTCCGGTGGTAGAACAATTCCATAAGTGCGATCGCTCCCCCACACCTGACTCCGATAGGTCTGAATTTGGTAGTTCAGCGTTGAGTTGGTTGGTGCTCCTAAATTTGCAGGCGGTTTCAAAATTTTAGGTTGTGAAACCGCTTGAGATGGTGGGGGCGCAGAACTCAGTGTTGTGTTTTTAGGCACTGAGTCGATCGAGTTGGGTGCTGAGGGCGAGCATCCAACTAATAGGCTGAAGTAAGCGGCGCTTAGAATTCCTTTGAAGTACATAAGAGCGCGTTGGAGAAGCAACAGTTTGAAAGGCAACACTGGAAGAGACGTAGAACCTGAATCAAGGTTTCATCGTTCTTTGATCGAGCAAATGGCACACTTATCCTACCGTATGCCTCTCCGTATGACTCAAGGAAAGGGAAAGAAATTAGAAAGACTTAAGACGTAAATTCTTTCCGCAAAAACATCCGTCTCGGTCGTCCCAAAAACCAATCCCAACTCGGCTGAATTTCCTCTAACCGATACCCCAACTTAAAATACAATCCCTTCGCCGCTTCATTTGTTTCCAGTACGTGCAGATAGATATTGCGGTAGCCCCACTCCCGTACATACGGCTCACACGCCGATAACAACTGCTGCGCGACCCCCTGTCGTCGTGTCTCTTCTCGTACCGCCAGATTCGACAAGTACACGTATTGACTATTACGCGGCTGCCAAGGATTCGACGTGCGTAACCCGACCTCAACTGTTCCGACGATTCGTTCTGAGCGATCGCTCGTATCGATCGCCACCAAGCAAACATAATTCGGCACCGGAATTCGCGTCCGACTCCGCAGATCTTCATGAATTCCGACTCGTATAATCGGACTCAGCCACGGGAGAAACGACGGATACAGCGGAAAACTGTCCACCAAAATTCCTGCAATCTCGTACAAATCCGAAGGCTGTACTGCCCGAATCCGATAGCGAGTAGGACTCGAAAAATCCGTTTGACGCGAAGAGACGCTCACAAGCACCGACTAACCCAACATTCACATCCTAAATCAGCTTGTCCAAAACCGTCGCATTTTGAGTTCAGTCGAGTTCTTCTTCGTCCCAGTTTGGATATTGCTTCGGACTTGCGCCGTAACTTTCAAGGAGTTCGGCATAGTTCGATCGAGGATCTTCTTCAATTTTTTCGAGTTGTACCGTAAATTCCCACCAGTCGCCAAAATCAAATACATAAGTCATCGATGCCCCTTGGGGTAAAGGTAACTCTCCAATTTGGACTTCATCAGTGGAAGGGGAACCATCCGCGTAGGGATGCGAGATTTCAACGGTTCGACCCATTTGATTTTTGTAGCTGAATCGATCTAGGTGATCGGAATCGAAATCCACAGATTCTAGAATCAAACTGCTGAGATCGTCTAAGAACAGATCGCTAGAAATTGCCAGTCGTCGCCAGATTTTACCGAGTGAGACTTTGAAGACATATACACCAGGACGGAAGTCAAAGTCTGGGAGTTTGAAAGCGGTCTGCCACTCTGAAAAATAAGGTTGGAGAGCAGGTTGAAGATCTGCAAAAGGAAGACTTGAATCGGCTTCAGATTCCCACATCATTCCTCGATCGAGAAATGCCTGAATGATAACTGACATCAAAGCGCTGCCAAAGGGGGTTTTCTGCACCGCTTTAACTCGCCAACCTTTTCCTGCTTCGGGCTTGCTAGAATCGATCGTAACCAATCCAAACATTCGCATTAACGCCAGATTATGATACGCCGGATGGTAATTCAATTCTTGCTGTTCGGAATAGCTGTGATATTTTTTCCCTTGGTTCAGTCGTGACCAGAAATCTACACATTTACTGCCTTCGTTCAGGACTGATCGACGTTCTCCGAGGATTTCTTCATCTGCTCGGATCAGCCATGCTTCGAGTAGCGTGAAGTATTTTTCGGTTGAATTGAGTTGATTCCATCGTTGTAGAATCTCAGGATTGAGAACGAGATAGGGCTTTTTCCCTTTTGCGGTGATTTGTCCGAGTCCGGTTGCTCTTAGCAGTAGGTAAAGTCCGTTGATGGGCGCGTAGGATTTTTGTACCGGACGCTTGAGATCAATTTGAATTGGATCACTCAGGTGTTGGTTGAACTCAGAAAGGAGTTTTGCCGCAATGAGATGATTTGTTCCACTTACAGGAATGCCGGTTTCACCCACTAAATTGAGTAGAGCTTGAAAATCTTTCAGAATCGTTCCAGGTTCCGTTTCGGTGATCGCTTGCTGGCTGAGTGTAGCGCTTTCACCTTCTGGAATGGGCATTCTATCCGCTGCATTTCGCCACATATCGACCTGAAGCTGTTGGCGAAAGTCTCCGAATTCTTCGTCGATCGCTTCGGTCGGTAAACTTTGAATCGTTCCTGCCAACAAATTCATCAAGTTCTGAACGGTTTCGGCATTGGGAGCATTGCCACTCGGTAGATTGCCAAACAGCATTTCTAATCCAGGTGGAACAAGATTGGTCGTTTGAAGGTTCTGATTGTACTGTGCTTGAAAGGCTTTGACTCCTTCTTCGGTGGTCATATCAAACCCCGCATTCGTCCCCGCAGAAACGAAAGATTTGGCAATACCGAAGTTACTCGGATCGCTCATCATGCCTTTGAACTTGGGCTGGATCTGTTTGAGAAAAGAAATAATGCGATCGGCTTGAGGATGTTTGTACGATCGCTTGAGAAATTCCCAAAATGCAATCAGTTCGGGAATCGCTGTATCGGCATCCTCTGGAGCGATTAAGGAAATCTTTTCTGGAAAAAGTTGCGTGACGATCGTATCGACGATTCGCTTAGTCATGTGGGGCAGCGTAACCGATTCGTAAGCATAAGCAAAATGCAGTAGACTATCGATCCAACCTCCGATCGACGCTTGCGCGGCTGGATATGTTGCGAGATACGTCTGACCTTCGGGCGCGTTGATGAATTCTGTAACGAGTTCTTCGGTGTAGGCTTCTAAAGCTTCGATCGCTTTGTCGTAATCTCGAATGGAGTCCAAGCGGTTGAGATCGATTGCCATACGGATGCTGCTCCTTGCATCTTTTTTGTATTGTATGCAATTTGGATTGAGAAATCGAGTGTATGAGGAGTGTCAGAAATGAATCGTAGGACGATCGTGATCAACTGCTCAACGTCAGTTCTCGTTGTTCAGGTCGGCAAAGTAGTCTTGTAAGAGTTTGTGAATGAAGCGGTAGCGACCGCCGATGCGCTGGAGGAACGATCGCTCTGTGGCGTAGTTGAGGAAGCGGGTTTCGCTAAACAAACTTCATTTGAAAGGATTGACGATCGTGAGTCGGTTAGCAACGAGTAAACTATCCCGCACATCTTCTGAATATAAAATATTGGCATGAGCAGATAATGCACTGGCAACAATCAAGCTGTCCCAAAAAGAGAAGTAGTACTGAGATCGTAGCTCAGTGGCTTTGATCAAAGTTTTGATCTCTGGAGTCACAACTGTACAACGCTTCTCAAAGGATTGAATGAGTAGTCGAATTTGGGATTCAGTAAAAGCTGCTTTCTTCAGAGCGTTGACACAGACTTCGTTAACGACCTGTGTACTTACGATAATATTGCTTGAATTGGTCAAAGTTCTTGCAATGTTGCGCTTTCGTTCACGTTCTTGAATCGCCAACGACTGATTCTCTAAAAGATAATACAGCCATATATTTGAGTCTAGGAAGTACGATCGCTGATTCATGAGGCTCGATCGTGACTCTCATCCCTGGTTAAAAATCGATCGACTTTGATTGGATTTTGTGCGAGTTCATCCATTATGTCGTGTCGCGAAGCTGTTGATTTTGCAGATTGCTTTTCTACAACAATTTTGACAGTGTTTGCTTGCACAATTTCTTGTTTATATTCATCGGGAATCACGATAACGCCATTCTCAACCTTTGCCTGAAACTCTACCGTTGCCATTGTTATTCTCCAAAGCAAGTCCTCTCATTTTACTGCTCTACTCATTCATCGCAGCGAAGTGGTCTTGCAGAAGTTTGTGAATGAAGCGGTAGCGACCGCCGATGGGCTGGAGGAACATGCGCTCTGTGGCGTAGTTGAGGAAGCGGGCATAGTTCCGGGAATGGTGCGGTTGAGAAAGAGGACGAGACGGAGCGAAAAGTGCTGAATGCAAGCTTGTCCACCATGCTCGCAGAAAGCATACCAAATTAAGCTATAAAGCAAAATTATTAGTCCCTTCTGGGCAACTTCGTTAAAGGGAATATGACTAAACGAGGGATATAGTACTACTTGAATAACGAGAGCAACAATAAATGAAATAGTTAGTGCAACAAGCGAAGTCTTAGTAGAGTTGAAAATTCCTTGATTAGGATAAACGTGAGTTTCAAGCTCCGCTTTAGAGGATTTAATTAGTACAAATGTGAACGCAAGAAACAATCCTGAAAATGCTCCAAAAATCAATGCTAAAACTGTTCCATAAATTATCTCTAAAATCATTCCGAACCACATTCCACTCAAAAATCCTGCTGTAGCGACGATAAGCCTTTGGCTCCTTGTAAACTTGAAGAAGGCGTTAAGAGATAAATTGACTTTTTCAACAGGCTTGATATCGCTTAGAGCAGCCATTAATCCGCCAAGTAGTCCATAAACTATTCCAACAATTAGTCCGCCTCTGATTCCAAAAACTAGTCCAAAAACTAGCCCATAAACCATTCCAATAATCAGAGCAACTATCAGTACGTAAGCGTTGTAACAACGAGCGATTAACCAGTTTGGTTGCATTTTCTCAATCAAAAATTCAGTTTGAGACTCCTTCTGTAGCTGTTTTGCTAACTTCACTAACCATTGGCGAGTTTGTTTTGCTGTTGGCTCTTTTTTGCTTGTGTACCATTTACTCTTAATCTTCCAATGCAACATTTTCTCAACGTATACATCCAGCAAAAGCTTTATTCGTTCCTGAGTAGACCTTAGTGCCTGCCACCGCTCGGCAAATTCATTTCGGTAAGCAACCAGTGTAAAGCTCAACCATAAAGGGTCGCGCACGAGTTCGAGCAACTCCGTATCCGTGCTTAGAACTTGCCAAAGGGTGAGTCGATCGATTTCCCTCAAATACCTCTCAATCTGCTCATTGCTCAGTTCTTGCAGATAAACCGCACCATTGAGATTCAACTTCTCAGGATACAGCTCATATTCCTCGCGCCGACTGCACACAACGATCGACCTCGATTGCTCCTCCCCGCCCAAAAACTGATTAATTGCCTTCACACAAGCAGGCTGAAGATCTGATCGCACTTCATCCAACCCATCCAACAACGGCAACAGCTTTTGTTCTGCAAACCATTTTGCGCCAATCTTCGAGCCGACCCCTTTTGTGGTCAATTCGGCGATCGCCCAATCTCTGATACTTTGATTTGGATCTTTCCAAGATGAAAGACTAAGCAAAAACGGCATCGGCGCGATCGGCTCGTAGATCGCCCTCTTTACTAATGCTCTTGCCAATTCTAAAAGCGTTGTTGTTTTTCCCGCTCCCGGTTTTCCCAAGATCAACAACTTGCCTGCAATATCTTTACGATCGAACACCGTCAAAATTTCGGTTTCTGGTGCGATCGCTTCGGTTGCCTGCGCTGTTTTTACCTCCATATCCCACAGTCGTCGCACCTGATCTAGCTGTGCCTCTTTGCCCAAATTGATCAAAATTTGGTTGTGCAGCGAAGTGGCTAAGCGCCCCTCAACTTCATCACTAAATGCTTTTAGCCATTTCAATTCGCGATCAGGACGCTTTCTCGTTCCTGCAATATAGACATCCCTAGCATTCTCGATATTAATTAGATCGCGCCCCTGATTGTCGTATCGTCGCGTCATTGATTAGCCACCAATTTTAGGATCGCCAGTAATGTTTTCAATGTTAATTTGATCGCGTCCGTAGTTGTTGTATTGCCGCTCTGAATTGTTTTGAATGTTCGTAATCTGCTCCGCAAGCTGTTGCAAGGTTTGAGCAAAAGGCACATCCTCCATCTCATCATCTAGATACACCGACAATTTGTTTAAAGCTTCCGGTGATCCCTCGGTTTCGATCTTGTCGATCGCGCCTTCCGCCTTCTGATTCCCCTTGAATCGCTGCTTAATCGTCGATCGCAATTGTTCGATCGCACCTCCCACCGCTTTCTTGGCAACTTCTCCCGCGCCAGATTTGACAAACTCATCAAAAGCGATTTTTGCGATCGCAGCCCCAGTGATTTCCAACATCAGCTACCACCCAACGACTACCCTTTTGTTGTAACTAATTCTTCTAATCCCGTGTACCAGTTTCCGAAAGATTACAGAAACGATTCACGATAACAGTTAGCCTGTGACTTCTATCTGTCGGAGACAGTCAGCAATCGAGATGACCGAAATAAGATCCGTTTGAAAGTCTTTGACATTGCGAGTGACGATCGCATCCAAGCTTGTGGCAACTGCACAAGCAATTTGAACGGCATCTTCAAAATCTGATCGTCCGGAGTCGAAAGCAGCTTCTAGGATTGCACGATCGACGGGACTGATATGGAATAGTCTGAGTGTCATGGCGATGGCTTGCCGTCCTTGGTCAACACTTTTGGTTTGACGGCGAGCGATGTAAAAAATGTCTGTCAAGCTGGACGCGCAGACGTATCCGTGAACTTGCTCTGTTGCAACTGCGTTGAGTAGGGTATTTACCTCTTCAGCAAAGGGTTGACGATTTAGAAAAATGTCTAGAACGATATTCGTATCGACCAAAATTTTCACTGTAGGTATTTCTCGACTCGTCTCTGCTCTAACATTGCTGCAACCTCTTCGTCAGTTGGGGCAGATTCTCCAGGACAAGCTAGAAACCCACGCATCTGATTGACGATCGCTAATTTTTCTTGTGGTGTGGATTTCGAGGGGGGGACGATGTCTTCTTGCAGAGATCGTGTGATGGTGTTGAGCAGTGACAATCGTTCTGAGACAGATAGTTGATAAACTTGTTGCTCGAGTTCTTGCAACGTCATGACAAGGGTTCCGATGATTTTCTGACTTTAAAATAACACTGCGATCAATCTTCCCGTTCATCGCGCTGATTTCCGTTTCTTCAGCGGGAATACCTCGCTCACCAGCTTGAGTTCGCTGCATCGATTCGATCAGTGGCGCAAGATCGTCGTTTCCCGCATCCCAGCGTTCCTCTCCCCGATCACCCTCGTCGTTCTGTCGATCGCATCCTTCCCCGCGAATCTTGTGACAGTTGCCGTGACGATCGCGCCATTCGTCCGTAACCTTGCAACGATACTGACGAATCTCGCACCCCTCACCACGAATCTCGCAACCTTCTACGTAATCCTGCCAACTCTGCTCACAACAACTTAAAAAAAGCTCGATCAACCCTCAAAAATCTTCTTCAAAACCTCACAGCTTTCTGTGTCTTTCACCCATCTCATTGACCCGCTTCTCAAGCCAAACTAGCGCTAGAAAACCTTACATATTAGGGAGCCTCACCATGTCCCGTTCACAACGCAACTCGCGAATTCTCGAAAAAGCGCAACTCCGTGCCCTCAAACTTAGAGCAATCGACTCCGAAATGGACTTCGGACTAAACCGCAACATGAACACCCTCACCGATCAGATCGAGAAACTCCAAGCCAAACTCAACTACTACAACAACTTAATCAATCTGCTCGACGCTTCCAAACTCGAAATCGATCACCTAGAGCGAGACTTGGGAGACCTGATCGACCAAATGCTAAACGGCGTATCTGCTCGATACGGCAACGACAGCCGCGAGTATGAAATGGCAGGTGGAACCCGCAAGAGCGATCGCATTCGCAAGAGTGCCGAAAGCCGAGCGAAAAACAACATCGTGAAACTAGCAAGTGCGGCAAACAATTAGTCGATCGATAGATTATGAAGGTGGGACAATTCCTTTCAATGTCCCGCCTTGATACATTTCTTCTAAACTGCTGCTCACAGGCTACCTTGGTTTACAACCATTCCCGATGATCACAGAAGAATGAATCACAAAAAAAGAACCCGCCTCGTCATGAAGCGGGTCTTATCGAAACTGTGAGCTATTTACCAATTCTCGGTGGTTCCCGAAAGGCGATCGCAAAAAACAGAACACCAATCGCCAAAGCCAAAATCAAGATATATGCAACGCTTTCCATGATAATCTCCCAACCCAAAGAACTGAATCGGGTCTAAGCACGATCGCCTAGACCCATTGAAATCCTTAGACAGGCTCCCGCAGCGTGGATTTGTCACCCACTTTCGCGAACCGTCCCCATTCGACTTGATCTTCCGACAGATCCGGGTCAACCCCTGCAAACACATCCCGGAAGATCGTCCGAGAGCCGTGCCAGATGTGACCAAAGAAGAACAACAGTGCAAACACCGCATGACCGAACGTAAACCATCCACGCGGGCTGGTGCGGAATACACCATCCGAGTTTAGCGTTTCGCGATCGAATTCAAACGGTTCGCCCAACTGAGCCGCACGCGCATAGCGCTTGACCTGTGCCGGATCGCTGATGGTTTGACCACCCAACTTACCGCCATAGAAGCTAACCGTTACGCCAGCTTGCTCAAAGCTGTACTTCGACTCAGCTTTACGGAACGGAATGTCCGCACGAATCACGCCATCGCTATCTTGCAGAACCACTGGGAAGTTCTCGAAGAAGTTCGGCAAGCGACGTACAAACAACTCACGACCTTCGCTATCCTTGAACACCGGATGTCCGAGCCAAGTTTGAGCAATTCCATCGCCTTTGTTCATTTGACCTGTACGGAACAAGCCACCTTTTGCGGGGCTGTTACCGACGTAATCGTAGAACGCCAGCTTTTCAGGAATTTGATTGTAGGCATCAGACAAGCTTGAGCCATCTGCCACGGCATTTTGAACTCGACGATCGATTTCTTGGCGGAAGAAGCTGCTATCCCACTGATAGCGCGTCGGACCAAAAAGCTCGATCGGCGTGGTTGCGTTGCCGTACCACATCGTTCCCGCAACGACAAACGCCGCAAAGAACACGGCTGCGATACTGCTCGACAACACCGTTTCGATGTTCCCCATTCTCAAAGCGCGGTAGAGGCGCTCAGGCGGACGGACGCTGAGGTGAAACAAGCCCGCAATAATCCCGACAATGCCCGCCGCAATGTGGTGCGCCACGACTCCACCCGGATTAAACGGGTTAAATCCCGACGGACCCCACTCCGGAGCCACAGGCTGAACGTGCCCAGTAATCCCGTAAGCATCAGACACCCACATCCCTGGACCAAATAATCCAGTCAGGTGGAATGCGCCGAAACCAAAACAAAGTAATCCCGACAAAAACAAATGAATTCCGAACATTTTCGGCAAATCAAGCGCAGGTTCACCCGTGCGTGGATCGCGGAAAAGCTCTAAATCCCAATAAACCCAATGCCAGCAAGCTGCCAAAAACAGCAAACCCGATAAAACGATATGGGCAGCCGCAACGCCCTCAAACGACCAGAAACCTGGATCAGTGACGGTTTCGCCCGTAATGCTCCAACCGCCCCACGAAGAGGTTACACCGAGTCTTGACATAAATGGCAGTACGAACATGCCTTGTCGCCACATCGGGTTTAACACTGGATCGCTTGGGTCAAAAATCGCAAGCTCATAAAGCGCCATTGATCCTGCCCAACCTGCAACCAGTGCGGTGTGCATCAAGTGAGTCGCAATCAACCGCCCCGGATCATTCACCAGGACTGTGTGTACGCGGTACCAGGGTAGTCCCATTGACTACTCTCCTCCTCTAAATTACGTCTACTGCAACGCTTCTTTCAGCCTTTTGTTAAAGTGCCTAATATTGGTAACTTTACCAGACAAGGCATCCTGTAACCCCGTCGTTTCTGCTTTCTAGCCGTTCCTCAGAACGCCAAATCGCGAGTATGACAAGGGATTGATAAAAAATGAAAGTGTATAAAGAAGTGTAACCAGTGTTAGAAACGATTGCAAGCGAATCGCGATCGTCTGAAATTCCTCGACTTTATTACGTTTCACTTCTTAATATTTCTTAATTTTTAGGCGAAATGCGGTACAACTAAAGAAAGCATTTTTAGTGCCAAACTCATACACAAATTCGCTTCAGAGGAAGACTATGCAACCAGCAGACACCGATCTCCAACCGATTGAAACTGAAAGCGTTGAAACCGAAAGCGTTGAAGTTGAAGAAGTTGTCGTTCCAGAACCGCCAAAACCTGCGTTTCAGTCTGCCAGCATCAATTTTATTAGAGAAGAGAAAGAAGTCGTTGTGGCACAGGGCGCGAACTTGCGAATTAAAGCGATCGAGAATCAAGTCGATCTCTACACTTTCGGCGGCAAGCTGATGAACTGTGGCGGCAATGGTCAGTGCGGTACGTGCATTGTTGAAATCGTTGAAGGCATGGAAAATCTCTCGCCCCGAACCGCGTTTGAGGAGCGCAAGTTGAAGAAAAAACTTACCTCTTATCGACTCGCCTGCCAAACATTAGTAAATGGAGCTGTTAGCGTTAAGACCAAGCCCTAGTAAGATTCTGATCAGTGGTATTCTAAAAAGTGTTGATGCCGAGTTTAGAAGGGGTCTTGCTCTATGCAAGTTAATGATTTGGGATTTATTGCATCGATTTTGTTTGTGCTTGTGCCAAGCGTGTTTCTGCTGATTCTCTATATCCAAACTGCCAGCCGCCAAGCCAAAGACGAGTAATAAAACTTTACGATTTCGCTCAGAAAAAGCGCTAAAGATTTTGTCTTTAGCGCTTTTCACTTATCTTTCGGTTTCCGAGCAAGTATCCTCTTCCGTCACAAGATTGCTGAGAAACTCCTGAAGCCGCATCCGATGGATATAGGGCCATCCTCCAGTTGCTTCAATATCTTTGAGGAGGGTGTAAAGCGCTCGACGATTGCTGGGAAGTGCGTCCTGGAACAGTCCTTCTCGAATCTCGCGGTGGAGAATTTCGAGCACTCTCAGCAATGCCAGCAGAGCAACTCCATCTCCGGCTGAACGTTCTGCGATCGAGCGAATCGACAGCGCCAACTGATCGAGGTCTTTCGATCGCAAGGTAATCTCTTCTACTCCACTGATCGCGTGATTTCTCAACATCGCATCATCGTCCATGCTGTTCGCTCCTCATACTCGCGCCCGAAAAGGCTTTAATACCCTAACGCTTTTTGGCAATTTAGACGGTTGTCGTGAGTACTGTAATGAGTTCCTACCCTCTTTTCAACTTGCAATCCGTCCGATTCTTAAAATGTTTACGAATATCTGTAAAATGCTATGAGAGGTTCGATGAACCAAACCAGAATTTATAGAAACTCGATGAGATCTGACAGCAGTGACAACACACCCTGACAGAATTTTTACATTACTTTGAGGTTGACCATGAGGTATCGCGCTTTTATTGTGACACTGCTGGCGTTTTGCCTAAGTGTTTTGACCGCTTGTAGTGAAGCTCCTGCGGCAAGTTCGGAAGGCATGACCTACGAACAAATTCGTGGCACCGGCTTAGCCAATAGCTGCCCCCAAATCGAAGCAACGTCTCGCGGCTCGATCCCGATCGAGAACGGCAAATCTTACTCAGTCACCGGATTGTGCCTCCAGCCCACGACCTACTTTGTCAAAGAAGAAACAGGCAATAAGCGCCGTGAAGCTGAATTTGTTCCAGCGAAAGTGATGACTCGTTACACTTCGTCGATCGATGCCGTTTCGGGAACGCTGACCGCAAATCCAGACGGCAGCTTGACGTTCAAGGAAGAAGATGGCCTTGACTTCCAAGCCATCACGGTTCAACTGCCGGGTGGCGAACGAGTTCCATTCTTGTTCACTATCAAAGGACTGGTCGCAACATCAGCCCCCGGTTCATCTAGCATTACCCCTTCAACTGACCTAACTGGCGAGTTCCGCGTTCCGTCTTACCGGACTTCCAACTTCCTCGATCCGAAAGGTCGTGGTTTGACGACGGGGTATGATAATGCCGTCGCGCTTCCTGCTTCGGCGGATTCTGAAGAATTGAGAAAGGAAAACGTCAAGCGATTCCAGCTTGATAAAGGAAGGATTTCGCTTCAAGTTGCCAAGGTTGACAGCGCAACGGGCGAAATTGCAGGTACGTTTGAGAGCGAACAGCCCTCGGAAACCGATATGGGTTCTCGTGAAGCGAGTGATGTCAAGATTCGCGGCTTATTCTATGCACGAGTTGCACCTAACGCTTAGGTTTGGACTCAACGAGACTTTGACGATCGTGCATTGATGGCGCGCAATCGTTTTCCAAAGTCATGAACTTTTTGGGGCAAAATGCCCCTTTTTTATTGCCGATTTCTGCTCTTAAAAATTCAGCATCGTCTTTGTTCTAAATTCATCTCAAAAGTGATTGAAATCACTGCAAACAAACGTTCCGTGGAAATGCAGTTGTACGGCTTGAGAGTCAAGAAATAAGTTGGTTTTGTCACTAAGAAGTGAACAAAAATTACGACGGTTTAACTTCCTTATCTGGAAATAAAGCCGTGGTTTGTTCTCATATTCCGATCGCTTTCTGGGTGTGATATCTACCATCACAATTCGATTCAGGAGCAGTCTAAAAATCGGGTTTGACACCTTCTTAAGCCTTGAGCTAACCACTGAATTTCGTCATGCCTAATCTTGTTTCTACCGATTTGAGAAGTGAAACGTTACAACTACTCCGCGAGTATCAAAAGTCGGCATCGGCTTCTGTCCGTAATCAACTGGTTGAATTGAACATTGGATTGGTCAGAAAAGAAGCCCATCATTGGGTGAATCAATGTACAGAGAGTTTTGATGATCTCCTGCAAGTGGGATCGATCGGATTAATTCGCGCGATCGAGCGATTCGATATGTCAAAGGGACACGCCTTTAGCTCGTTTGCCATTCCTTACATTCGGGGCGAAATTCAGCACTATTTACGCGATAAAAGCCCGTCTGTGCGAATCCCGCGTCGTTGGCAATCGCTTCAACGTCAAGCGGCTTGGGTGATTCGAGAGTTTCAGGCAACACATCGAAGACCTCCAACTGATACGGAAATCGCCTCAGCATTGGGAGTTTCGATCGTCGAATGGCAAGAAATTCGGCTTGCCGTTCAGAATCGCGCCTTGCTGAGTTTAGATGCCCCAGTCGGAGATGAAGAAGGCACCGCATTTCTAGGCGATCTCGTTCCTGATCTTTGCTATCGCAGCTTCCAACTGGCGCAAGAAGACCAAATTCGACTTCAGCAAGCCTTGATGCAATTGGAACAGCGAACTCGCGAGGTGTTGGAGTTTGTCTTTCTGTATGACCTGACGCAAAAAGAAACCGCAGAACGATTAGGCATTAGCGCTGTGACGGTCTCTCGTCAGGTTAAAAAAGGACTGGAAAAGCTGCAAGCCATTATGGTGTGTAACGAAGCTTAATCAAAAAAGCTCCGAAATTCCACTTAAAAATTTTTAGCAAGTCATCAACTGAGTGTGATCAGGGCACACTGACCCTAAATCAATCGCTCTCGGTTGTTGGGTCATTTCAAGCTTGGATGGAGATCGAGAGCGAATTCTAGGAGTCGAGTTTTTGGGAGTGGTCATGAGCAAGCGGTTCACGAAGCAAATCACAGCACAAATTCCACGCGGAACGCTGGTTCTTTGTGCAGGCACGATCGCGCTCTGGATGAGTGGCTGTACAACAGGCGAAGAAGCAGTCGTCAGTAGTGTAAGCCCTTCTCCAGCAGCAAAACCTGCTCAAGCCTTTGCAAAGCCAACCATTTCAGCCAAAGATCCCGCAAGATCGGGAGTTGTGGGTCTGCTGCAATCCACCGATCCATCAGAACGAGCTAGACAAGTTCAGCGTGGAATCACTACCGGAAAAGATCCCTTTTCGAGTGTTCCACCGATCGTCTCCTTCAAAGTGCCAATTACGCCGCTCCCTGGAACGGAATCTGCTCCTTCTGCTTCACAGCCGCCAGTCAGTCAGAAGCCTGATGTCGGTAGCAAGCCTGTTGCAATGCTACCCAAGCCGGAGCAAAAATCGCCGATTCGTCCGCTTCCTCCTCTGCCTGATTCGAGTTTAGCGAAGTCAGTTCAAGTCACAGGTGTGATCGTTGTCGGCGGCATCCCCCAAGCAATCGTTCAAGCACCAAATGAAGCAACGAGCCGTTATGTTCAAGTCGGGCAGCGGATTTCAAACGGACAAATTTTAGTCAAGCGGATCGAAATGAATAACGGTTCTGATCCGATCGTCATTTTGGAACAGAATGGCGTTGAAGTTGCGCGTGCTGTAGGTAGCCCAGCGGCTTCTCCAATCTCGCCAACCCCGCCTGCCCCACCGACCGCCATGTTGTCAAGATTCAAGCTTTTCGGCTAAGACTCGCTACGATTTGCAACATCCTCCAGCCAACTTCGGGAGACAGACGCTAGAGTTGAAGCACTGATTCTCTACAGCGGTTTCCCGAAGTTGCGTTGTTATGACTGCAAGTGTTTCTGAGTTTGATGAGTTTTTAACTGCTTGGCTGCCAACTCCTCAAGCGTCTCAAGATACGGAGTTGCTCCAGCAAATTGGATTTATTCCTGGGGTGCGAGAAACGTTAATGGTGCGGCAAGTTCACGCGCTTGAACACGCTACTGTTTGGATTTTAAGTGGATTGCCCGATCGTAGAATTGCACCTCAAACCGATTGGACAGACAACAGCGGTCTTGGTGGATTATCGACCGAACAAGGATTTTACCTGTACGGTCAGGCAAATACGGCTGAGGTGAAACGTGCCGTTAATCAAGCCTTGAATCGGATTACACACGGGGAATGGAACTTAGCCGTTCATCCCCGTTGTGGTACGAATCTTTCGGTTGGAATGCTGCTTACCGCGTCGATCGCATTCGGAATTCATCTACTCTTGCCCCGAAATCCGATCGAGCAACTTCTAGGTTTGGGAGTTGCGGCGACGACAGCTTCGCAACTTGCACCCGAATTAGGGCGGTTTGTGCAGCAGTATGTTACGACAGCGATCCCATTTAATTTAAGAGTCCGCGACGTATCGATCGTGCAAGATGCTTGGGGTCGTCCTGCTCATTTTATTCAGACAGAATGGAGCGACTAGCTGCCAGCAATCATTCCCGCTAACAAAAGAAAACCGATCCAAACATTCTGCTTGAAACTCAGTGCATAGAATGAATGCGCGATCGAGGGCTGAACCAGGCTGTAAGATTGCCATGCCCATGCGATCGCACTCAGTCCTAATGCAATCCAGTACCACAAATTCAACTGCATCACCATTCCAAGCTTTGCCAGAATGACCACAGTTCCCGTGTAGAATACTGCGATCGCGTAGGGTGCGTATCGTCCAAAAAACAACGCGCTCGATTTTACTCCGATGCGTTTATCATCTTCGCGATCGGACATGGCGTACACCGTGTCAAAGCCTAGTGTCCAAAGCACCGTTGCGCCCCAGAGTAACCACATCGGCTGAGAGAGACAGGATAAATTCGAGGTAGTGCTACAACTGACTGCACTCCAGCTAATTAAGACGGCAAATCCCCACGCGATCGACAAAACCAGTTGTGGTATGGGGAAAACTCGTTTCGCAGCCGGATATAGCAAAATCACAGGAACGGCTGCGACGCAGAGCCAGAATGTTATCGAATTGAGGAACACCGCTAAGCCTGCCGCACACAGCAGCGAAATCACGCCAACCACGATTCCCACTTTGACCGATAATGCTCGTGATGCCAAAGGACGATCGCGAGTTCGTTCGACGTGCGGATCGATATTGCGATCCCAGAGATCATTTGCCACACAACCTGCCGCACTCGTCGCCAAAGTGCCTAAAATAATGATGACCACCAGTAACCAAGGCGGCGTTCCACCAGCAGCGAGGAACACAGCCCACAGTGCTGGAATCATTAAAATTAGTCGTCCTTCGGGTTTGTGCCAGCGCAGCAGTCGCGCGATGATGAGCCATGTCGGTTCTGAAGAGGGTTTCGGCTGAGTCCACATAAAGTTCGATCGCAAGTCTATAAAAAGAACTTAGCGCGCTTCTTGCTCAAAATTCCGCTGAATTGCTCAAGAATTGCGGTAGGAACTTAATTTAGCAGCGATCTCGTTTGCCCGATCGCGGTTTTAATATCAGGTGTTCCCGCTCCAGATCCAGCAGTACGTCTAAATTCTTTTATGGTGAATTCCATCTCGAAACCCCCTCAAGAGAGTCCGGTGATGCTTCCAGCGGTTCCATCTGATCGCGATCGTATTCTGGCTGCGATTGATGTCGGAACCAATTCGATTCACATGGTCATTGTCCGAATTCAGCCCCATATTCCTGCTTTCACAATCGTGGGGCGGGAAAAGGCAACTGTGCGACTGGGAGATTTTTGTAAAAAAACAGGCGAATTGTCAGCAGAGGCGATAGATCGCGCGATCGTAGCGCTCAAACGCTGTCAGGATGTGGCAAAAAGTGTCAATGCGGAGCAAGTCATCGCGGTTGCGACGAGTGCGGTTCGAGAAGCACCCAATGGACAGGAATTTTTGCAGCGCATTGAAGACGAGCTTGGGCTGTGGATTAATTTGATCTCTGGAACCGAGGAAGCGCGACGAATTTACCTCGGTGTGCTGTCGGGGATGAATCTTAATAATCAGCCTCATGTGATCGTAGACATCGGTGGAGGTTCAACTGAGTTGATTTTGGGCGATGGACATGAGCCACGAACACTCAGCAGCACGAAAGTGGGAGCCGTTCGACTTTCGGCTGAGCAGATTAGTACTGATCCCATTAGTCCAGCGGAGTTTAGTGAGCTTCAAGCTTATATTCGTGGGATGTTAGAACGATCGATAGAAGAGTTGCAGGCGCATCTCAAACCCGGTGAGCGTCCGCGCCTTGTGGGCACATCTGGGACGATCGAGACGCTGGTGGCTTTGAATGCTCGCGAAAAATTTGGCGCGGTTCCTGTTCCGCTCAATGGTTGCGAATTGTCGCTCAAAGATCTACGAGATTGGATCAATCGCTTGCGGAAAATGAATTTAGCGGAACGATTAGCAGTTCCGGGATTATCTGAGCGGCGTGCGGAAATTATTCTACCCGGAGCTTTGATTTTGCAGGAAGTATTGACCCAATTATACGCGGACTCGATCGTGATTTGTGAGCGATCGCTGCGAGAAGGTGTGATTGTCGATTGGATGATTGCTCACGGACTGATCGAGGATCGACTGCGGTATCAAGGTTCTGTTCGCGAACGTAGTGTGCTCAAAACGGCGCAAAAATATCAAGTCAACCTAGAACATAGTCAGCGAGTTGCGGAGTTTTGCCTGAGCTTGTTCGATCAAACTCAGGGAAAGCTGCATTCATGGGGATCTGAAGAGCGAATGTTGCTGTGGGCGGCGGCAATTTTACACAATTGCGGTCATCATGTTGGGCACTCATCACACCACAAGCATTCTTACTATCTCATTCGCCATGCTGAGTTGCTCGGCTTTACGGAGATGGAGATTGAAACGATCGCCAATCTAGCCCGCTACCATCGCAAGAACAGTCCGAAAAAGCGCCATGAGACTTACCGAAATCTGACGAGTAAGCGTCACCGCAAAATTGTGGAACAGTTGCACCCATTATTACGATTGGCGGTAGCGCTCGATCGTCGCCAAATTGGTGCAATTCGATCCATTGAATGCCGATTCAATTTAGAACAGAGAGAATTGCAGTTATTGATTAAACCCTGTTATCCCAATGATCCCTGTGAGTTAGAGCTTTGGAGCTTAGAATTTAAGAAAGAGAGTTTTGAAGCAGAGTACGGCGTAAAGCTAACTCCAATTTTGCAGTTCAACTGAAATAAGAAGAGAGACGATCGTTTCAGTGATCGTCTCTCTAAAACCTTTCTAAAACACCAACTTGCGGCTATAAAATGCCTCTGCAAACTTGCTTGGCGCATTCGATTCAATTCCCCGCAACCGCAAGATTGCTTGGAACGTATCTTCGGTGAACCATTGCCGCTTTTTCTGCGTTTTAAACACATCCATCAATGTTTGAATTTTGCGCTGACAGATGGCTTCGCTGATCGGCACATAAAAGTTTGGATTACCGATATCACCATCGTATTTCGGAATTTCGTATTCTAAAACAAGGTGATTACGATAGCTATTCCAGGTCAAATCAGAAATGACGCGATGGTCTTGGTGAGCATCATGTTTGTAGTGCGTCAGAATGAGATCCGGCGAAAATGCTTGGCTGAGTTCGTTAAAGTACTCTTTAATTTCGGTTCCGACAAACGGGAAGAAGCTGTTCCGAAAGTTTTTAACAATAATGTTTTCAACTTTCGCACCTTCTAGAAATCGATTGGCGCTGTCGAAGGCTTCCTTCGATCGAATTTCACTAGAGCTAAACACAACCCAGTAAAAAACAGCATTTGGATACTCTTCGATCAGTCTAAGAATCGTTCCACCACAACCGATTTCAATGTCATCACAATGAGCGCCAAGACATAGAATTCGATATTCTGCGTCTTTTCCTTGATCGAACATCAACTTCAGCATTTTCACCCTCACAAATTAATCGCTACTATGCTTTTTGGGGTTTCCAGACTTCCCAAGGAGGAGTGCCTTGAGAGTACAGGTCATCCAGGTTTTGCTTGTCTCTAAATGTGTCCATACACGTCCAGAAGCCATCGTAGTTGTAGGCAATCAGCTCTTCTTTCTCAATTAAACGTTGGAACGGCGCAAGCACTAATTCCTCACCGGGCTGCATATATCTGAAAATTTCAGTTTTGAGCGCAAAGAAGCCACCATTAATGCGTAGATCAGCATTTTTAACATCTTCAATGCTCTTGACTAAGCCATCTTCTTCTGAAGAAACAACGTGAAAGGTTTGAGTCGGCTTTACCGATAAGAAGCTTGCAACTTTGTCATGGCGCATGAAATGATCGATGAAGTCATCCAGCGGCAGATTGCTCAAACCGTCGCTGTAGTTTGCCAGGAACATTTCTTCGCCTTCTAAATACTTCTCAACTGCTTTTAAGCGCTGCCCAATGTTGGAATACAGCCCAGTATCTACAAAGGTAATTCTCCAGTCATGGATGTCACTACCGATCATTTGAACTTGCTTGCCACCCGCAGACAAGACAAAGTCATTCGAGAGGCATTCGTTGTAGTTCAAGAAGTACTCTTTGATGAAGTCCGCTTTGTAGCCAAGACACAGAATAAAGTCTTTGTGTCCATAGTGCGCGTAGTACTTCATCAAGTGCCACAGAATCGGGCGATAACCGATGTTGACCATTGGCTTCGGAATTTTTTCCGAATAGTCTCTCAATCGAGTGCCTAGACCGCCACAAAACAAAACAACTTTCATGCAGATATCCCTCTTAATGAATTGTTCCTAGATGAATTGTTCCTAGAATTCCCTCAGTTCCCTGAGTATCATTCGACTTCTACTTTGGCTTCACAACTTGATCGACTCACTTCAATTGAGCGCTTCCTTGAACAAGTCGGTTTCAACCAGCGCATCCGCGACTCGCTTAATCACATCAAAGGCAAAACCCGATCGCTCTGCAATGTCTAACAATGAATGCTGCCCATCCGATAGATTTAATGTCCATAACAATGCAAGCTCATTCAATCCTGTTCCAGACGAGCCTCCGATCGATCGATAAAGCCCCCGTCGCCCCAATTGAGGTTCACATTTCGGATTCTGGTTGATGTAAACTCTGTTGTGTTCCAACACTGACAACACACTCAAACATTTCAAAAAAGAATCGGAGAGATGCTCAGGTTGAATAAACTCAAGATTATCAGCCGACGTGTGATATTCAGGAAATTTACTGTTCGGCGATCGCATAAAGCATCCCACTGGTAAGTTAAACCCTGGTGAGCAAAACTGTCGCTCATCATAGCCATAAGGAAAGAAATCAATGATGTTGTAGTCTTGCTCAGAATGCTTGAGAACATGACTCACTGCTCGATCGATTTCTGCATCACCCTGCCGACTTTTCTTGTAGGTTGACTTGCCTGGATCGCCCAAACAGCTTAACACCATCCCGTGTTTGATGCGCTGAACTTGGTCTTCATTTTGACTGAGCCAAGTGATTGATCCGATCGTGGCTGGAATGAAGATGAAGCGGTAGGAATAGTGATGTGCAATCTCGCTTAAAGCCTTAGCAAGATGAACTGCGATCGCAATCCCTGATAGATTGTCATTTGCCAAAGATGGATGGCAAGCATGACAAGAAATCAAAACTTCATCTTCGATTTCTCCGGGCAGGTAGTACTCACCATAGGTCAAGTAGCCCGCTTCTAGAGTCGAATCAATACAAACTTCATACTGATCCTCTGGTAGTTCAAGCAACTGCTTGTGAGTGAGGCAGAACCCCCAACTATCTTTGTAGTAAGACGTGCGGTAGGGAATCCAATCGGGATGATCCGGTAGGCTAAATAGATGCGGCTTTAATGCTTCCAACGACAAGGTTTCATGTACCGGAATGCTGTAATTCACCACGTGCAAGTTGCACTGCTGCAAGTCAATCACACGATCGCCCTTAGAATTTTTCACATAGGCATCCCGAATGTTCCACTCTCGCGGCACTGTCCAATCGAATACCTGCGTCCCAGTTGGAACTTCAAATTGTTTCAGTGGAATAAAGCGTTCGATTTGGCGCAACGTCTCTCGAAATCCATTGCCTGTGATGCTACGGCAAATCGGATACAATTCGGCAGCAAAGCGGTGGAGATCTTTACCGATCGATTGGGGGTCGAGAACTGTTTTGAGGTCAGTAATGTTCATTGTCTTTAATGGGAAGACAGAAGAGCAGCGGGCGGTTGGAACACTAATTCTCCTTCAGGCGGTGTTGTGTCCTCGTAGAGCGCAATTACTTCTTCAGGTAATCGAGCGAGATCAGATGCACGCATGAAGTCTCTCAATGCGGTTCCAGTTGAAGCATTATCAATGTTCGGTGCGCCTTTCTTAGCAATCAAATCATCGAGATGGACTGTTCTGAAATCGATGCTAAAGCGTGTGCGTCCAGAGGTGTTCGGGACAGTTGAGTGCATTTGTGCGCCAGAGAACAACATCACTCCACCCACTTCACAGACGAGACGAACTTGAGGATCAATATCGACGGGTTCTTCTGGGCGCGGTTGGAAGCGCGTATCTTTCTTGACGTGGTGAGCAGCGTTCTTGCGTCCTGTGTTGTTGTACTCGTAATAGTTGAAGCCACTCGAACTGTTCTTCACAGGTTGGCTCCAGTATTTCGGATGGAATGCCATCGAGCTTTCTGAGTCAAATTCATAGACTGGAAGCCACCAATTCACTTGGCTTGGAGGCGCACAGTACCAGGTATCTCGATGCGGATGGAAAGGATAACCGACTCCCGCTGTGAGATAGGCGTAGCTTGTGATGATCTTCAAGCGAGGTACATCGAAATAGGTCTTTTCTAAGTCGTAGCCGTATTCTTCCAGAATCTTTTGAATGAGTTGCTTTGATTTTGGATGGTGAATAAAGCTGGGTTTGAGTGGAGCCGCGATCGCAACGAATTCCTCAACACTCAGATCATATTGTGCTGTGGTTGGATTGAGAGGTGCAAATGCCGCTTCAATCATCTCGCGGGCGTGTTCACACAACGCCAACATACTTGGACGGGGTGAAAATAAGAAAAGCTGCCCGTCGTAAATTCGCTCACGTCTAACTTCATCGCTAACTGAAGAATCAAAGAAAACAGTGTGCATAGCGTTCCTTACAGGATTGAGTGAAATAGTTATTTGTCGATCGAGCGGCTTGCTCGATCGATGTGCGGCTTAAAGTCCAATGCCTTCGTAGCGCTGGATCGAGTGCTTATCGATCATCCGGCGACCATCAACAAAGACAGGCTGTGGGTCGAGTTGAGCAATCATTTCGGGAACGGCTCGAAACTCATCCCAACGAGTGACAAGGACGATCGCCTGAACATCTTCGAGAACGGCTTTTAAGCTATCGCAGAGTTTTACGTCAGCCGGACTGAGAAGCTTTGCGGCTTCTGAATTCGCAACTGGATCGTAGGCTTTAAGCGCTGCATTTTGCGCTTTGAGTGCTTTGATCAATGGAATTGCAGGTGTTTCGCGCATATCATTCGTGTTGGGTCTAAAAGATAGCCCCAAGATTGCAATTTTTACGCCATTGAGTGACGGAAAATGCTTGTTCAACCTTGCAATTACTTGCTGAGGTTGAGATTGATTGACTTGAATCACTGCGTCTAACAAGGGCATCGGACTTTGATATTTCTCACCATGAGCAATCAAAGCCTTCACATCTTTGGGTAGGCAGCTTCCACCAAATCCGCAACCAGCGGCGAGGAAGCTTGTAATCGGTGGAACAATATGATTGCCATTCGGCAATACAGTCGTCAAATAACGGCTGTTGTGAACACCTTTCATTACTTCTACAATATCGGTGTTGCCAATTGCAGAACAAAGATTACCAATCTCATTCGAGAAGGAAATCAACAGCGCTAACAATGAATTTGACGTGTACTTGATCATCTCAGCGGTTGAATTGTTCGTTCTTAAGCGATCGACCCCATCAAATCCGCTGTAGAGCGCATCTAATTGATCAATGCTGCGCTCATCAATGCCGCCGAGAACAATGCGATCAGGATACATAAAATCGTCGATCGCTTCTCCTTCGGTGAGAAACTCAGGATTCATTCCTACACCAAAGTCAATGCCTGCCTTTTTGCCCGAAGCAGCTTCGAGAATCGGCAGAACAACTTGATCTGTTGTTCCAGGCACAACCGTACTTTTCACAACAACCAAATGGTAGGTTGATTTCTCTTTCAATGCCTCACCGATTTGCTGTGCAACTTGCTTGACATAGGTCAGATCAACTTCCTTTCCGTCGAATGGCGTACCGACTGCAATGAGAGACAGTTCAGTATCAAGAATTGCTTGACGAAAATCAGTTGTTGCTTTGAGACGAGAGTGAATGTTGCGTTCTAATAGTTCATTCAATCCAGGTTCATAGAACGGAGAGATACCTTGGTTGATCTTATCAACCTTCGACTGATCAACATCAACGCACAGAACATCATGCCCTTTCTCTGCAAAGCAAACACCCGAAACCAAGCCGACATAGCCTGTTCCAATGATAGAAACTTGCATTATGCATCCTCCGCTTCTTGGTTGTCTTGATACCAAATCAGCGATCGTCGAAGTCCTTCTTCGATCAAGATCGTCGGATTGTAGCCCAAATGTGTTCGAGCTTTTTCGATCACTGGACAGCGACGATTCGGGTTGTCAATCAAATAGTCTTTGTCTTCGCTGACCTTGCGAATGACTTTTCCTTCATACCCAAACAGTTCTTTCGAGATAGCAACCACTCTTTCTGCGAGTTCTGCAACCGAGATTTCAGGTGTCTCGATACCAATGTTATAGGCTTCTCCAGGATGTCCTTTGACTAAAACTTTGTAGTAGCCTGTGATCGAGTCTGCCGAATAGCAGAAGGTTCGCTTGGGTGAGCCATCTGACAGCATTGTAATGTCTCTACCACTGAACACATCACGCGCAAAGTCGGGAAGCAAACGTCGATCGGTGATCTTTAATCCAGGACCGTAGTTGTTGAAAGGACGGGCTGACTTGATCGGTAAGCCATACTGTTGAGCGAAATTCACACAGAGCGTTTCACCATAACGCTTCGCTTCGTCGTAACAAGCACGAGGTCCGGTACAAGAAACGTTGCCCCGATAGTCTTCAGGTGTGGGAATGTTCTCAGGCGTAGGATCACCATAGATTTCGCTGCTGGAGAAGAACAAGAAACCACCGACTTCTTTTCCTTGGTCTCTCTGATTTTTGAAATATTCCAGTAGGTTGCGGAGTCCATTGACATTGGCATCCATTGTCCCGATCGGATCTCTGCGGTAGAAGGTCGGAGACGCGATCGAAGCTGCATGAATGATGTACTGAAAATCGCCCATGTCTGAAGGCAACGGCTGCGTCATATCATGCTTGAGCAGCGTTAGCGTCGGATCGTCTTTGAGGTCAGTCAACCAGGACGGTACACCTCGCGAATAGTTATCGTAAACCGTGAGGCGAATTTGCTGCGCTGAGTCTTGCTTTTGATTCCAGTGCAGAACGGATTTTACAAAGTAATAGCCTAGAAAGCCTGCGCCACCTGTGATTAGTAGGCTCTTGCCTGCCATTGTGCCAAACTCCTCAGTGAGGTTGCCACAGATGTACTCTAGGTCTTCAGCAATGATGTCTTTCGCACGAAGTTGGGTTTGGGTTTGATTACTCATTAAACTTTCTGGGTTGAGGCTCATGCCTACACTACTCATTCCACTCATAGATTGATTTCCACAACGTTAGAATCTAAGCTCATCATCAAGAACACAAGACTGAACTACACGCACTAGGCGTAAACTTTAACTTCAGGAATCGGAACCACGAACTGACCGCCCCACTCACGAATGTAGGAAACTTGCTCCATTACTTCGTCTTTGACATTCCAGGGAAGAATCAACAAATAATCTGGTTTTGTTTCTCGGATCTTCTCCGGCGAGTAGATGGGAATATGAGTTCCAGGAGTGAATTTGTTTTGTTTGTAGGGATTGCGATCGACCGTGTAATCAAGAAAATCAGTCCGAATTCCACAATAGTTCAGCAAGGTGTTTCCTTTTCCGGGCGCACCATACCCTGCAACAGTCTTTCCTTTCTGCTTCGCGGTGATCAAGAATTCTAGGAGCTTGCGCTTGGTTTCTTTCACTTGCTCAGTGAAGTGGGCATAGGTTTCAAGCTTGTCAAATCCAGCCGCTTTCTCTCTCGCAAGAAGCTCGGTAACACGCTCTCCCACAAGTTTCGACGTATCTTCGGTGTGGCGAGCATAAATTCGGAGAGAACCTCCGTGAATCGGAATTTCTTGCACATCGAACAAGGTCAAACCGTGAAACGCAAAGATTCGCTCCACTGCCATGAAGGACAGGTAAGAGAAATGCTCGTGATAGATAGTATCGAACTGATTCTCTTCCATCAGGCGCATCAAATGGGGAAATTCCATCGTGATTACACCATCGGGCTTGAGCATGATCTTCATGCCACCCACAAAGTCATTGATGTCTGGAACGTGCGCTAGAACATTATTACCAAGTAGCAAATCTGCTTTACCATCGGCTGCAAGCTCAGTCGCAGTTTCCACACCAAAGAACTTGTTAACAACTGGGATACCCTTGTCTTTCGCAACCTGGGAGACATTCACCGCAGGCTCAACACCCAACACTGGAATGCCTTTTTTCACAAAGTACTGCAACAGATAACCATCGTTGCTGGCGATTTCAACCACCTTACTTTGAGAACCCAAGCCAAACCGCTCTACCATCAAATCGCTGTAAGCACTAGCATTTTTTAATAGAGCATCAACGTAAGACGAAAAATAAGCGTACTCGGTGAAAATGTCTTGGGGGCTAACAAATTCTTGTAGCTGAACCAGGAAGCAATTGTCGCAAACGTAAGTATGGAGTGGATAGAATGGCTCCATTTCGTTTAGTTGCTCTGGAGTAATATGGGTTTGACATAGGGGTGACATTCCCAAATCGACAAACGTGTGATGCAGCGCTGATCCACAAAATCGACAACTCGAACTACTCATACTTTATGCACCTCACGGCATCAGGACGCTAAAATTACAGCACAGCAAGTCTTGAATCATGTTTCTAGTCAGACGACAGGCACGATCGAAGACCGATGCACTAGAGCGACTGTCGCTCCTCATTGTCATTAAAACCTGCTGAAAGTTGGCTGAGTCAAGTTTCTACCATCTCCGCATGATTTTCCAGTATTTCTACGCAATCTTTATCGAAATTCCGGCATCTTCACTTAATCAAAATAGAGCCTCACAAAATCAACGTTTACTGCTTGAAACTGCGATGAGATTCGGGAGTCGAATATACTCTGTGAAATTTGGTTAATAGAGTTTAGTCGATTTTTTGTTCGTATTCGTTTTGATATTAAGCAGACAAGTTCTAGATATAGCGATCCTAAATGAGTTATGAAAATGCGCCGTACATAAAAACCTTTGAGAAATTGAAGGTTTGCCGATGGG
>PSLO01000090.1:0-17403 GCA_040289665.1 Leptolyngbya sp. ERB_1_1 | reverse complement strand
CGTATCGCTCAAAGCTCATCGAGTCGCACTGGTAGAACCAGTGGCTTACCCCAAAGATTCAGTTACGTTAATCCCGTATATTTCGAGCAGTGTTGTCAAGAGAATGACAGAATCTAAGTCATCATCAACAACGAGGGCGCGAAGTGGCTGCTGGTTAGAAAGTAGATCGCTCATAGTGTCTCACCACGCATCCTTGCCTTACTATCGATACTGATACCCGATTTGGGCAAAAGATAAAAGAAATCTTAATAATTCTAATACTTTCTCAAACTGATTTACAACGAGCAAAAGTAACTACTACAGCTTTTGCCAAGAGATGTAAATTACTGATCATTAGCACCGATGAATTCATGCTCATTCATCTAGGCTACTCCTCACAAAATCTAATCAGCTTTCAGTTTATTTCGTTTTGACTATGAATCAAGGTTACACAGCTCACCATTAAAAGATTTCAGTATTTCTAATCTTAAAAAGAATATAGCAATCCCAATTGATTTGTGGGACGGGTATTCTACCTGCACAAGCTAGAATCCTGTCCCACTCTCACAACCGAAAGAGGATTGCTATATTTACATAACACCCGCCCGTGAGTCCCGTTCACAGGCGGGATAACAACGAAATCAGAGAATGCCAGCGCTAATTTTTCCGAATCAAATCTTGAACTTGCTGTCTTAACTGCGGGTTCGCTCGCACAATTTGAAAGATCTCATTGAAGCGCGGCATATTCAACCCTTCTTTCTTCACTGCGGTTTCTACTTTTGCATCGTTGTCTTTGCTCAGTTGTACCAATCTTGCCACCACACGATCGTACTTCTGCTTTTCGCCCGCTTCAACGGGTTTTGAGGGTTTCTGCTGAGGGTTTCGCTGCGATCGAAAAATCTCATCAAACCGCTGCTCGGTCAATCCTTCGGTGCGAATTGCTTGGGATGCTTGAGCTTCCGACTCTCGACTAATCGCTAATACCTGTTTGACGGCATTGGCAAATTGGCGCGTTTCTGCTGGAGTAACAGACTGAGTGGCAGCAGGTGCGGGCTTGGTTGTCGGAGACTGCGGGGCTTGTTGGGCTTGAACTGGTAGAGAAACCAATCCAGCAACCACAATTGCACATCCACCAGATAAAAGTTGCCGAATCATTCCAACCTCCACATCGTACGATAACTTCTGCGCCATCTTATCGGGGGCTAGGTGCCCTGCACATCCGTTGATCGAAATGGAATCCGCGTTGTATCTCTATCGATATCCATCTGTAGATATACCCAGACTAATAAGAAGCCAACTCCCCCGATAGAGATAGCTAGACAATGCGGTCGCTACAAGTTAGTAAAGGACTGTTTCCCAATACCCGCGCTTCTTTATGCCGCTCTCAGAAAAGCCTCTCATCGCTAAAACCGAAATCGTGCAAGCTCCTGCCGATAGCGCTCCGACTGCAAGTTCAGGGATTGTGCAAGATGCTTCTCTGTTGCTTGTCCCCCTCTGCTTTATTGCAATTTGGGCAGGGGTTGTTTGTGTTATTGCAGATACTTGGAAGTTAAATCGCAAAGAGATAAAAACAGGTCGCACTCTCGCTCAGCCTCCTTGTAAGAAATGCCAGTTTTTTAGTAACAATCCTTACATCAAATGCGCGGTTAATCCTCATGTAGCGATGACTCCTGCTGCAAACGACTGTGCAGGTTTCCGATCGCGCAATTCTAAAGCGCCTCATTCGTCAAATCGCTAAAACTTGCAGTCTTACCGTCGAATTTTGAGAAACTTTGCCCATACTGACTCTATATAAAAGCAGAGAGCTTTTCAGCGTATTTCTGCTAAAGGCTGTTAGAGAAGGTAGGTCAGTATGAAATCTCAGGCGATTGCTCCGAATCCGGATGCAGGATTATTTGGTCGTGTGACAGATTGCATTCGGCAATCGCAGGATCTTTCTGAAATTTTAAGAGCAGCGGTGACTGAAATCGGCAAGTTCTTAAACTGCGATCGCGTCAAGATTTACCAATTCCAGCCAGACGAAACCGGACGAGTCGTAGCAGAATGGATTCTAGATCAGCGATTGCCGTCGTTATTGGGATTAACTTTTCCCGCAGATGATATTCCGCCTCGCGCTAGAGAGTTGTTTGTTAAAACTCGTGCTCGATCGATCGTCGATTTAGCCAAACGCCAGATCGGACAAAGCGGAATCGATTCAACTGCGCCGGATGAAGTTCGCTATCGTCCGCTCGATCCTTGTCATGCCGAATATTTGACCGCGATGGGCGTTCAATCGTCGCTGGTAATTCCGATCGTGCAGGATAGCAGTCTATGGGGATTGTTAGTGGTTCACCATGCGGAACCGCAGACGGTTTCCGAGAAGCAAGTTGGGGCGATTCAATTGGTGGTGGACTTGCTCACGGTTGCGATCGCTCAGTCGATGTTAATCGAGCAAGCACGTGCCAAAGCTGCTCGCGAATCGATGCTGAATCAAATTAGCGGATTGCTCCATTCCCTTTCAACGATCGAACTTCAAGCAGCGCTCGAAAGTACGGTTTCCGCATTTAATGGCTCTGGAGGACGGTTGTGGGTCTGTGCAGAATCTCTAGCAATCGAGCGGCTTTCGTCCTGTGCTCCACAGCTTCCAAGTAGCTGTTTGCGTCTGTTTCAGGCTGGCAGCCAACCGATCATGCCAGAAAATGCGCCCTATGCACTTCTGGAAGCGTACAGCGTTTGGCAAGACCGATTTCAAGTCGAACAAGCTCCAATTTGGGCGATCGCCGACCTCTATAAACAGCCTGCACTACGAATGCTTCAGCCTGCTTTCCGATCGACGAACATTCGAGGTTTACTGGTCATGCCGCTCTGGTATCGGCGGCAATTGCTCGGATATCTCACTGTGTTTCGAGATGAAATTGAAACCGAGATTCTTTGGGCAGGAAAAGTTGATCTCGATCAGCGGCAACTCTATCCCCGTCAGTCCTTTGAAGTTTGGAAAGAATCGTGTCGCGGACAGATTGAACCTTGGACAGCGATCGAGCTTGAATTCGCTTCTGCGATCGCTCAACAGTTTTCAACCGCGATCGAGCAATACGAAACGCATCAAAAATTGCAATCACTCAACGCCAATCTAGAACTACAAGTGCAAGAACGGACTGCGTGTCTAGAGCAAGCCACAGAGCAACAGCGCGTATTGTTCAATGTGGTAACGAATATGCGAAAGTCGCTGCACATTGATACGATCTTCGCGACTGCAACACAAGAACTTCGGGGATCATTGAATGTCGATCGAGTCTGTATCTATCAACTCGATCCGGAGAGCCAGTACAACATGGGTGAAATCATTGCAGAAGATGTTGGGACTGGGTTTTCAGCAACCCTGGGGGCGAATGTGGAAGATCATTGCTTTGGCGAATTTTACGCGACCCGTTATCGTCATGGTCGAGTGAGCTTCATTTCAGATATCGATCAGCTTGAATTGCTGCCTTGTTATCGAACTGTGTTGGATCGATTTTCGGTCAAAGCGAATATCATTGCACCGATTCTGCAAGGTGATCTACTGTGGGGCTTGCTTTGTGTGCATCAGTGCGATCGACCGCGCCAGTGGAGAGATGGAGAAATTCGGTTTGTGACTCAAGTTGCAATTCAATTGAGCGTTGGACTTGAACAAGCCGAGTTATTGCTCCAAACCCGGCAGCAAGCAAAGCAATTGACCGAAGCACTAGAAACATTGAAACAGACTCAAAGCCAACTGATTCAAACCGAGAAGATGTCGAGCTTAGGTCAACTGGTTGCGGGTGTAGCGCACGAAATTAACAATCCCGTCAATTTTATTTATGGTAATCTCAGTCACCTCACCGGGTATGCTGAAGATCTGCTGTCATTGATTGAAACGTATCAGAATTATTATCCTAATCCACGATCGGAGATTTTAGAGCAAGCAGACGAGATCGATTTAGACTTCCTGCGCGAAGATTTGCCGAAAACACTCTCTTCGATGCAGGTGGGAACTGAGCGAATTCGCCAAATTGTTTTGTCTCTACGAAATTTCTCTCGACTCGATCAATCTGAGATGAAAGCGGTTGATATTCATGAAGGAATTGATAGTACGCTATTGATTCTGCAGCATCGTTTCAAGTCGGATAGCGATTTTAACGGTGTTGAAGTGATCAAAGAGTACGGAGCATTACCGTTAATCGAATGCTATGCAGGTCAACTGAATCAAGTATTTATGAATATTCTCAGCAACGCGATCGACGCGCTCGAAGAATCGGATCAAGAAACACCTAAAATCTGGATTACGACAGAATTATTAGAGTCCGAATACGCTTTGATTCGCATTCGAGATAATGGTAAGGGGATTGCAAACGAAACACAATCGCAAATCTTTGATCCCTTTTTCACAACAAAGCCGATCGGGAAAGGAACAGGAATGGGGCTTGCAATTAGCTACGAGATTGTTGTACAAAAGCATCGCGGTTTGCTTAAGTGCAATTCTGAATCGAATCGCGGAACTGAGTTTTACATTGAGATTCCGATCCGTCAGCATTAGACTTTTTGCATAAATCGTAAATGCCCATCGAATGGAATTCGCGGCTATAGAGACAGAGTGTACCTGTCGCACACTCACAGCCATTTTTCAGGTCAGTCCACGTCGGTGGACTCCGTTTGTTCTGCCTTTGGCAGACAGAGATGTAGTGCCGCGAATTCCATTCGCCCAAGCAGTCAGGTAAGAATTCTATTGATCAATTTCTCTTGATCAATAGAATTAGCGATATTTCGATCGCTGTTTCTTACCCGCCCGTCGTGCGACGAACGTGATCGAGAATGCGCTGTTTGCGCTCTGGAGAACGCGCAGGTAACGGCTTGTTAAAGTCGTTTGTACTGCGAGCGATATGCTCCATAATGCGCTTTTTACGATCGTCCATCTGTGCTACACCTACTCAAGGATTGCCAACTTCCTCTATTGTGGCGCAATCCCTCAAGATTGAGATGTAGTACTTTAGGCAGAATCATGGGTTCCAACGTATCCGATGAAACCTTTGAGAGTTCGATCAATGCGGATGCTAGAACGATCGAGATGACAAATAAAAGTTGTTTCAGCCACTTCGAGACGAAACAGGCGACAAAGAAGTAAATTGAGTGTGATGGCTTGAAATGCAACCGTAGTACAACCACTCAAATGTTTTGTGATTGCGATCAATATCCCGGATTGATCATAATGTGCCCATACAGACTGAAACTGTTGTATTATCTCTCATCGTCTCACGTCTTGAATAGAGGAAGTCTATCTTCCCCGCTACGATTATTCTCTTATCAGGCAGCGACTTTAGGAAATATCTTCAAAACATCATTTGAAATTCTGCAAGAATCGCGATCGTGTCCCGTTTCTCCCTAGAATGGCTCGGATGCACGTCCCTAATATTGAACGTGTCTTGAAGCTTCCGTATTGCCCGATACAATCGCTCGGATCAATCTCGCATTCACTCTTGTTAGATTACCTAGATTACACAATTACCCAGATTTTTCTATGACCTCCTCGATTCGGATTCTGATGTGTGCGCCTGACCATTACGATGTGGATTACGTGATTAATCCGTGGATGGAAGGCAACATTCACAAGTCTTCGCGCGATCTCGCTGTGGAACAATGGCAAGGACTCCACCACTTGATCAAAGAACACGCGATCGTTGATCTGGTGACACCTCAGAAAGGTGTTCCAGACATGGTATTTACGGCAAATGCAGGTTTAGTTCTTGGTGAAACTGCCGTTTTGAGCCGCTTCTATCACAAAGAGCGTCAAGGCGAAGAACCCTATTTCAAAGCTTGGTTTGAGGAAAATGGCTTCACAGTTCACGAACTGCCACCAGAATTGCCATTTGAAGGCGCAGGGGATGCGTTGTTCGATCGCGAAGGTCGCTGGCTTTGGGCAGGATATGGCTTCCGGTCTGAACTCGATTCACATCCCTACTTAGCAAAATGGCTCGATGTCGAAGTCTTGTCACTCCGGTTGATGGACGATCGCTTTTATCACCTTGATACTTGTTTCTGTCCGTTGAATAATGGCTATTTGCTGTACTACCCGCCTGCCTTTGATGCGTATTCCAATCGCTTGATCGAAATGCGCGTTCCACCTGAAAAACGAATTGCGATCGCAGAACCAGATGCGGTGAATTTTGCCTGTAACGCGGTGAATCTAGATCACATCGTCATTCTGAACAAAGCCAGCGCAGAATTAAAACAGCGCTTAGCAAACGCAGGCTTTGAAGTGCTGGAAACACCGCTCACTGAATTTCTCAAAGCTGGAGGAGCCGCGAAATGTCTAACGCTGCGAGTCACCGAACCCGTTCGCGTTGAACTTCATGCTAGTGCCACGATCGAGAGCCGGATTGTGCAACTTGATGGTCACTTGCTCGATTCGGGTGTGATCAATCGCGCCCTCGATATCATTGTTGAAGCAGGCGGTAGCTTCCAAGTACTGAACTTTAACTTAGGAACTCAGCGTCAAAGTACGTCATCGGCAGAAGTGAAGGTGACGGCTCCATCACATGACGTGATGGAGACAATCATGACGCAATTGATTGATCTCGGTGCATTGCCGCGTCCCCAAGAAGTCTGTGATGCCGAGCTTGAACCTGTGACACAGGATGGAGTTGCACCTGATGATTTCTATGTGACAACGATTTACCCGACTGAAGTTCGAGTAAATGGGGAATGGGTGACAGTCGATCGCCAACGCATGGATGGCGCGATCGCAGTTTCTCCGGATGGTAAGAACGCACAATGTAAATTACTGCGAGACTTGATGACGAGCGATCGTGTAGTTGTCGGTGTTGAAGGGATTCGCACAATTCGCAAAGCTGCCCGCGAACAACGCAATACGCAAGAATTCAGCTTTATGGGTGCGGGCGTGTCGAGCGAACGGCGCGTCGAATTAGTTGTCGAACAAATCGCCTGGGAACTACGGCAGATCCGAGATCAAGGCGGTCGCGTTGTAGTGACCGCAGGACCTGTGGTAATTCACACAGGGGGTGGGGAGCATTTAGCGAAACTGATTCGTGAAGGATATGTTCAGGCGCTTTTAGGTGGAAATGCGATCGCAGTTCACGATATGGAACAATCGCTGCTTGGAACTTCGCTTGGGGTAGATATGAAGCGCGGCGTTTCGGTGCGGGGTGGACATCGCCATCATTTGAAGGTGATTAACACGGTGCGGCGATATGGAAGTATTGCTAAAACGGTTGAAGCGGGTGTTCTCCAAAACGGTATTCTCTATGAGTGCGTTCGTAATAATGTTCCGTTTTCCTTGGCGGGATCGATCCGAGATGATGGACCTTTGCCTGATACAAAGATGGATTTGATCGAAGCACAGCAAGATTATGCACGCCTAATCGAGGGTGCAGACATGATTTTGATGTTGTCATCGATGCTGCATTCGATCGGCGTTGGTAATATGACTCCATCGGGCGTGAAGATGGTCTGTGTGGATATCAATCCGGCAGTGGTGACGAAACTTAGCGATCGAGGGTCGATCGAGTCTGTTGGTGTTGTGACTGATGTGGGATTGTTTTTAAGCTTATTGGTGCAGCAGCTTGATAAGTTGACGAATCCTTATCGGGTTGCCGAGAAAGTTTAGCGGTTGTTCCAGAGGCAGTAATACTTCTGTCTCTGGTTTTACATGGCTAACACTAGCAAGGTAGACTTTATTAAGTTTTCAAAAACAGTTCCTATGTTGCGTCGAAACTTGCTGAAAAGCTTAGTAGTGAGTGTACTTACGATCGTTGCTAGTCTAAATTTCGCAATTCCAGCATTGGCGTTGGGTGGAACACTGCCCTCGATCGATCAGCCTGCACCCGAATTCACTTTACCCAGCAACGAGGGAGAGAAAGCCGTCTCACTCTCCGACTATCGCGGAAAATGGGTAGTTGCTTATTTTTATCCTGCCGACTTTACTCCAGGATGTACGCTCGAAGCTCGCAAGTTTCAGGAAGACTTGCCGAAGTATCTCGATCGCAATACCCAAGTTCTCGGAATCAGCGCAGATGATGTCAACTCTCATGCTGATTTTTGCGACTCTGAAGGCTTGAAGTTTCCTTTACTCGCGGATGCCAAAGGCAAGATCAGCAAAGCTTACGGCTCTTGGTTGGGAATTCGATCGGCGCGTCACACTTTCATCATTGATCCTACAGGAACGCTACGCGCCACCTTTACAGGGGTCAATCCGATCGTACACAGCCGCGAAGTTCTGGCAAAACTAGACGAACTGCAAAAAGCAGGGTGAGCTTCGTTGTACGATCAAGACATTAGTTTCCAACAGTCTTGCGCGATCGCCCAATCTTCCTGAGTGTGAATTGCAAGGATTCTCACTTTTGACGATCGCGCAGCAATGTCTTGATCAAGCTGCAATGATTGATTCTTTTCTGAATCGATCTCCACACCCATCCAGCGGAAAGCCTCACAAGTGCGCGATCGAATCATTGCAGAATTCTCTCCAACTCCTGCGGTAAAGACGATCGCATCAAGCCCACCCAAACTTGCAATCATCGAGCCAATTCCCGATTGCAGCCGATGAATGTAGGTCTCGATCGCAAGCGCTGATTGTTTTGTTTGTGAATTTGTCACTTGACGCAGATCGCTCGAAACTCCTGAAATGCCCAGTAATCCCGACTTTTTATTTAGAATCTGCTCGATTTCGTCGATCGTATAATTTCCTTCTCGCATTAGGTAAAGTACAACACCTGGATCAATTGATCCCGATCGACTCCCCATCATTAAGCCTTCGAGCGGTGTAAATCCCATTGTTGTATCAATGCTCTGTCCGTTGTGAATCGCTGCTAATGAACAACCATTTCCCAAATGACAAGTGACTAACTTTAGTTCACGCAACTCACGCTCTAACACCTGTGCTGCACGATTCGCACAGTACTGATGACTAATTCCGTGGAAGCCATAACGCTGCACTCCTTTTTCATACCATTCATATGGAATCGGATAGATACTAGCAGCAGGGGATAAGGTCGAATGAAATGCAGTATCAAACACAGCAACTTGCGGAACATTCCCTAAGCTTTGCTCGATCGCTTCGATGCCCTGTAGATTTGCGGGATTGTGCAGTGGAGCAAATCGAGCGAGATCCGCGATCGCCTCTTTCACGGTTTGATCAATCCGCACGCTCTGACGGTAGGGTTGTCCACCATGCACAATGCGATGCCCGACAACATCAATGTCATATGTGTGCTGAATCACTTTCGTCTCACCTTCAGAAAGCGTTTTTAGCATTTGTAGGGTATCGGTTGCACGATCGCTTGACTCGATTGTGTGTTCGAGCTTTGTGCCGTTAGCTTTGACTTTAAGAACGGCTTTTCCAGATTGGGCTGTCCAATCGATTTGAGCTTCCCAAATTGGATCGAGTGGCTCAAACGCGAAAGGCTCATTGAGATCATAGAGACCGCTTTTTTGACTGCTTGATCCAGCATTCAGAACAAGAACTTTCATAAGTAATTGAAACCCCCAAATTCCTTGATTTGGGGAATTTAGGAGACTGTATTATTCTAGTTCAATCTCAAATTTGAACGCTAAGTATGAATCAGATAATTTAGTTCTGTGGTTAACCACTCGCGGAACATTCGATCGAGAATCTCTTGATGTCGCTCTGGTGTGAGTTCTGCTGAAATAAACTCCTCAACCCAAAATAGATGAGCGGTTTGATCAATCATGATCGGAGGAATGACCTGTTCTGGAGTTGCGCTAAAGACGATCGCAGAAACATCAGGCTTGAGATTCCACCGATAAAGCTTGCCTTCGTAGCCACATTGCCGCCGCCGATTGTCATCCATGTCATAAAGATGCGCGGCTTCGTAAAAACTAATTTCTTCTTCCTGAATTTGATAAGCAATTTCTTGAGCAAGCTGCATATAAGGGACAACAATCCGATAGAGCAGCACTTGATCAAAATCAGATTGATGTTCAGCGAAAAATCGCTCTACTTCTTTGGAAAACAATGCCTTAGCAAGCTTTTCTGAGAGTAAGCGATCGCGAATCCCAGCTTCCCACTCTTCTGCCGTGATCAGTTGATCTGAAAGCCAAGCTAAGGTATCACCTGCCTGGAACAACCGATTTTCATACCGGATTCGATCCGCTTCAAGTTGGATTTCTTCGGGCGTAACCGTGATTCCTCGATCTGCAACCGCTCGATCTACAATCTTCCGGTAGGAAATCGATCGACAAATCTCTTTCAGTTGTAGTTCCTTTTTTAGCGTAGAAATGACTTCATCTGAATCTATGATCTCTCCCATAAATCTAATCATTTTCTTACCCTTGATGATGCTGTTTTAAATAAGCCTTATCAAAACAACTGTCGTTTCCCCTCTCAAAGCCGCCCAATCACGATGAAAATGGGTGTGATAGAGATATTGTTTGAGATGGCATTGTTCACGATCGAGTTATTACCGATGCTTCCAATGTTTATAGAAGTAGAGGGTTGAATGTTGAAGGCTTGTAAAATTGGTTGAATCGCAGAACGCCCAACGTTTGCGTTTTGTCTTCTAGGACTGTGACTAGGACTGTAGCTAGAACTGTAATAAGACATATGTTGGGATGGGCCCCAACGTCCCCCTTCAATTTCAAAAGACTTCTCTTCCTCTTCTACATAATCTATATCTTCAATCATCATGGGCATACTCTCCATCGAAAAGGTAGGTTGCAGAAAATTTGTAGCCAGATCTCCGACTTCTTGAAGGAAACCGGAGATCGTGTACATACTTGGATCCAAGTGTTTAAGTTAGTTTAGACGGAAAGACTAAATCACGAACCGCCTAAATCACAGGAAAGACCGGCAAAGCAATAAGGGACACGCCTTTGGTAGAGATGGTCGTGAGACTACCAGAGGATCCCGCAACGCTGCCGCCTGGACCAGAGATGGAACCTGACCCTACATTAACTGCTTGACCGCCGAAAGATGTTCCGTTGAAACTAATGGCAGGAAAAGGAGTGCCAGCAGCACCGTCAAGATCGTTCGCATCAGCAGCAATTTCCTGATAGCTTAAGTCTGTGATAATCATGTCATTCTCCTTTGAAATTCGGTGTTTTGTTTGTTAACAACTTGATTGAAGCTGTTATGTATAAGATAGCGACTAAAAAAGATGAATGGTAGTTTTTTTGCCATTTGTGTAGCCAATTTGGCGTAGTTATTTTTGTTGAGATAAACGCGCCCTAAAACATAAAAATAGCACATTCTTGAAATTAGAATATGCTAAGAGAAAGTATTTTTTATCGTGATTTAGAAGAGTCGAAGAATTTTCGGTCCTTGGCTTAATATCCTACAGAAAGCTTGAAAGAATGCCCTTAATTAAATTGTTAACAGTGCCGGAATCAGCATCCAAGAGGACAGCGCTCAAGCTGCTCGAACTGATCTCTAAGGACTGTAAACTTGTAGACGTGGCGCTACCATTCGTTCCAGCGGTCGAGCTAGTCTGAAAGCTAAAAGCTTTTTGTGTGTACTGACTTACACTGATTGACGCAGCCATTCCCCCTTCAAGATCGCTGATATCCGTAGCAACTTCTTGATAGCTCAAATCAGCAATAATCATAATTCTCCCTTTTTGTTTGATGTCTAATTGGCTAATCACTGAGTAAAAGCCATTACATATAAAATGATAGTATTTAGAAATTTCAAGTGCCACCTCTTTTGTTATTTATGTAGCCAATTTGGCGTAGTTTTTTCAGAGTCTAAAAAATTAGAAAAGCAGACTTGTAGTTTACAAACCTGCCTTTTTCTTCTATTTATAAAGTCTACGATCGAGATTGAAATAACCCCGTAAACCACTGTGGAAAACTACCACCATGAGGACTGCTTTCTTGAGATTCGATCACTTCAACATATGCCAAATCTTTAATCTGAGTCGGGCATCGACTCGCACTGTTTTGAGTCGTTGATTCAGTGGCATGAAGCATTCGACTTTCTTTCAGCAAACGACTATAAGTTCGATGTGGAATAAAGTGAACTGGATTGTAGCCCGCAAAGCGCAAAATTAACACACAAGCCCAAGAGTACCGACCTTCAGTAATCGCTTCAACAACTTGCTTGAACTGTTCGGGAGTCATCACTTTGTTGCGCGTTTGCGAATTGCTACCGCGAGAAACGGTCATATTCATCTCCTCAGCATTGAACAACGTTAAAACTTACAAACTCAGACCACCTTTCTGTAATTGCCGAATTGGATCAAGCAGCATTTCAGCGATCGTTCTTCGTCGCACAATGATTTCTGCTGTCGCTGTTTGTCCAGCTTTGAAACGGGTACGTTGAGCTTTAGTTGCAATCGACTGTCGATCAAGGGCAACTTCAACCCGGTACACTGCACCCATCCGCTCATCTACTTTGATGTCAGGCGAAAGCTTCGTCACTTTACCTGTCACGATGCCATAGTCTTGATAGGGATAAGCATCAAACTTAACTTGTACGGCATCTCCCACTTTGACAAAGCCCGCCTCTCTTGTTGGTAACGCTGCAACGAGAACCAACGGTGCAGTCTTCGGAGTGATTTCGGTAACCGATTGCCCCGGCTGTACCACTTCACCCCGATTACGAATGTTCAACGAGGACACTACCCCATCTACAGGTGCTTTCAGTGTGAATTGTTTCAACTCTGCTTTGGCTTGTTGCAGCAGCTTTTCACTCTGCTGCATCTTCGCAATCATCTGAGTTCGTTGCACCAGCAATTGTTGAACCGTTTGCTGAGCTTGAATCTGTGAAGTTCGCCCTTCTGCATATTTCTGAGCGAGCTGCGCCCGTAGCCGCTGAGCTTCGGCAACAACTTGCTGTAATTCCGATCGCATTTTTTGTGCTTCGGTCGTACTTTGTCGAATATCACTTGATTGTACGGTGATCGTGCGTTGTCGATCAGCAAGCTGCTGTTGAGCTTGAAACAGTTGATCTCTCGCTAATGCACCTTGGTCAACGAGATCTTTCCATCGAGAAAGGCGCTCTTTCTGTTTTTCCGCATCTTCTTGAAGTTGGGCGAGTAAAGCTTGGCTCGTTGCAGCTTTGTCTTCGGCTTGAGAGATCGAGGTTCCTTGTTCTTGCAGTTTGGCTTGAGCTTGCTCGATCGTCGCTTCTTGGGCACGAATATCTGCTTCTGAGATCGCAAATCGACTTTGGGCTTCCGATCGCGTTTTATCAATCAAGCTTTCCGTTTGTTGCAGTTCTTTTTCTTGATTGCGTTGTTCTTGGCGCAATGCTGCTACCCGATTTAGGGCGATTTCATTGTCCAATTCAGCAATCACTTGCCCTGCTTTTACCGCTTGTCCTTCATGAACATAGATATTCGCAATCTTGCCAGAAATTGTAGGATTAACTTTATACGGTTCACCTTGGGGCACTAAGCGCCCTTGTGCTCGTCCGACTTCTTCAATCTGGCTGGTCGTTGCCCAGGCGGCAAAGGCAGCACAAAAAACGACACCTCCGACAACTAAGCGATCGGGTAAAGTGGGCGGTGGTCGATCGAGAACGTTTTGCAGCGAAGTAGACCATTTGCCTGCTAATGGTGGGGCAGATGACTCAGATGGGGAACTTGGTGGCTCATTTGGTAAAACAGGCGACATCGGTTCAGATGCGATTGTGCCACCGTAGAGATAGGCAAGTTCTGGAAGTTCCTCCGAATCGTTTGAATGAAAGAATCGATCGACCTTGGAAAGGGAGTGATCGATTCTTTCATCAGGCAGTGATTCAATCCGAATGGGCATGGTTGTGACCTAATACTAAAATTGCATTCGCTAGATTTCAGTGAACAGTCAGTAAGGATTAGAGCAATGATAGTCTTAAGGCATGAATGCTTTGCAAATCAGTTCAGAATGAATGCGAAAGACTTCACATTTACCTGGTAATGTATAGACACGATGAAGCGCATCTCTACAAGCTGGGTGGTTTGCAACAGTCGATGCAGGATATTTCTCCCCACAGGTCACGGTGCAGCGATTAAATCTCACCTGCAATACAATTACATGGCTCAATTGATCTAAGTAATTGGTCTAAGTTCTGATGTGACACGAAGATGTGAAGAGTTCCGAACTGTCATGCTTCTCTGATGACTGAACAATTCGGTAGCGCAATCCCTGTATATCCCAATGATGTTTTTTAGAAGAGACTTGTTCGGCAGTGTTTTATCTATTAACTATGATAGTCTTTCTGAACTGAATTTCAACCCCCTTCTCAAAGATCAAGTTGTTGTCGAGCGAGTTGAGCGTAAAGACCTGCTTTTTCGATCAGTTGCTCGTGGGTTCCTTGTTCTGCAATAACACCTCGATCAAGCACAATAATGCAGTCAGCCTTGCGAACCGTTGATAAGCGATGAGCAATGATAAACGTTGTGCGATCGCGGCTAATTTGCTGCAAGTTCTTTTGAAATCGCCGCTCGGATTCGGTATCGAGTGAACTGGTCGCTTCATCGAGAATCAGAATTCTCGGATTGCTTAACAGTGCCCGCGCGATCGCGATTCGTTGCCGTTGTCCACCAGAAAGCATCGTTCCGCGTTCTCCTACCTTGGTTTGATAGCCCAGCGGTAAGCTCTGAATAAAAGCGTGTGCTTCTGCAAGTTTTGCAACTTTTAGCACTTCTTCTAGACTAAATTGCGGTCGATACAGCGTGATATTGTCCAAGATGGTGCCAGAAAAGAGGAAACATTCTTGCGGCACAATGCCTAGCTGCTGTCGGAGCGATTGTGGTGAAACATGGCGTAGGTCGGTTTGATCGATCGTAATGCGTCCCGTTGTCGGTTGATACAATCCCTGCAGTAAGTTTGCGAGTGTGGTTTTACCAGAACCGCTACGACCGACAAGCGCGATCGTGTCTCCAGCTCGTGCAGTAAAGGAGATATTTTGCAGAATATTGCGGCTATCATCCGCATGATAACGAAAAGTCACATTCTCAAAGCTCACTTCTCCTCGAATGCGCGGCAGAGTAATCAGGGGCTTATCTGGACTTTCTTCAGGTTCAGCACTAAAGATGTCGTCTAATCGCTCAACCGAAACCAGCACTTCTTGGAATTCATCCCACAGTCCAACTAGCGACAGAACGGGCGTGATCACATTCCCAATCATCATATTGAATGCGACAAACTGACCGATGCTGAGTTGGTCTTGTATCACCAAAGTTGCACCATACCAAAGTAGCAGCGTACTTCCGATCAGATTGATCGTTGAACTCGCACCCTGCAAACTATTCGCCAGTTTTTGCCCCCGAAATTGAGCATTAAACATCTGGGTTAGCTCATCTTCCCACTGCCAGCGTAACTCGCGCTCGGATGCGGTTGCTTTCACAGTGGAAATTCCGGTTAACATTTCAACCAGTGTAGAGTTTTGCTTTGCAGATTCATGAAAGATCTGGCGTGACACTTGCCGCAGAAACGGACTTGCAAATATGGTTAACAGGATGATCGGCGGAAGTATTGCTAGAACTAAGAACGCTAACTGCCAGTTATAGTGAATCATCAACCCCACATAAGCGATCGCCATGATTGAATCTAACCAAGCCGTAATCGCTTGCCGAGTCAGAAACAATTGGATCTTATGGTTCTCTTGTACTCGCGTTACAATGTCTCCAACATGGCGAGTTGCAAAAAACTGAAGCGGCAGATTTAGCGCATGACCAATGAAGCCACTAATCAAAGTCAGATCAACTTGATTTGAGAAGAAGTCTAATAGGTACTGGCGAATACAAACCAAGCCAATTCGCCAAGCGCCAAACAGCAACAAGCCCAGAGTAAAAATCTGAAGCGTTGGTAAGCTTTTGTGAACTACAACTTGGTCAAGAATGATCTGAGTAAACAGTGGGGTGACTAAGCCGAAAATTTGCAGCAAGATCGAAGCAAGAATGATCGACCCTAACATTGATCGATAAGGCAAGAATGCACCCAAAAACCGCCCCAGAGACGGCTTAGCTCCGGGCATTGCTTGAAGCAACGCCGTTGGATGAAGTAGCAGAGCATACCCTGTCCAACTGGCTTGAAATTCAGTACTACTGATCGATCGACGACCTAGTGCTGGATCAGACAGAATTACGCGATTGCGTTTCACTCGATACACGACAACATAGTGATCGCCTTGCCAGTGAGCTATCCACGGTGAAGTTTGTTCAGCAATTCGATTAAAGCTTGATCGTACAGGTCGCGCTTGAAATCCTAAGTTCTCTGCTGCAAGTGCTAAAGCTTTCAGCGAAGCTCCAGATCGCCCAACTCCCGCAAGGTTACGTAGCATATTAATGCTAAACCGCTTCCCCCAATACTGAGAAATCATTGCCAAGCAGGCTGCACCACAATCAGAACTACTCTGCTGAGCAATGTAAGGAAACTGCCCGAATCTACGGCGCTTTGTTCTCGGTTTAGCAAAGTCGATCGCGCTCTGTTGCGACTGTGGGAGTGTTGGCTGTACTTTTTGTGAAGTTGGTGGGGCGGGAGGTTGCACCATCAACCGTGGGGCTTGAACAGTTTGTTTATTGCTCGAAGCAGGTGCGCTCAATTGTGCTGCGTCCCAGTGTTCGATCGAACACTGGTAAACCCATAGCTCACTTGCTGCAACCCAATCATTCGGAACAGGCTCAGGATACCCCCAACTATCCCCAATCTTGAGCGATGAGCTAGCTTGAATCTGCCCCTGATGCAGCCAGAAACGACCCGGTTGAGTAGAAGTCGCCTCAGCAAGATTCGAGCCTGCTGGAACTTGAATTTCGTGAATGAAAGGTAAAAGCCGTTTCAGCGCATGACTTGATTTCGATCGCAAATCAGTTGCGACCTTTAGAAACAGCAATTTCTGGCGCGATCGTACGATCGCGCTTAAAGCATCTTGCAGATGTGGAAGCGGTTGGAGCCATCGCGAAAGTTGATCGATTGGCAGTTCCGCAATCAGTCCTGTGCTGGCTGCAACCGCCTCATAAGGCACTGCACGCTCGTAAAACTGTTGATCCGCGCCCCAAGTTTCCCCCGCTTCTAGCACCGCAGCAGGAATCCCGGAGCGAATCAAGCGCACTCGTCCTTGGCAAACGATCGACAAAGCATTCGTTGCCGCTGTTAAACTTTCCCCTAACTGAACCTCCCGCAGTGTGAAGGCTTGAGCGAAACTCACTACCGTTTGAGAGCGGTCGGATAACAGCGCAAAAAGAATTTCAGCTAGTTGACTATTTACATCATCGGAATGGGTCGAAAGCTTATCTTCCCCGATCCGTGTTTTTGGTTTCATAAGAGGCAAGTTGAAAACGCATGATGATTAGGAGATGTCAAATGAGCAGCAGTTCTTCCTAAATCACAGCAATTTTGCTAAATCCCTACATTATCTAGAAAGCTTTACGAAAGTCATGTAAAACATGAAAGAAGTGTAAATAAAAACGGCTTTGTTGCATGAATAACTAGAAACGGTAACCTGTAGAACAGGAGAATTGTCAGACTTGCGGATGAAAA
>PSLO01000089.1:0-17801 GCA_040289665.1 Leptolyngbya sp. ERB_1_1 | reverse complement strand
AGCCATAAGTCTGTCTCTGAACAACTCTTCTCAGTCTATATTATCTGTCGCTTTCTCTGTTTAAATTGGTATGAGAAGTGTAGAAACTTCCCTCGCTCTCGTTGATATCCCGCCCTGAGATGAATTTCGGGCGAATCGGCGCAAGTCCTTTGAAAAGGACTAAGAAACTGAAAAACGGTTCGGAGTCTACTTCAGTAGACTTTCCACTGTTAGCCCGGAATTCATTTCAGGGCGGATGCAATCGAAGCGAGAAGCCTGTTCACACCCGTGATCCTCTAACCATACACGTGAGCAACCTTTAACCTACGCACGATCGCATTTCCAACCTAGCCATAATTCATCACTTGAATCACAGACCCTTGTTTTGGCAAATCCGCCTTACTCAACGACAGCGAATTCCCGCCCTTGCGAACCGGAGTCCCACTCATTAAACTCAAAAACGCATCCACTCCACCAATATCGCATTCACCTTTTGCCGCCGCAGTCCGGAAATACATCGGAACGATGATTCTAGGATTCAGCACTTGCAGCGCTTGTTTTGCCTCTTGCGGATTGTAAGCCTTCGCACCGCCGCCCACCGGGAGAAACACTACATCCGGCGAACCCAGCAGAATCTTTTGCTCTAGCGTAATCGGTGCTGCTGTCCCGCCCAAATGCACCAGATTCAAGCCGCCCTGTGACCAACGCCACGCAATATTGCGACCAAACCGCTTGCCACCGAGACGATCGTGATCCGTCGCCACGCCCTGAATTTTCAGCCCACCCACGTTATACGCGCCCGCTTCAAACAACAGCTTCGGATTTCCAGGCACAACCGATACCGCGCCCTCATCCAAAATCTGGCTGCTAATCATCACCAAATCTGTTGCGACGTTCGGCGCACGATAGCCCGCCGTACAGCCCTGAGAGCGAAATGGATTGACTAAAATCCGCTGCCCGCTTCCGGTGTACAGAAAGCACATATGACCAAGAAATCGCACTGAAAGCTCCCCAGACTGCGCCTGAGCTTTCGTTGCAATTGCACCCGCGACCAATCCCGCGCCCGCATACTGAATAAACTGCCTGCGTTTCATACTTCCTCACACCTCATACTTTCTCACACGGGAGTTTGAATTACTGACCTTGAATCGATCGCAAAAAGTTCCGCAACAGTTGCTTCCCAGAGTTCGTCAACACACTTTCTGGATGAAACTGCACCCCTTGAATATGCGGGTACTGTCGATGCCGAACGCCCATGATCGTTTGATCCTCGACCCACGCCGTAATCTCCAGCACTGCCGGACAACTTGCTCGATCGATCACCAGACTATGATACCGAGTCGCGGTCATCGGATTGTCGAGTCCCTCAAAGACACCGACATTCGTATGTTTTACGGCTGAAGTTTTACCGTGCATCAACTCCGGAGCCGAAACAATGTCACCGCCAAACACCTGCCCAATGCTTTGATGTCCGAGGCAAACGCCTAAAATCGGGGTCGTTTCTCCCAACTGCCGAATTAATTCCATCGAAATTCCGGCATCTTCGGGTCGTCCAGGTCCGGGCGAAATCACGATCGCATCCGGTTTCAGTTCCCGAATTTGGTCAAGCGTAATTCGGTCGTTGCGATACACCTGAATATCTGATGCGATCGTAAATTCCGCGCCCAATTCGCCTAAATATTGAACCAGGTTATACGTAAAGCTGTCGTAGTTATCAATCACTAAGATCATGAGAAAGCGCCTTGAATCAGCTTTCTCAGTTTCTCAGAAGATCACTTGTAGCACCAGCCAAAGTTTCGGAAACAAAATGCAGCCCGCCACCAGCACTGCCGCGATCGCTGCCACCAAAACCGCTGCTGCCGCACAATCCTTCGCCACTTTCGCGAGTTCATGATACGTTTGTTTTACTGTCAAATCGACCACCGATTCGATCGCCGTATTTAACAACTCCATCGCTAAAACTAGCCCAATCGTTAATCCAATCACCGCCAATTCGACGACGGTCGCGTGAAGTAACAGTCCAAGCCCGATCGCGATCGATCCCAAACAGACATGAATTCTAAAATTTCGTTGTGTAAGGAAAGCGTAACTGATGCCCATCCAGGCATAGCGAAAACTGGTCAGCAAAGTCGGAGCCACTTGCCAAGCGAGATCTCGCTCTGGTTTGACCAGCAGGACAACCTTCGATCGCTTTGGGGACTGGGTGGGAAGTTCTTGGGACATACGCAAACCAGATGAACCGCCAACAAAGATACTCTAGGAGTACCCGTCTGGCGCGAATATAGCATCAGACTACAAAACACAGTATTGCAACAATGTTAGGAAAGGTAAAGCGCAACTTTAGAAAATAAAAACTAAAAAGGCAACCTTGAACGTTTTCTAAATCCCAGTGTTATTTCGATCACAATTTCAACGGTTTCTAACGTTTTGCTTCCAGTCCCACTGCATTGAGTAGAATCTGTTGCTGATCCAACATTCGTAGCAAACTCGCATCGTCGGGATGATCCCAGCCCAATAGATGAAGAAGTCCGTGGGCAGCGAGCCAAGCGAGTTCCGTCTCTAAATCATGGGGTGAAGCTTGTTGATCGGCAGTTTCAACCGAAATCACAATATCCCCTAGATAGAGCGGTTCTGTATTCAATTCATCGAACTGCGGACAGTCTACCTCTAGTGACGCAAAGGCTAACACGTCTGTTGGCTGATCTTTAAATCGGTAATTTTGATTGAGCGACTGGATTTCTCGATCGTCGGTCAATCGTAAACTCAATTCATACTGCTCTTCTGGATGCAGCGGCAGCCCATCTTGCATGGGTTTCATCATTTCCAGCCACTTGCGAAACCAAATCTCCCAGGTTTCCGACTGGATGGGCAATTCTTGATGAAAGCAATCTTGAACGCTGACTTCGATCTGCATTATCGGGTCAAGTACGAAAGAACGACTAATGTCCCCAGTAGCCCGATCGTTGTCAGGGCAAAGTGGTAGATTGATTTACCGCGTTTGCGTACCATGTTCCGCATTGCCAGCTTTACATAGCTCGGTCTCGGCTCTTGAGGCGTTTCGCTGATTGGAGTTTCAGGTGAGTCACTCATGTTATCTGAGAAAGATTTAGGGCAATTCCACTGTAACAAGTTAAGCGCCTTGGCTCTCCGTTTGCTACTCTATTAGACATTCTTTTTGATGCGTTGCTCATGTCTCGTTTGACGACTACTCTCGAAGCGATTCTCTACCTCAAAGCGCAACCGTTGACGATCGCGCAATTATCCGAGTTAGCGGGCTGCGATCGTCGAACCACCGAGGAAGCACTGATGGAATTGATGTCTGAGTATGCCCATCGCGACGGTGCTTTGGAAATTGCCGAAACGGATGCTGGCTACAGTCTACAGTTGAGAGCGACTTACCAAAATTTAATTAATGCGCTGATCCCGGCAGACTTGGGAGTTGGAGCGCTGAGGACACTCGCCGTGGTTGCGCTGAAAGGTCCGATTAGCCAAACGGAACTGGTCGAGATTCGTGGCTCTGGGGTGTATCAACACGTTCCAGAGTTGGTGGAATTGGGGTTTGTGCGGAAGCGAAAGAATTCAGATGGTCGATCGTCGTTAGTGCAGGTGACGGACAAGTTTCATCAATATTTTCAGATCAATCAAAATGTGGGGCAGTTGATTCAAAAGAAATCACAGTCTGAACCGGAAGAACGGATAGAAGTACCTGTTTCGATCGAGCCTTGAGAAGTTGCAAAACAAAGAGAATATTTGAGAAGTCTTCGTTCGCTGTTGAAACCGCCCTGAAATAGAATTTCGGGCTGATCGACGAAAGTTCATTCAAAATGAACTAAGAGCTTAAAACTGGCTCCGAGTCTACTTTAGTGGACTTTCCACCATTAGCCCGAAATTCATTTCAGGGCGAGATGTAATCGCAGCGAAAAGACTTTCTATCGTTTTCAACCTTCTCTAAGCAGCCGCAGAAAAAGCTGGCAGATTCAACTAAGGGAACTGCCAGCTTCATTCTTAATCAATTAGAACTTACTTCGACTCAGTGAAGTCAGCATCAATCACCTCGTCACCGGAACCCGTCGAACCGCCTGTACCCGCACCCGGATCGGCATCCGGAGCAGCACCGCCACCCGCTTGCTGATAGAGGTTTTGGCTAATGCCGTACAGCGATTGCTGTAGATCCGTCGTCAAAGTCTTGATTCGATCGAAGTCCTCAGCAGCGATCGCGTCTCTGAGATCCTTAACCAAGCCTTCAACCTTGGTCTTATCATCAGCAGTCACTTTATCACCCAATTCACCGATTTGCTTCTCGGCTTGGTATGCCAGCGAATCTGCTTGGTTCTTCAGGTCAATGCGCTCACGCCGCTCTTTGTCTGCCGAAGCATTCACTTCAGCATCGCGAACCATGCGTTCGACATCATCTTTCGGCAAGGTCGATGCACCGGTGATGCTGATCGATTGTTCCTTACCTGTGCCCTTATCTTTCGCAGAAACAGTCAAGATACCATTCGCGTCGATGTCAAAGGTGACTTCGATTTGAGGAACACCACGCGGAGCTGGAGGAATTCCATCTAGACGGAAGGTTCCAAGGCTCTTATTATCGTTCGACATCTCGCGCTCACCTTGCAGCACATGGATTTCTACATTGCTTTGTCCATCTACCGCAGTCGAGAACACTTCAGATTTCTTCGTCGGAATCGTGGTGTTACGAGGAATGATCTTAGTCATGACACCGCCCAAGGTTTCGACACCCAAGGAGAGCGGAGTGACATCAAGCAAGAGAATGTCTTTCACTTCACCTGCTAACACACCTGCTTGAATCGCAGCACCGACCGCAACCACTTCATCCGGGTTAACGGTTTGGTTCGGGTCTTTGCCCAAAACGCGCTTCACGACTTCCTTAACCGCAGGAATCCGAGTAGAACCACCCACTAGCACGACTTCATCGATCTTGCTCTTGTCAAGCTTTGAGTCGCGCAATGCGGTCTCAACAGGGATGCGACAGCGATCGATTAAGTCTGCACACAGCTCCTCAAACTTCTGACGGGTCAGCGTCATGTCGAGGTGTTTCGGACCGTCTTGAGTTGCAGTGATAAACGGCAAGTTAATATCTGCTTGGGTCACGCTCGAAAGCTCGATCTTCGCTTTCTCAGCTGCTTCGGTTAGACGCTGGAGAGCTTGCTTATCTTTACGAAGATCAATTCCCTCTGCGCGGGCAAAACTATCTGCCAGGTAATCTACGATCTTCTTATCGAAGTCGTCTCCACCTAAGTGCGTGTCACCCGAAGTTGCAAGCACTTCAAACACACCGTCACCCACTTCAAGGATGGACACATCAAACGTACCACCACCCAAGTCAAATACAAGAATCGTTTCGTTGCTCTTCTTATCAAGACCGTATGCCAGCGATGCCGCAGTCGGCTCGTTGATAATCCGCAGCACTTCGAGACCTGCGATCTTACCCGCATCTTTGGTCGCTTGGCGCTGAGAGTCGTTGAAGTAAGCCGGAACGGTGATCACCGCTTGGGTAACATCTTCGCCCAGATACTTACTTGCATCTTCTTTCAGCTTCCGCAGCACTTGAGCCGAAATTTCTTCCGGTGCAAACTGCTTACCTTGGGCGGGGCAATCAAGTTTCACATTGCCACCGACGTTTAGGACTTTGTATGAAACCTCCGTGGTTTCGTGGGTTACTTCATCGAATCGACGACCGATAAACCGCTTTACAGAATAAAAGGTATTCTCTGGGTTCATCACAGCTTGGCGCTTCGCGATTTGACCGACTAAACGATCGCCATTTTTCGCAAATGCAACCACAGATGGGGTGGTGCGAAACCCTTCTGCATTTGCAATCACAGTGGGCTTACCGCCTTCCATCACAGCGACACACGAGTTTGTCGTTCCTAAGTCAATTCCAACAACTTTTGCCATATTGGTGCTTCGGCTCCATCACTATCAAATGCTTGTCAGGGGTAGGGGACTGGCAATCTTGCCAGAATCGGTTCGGGGCGGCAGGTACTCAAACGGGTAAACTCTGTTCAGTGCCACCAAAGCAGCCTTCAATCCCCTACCTAATATACTGTTCGCCTTCTTACGTTCCATGAAGGGGTATTTACCGTACCTACCGAACCAGTAGAGGGACGGTTGGGAGAAGAAGTCGCCTCCTTCCCCCGAAGACCTAGCTATTCCAAACGTCTGCGGTTTCGGGTGCAGTGTCAGGAGTAATTTCGGTTTGTGGTGCTTCAGGAGCGGTCACCTCGGCTTGCGGAGCGATCGCGCTTTCAGAAGTTCCAGCTAAGTTCAGTTTCACCACGGCAGGCTTCACAGCTTGCAAACGAGGTAAGGTCAGCGTCAAGATGCCGTTATTAAATTCAGCCTTGACTTGATCGTTCTGAACGGCTGCGGGAAGCGACATCACACGACGGAACTTACCATAACGGAACTCAGAGCGGAATCCTTTCGCCTCGGTTTGCTCGAATTTGCGTTCGCCCGAAATCGCGATCGTGTCTTGGGCAACTTGCACTTCAACATCTTCGGCATGAATGCCAGGGAGCTGCACACGGACGGTGAAAGCATCTTCGCTGCTGTTGAACTCGATCGCAGGTGTCCAGCTTGCTTCGCGAGACGGCATCAGTTCGTTGAAGATTTGGTTGAACTGACGACGCGCCATTTCCATTTCTTGCCAAGGTTGCAGACGAGTAGGAGTCATCATGATCATTACTGTGTAAAAAGAGAGAGAAGTGATCGGCGGGTTTGTTGTCCGCTCTTGATGTTTCTACTGTAAAGAGAATACAGCGCGATCGCATTGGGGCAAACCGCCTCAGTAGGGTGTAGTTGCCGATAAGCGGGAAAAGCCGGACATACGGTGTACCGCCCGATTCAATCGGTTTACCGCATCAGCACTTAGGTCAGTCTTCCATTTTCTCCCGGATCTGCGTTATACTACTCATAGTCGTTATGAGTTTGTAATAAAAGTCTTATGGCAAACCCAACTGTAGAGAATCTAGTGATTATTGGGTCGGGTCCGGCTGGCTACACGGCGGCGATTTACGCAGGACGCGCGAACCTCAAGCCTTTAGTGTTTGAAGGCTTTCAGGCGGGAGGGCTACCCGGCGGACAACTCATGACCACTACCGAAGTTGAGAACTTTCCTGGTTTCCCGCAAGGCATTACTGGACCTCAATTAATGACGCAGATGAAAGCGCAAGCTGAGCGCTGGGGTGCGGAACTCGTTACCGAAGATGTCCTGTCGGTCGATTTTTCGCAGCGTCCGTTCACGATTCGAGCGGAAACGCTCGAAGTCAAAGCACATAGCGTCGTGATTGCCACGGGTGCAACTGCGAAACGATTGGGCTTGCCAAGTGAGCATGAATTTTGGAGCCGTGGGATTTCAGCCTGTGCCATTTGCGATGGCGCAACTCCGATCTTTAGAGGTGTGCCGCTGGTTGTGATCGGGGGTGGAGATACGGCAGCAGAAGAAGCAATCTACCTGACTAAGTACGGTGATCATGTGCATCTATTAGTTCGTGGTGAAGCGATGCGCGCCTCGAAAGCGATGCAAAATCGTGTCTTAAGCAATCCCCGCATTACAGTGCATTGGAATTCTGAAGCGATCGATGTCGTTGGCGATGCGAAGCACATGACAGGCGTGAGGATTCGCAACCGCAAAACTGGGGAAGAAAGTACGATCGATGCCAAAGGCTTGTTTTATGCGATCGGGCATACTCCCAATACCGCTTTATTCCAAGGTCAGCTCGAACTTGATGAAGTTGGCTATATCAAGACAAAGCATGGCAGTGTCGAAACCAGTCTTGAAGGGGTGTTTGCAGCCGGAGACGTGCAAGATCACGAATTTCGGCAAGCGATCACCGCAGCGGGAACGGGCTGTATGGCGGCAATGTTAGCGGAACGTTGGCTGTCGATAAATGGCTTGGTGCAAGAGTTTGCCCGGATCGAAGCCGATGTGCCGAGTGAAGAGAATACGGCTCATGCTGCAAGAGAGGCTGATGTCGTTGAATTTAGCCTAGAAAACACGCGCCACGCTGGTGGATTCGCACTGCGGAAGTTGTATCACGAAAGCGATCGCTTAATTCTCGTCAAGTATGCATCACCGAATTGCGGTCCTTGTCATACGCTGAAGCCGATCTTAAACAAGGTGGTAGATGAGTTCGATGGTCAGATCCATTTTGTGGAGATTGACATTGAGGAAGATCCAGATATTGCAGAGGCAGCGGGCGTAATGGGAACGCCGACGGTGCATATCTTCAAGAACAAAAATAAGGTCGCGGAATTGAAAGGAGTGAAGCAGAAGAGTCAGTATCGAGAAGTGATTTCGACTCACATTTAGGCTTCTAAATTGTTAAGGTTTCGCTCTGTTTAGGTCGCAGCGGATGAGGATAACTTGTCCGCTGTTTTTTATCATGAATTTTAGAATTAACTCAGGAAAGAGCGTTATGAGCAATCCTCAGCGCATTTATCTACCCTTTGCAGAGGGCGATCGAACATTACATCTAGCATTGAAGCCGCTGAACGTAGAAGACTGGATTGAACTAGATGATCAGTTTGTGCCTTACTTACAACGAAAGACAGAACTCTTAGAAACGAACGATACAGAAGTCTTTGCAAGCTTGTCAGGGACACAGACAGCACAGCAAGAAGTTCTGAATTTATTGATTGATCATCTATTGCAGCAGTTTCCAAAGGCGATCGCTCACAAGTTCCAGTGAGGCTGATTCATGTATTGGCTCACCGATAGAAGGAATGAGACTTTCAGCTACAAACTGAATAATGCGAAGTCGATCGGTAGGGCTGAGATTTAGAAGTTGGATTTCGAGTTCTTGGAGAGTCATAGGAAATACGATCGTGTTTCTTTCAATTTACTGGAAGTGCACTGCTCTCTAACTCTTAATCCCCGTCGTTGCAATGCCACGAATGAGTTGTCGTTGACCGATCGCAAAAATCACCACGATCGGAATAGTCGCTAGTACAACTGCTGCCATCAGTAACGTCCAACTGTTCGTAAACTGCTCTTGAAAACTTGCCAACGCTAACTGCACCGTCCGTAACCCTGGGCGAGTCGTAAATACCAGCGGCTTAAATAAATCGTTCCATTCCCCGATAAACGTCAAGAGCGCTAACGTCACTAATGCAGGGCGAGATAACGGTAGCATCACTCTCCAGAGAACTGCTAAACGATCAGCTCCGTCCAACATCGCCGCTTCTTCAAGCTCGATCGGGATTCCCTGAAAATATTGCCGCATCAAGAAAATCCCAAATCCGCTCGCAGCCGTGGGCAAAATTAACGCGCCATACGTATTAATCAAATGCCCCCACTTCAGCACTAGAAAAATCGGAATTACCAAAATTTGAAACGGAATCACCAACGTCGCGAGAACGATGAGTAACAGGGCTTGCTTGCCTTGAAATTTGAGTCGAGCCAGCGCATATCCCGCAAGGGCAGAGGTGAAAATCTGGAAAAGCGTGACAGCGATCGCTACAAACACCGAATTCGCAAACGCCAGCAAAAACTGTCCTTGCTTCCATGCTGCACGATAATTCTCCAGCGACCAACCCGGTGAATCTAGGGAACTTCCTGGGGGCTTCAACGACGTAATCAATACCACTCCCAGCGGCAGCAGTATCACTCCTGCCCCGGCAAACAGCAATCCCAAACCGAGTGCACGCTTCAAACCCGCTCTCTCTTCGTACTCCATTCCACAAGCCCAAAAGAATCGGCTATTTTAACGCCTCAATGACCCTTAGTGCAGATATTTTATCGATTCTTAGCGTCATCCTCAACCTTAGACGGTAAAGTGAGAGGGGGGAAAGAATGGGAAGACCGTGCATAACCCCACCCTAACCTCCGCAGCGATGCGGAAATTGTCGTCATGACCAGGAGAAATCTGATCTATGCCCCAACTTGAGGCGACTCCCGAGATTAACTTCCAAAGTGAACACTACAAAGATGCCTATAGCCGAATTAACGCGATCGTCATCGAAGGCGAACAAGAGGCACACGAAAATTATCAAAGATTGGCAGAACTGATGCCAAACGATAAAGAGCAGTTAATCGGACTTGCGCGGATGGAGAACCGCCACAAAAAAGGCTTTGAAGCCTGTGGTCGCAACCTCAGCGTTATTGCTGATATGGATTTTGCTCGCGAATTTTTCTCCGACTTGCACAACAACTTCCAGGTTGCCGCAGCCGAAGGCAAGATCGTCACCTGTCTCTTGATTCAATCGCTGATCATCGAATGTTTCGCAATCTCGGCATACAACATCTATATTCCGGTTGCCGATGATTTCGCCCGCAAAATCACCGAAGGCGTAGTGAAAGATGAATATCTGCACTTGAACTACGGTGAAGAGTGGCTGAAAGCAAACTTTGAGGCATCAAAAGCGGAGTTGGAAGAGGCAAATAAAGCGAATCTTCCCTTGGTTTGGAAAATGCTGAATCAAGTTGAAACTGATGCCAGCGTGCTTGGAATGGAGCGCGAAGCCTTGGTCGAAGACTTTATGATTCAATACGGTGAAGCACTGGCGAATATTGGCTTTACGACTCGCGATGTCATGCGAATGTCGGCTCACGGACTCGCGGCTGTCTAACCGCCCAATAATTGAATTTCAAGACGATGGACTCTTGAGATGCTTGCGTCCATCGTCGATTTGTGGCATTTTCTCTTAAATGAGTTTAACGGTTCCGTTTATCCATTTCGCCGAAGCCGGGCTTCTTCATACGATCGATGTTTGGTTTAATTGGTCATCTTACAAGCTTAGAACACGCTCAGTCTGTCGCACGAGAGCTAGGGTATCCCGAATACGCGGATCAAGGGTTGGATTTCTGGTGTAGCGCACCGCCTCAGATTGTCGATACAATCCGGGTCAAAAGTGTGACTGGACAAGAAATCGAAGGGCGTTACGTCGAGTCTTGCTTTCTCCCAGAAATGCTGGCAACCCGCCGCATTAAAGCCGCAACTCGAAAAATAATTAATGCGATGGCGCACGCACAAAAACATGGCATCAATATCACTGCATTAGGTGGATTTTCCTCGATTATCTTCGAGAATTTCAATCTGGCGCAGATCCGACAAGTCCGGAATGTGATGCTAGAGTTCGAGCGGTTCACGACTGGAAACACGCACACGGCGTATATTATCTGTCACCAAGTTGAGCAAGCCTCAAAGCAGTTAGGCATTGATTTGTCGAAAGCGACGATCGCAGTCTGTGGCGCGACCGGAGATATTGGCAGTGCAGTTTGTCGCTGGTTGAATTCTCGAACCGATGTGGCTGAACTGCTGTTGATTGCTCGAAATCAGGAACGGCTTCAGGATCTGCAAGCTGAACTCGGACGCGGCAAAATTCAATCTCTAGAGGAAGCCTTGCCGCAAGCAGACATCATTGTTTGGGTTGCAAGTATGCCAAAGGGTGTGGAGATTGATCCGACTCAATTGAAGCAGCCTTGTTTGCTGATCGATGGTGGCTATCCGAAGAATTTGGGCAATAAGATCCAGCATCCGGAAGTTACCGTTCTCAATGGTGGCATTGTGGAACATTCGCTCGACATTGACTGGCGGATCATGAGCATCGTGAATATGGATGTTCCGGCGCGTCAGTTGTTTGCTTGTTTCGCGGAATCGATGCTGCTGGAGTTTGAGAAGTTACACACGAATTTCTCTTGGGGACGCAATCGGATCACCGTAGAGAAGATGGAGCAGATCGGAGCCGCTTCGGTGAAGCATGGGTTCCGTCCATTGTTGATATAAAACCCTTCACCAAAAGTAGGACAAAAAAGTACGACAAACGCAGGAGATCGCTAATGACTAAAATGCGGTCTCCTGATTTTTTGAATTCTACGATCGCCAAGCCCTACACTGTAAGAAAGTGACTGGTAGAAAGAAGTATGGCTGCAAGTGTCTCGATTTCAACCCTCAACCAGACAACTCAGACGTTTACAGCAATTCTCCATTGGGAAGAAGATGTATACGTAGCGGAATGCCCGGAGATTGGCACCACAAGCCAGGGAGAAACGATTGAGGAAGCACTTGTCAATTTACAGGAAGCCACAGCGCTTTATTTAGAAGAATTTCCGGTGACCAAAGTTGCGCGTCGCCTAATCACATCGTTTGAGGTTGCTCATGCCCAAGCTTCCCAGGGTTAAGGCAATTGAGGTAATTCGGGCGCTAGAAAGGATAGGATTTGAGCAGGTGCGCCAAAAAGGAAGTCACGTCGTTCTGAAGAAGCAGATCAAAATTGGCGAGGGAGAAGAACAGCAAACGATCGAGGTCGGCTGTGTTGTACCTTTACATCAGAAAAATATAGCAGTTGGAACATTGAGCAATATCTTGAGACAAGCAGATATTTCTGTAGAAGAATTCGTCCAGAGCTTGTAGGGATTTGTCGATCGCAGAATTGATCTCCAAGTGTATTAGATCTAAAATCCCAAATCTGCTTTAGCAGCCTCAGCCGCTCGAAACACTTCGACATCGGGTAACTCTTCCCAAGCGGTGTCTCCGATCTCGCGATAAAACGTTTCATCATACGGGCGAGTCCGTACCACAACAGGCATCGGAACTGCGTGACCTAGAATTAACGCTTGCTGCTTGGAGTCGAGTTTGGAAAGTACTGATCGCAAACTCTGCCCACCGGATACTCCAGTAAAAATCGCGTCAATGTCTTTCTCATCATTCAACAAGGCTGTAATTCGGGTTCCAATCTGCGACATTACCTCGTTATCGATGCCGGATGGACGCTGATCCACCACTAACAGCGTGACAAAATACTTCCGCATCTCACGCGCGATCGTGCCAAAAATTGTTTGTCCCACAGTCGCCGGATCGAGAAATCGGTGCGCTTCTTCGATCGTAATTACCAGTTGTTGGGGTCGATCGCTCACTTCTTTCGTTTGCAAAAATCGCTCTGCTTTTCGCACATAAGCTTGGTGAATCCGACGGGCAATAATGTTGGTTGCCAACATATACGAGAGTAAGTTCGATTGAGAGCCGAATTCAATGACGACGTGCTTTCCGCTTTCGATCGCGTCGAGAATTTGACCCACATAGTTATGCGGGCAACTGTTCCGAATGTATTTTAGTTCGTCTAACCGATTTAGCTTACGTTGCAGTGCCATAATCGAGGACTTACTACCCATCTTCGTCTCACAAAACTCTTGAATTTCGCCATTGCTCATCGTGAGTAGACGATTGATCCAAGCTTTGCCAAATTCGTTGCGGAGGATGATTGCATTCTCTAATGCAGCTTCTGAAAGGTTTAATTCCCCTCGTACTAACATCAAATCCTCAACATCAATCTGATCGTAGCTAACATACAATTCTTGAGCATCGCGCACTCCTCGCCGCTTTGTAGAATCGGGATCGAGCGTAAAAATCTGCACTTGTCCCGGAAACAATTGCCGTAAGCCTTTCACAGTGCTGAATTGTTTGCCTTCTCGTGTTGCTTCCCAACCGTATTCTGAGTGCATATCAAAGATCAGATTCACAGCCGCTTGCTTGCGAACAATGCCTGCAAGTAATAATCGTGTCAGGAATGATTTTCCAGTTCCCGATTTACCGAATACGCCATTACTGCGCTCCACAAAGCGATCGAGATCCAAACAAATCGGCACCTCCATATCGATCGGTTGTCCGATCGCAAAATTGCGTCGATGCGGGTCATCTTCCCACCCAAACACCGCCCGAAAATCTCGATCACTTGCGTCATACACTTGACTAAAGTGGCTTGGAATCGTTTTCACGGGTAAAAGCTCGATCGCTTCACTCGAATTTGCTTCAAATGATCCAAGCTTTGAGGAGGTTTGCTTTCTTGATTCAACAGGCTTCTCAGTCGGCGTGAACATCAGCATCGGAGAAAGTTCGATCGTGCCGTAAGTTCCACTCCCCGCTAAAACTTCTTGTAAAAACAAATTGCTTGGCTCTGGGGGATTGGCAATGATGCGCTGGCTGGCTGTACCGAGAGAAACATCGGTCAGCATACAGAAAAAGCGCGATCGTGTTCCCTGCACGACTAGAAATTTTCCGACTCGCATTTCTTCAACCGAAACATCGGGATGCAGACGAACTTCCAATCCTTGGCTGAGAGATCCTTGAATGACTGATCCCAATGGCTTCTCTAGATCCATAACCCCGCTCAAAGCAATTGTTCTATCTTAGTTCAGCTTGGAGCAGGTGTACTAAATAGAATAATGAAAATCGAGATTTGCGGTAGAAGAAGATTTGATATCTTCAAGTCTTTCTAGAACCTTTTGATTAATTGAAGTAGTTTTTGTTCTGCGTTTTCTAGATCTTCAATTTGATTAAAATGTTCCACGTTACTACACTATGGGTATTGGTGAGTTGAGATTTGAATGGGACGAGCAAAAAGCTCAGCCTAACGAGAAAAAGCATGGTATTTCGTTCAACGAGGCAGCGACAATCTTTTATGATGAGAATGCGCGTTTACTATATGACGCAGATCATTCTCCAGAAGAAGATCGCTACATCCTCTTAGGAATGAGTGACTCACTATCTTTGCTAGTCGTTTGCCATATGTATCAAGAAGATGAAGAAACCATTCGCATTTTCTCGGCTCGTCGGGTAAATAAACGAGAACAGCAGCAGTACTGGAGTTTTATTAGATGAAAGACGAGTATGATTTCTCCCAATCGGTAAAAAATCCCTACACTCAGAAGCTAAAGCAACAAATTACAATCCAGCTTGAAGCCGAAGTCTTTGAGTATTTCAAGCGGTTATCAGAGGAGACAGGAATTTCATATCCAAGTTTGATCAATCTCTATTTGCAAGACTGTGTAAAAACACAACGTAAGCCGTCGGTAGCGTGGAGCCAGGAAGCATAGTTTTCTGACCGCACTCTTCGGCATTGATCGCCCTCAATGCCGCTAAATAAGCAGATGACATTCAAGATCCGCCCTAAAATGAAGGCTGAAGAACCTCTTTAGTCTAGATCCATGCTCCATCCCGAATTCAAGCAAAGACGCGATCGCTTTATGTCCAAAATCGGCAACGGAACTGCAATCTTCCGCAGTGCGCCGATGGCAGTGATGCACAACGATGTGGAATACAATTTCCGCCAAGATAGCGACTTTTTCTATCTCACTGGATTTAACGAAGCGGATGCGGTCGCGGTATTTGCACCTTGGCATGAAGAACACAAATTTATTCTGTTTGTGCAACCCAAGGAGCGCGATCAGGAAACTTGGACAGGATATCGGATTGGGGTCGATGCGGCAAAAGAACAGTATGGAGCCGATGAAGCTTATCCAGTCAACGAATTGGATGAGAAATTAGCGCAGTATGTAACCAAAGCAGAACGGATTTACTACCATTTGGGACGCGATCGAGCCTTTAACGATCTCGTTCTCAGACTGTGGCAGCGCTGCATCGCATTGTATGAACGAAATGGAGTTGGACCGATTGCGATCGAAGATCCGGGCTTCACGCTTCATCCAATGCGGCTCGTCAAGAGCGAACACGAACTGTCTGAAATGCGACGGGCGGTAGAGATTGCTGCTGAAGCTCATAATCTTGCACTACAAATCCGCAAGCCTGGAATGTATGAGTATGAGCTTCAAGCCGAGATGGAGCATCTATTTCGACTTAGAGGAGGACAGGGAATTGCATATCCATCGATCGTCGCTTCGGGCAAAAATTCCTGCATTCTGCACTACACCGAAAACGATCGCCAAATGCAAGACGGTGAACTGCTTCTCATTGATGCAGGATGTTCTTATCACTATTACAACTCAGACATTACCCGAACCTACCCAGTAGGTAATAAGTTCACTGAAGAACAACGGATTTTGTATGAGTTGGTGTTGAAAGCGCAACTAGCTGCGATCGAACAAGTCAAGCCTGGAAATCCTTGGAATCAGTTTCACGATGCTGCGGTTCGAGTGATTGTTGAAGGTTTGATGGAATTGGGCTTGCTGCAAGGTGACATCGAAGAAGTGATTAAAGAGGAGAAATACAAAGCTTTCTTTATGCACGGAACGGGACACTGGCTCGGTTTAGATGTGCATGATGCAGGGGCGCGAAAAGTGGGCGAAAACTGGCTGAACTTCCAACCTGGACAAGTGGTGACGGTTGAACCTGGAATTTATATTCGATCGGACTTTCAATCGATCGAAGGACAATCGGAAGTCAGCGATCGTTGGCGCGGTATCGGGATTCGGATTGAAGATGATGTGTTAGTGACAGAAACCGGAAATGAAATCTTAACGGCAGCAGTTCCGAAATCAATTGAAGCGATGGAGCGATAAGGAGCATTTGTAATGTTTGCAATGGTTTCGCGTGATCGTATCGAACTTCCACCCGGAACAGTCTTGCGGCTTCCGGGAACTTGGCAAGACTACATCACTTTAAGCGAACAACGAGGAGACGGATCGATCCCTCGAATCAAGTATCGAGATGGAGAGATTCTATTTATGTCACCGTTACCAATTCATGGCCAAGGCGCAAGTCTGCTAGGCAGGATTGTAGAAACGGTTCTGGATCATTTAGAGCAGGAATATAATGCTTACACACCCGTTACGATGACATTACCCACATCGTATGGGATCGAACCAGACATTTGTTTTTACATCGACAATTGGCAAATTTCATCAGGCAAAGAACGGATTGACTGGCAAGTTGACCCGCCATTCGATTTGGTGATCGAAATGGACGTGACTAGTTACAGCAACGTTGATGATTACCTACCGTTCAAAGTTCCAGAAGTGTGGATGTTCAGGAATAAACAGCTTCGGATTTATGGTTTAGAAAATAATGCTTATGTGCTTCAAGAACGCAGTCGGTTTTTTCCAAAGATTCCGATTCTAGAGATTGTGGCGGAATGTGTTCAGATCACGTCTGAACGATCGACCAGTGCAGCAATCCGCGCTTTGAGACAGAGACTAAATCAGCAGTAGCAATTATGACTATTACTCTACCTCAGAAACAAACTCCACTTCTGTTTGAAGCTCTCACTTGGCGAGAGTTCAAAGCTGTAGAGCAATTGCTCGATCGTCCTGGTTATCGGCTCTCTTTTTTAGATGGAACATTGGAGATTCGACAAATGCCGGGTGAACCGCATGAAACAGTTAAAAAGCGTATTGCTGCTCTATTGGAGCTTTATCTACTATTAGCAGGATTTGACTTCACTCCTACAGGTTCTATGACCTTGGAAAATGAGGCAGCGGGAGTGAAGCGAGAGGCGGATGAATCTTACAAGCTTGCGCCAGGTCGATCGCGTCCTGATTTAGCGATCGAAATTGTCTTTACCAGCGGCGGAATCAATAAACTAGAAGCATATAAGCGACTGCAAATCTCAGAAGTGTGGTTTTGGGAGGATGGCGTTTTAGAGGTTTATCACTTACGACAAGAAGGCGATCAATTGCGGTACGAGAAGATTGTGAACAGTGAAGCAGTGCCCGGAATTGATCTCGAATTGCTTTTACGATGCGTCAATATGGTGAACCATGTGGATGCGATCAAAACATTTCAGCAAGCGATTCAGAAGTAGAAACGATGGAACTACCAGAATTAGAGAGTGAAACGATCGATAGAATTCTCGAAATGGCGTGGGAAGATCGCACTCCCTTTGAAGCGATCGAACTGCAATTCGGACTCGATGAAAAACAAACGATCGCATTAATGCGGCGTGAAATGAAAGAATCGAGCTTCAAAATGTGGCGCGAACGAGTCACAGGACGCAAAACCAAGCATTTGAAACAACGCGATTTCATCGAAGGACGATTTCGATCTGATAATGGCTTTGTTGCATGAATAACTAGAAACGGTAACCTGTAGAACAGGAGAATTGTCAGACTTGCGGATGAAAAC
>PSLO01000088.1:0-17873 GCA_040289665.1 Leptolyngbya sp. ERB_1_1 | reverse complement strand
CGCAAAGCGTTTGCAGACCAACCGCTTAATGTTTAGTTTATAAATGCGCTCTAAGGACGGTAATATATCGATCAATTGCGTGATCCTTGAACCGTTGACTCACGAATCTAACGCTAAACCGTTGTCCGATCCGAATTTCCTTGTCTACAGCACGGTATCCCTGCCACCATCGCGGCAACTCCGGAACAATATCCATTCCATGAATAACTCGGTAACTATCAGGAACCCGTTGATTATAGGAGTCTCGAAATCCGTCATTCCCTACCTTGGGTGCACCATAGGTGTAGGCTTCAATTGTTACCTTATCAGAGAAATTGTATTGAATATCTACGGCGCATAAAGTTGCCAATGCACCCCCTAAACTATGTCCGGTCGCAACAACACTGGATACTGTACTATTCTTGATGTAATCGTGAATTTGATCTCTTACTGCAAAGTAAGCGGTGACAAAGCCCGTATGCATCAGCGCTCCCGAACTGCTAGAACCAGCATAGGGATAAGTCTTCTCCTGTGGTGCCACAATCAATGCACGAATCACCTTTTGATCAAACTGAGTCCGCTCCAAGGTCGTGTTAAAGTCAGTTTCCCAATCTTCAGATGATTCGCTGCCTCTAAATACGATCGTTGCAGCCGTTCCATCTGTCAAAATCGCGCACTGAGTATCGGTTTTTGGTTCAGTAATTAAGATCGGTTTGATTGTGATGCCATCAAACTGAACTGTATTAAAGTTCTCATAAACCTTCTGGCAAAGAATGGCGCATTTTACAGCTTTTGAATAATCGATCGACATCCGTAATCCCCCTGTAGCAATCCATCGCTAGTCAATACTGAATTAGCATAAAGACTCAGTGATTTCTAAAAATCTTCTTAAATCTCTACCTTGATGGAAATAGAAATCGATCCAAGTCGTTGCGCTATTCCTATCAGTAATCGCAGTGCGATCGTACCTCTGCCTTCAGCTAGGCTCAGTAGTCTACCCATAGTCAGTCGGGCGAGAAATGTTCATTTGTTACGGTTTGAAGGTCGAATGGTAATTGTTTTATGACATACACAACCTCGAATACCGCAAACGATTTGGTCGAAGCGTTTCAGCAACTCGATCCTGATACTCAACTCGCTTTATTCTGGTTCATTTATAAAGAAATGGGTGGTGCGATTACTCCTGCGGCTCCCGGTGCAAGTACGGTTTCGCCTGCGATCGCAGAAGGCATTTTCAATCAAATCAAAGAATTACCTCACGAAGAACAATTAAACGTACAGCGTGATCTGATTTGTCGCCGCAATACGCAACTCACCCGCGAGTATGGCGCAGTTGGTGATACCACAAAGCTTCTGGTTTGGTATTTGTTGGCGCAGGGCATGGAAAATTCGACGATCATCCCGATGCCCCCCGGATATCAGCTTGCAGAAGAAGCGCAACAATTGCTCGATCGCGTAAAACAAATGGAATTTGAGCAACAAATTACCTTTTTGAGAGACTATGTTGCTCCAATGGGCGCTGATGGGTCTACGGCTGAAGTCGATTCTGAAACAGGGCTGTAACTTCCAAGCTACACCGTTTCTAATTCTCTAAGGTAATGAGCGATCGCGCTTCTGAAAGTCAGAAATGCGATCGCTTCACTCTAATTGCTTCACTGTAATTTCTCAAACCAGGGCGAACGATGGGACTCGAACCCACGAGTGGAGGAACCACAATCCTCTGCCTTAACCACTTGGCTACGCTCGCCATTGCGTTACTTAGTATAGCACGAGAAACAAAACACATAAAAAAATTCGAGAACTTGTAGACTTAATACAACGTCGAAGAGAACTGATCATGAATTGAAGTGGTGTGTCATGAAAACTTCTCAAATTCTCCTCGGTGTGTTGGGACTGGGTGTACTTGGACTCGTGGGACTCATGGCAGCCACAAATCCCGATGAAGCCGCCTTCGGTGAGTTCGCACTACAGCAGGTTAAAACACAAGGCTGTAAAGAAGTTCCCCAAATTATTCGGAGTCAGTGTCCTCAGTTTGTGCAAGACAATCAGGCACAGGTAAAGAAGCTGATTGTGAAAAGCACCGAACGTCAGAATTATGGGTTATTTAGTCTATACCGCACGAACTTATCAACTCGGTCGATTGTGCCCGATTTGCCGATTTTCCTCGATCTGCCTGCTTTTCAGCTAGAGACGGTCGGCATGCTGGGAAAGTTTTACATTTATCAAGCCGAGAAGCAGCGGTAGGAGCAATTTAGTCTACGATTGCAACTTTTGTCGTTAACTTCTCTCGAATTTGTGGAATTGCAAATAATAGTGTAACTGCATATGCCAGCATTCCGTTGCTATTGGTAAATGGAGGCATAAACAGCGGCAGAATTAGGATAAATTTGCCTAGATGATTTGCCTTATCAAATAGATAGACAAACAGCGGAATAAACCAAACAATTCCCATAATCCAAGTTTGAGGATTGAATAAATGAATGCAATTGACGATCGAGAAGAATTGATGTTCAGCGGGTTCGCGTCTGAGATAGTACATCAAAAGCAGAAATGCAATGAGTCCTACGGTTAAAGATGCGATCGGTTTACCTCGTAAAAATGGATTCATAAATCCATGCACAAAATCATGAGTAACTCGCAATCCGTCACTATCCACTGACATCACCACTCGATTGATCACCGCTTGACCATGTACCGTGATCGGCACTGCACTTGTAATCTCTCCAAACGTTTCAGGGAGCATTCGCTTGAGATAGCTGGTGTAAATCGAATTGCCAAGGAGTGGAATGGGTGCAAGTAATAAGGCAACAATTGAGATAAATGCGTGTAGAACAATTTTGAACTGGCGTTTCGCGATGAAGTAAAGTAGCGCGATCGCAGGAAATAATTTAATACAAAACGCCAATCCAAATAGAAATCCAGGGAAAATCTTTTGTCGAGCTCGCTGATACAAGAGAAATCCTAAAATTGTTAGATAGCAAACTAAAATATCAATTTGTCCTCGTTCAAATGCAGCAAGAACAGGAAAAGAAGACATTGAGAAAAGCAGCACTTCTCCTTTAATTTTGAAATTGCTATGTCGAACTAATTCAAATAAAAGGAGCCATAACAAAATTAGAATAAAAGAGCTATAAATTATCTTTGCGGTTGAATAAGAAAATGCTGCAAAGGGTGCGAAAAATAGAGCCGCGATCGGCAAGTAAATAAATCCTGACGCTGGCGATTCTCCTGCATTCACCGGAGTAAAGAATTCAGGATGTTGTGCGACATGATTTACATAGGGATCTAAGCCATAAAGAACAGATTTTCCCGCGATGTAATAGGGACGAAAATCGATTTGATACGACTCCAAAACGAGATAAATAATATATGCAGAGGGTATCAAGTAAATAAAATAAGCATGGGTAAACCGGAGAATATCATCTCTAAAAGACAGAATTCGGGACATTGCAATCGCTTCGCTCCAGGTATTGTTCGCACTCCATCGTGCCGATGTGAGCTTAACATTTTCGTTCGTTTCTGCACCCCAAATTCTTGATGCAATTGGAAATCACCTAATTTCGAGCAGCCTTATATAAACAAAAATCTATTGTATTCCGCCGACCGCTCTTTATTTTCAAGCGTCCACTGCCTGTGTACCATAGAGGGTCTAGACCTATTACAGACGCAGCAGGTGAAGCATGACCGCAGTGACCCCAAACCCGACATCCACTCAGCCCGCCTTTACTGAAGGCATTCAATACTTTAGCGAAGCCTTGCCAGGGTTTGAGACATATGGCAAAACGCCTGCGATCGCACCCCAACAAACCGCCATTTCTGATCCGAGCGATCCAGTCGCAGGCTATCAAACGCTATTAGCTGCGGACGCACTCCGGTATCTGATTCTGCAAGTGACCGCAAGTAAAGCATCCGGGCATCCGGGCGGGTTTGCCAGTCAAGCAGAAGCGTATGCTGCATTGGTCATGCTGGGTCACAAAAATATCATTACCGAAGTTGGACACCATGCACCGGGGTTCTACAGCGCTATGTTTCTCGATCGCTCACTCGAAGACATGGGCATCGAAACCGTTCAACAACTGCGCGATCGCTTCCGCGAAAAACACGGGTTACTCGGTCACTTGTCTGGCTTCATTCCGGGAATTCTCGCGCCTGCAGGTCCACTCGGTCAGGGACAACACTTTGCCATGTCCGCCGCGCTTTTACATCGCGATAAACTCTTCCCCTTCACGGTGGGCGATGGCGGCTTAGGTGAACCTTACATTATGAGTTCGATGGCACATTTCAACACCGCTTTTCCAGGCGTGACGAACTTCCTTCCGGTGTTGGTGTGGAACGGCTATTCACAAGAGCATCACAGTATGGTGTCGCTCAAAACCAATGAGCAGATGATCGAATTCTGGAAGGGGAACGGATTCGAGAATGTCATATTGGTCGATGCGAAAGATTTTGACGATCGCAATCAGCCGAGCGATTACGTAGACAGCACCGTTTTCTCACTCAAACAACGGATTAAATTTGCAAACGCTGTTCTAACCGCAGTCGATCGAGCCGCACAATCAGCTTTCAGCGGTCAGTTAACCGTGTTCATCATCAAGCAGCTTAAAGGTGCAGGCGTTCACGCAAAAGGATCGAAGTCTCACAACCTTTACGCTCAACACACATTGGAGAATGAGGATATCATTGCGGCACTGAAAGCGCGGGCGCTCACTCCAGAGGCTTGGGAACTGGTGCGATCGAACTGCGAACGTGCAGGCGGCGGCTCGGCAAGTAAAACCGTGGTGACAGAATTCGAGCGACAATTACCTGACTTGGGACAATTGCCGATGGAAGAATATCCAGTCGGCGGTGATGCAAAAGTTTCCACAACGGCGATGGGTCGATTGGTAGGTCATGTTGGACAGAGCGATCGAGCATTTCTGGTCACGAATGCAGACGGCAACGAGGCTTCTGGAATCGCCAACATTAACCAAGCGCTGAAAATTATTCACCCGACCGAAGATTCGCTTTACAATCAAGCGCCAAATGGTCAAGTGTATGAACCTCTGAGCGAAGATGCTTGTGCTGGACTCGCGGCAGGCTTGGCGTTGATGGGATGTCGATCGCTGTGGTGTTCGTATGAGTCGTTTGCGATTAATGGCTTACCGATTTGGCAGACCGTGACGCAAGCAATGGCAGAACTACGCCGTCAAACGCCTTCGACAATTACCTTATTTACCGCTGGTGCATTAGAGCAAGGTCGCAACGGTTGGACACATCAACGTCCCGAAATCGAAGCTTACTTTGCCGCAATGATGCGAAACGGCAATGTGTTTCCGTTGTTTCCGCCCGATGCTAACAGCATTCAAGCTTGTTATGAATGGGCACTGACGACGAAAAACAAAGGAGTTGTGATTACCGCAAGTAAATCACCCCTGCCGATTCGGACGACCTTTGAACAGACGCGACAAGCGATCGAACAAGGTGCGATCGTGCTGCATGAATCTAGCGGATCTAAAACGATCGTATTTGCGGTGATTGGGGATATGACATTAATGCCTGTGTTTACCGCCGCTTCGACGCTAGAATCGCAAGGCTTCGGAGTGCGGATCGTATCGGTTGTGAATCCGCGACGATTGTATCGCTCACACGATGTTGCCTTCGAGATTTGCTCACAGCCAGATGATGAATTCGTCGATGATGCGACGTTTGAAACTCTGTTTGGTGGAGATGCGCTGATCGGGGTGACGGGTGGCGCAAGCGGAATGCTAGAGCCAATCATGCTGCGGAGTACCGCGAAACGCGATACCTTTGCCTGGAAGCGGGGTGAAACAACCGCGACCGCAGGAGAACTGATGGCGGTGAATGGCATCACGGCTGAAGGATTGGTGAAAAGAGCGCTCGACTTGTCAAAATAGTTCAACAGCAAGGCGAATCGAAAGTGATTCGCCTTGCTAGGAGATAGCGATGAGTGAGCGTTCAAAGCAAATTGTTGCGATGGGTGGCTCCATCGAGAAGCCACCCATCGCGATATTTCAAACAATAAAAAACCCAGTAGCGCGACACCACTGGGCTGGTAGCTGTGAAAGTTGATACTCTCTAATGAAATGACTTATGTGTTAATCATCGCAGTATCACTGAAATTCCTCATCTGTAGATTCACTGGAATGTATCCTATAAAACGCTGAGGATTTTGAAGGCTTGCAATGAGAATCCGTATTCACACGGTATGTTTTCCCGCTGCTTTTGAAGATGATCAAAGGCTTTACGGTAAATTGCGGAAAAGCGATCGACTAAGCCGCTGTCTGAAATTCCACGGTGTTTTGAGTAATCTTACCCGTGTTCAACCAAGCATCAAGTTCAGCAGGTGCTTGAACACGACTTAATTCCGCCCGCAACGCCTCACCTTCAAGGACTTCTTGGTTGAGTAGCGTTTGGGAAAGTTCCTCTAACAGCGATCGGTTTTGATTCAGAATCGCTAAGGCAATGTGATGAGCGTTATCGACGATCGCTTTGACTTCTCGATCGATTTCCTCAGTCACTTTAGCGCTGATTTGACGACGCGACGGACCGTAACCTTCAATAAACTGCTGCTGCATTTTCTCAAAGGCGACCGGACCCAATTCATCACTCATTCCGTAAATCGTAACGGTGCGTTCTGCAAGATCGGTCGCTTTTTGAATATCATCGCTGGCTCCAGTAGACACTTTGCCAAACATGACTTCTTCTGCTGATCGACCTCCCAGTAAGGTTGCAATCCGTCCCCGAATTTCGTCTTCTGCCATCAAGAAGCGATCTTCTTCAGGTAATTGCAGCGTATAGCCTAATGCGCCCACACCACGAGGCACGATCGAGATTTTCTCGACTTTACCCGCACCCGGCATTAATGCACCGATGAGCGCGTGACCGACTTCATGGTGAGCCACGATCTTCTTCTCGGTTTCGTTCAACACGCGCGATCGCTTCTCAAGACCTGCGATCACTCGTTCGATCGCTTCGTTAAAGTCTGCCATCACCACAGAATCCCGATTGTTTCGAGCCGCGAGGAGTGCCGCTTCATTCACCAAGTTCGCCAGATCTGCGCCTGCAAATCCGGGTGTGCGAACTGCGATCGTTGCCAAGTTAACATCGCTTGCAAGTTTCACATTCCGGGCATGAACATTGAGAATAGCCTCACGTCCAATCTTGTCAGGACGATCGACGACCACTTGACGATCGAACCGTCCAGGACGACGAAGGGCGGGATCTAACACTTCGGGACGATTCGTAGCAGCAAGGAGAATGACTCCTGTATTTGCATCGAATCCATCCATTTCGGTTAGCAACTGGTTCAGCGTTTGTTCGCGTTCATCGTTGCCACCCGCAAAGTTTCCAGAACCACGCGACTTTCCTAACGCATCTAACTCATCGATGAACACAATACAAGGTGCTTGTTGTTTCGCTTGTTCAAATAAGTCACGCACACGCGACGCACCAACCCCGACAAAAAGTTCGATAAATTCGGAACCAGAGATCGAGAAGAACGGAACGCCCGCTTCTCCAGCGATCGCTTTGGCTAACATGGTTTTCCCAGTTCCAGGAGGTCCAACCAGCAGCACACCTTTAGGAATTTTTGCACCCAATCGCGCATACTTATCGGCGTTCTTGAGAAAATCGACAATTTCTTGAAGTTCTGCTTTGGCTTCGTCTACCCCTGCCACATCCGTAAACTTCACGCCAGTCGTCCCTTCGGAATAGATGCGAGCTTTGCTTTTTCCAACCGTGAGTGCTGCGGCTCCACCCCCTTGGCGATTGATAAAAAAGCTATAGATCCCGAAGAAAATCAGCGGTGGCAGTACCCAACTCAAGATTGTGCCGATCCAGCCATAAGGACTGGGCGTTGGGGCACTAAATGCAACATTGTTGTCTCGCAAAATTTTCGGCAAATCTAAATCGATTGCAACAGGTGTCGTTGCATAGACTGGGGAGCGAGTGCCTTCTTGAGCAGGCTGCGTCGATTTGAGCGTGAATTCAATTTTGTCATTTCCGATGATGGCTCGATCGACATTTCCCGATCGAACTTGAGAGACGAAATCACTATAAGCGACTTGCTGAGATTGTGAACCGAAGCTAGGAATCACAAAATTTAGCAGCAATAGTAACGTGAATACAATCAGCAATCCGCCTCCGAACTGCCGAGGGCGCTGAGTGCGCTTGTTGTTGGTTTCTACAGGCATTGCGGATTTAATCTCGAATGGTTTTACCCATATTGTAGAAAATGAATGTCGATCTCTTCCCCACAAACGCTACGCCAAAAGGTAAGGATTTCCGTACTTTGCACAAAGCATTCAGCTTGAAGAAGTGTCAAAAGCTCTGATTTCTTAGAAAAGCTGCAAACGCAAGTAGTTCGGCGCGAACTTGAGAAAATAGCTCTGGAACAGTTTCAACTAGGGGTTGGATTCGCTCCGGCTCAAATTGCTGAGTGTAAAGGTGGCGCACAATATGGCGAAATCTGCGGTAGTTATTCAAGCCTTCTCGATTTGCTTCGGAAATGACTGCGGGACGAACTTCTCCAACTTCAACAGCCATTTGCTCTAGCAATGTTTGATGCCAATTGCTTCCCTGTGGACATGAGCGATCGATCACAGTGGCAATCAACTCAAACACCCGCTCCAATCCGTTATAGAAACTATGCAGATTGAGGGCTGCACCATCAATGTAGAGATCATCTCCAGATTGTTGAAACCGTTGCCAACTTTGCTGCGTACGAACAACAACCTGTTCAATTTCACCTAATTCGGTAACAATTCGATCGGCAAGTTCCAGTAAAATCTCACTCAAACGACAACTCCTGTACGCTCGATCGCTTGCTTAATCGAGGGGCGACAGGATCGATCTGTTGGATCGACTAAATCAATTTTAAACTCTGAGCTAATTTCGTTCAGAACTCCGAGCGCTGTGTAAAACTGCCCTGGTGCAATTCCCCAAACTGCCAAGTCAATATCTGACCAAGGAGTATAGCGGTTTTGATCAGTAAGCGAACCGAAAACAACAACTTGATTCGCACCAAATTGCTCCCTGAGAATTTCCGCTAATCTGGGTACCAATTCCCAAGCTCTCCGCCAAGATTCGTCTGCTAATTGTGTATAAACTCGTTTGGCAGGGTTATAACAGCGTAACTCTTCGGGGGTCAGATCTAAAGCTGTTTTCGCCATATATCTACTCGCTTCCTCGAATTTATTGTGACACAGTATTTCAACGAAGTTTTGCCGAATCTCCAGCCAATTCGCTCAACCTGCGGCAAGATAAGATAAGTAACGCACTTCTCAAATTCTTTGGACTTCAATGGCTACTCCTCTCAGCGGCGCTCAAATTCGGCAAACGTTCCTCGATTTCTTTGCACAGCGCGGACATCAACCGCTCCCCAGTGCGTCGCTCGTGCCTGAAGATCCAACTGTGCTGTTGACGATCGCGGGAATGCTGCCCTTCAAACCGATTTTTCTCGGTCAGCGACAAGCTGAATTTCCGCGCGCAACCACTTCGCAGAAATGTATCCGCACCAATGATATTGAGAACGTAGGTCGTACCGCGCGACACCACACGTTTTTTGAAATGCTAGGAAATTTCAGTTTTGGGGACTACTTTAAGTCGCAAGCGATCGCCTGGGCTTGGGAGCTTTCAACGAAGACCTTCGGCTTGCCCCCGGAGCGGATTGTCGTCAGCGTCTTTGAGGAAGATGACGAAGCCTTTGCAATTTGGCGCGATGAAGTCGGGATTCCAGCGCATCGAATTCAGCGAATGGGTGCAAAAGATAATTTCTGGAACTCAGGCCCAACCGGTCCTTGTGGTCCTTGTTCTGAGTTGTATTACGACTTTCATCCTGAACTCGGAGACGCTCAGATTGATCTCGAAGATGACACCCGATTTATCGAGTATTACAACCTGGTGTTTATGCAATACAACCAGGACGTTGATGGTAACTTAACGCCGCTGCAAAACAAGAACATTGATACGGGTTTGGGCTTGGAGCGGATGGCACAGATTCTTCAGCAAGTGCCAAATAATTATGAAACGGATCTGATTTTCCCGATCGTTCAAACCGCTGCAAAAATTGCAGGAATCGATTATGCAACCGCAGATGAATCGACAAAAGTATCACTCAAAGTCATTGGTGATCATATTCGTGCAGTCGTTCACATGATTGCAGATGGAATTACTGCATCGAATGAAGGACGCGGTTATGTATTGCGGCGTTTGATTCGCCGCGTGGTTCGACACGGGCGGTTAATAGGCATCGATCGAGATTTCACTCCCGAAGTGGCAGAAACGGCGATTGCGCTTTCCGAATCCGCTTATCCGAATGTTCGATTAAAAGAAACGGTGGTGAAATCGGAACTCAAAATCGAGGAAGAACGATTCCGTAAGACGCTCGATCGAGGTGAAAAGCTGTTAGAAGAAATTCTGAATCGAGAAACGAAACAAATCTCAGGACAGGATGCGTTTGAGCTATACGATACTTATGGATTCCCGGTCGAACTCACAGAAGAGATTGCGATCGAGAAAGGTTTAACTGTGGATATGAGCGGCTTTGAAGCTGAAATGGAAGCGCAACGCCAACGTGGTCGAGATGCTCATAAAACCATTGATCTAACGGTTCAAGGAACGCTAGACACATTAGCTGCAACAATTCATGAAACAGAATTTTTAGGCTATAAACAATCTTCTAGCCAATCAGAAATTGAACTATTGCTAGTGAATGGTGAAACCGTCGATCGAGTCGAATCTGGAACCGAAGTGCAAATCGTTTTGAATCAGACTCCGTTTTATGCCGAATCTGGCGGTCAGATTGGCGATCGTGGTTATCTATCCGGTGCTGATTCCGTGATTCGGATCGAAGATGTGAAGAAAGAATCGGCGTTCTTTGTTCACTTTGGGCGAGTCGAGCGCGGAACGATTCGAGTGGGCGATCAGGTTACCGCTCAGATCGATCTCTCCTGTCGTCGTCGTGCGGCTGCGAATCATTCTGCAACTCACTTACTCCAAGCTGCACTCCGCAAGATTGTAGATGAAGGAATCTCTCAGGCAGGATCACTGGTCGATTTCGATCGCTTACGGTTCGACTTTAACTATGCCAAACCCTTAACTTCTGAACAACTGCAACAGATTGAAGAACAAATCAATATCTGGATTGCAGAAGGACACCAAGCCAAGATTATGGTGATGCCGATCGCAGATGCGAAAGCAAAAGGCGCGATCGCGATGTTCGGTGAGAAATATGGTGATGAAGTTCGCGTGATTGACTTTCCTGGTGTTTCGATGGAGCTTTGCGGCGGAACTCATGTGAGTAACACCGCAGAAATCGGATTGTTCAAGATTGTTTCGGAAACAGGTGTAGCGGCTGGAATTCGACGGATTGAAGCAATTTCGGGTGCATCGGTACTGGAATATCTCAATGTTCGCGATGCGGTGGTCAAAGAGCTAAGCGATCGCTTCAAAGTCAAACCTGAAGAAATCTCTGATCGTATTACTACATTGCAAACCGAACTGAAGAACACTCAGAAACAGCTAGAAACGGTAAAAGGACAGTTAGCGATCGCGAAATCTGATCAACTCTTAGCCGAAGCTGAAACGGTTGGAGACTTCAAAATTCTAGTGTCACAGCTTGATGGTGTTGATCCTGCTGCGTTACAGAAAGCCGCAGAACAATTGCTGCAAAAATTAGGAGAAGGCGCGATCGTTTTAGGATCTGTTCCTGAAGCGGGGAAAGTTAGTTTTGTTGCGGCATTTAGTCCGGCGGTCGTGAAGAAAGGACTGCAAGCGGGGAAAGTGGTTGGTGCGATCGCAAAAATTTGTGGTGGCGGTGGTGGTGGTCGTCCGAATTTGGCACAAGCAGGCGGACGAGACACCAGCAAACTACCGGAAGCATTGGCAGAAGCAAAGCAGCAATTGCAGGCTGGATTAAGTTAATCTCTACGACTTATTTGCTCGTCCGTTTTATTTGCTCGTCCGTTGCGTCGGTAGCGTGCTAAACAGGCTTCTAATTCTTCGGAATCCTCAGCATCAATGCTTGAATCTCCTTGCCGATCGCACAATTCGATACAGTGTTGCAGCGATCGAGGCTGTGTTCGACGCATTTCTAATAGAAGTAAAAAACAATCTCGAATCATTTTCTTCAATAGTTGTAAAAAAGAGTTTATGAGTTTGAAAACAGAATAGATCTCCAGCAGTGTCAAGCAGTTGGAGATCTTTGCAGAGAACTTAGTTATTTCGATAGTTTGCATCGACCCAGCAACGAGGCAACGCTTCACCCGAAGGAAATACTAAACCTGTTTTGGTGTACTTCTCCGGATCTTGCTCTTCTTGACCTGCTTGATCCCGCGCCGGAACCATCTCTTCGTTTGGATCAATCAGAAGTTTTACATCTAAAACTTCGAGTAAGTTACCTGTTTCTTTTTCTTGCAGCAGCATACTACGCCTTCCTTGAGACAATGTTATTAGGATAGAAAAACAATCGACGGATCGAAATTCGTCCTAAGACAGAGTTTGATCAGCCTCGATCGCGTTCTTGAAGTCATCGGCAACGGGCTGCGCTGCTCCGACCACATCCTGTTTGATTTCTTCAACCTTCTGGGAAAGCTCTTGGCGAGTTTCAGCCTTCACGAGATAGCGACTGACAAACCATATGGTGTAACCAATTCCAACCAGTTCGAGTAGTCCGCTAATGATCGGTAAGTTGGTGAAAAATCCGATGATGCCAAAAACAACCTTAAGGACGATCGATGCGAGCAAGATTGCACCGAGAACATACACGATCGGCTTATATTCTTGCCAAAACGCCGAGATGTATTTCATCGGATCGTTAAAGAAGTCTTCGATCTGAGCGCGGTCGCGTTCCCAAGCCGCGAGACGACGAGCTTCGATCATCTCTTGATCAATGGCTTCGGAAGTGGTTCCAATCGCGGAATTAGATTGCATATCCAGTTGAGTGGTCATGACGGTAGTTTCCTTTACGATTTACGACAACGATCGAACCAAGTTTGATACGCTTCCTGGTGTTTAGAATCTTTGAGGGTGATTTCGATCCGAATCTCGGCACAATCATGAGACGGGGTTCTCGCGATCGCATCGAGCAGATCACTTACAGTTCTAGGTGAATCAAACTCACCATACACAGTATTATCTTTTGCGATTCCGTTTCTGCTGTCAATTTTATGGTCGATTTTGTGTTCTTTTCCGTTCAATTGACTTTGACCAAGATCGATTTCTGCGATTCGCTCGTAGGTTGGCTCGACTCGCTCAACAATCAACTTCTCCCGCCGGACAGGAACTTCGACAATTCGCGTCTCGATTTCTTTACGAACGACAATTTCGCCGACCTTGCGTTTCTCTGAGCGAACGACTAAGCGTTCTTCTAGGAGTTGAATGACTTCTTCGGGGGTGAGAGTTTCAGAAGTCAGAGATGGATCAAATCGTGGGGTCATAGCAGCAAGATTAAGAATAAGAATTGAAGGATGAAAAAGAATTCATCCTTCAACAAGGTACGAATGGAGATTAGAGCTTTTTCTCTACGATCGGGTTGCCATCAACATCAAGATTTAGCTCTTCACGACGGACTTGATCTTCTGCGGTGACAACATCGCGATCGACGACTTTTTTCACCCGCACTTCTTCACGAACAAATGCTTCTTTTTGGATATCTGGCACTTCTTCGTAAACTTCCACCCGCGCAACTTCACCTTCATGGAAGTCAACTTCACCCGGAGTGACAGGCATTCCACCTGTGACCGGAGTGCGTTCGATCACGACTCGCTCTTTCTCAATTGGGACAGAAACGCGAGCGGTTTCCGTTTCAACGTGCTTTCCGACCGCAACTTCACCAGTCTTCTGACGGGTTTTGCTTGCAATCAAGCGCTCTTGATAAAGGCGCAAAGTTTGATCATCATTGAGTCCATAAAGATCAGGATCGCGATCGTATCCATAGTTTGTGCGATCGTAATTCATGTCAGAAGCAGCCATTCCAGCCGCAGATGGGCGGTAGACTCCTCGGACTTGTTCTTCATGCTCATAGTCAACCAGTTGATCCGGGTTATAGTCCGGCAAGTTTTCAACTTGAGCTTTCGTTAGATTTGCATATACTTTGTGATCGGTATAAGCAATTCGTCCTTGTGCGATCGGCATCAATACTTTTTTGCCTAAAATCCACAGTCCTGTATTGATCACAAGGTAGCGAAATGATCCATTGTCATCGACTAAAACATCTTCGACTGATCCAACTTTCTCATCACCCGCATAAACATCAAATCCAATCACATCGCCATTGTTGAAATGAGTCCGATAGTCGGGATCGAAGTCTTTAATTTTATGAAGAGGCATAGCAAGTATTTATTACTCATGAATATCTCTAAGATAGAGAGAATGACAGTCTGCTACATCAACCTTTTGGAACGTCACATCAAACCAAAAGCAGTACTTTTTGGGCTGCCTTAAGAAGGACTTAGCAACCAATAGAATTATTGATAGAGCGATCGATCTAGAAACTCCATTCTCGCAGCGCGATCGTAATTCCTCGCCCTAGTTCAGATTCTTCAGGTTCAATCTTGGCTAATTGCTCTAAGTGTTGATGCGCTAACTCTGCATTCAAAGTTTTTAATGCCGAAATCGCATGGAGTCGCACACCGTCATCTGTATCTGATAGGAGTGTCACCAAAGCATTCAAAGCTTCTTCATCACCTAGTTGACCTAAAGAAAGCGCGATCGCTTGTCGAGTGGCAACGGATTGCAAAAGCGGCAACACATTTAACAAAATCTCTGTTGCTTGAGCTTTTAGAGGAATTGCGTCAACTCGCCCGAGCGTTTGAATGATTTCGAGCTTCACCGTTTCAGAAAGCGACAAGTGCAACAATGCAGCTTCTAAGTGATTTAAAGCTTCAGGCAAAGCAATCCAACCTAACGCGCGAACTAGCTCGATCGCTAGACTTTCCGGTGTGTGAGGAGATTCCAAAACCTCATATAGTGCAGTCGCAGCTTCAGAAGTTCCAAGCCTTCCAAGTGAGATCGCGCTTTGACGACACACCTCTAAATTTAAGTCCAACAACAACGGACGCAGATAAGTCACTAGATTTGCACGATCTTGCCGGAATCCTAATCCAGTCACCGCTGCAAGTCTGACTTGAACCGCGACATCCCGTAGAGCATCGATTAGAACGTTGGTAATTTCAGCAGAATGAAAACTACTTAGGGCTTCGATCGCAATCGCACGAATTTGGGCACCTGGATCATGAATCACCCGCATCAACAGCGGAACCGTTTCCGATCGTCGAATTTGTCCCAGTGCCTGAATGGCTAACAATCGCGTAGAATCATCCGCCAATAATGGCTCTAACATCGATACAGCAGTTTTTCCCATGCTGGCTAAAACAGAAACTGCCATCGAAGTGAGTTCTTCGCTTTGAGAAGTTTTTAGCAAATCGATCAGCGCATTAATTACGCGCGGATGATTAAAGCTACCTAAGATGCGAACTGAAAACCATTGCGCTTCTGGTTCTGCAGATTCATTGCTTAATAAGTCAATCAACGGCACGATCGCATCAATTCCAAAGCTTGGAAACAGCTTCGCGATTTCCCACCGATCCTGAAAGCTTCCCGATTCCAGCACTTGCACTGCAAAATCGAGTAACACTGTCGTAGTGTTCGGCTCAGAGAACAATGCCCTTTCAGATTGGAAGTCTTCGTTCGAGAGAATTTGCTGTAAAGCCTGACTCAGCCGCCCCCAATCTTGATGGTTCGCTGCCGCTTGAGCCTGCTCTAAAATCTCGTGGTAACTCAACTTTTGCACAATCTTTGCCTACCGTTCTCTACAGCATATCGGGATTGCTCACCTGATGTTACTGTGCCATAGAACTGAGCGATCGGGCTGAAGTGATTGATAAGAAAGCATGATTCAATTGCAATCCTTACATCAGAGCGGTAGAGAAATTCTCTCTACCGCCTGAATTGCTCTACATTCTGTCATGCTGCATAACCTGTTGCAGATGATGACGAATTTCTTGAGCCGTTTGAATGTCCGCATCTCTTAACTTGCGAAAGAGTTCAACACAAGGCTGAGATTGCGATTGTTCTGCATCTTGAATATAGGTTTCATACACTTTTACTGCTTCCGCTTTACTTTGAAGAGCAGTCAGCAGATCATATTCCAGATTGCTAATCGCGCGATTGTTTTGAGTTGCAGCCTGAGTCATAAATCAAATCTCCACTGAGTAGGTCTGACTTAACGGTGGATCATTGTCGATCGACGTTCCTCTATCCAAAAGCGCATTAACCGATTTTGACTTGAACATTCTGCCCCTCGAGTTGAACCGGATAAGTGGTTAACGCTTTCGTCGCAGGTGGGTGCTGAACTGAGCCATCTGCTGCGAATACTGAACCGTGACAGGGACAAACAAACGATTTGCGCTCCGCATTCCAATTGACCAAACATCCTTGATGCGTACAGGTCGAATTTACTGCAATCAAAGTCTTTGGCTCGGCTGGACTGCGAATCACCAAAATCGGAGCGGGAGACTCTGTTTGCAAGACCCCTTTCGCATCTAAATCCGCGATCGTTCCCACAGTCTCAAGCCCAGTCGCGCTCTTTTGTCCAGTCGCGCTTTTCTGTTTGCCCTGCTGTCCGGTACAAGCTGCGAGAAAAGCGGTTAGCCCTACCGGAATTCGGCTGAGCAGCCAACCGACTCCTGCCCACGATAAAAATGTTCGACGGCGCATCATGTTCTCCTTGTTTCTGTTTGTTCTAAGGTATGCTGTCGTACTTCTGTCGATCGGTAGATGACGAAAGTGAATCGCTCTAATGCAAAAACGTCATATTACGAAATATTTTGTAACGCCGGATACGAATTTCCTCTGTGATCCCGCTTACCTTTAGGGCATTGGTAAGGGATGCACCGGAATACGGTTGCAGAAGTACCAAGTTTGTGTTCGCTCTGGAACACCTCTATTTATAGGCTCAATCCATGACAGATCTCGCATCAGCACCGACCCTGAATAAGTTTGAAAAACTCAAAGCAGAGAAAGACGGTCTTGCGGTGAAAGCAGAGCTAGAGCAGTTTGCTCGACTCGGCTGGGAAGCAATGGATGAAACCGATCGCGATCATCGCTTAAAGTGGCTTGGCGTGTTTTTCCGCCCCGTAACTCCTGGTAAGTTTATGATGCGGATGCGGATTCCGAATGGAATTCTCACCAGCGGGCAGACGCGCGTGCTAGGAGAGATTCTACAGCGTTATGGCGATGACGGCAATGCGGACATCACCACGCGCCAGAATATTCAACTGCGCGGCATTCGGATCGAAGACCTACCAGAAATTTTTCGCAAGTTCGATCGAGCTGGATTAACCAGTGTTCAGTCCGGGATGGATAACGTTCGCAACATCACCGGATCGCCCGTAGCGGGCATTGATGCCGATGAGTTGATTGATACGCGCGGACTGGTACGAAAAGTGCAGGATATGATCACGAACAATGGTCGTGGCAATCCCAGCTTTAGCAATTTACCGCGTAAGTTCAACATTGCGATCGCAGGTTGTCGCGATAATTCAGTTCACGCAGAAATTAACGACATTGCGTTTGTGCCTGCTTACAAAGATCGCACACTCGGCTTTAATGTGCTGGTAGGCGGCTTCTTTTCGGCAAAACGCTGTGATGCAGCAATTCCGCTAAATGCTTGGGTTGATCCGCGCGATGTCGTTGCGGTTTGCGAAGCGATTTTAACCGTGTATCGGGATTTGGGATTGCGATCGAATCGTCAAAAGTCGCGCTTGATGTGGCTGATTGATGAAATGGGTCTTGACTCATTCCGAGAAGCGGTTGAAAAACAGTCAGACACCCCCAGCAAAGCTGGTGGCTTGATGAGTGTGACCGCCCCAAGGGCGGATGTCCTTGCTAAGGGG